>CALXOV010000001.1 GCA_944390105.1 uncultured Succinivibrionaceae bacterium
GCGAAAAGAGTGGCAGACTGATGGAAAAGTTTGAGAATGCTAAAAATTTGCTTAAAGCAAAAGTAGATGTAAGCACAATTAAGCAAGCGCTCAAGCTTACTGATGATGAGTTAAACGCCATTTTAAAAGATTAAGTGACGACAGCTGTGCCATGCTCAATTGTGAATTATAGGGTGATCAATAAGGTCTTTTTCTTAGGAAACATAAAATCAATTTGATTATATTTCAAATTATTAATTTTATGAAATCCTTAAAATTTGACTTATTAGTCATCATCCTTGTTCATTTTTGGTTTGTTTCTTTACTTGGGTAACAACCTAAAATTTTCAAAGTGCCGGTCAGGCCTTTTAAGTTTTCGATGATTTCCTGCATGACGGCAGTATCTAAATTGGCCTGCACATCGGCAAAAAAGATCTCCTCCCACGTTTCGCTCTGAGTAAGCTCACGCGGACGGCTGTTGAGCTTAGTTAAATTGAGCTTGCGGCGGCTGAACTCATTTAATACGGCAATCAGCGACCCCGGCACATATTTCTTAGTGGAAAAGAGCAGCGAAGTTTTAGCGGGCAGATTCTGCGGCACCTTAATCGGACTGAGGGAGAGTGCAATAAAGCGGGTGTAATTGCGTTTGTTATTGGCCAGATCCGTGTACAGCGGGTGCAAGCCGTAGAGCGGGGCGCTGTCCTCACAGGCAATGGCAGCCGCGTGCGGATCTTGCTGCTCTGCCACAATATTCATCGCTTCAGAGGTGGAATTAGTGTATATGATTTCCACATTGGGCAGATGTTCTTTAAGCCAGTGCGAGCATTGGGTAATGGGCTGCGGATGCGAATATAGGCGCTTAATGTGTGCTCTTTTGCACTCTGGGATGACCAGCACCGAGTGTTTAATCTTGTAGAAGATTTCCCCGACAATTGAACAGCGAGTCAGCTGCAGCAGGTCGAGTACTTCATTAATCCCGCCAGAGGATGAATTTTCAATTGGCAGGACTCCATATTCACAGCTCCCGTCCTCCACTGCTGCAATTACTTCATCAAAGGAACTGCAGCCGCGACAGGTCGGGTTGGCATCAAAAGCTTTGACAAAGCGTAGTGCGGCCAAATGCGAATAGGTGCCGATGGTTTGTCCTAAATATGCAATTGAAGTTTTGCGCGGCAGGTTGTGGCCGTTGCAGATTTGCAGCAGATGGCTTTCTTCAAAGGAGACGGTATCATCCATAATGCAACGAAATACCGAGCTCACCATCGACGGCGGTAGCCCCATTGCCTCGGCTTCAGCGCATAAGCGGCTTAATTTGCTGCGCTCACGGGCGGCATCGACAATCGGTTTGCCGCTAGTAAGTTTATTGGCGGCAATATCAGCAGCGATGCTGAGTCTTTCTTTTAGCAAGGCTAAGATGGCGCTGTCCACCTTATCGATGTCAGCGCGGCATTGGGTCAGATCGCGCATGGGTAGGTCTCTTCGCTAATGCTTGTTTTAAAATTGTTGCTAATATCGTGTCTCAGGACTCAGCTTATGATTTTACGGCTGAACCTTTCTTTTACGCCCCGTACGCTTTAATCGTGAAGCGGTGAGCGGCCGGGGTAAAAAAGAAAGGCATCTGCTTTGCGGCAAATGCCCATCTTTGTCACGGCGCGTTTATTCGCGGTTTGATAATAATCTTAAGATTTCAACATACAGCCAGCAGATGGTGACCAGCAGCGAGAAGGCATTGTAATACTCAAAATACTTGGGTAAACCTGCATCGACAGCCTGTTCAATCCCATCAAAATCTAAGATTAAGCTTAAGGCTGCTACGGTACAGACAATGAGTGATACGCCGATAGCTAGCGGGCCGGTCTGCGGCAGTAAATGGGCGCCGAATAGGCTGAAAATCATATTGGCAATATACAGCAGGCAGATGCCGCCGATGGCGCCAGTAATTACCGCGCGGAAACGGGCCGTCGGGACGATGAGCTTGGTCTTCCATAACAGCAACATGGCAAACACAACGGCAAAGGTGGAAAGTACCGCGGTGGATACGATGCCCGGGTATTTGAATTCAAATACCATCGACAGGCAGCCGAGGCCAATACCTTCAAAGAGGGCATACAACGGCGCCGTGATAGGCGAAGCTTTGGGGTTGAAAATGGTGATCATGGCAACCACTAATGCGGCGATGATGGAGCCGTACATGGCCAGCGTCGGCACGCCTTGGCCGCTTAAAATAGTATCTGCGGTATAGCCCATCGCAAAGTAGCCGGAGACTAAAGTAATCGCCACTAGGACAATGGATTTAGTGGTGGTGCCGCTTAAGGTGGCAGCTGCGTCCTCGCCGCCGAAATTGATTTGCCCAGCACTGCGGCTTAATACGCCAAGAGCAGGATTTGATGACTGCATGGATGCATTTCTCCTTAAAAAATATACTGCTGTCATTGTACATGGAAAAGCGGTTTTGTTAAGTGTATCTCTGGGCGATTCTGTGAGCTGCGCCGTCGCCACAGTGCGCTTTAGGTACTACGCTGCTGCAGTTTGGGGCAGAGATCTGATGACTTGGGTAAAAAATTAGACTCTATTCGCAAATTCCTAAAAAACCTCAGCGGGTGCATCGCATACGTTTGCGCCGTGGACTACAATAAGGTGTTAACTACCGTATAAGTTAAAGTCACCTACGACTTATATTTGATTTTAAAAAGTATTCAAGGAGCTTTCTCATGGATAAAAAATTGCTGTTGGCGGGCGAGCCGATGGGTTTGCTGATTGCACAAACTGAAGGATCGCTGGACAGCGTTCAGGGATATTCCTTAGCAGTTGCCGGCGCAGAATTTAATGTCGCTACCGGCGTTGCCCGTCTGCAGCATCAGGTTGCCTATTTAACTAAGCTGGGTGATGATCCATTTGGCAAGCTGATTTCCCGTACTCTGCAGAACAACGGCATTGACAATTCCTTAGTGCTTTACAGCAAGGAAAGAACTACCGGATTTATGTTAAAGAGCAAGGTCACTAAGGGCGATCCGGAAATTTTCTATTTCCGTAAAGGCTCGGCTGCTTCGACCTTATCGGTAGAAGATGTTGAGAAGATTGACTTTACTAAGTTCACTCACATCCATTTAACTGGCATTCTTCCGGCTTTAAATGAAGGAACGCGCGCGGCTGAGCAGCTGATGTTCGATAAGGCCAAAGCCGCCGGACTTTTCATTTCCTTTGACCCTAATCTGCGTCCGCAGCTGTGGCCGTCGGCTCAGGTCATGGCTGAGACCTTAAATCGCTATGCCTCGCAGGCTGACTTAGTGATGCCGGGCAATGGTGAAGGCCAGACTTTATGCGGCACCACCGATGCTAAGGAAATTAACAAGTTCTATCTAGGCTTAGGTGCTAAGACCGTAATCACTAAGGTAGGTCCCAAGGGGGCTCTGTGCTCTACTGCCGATGGCAAGGAGTTTATGACCCCTGGCTTTATCATTGATAAGGTGGTGGATACGGTCGGCGCCGGCGACGGCTTTGCCTGTGGTGTGATCACTGCCTTAATGGAAGATCTGCCGCTTGAGCGGGCGGTGGAGCGCGGTTGTGCTATTGGCGCCATTCAGTGCACCTTTGCCGGTGACAATGAAGGTCTGCCTACCCCGCAGCAGCTTGCTGATTTCATGCGCACTCATCAGCGGGTGCAGTTATAATGGAAGCCTAAGGCATAGGACAGCCACCCGCAGCTGCCGGCATGGCGCCTTGGCAGTGTAAATTAAAGGAAATAAGCAATGAGCGAAAATATTTTTGACAAAATCAGCGAATACGGCATTGTGCCGCTGGTAACTTTAGACAGTGCTGATGACGCTGTGCCTTTAGCCCGCGCCTTAGTTAAAGGCGGTATTCCGATCGCGGAGGTGACTTTCCGTACCGCCGCCGGCGGCGAAAGCATTAAGCGCATGGCCAAGGAAGTGCCGGAGATCATGGTAGGTGCCGGTACAGTGCACGATGTGGATCACGCCAAGGAAACCGTGGATAACGGCGGCAAGTTCATCATCACCCCGGGCTTCAACCGTAAGGTGGTAGATTGGTGCGTTAAGAACAATGTGCCGGTGTGCCCGGGTACGGTAGTGCCGTCTGATATTGAGGAAGCTTTAGATTTCGGTTTGCGCGTGGTGAAGTTCTTCCCGGCAGAAGTCTATGGCGGCATCAATACCTTAAAGGCTTTAGCCGGCCCGTTTGCGATGATGAAGTTCGTCCCGACCGGCGGTGTGGGGCTGAACAATCTGCAGGAATACTTAGACCTGCCCAATGTGGCAGCCGTAGGCGGAAGCTTTGTCCCGCCGTCTAAGCTGGTCAAGGCCAAGGATTGGGACGGCGTGGTCGCGGAGTGCCGTCGCATTATGAACTTAGTGTTCGACTTCACGGTTGGTCATGTGGGCATCAATGCCGGCACTGCCGACAATGCCGCTAACGTCAGCAATGCTCTAGCCGCGATGTTTGATGCTGACAGCCGCGATGCCGGCTCGGCTTACTTCGTCGGTGATTTAGCTGAGGTCATGAAGGTGCCGTTTGTCGGTGCTAATGGTCATATCTGCGTGGATACGCGCGATCTGCGCCGTGCGCTGGCCTTAATGGAGCGCAAAGGCATTAAGCTTGATGCGCAGAATATCTTCCGTGACGCTAAGGGCAATATCGTTGCAGCCTATCTTGAAGGTGAGGTGGGTGGCTTTGCGGTGCATCTGCGTCAACGTCCGAAGAAGTAAGCAAGCAGAAATCATGTATAGCAGGAGCTGCGGCATCCAGTGCTCGCAGCTTCATCCCATGCAGCAGAAAAGGGGGGGGGGGGCAACCTCCCTTTTTACTTTTTTGGTTAGTGCCTTTTGTATTGTTTCATGTCCTTCCGCTAAATTTGTCCGGTAAGTTGGCCGTAAGCTGTCTTCCTGTCGGCAGTCTTTGGCTGCCATTTTGCTTTGTGCTTAAGTTTCACGCAAATTAACCCCCGAGATCTTCTTTTTGCATTCTTGAGTTATGCCCTCTATGCGGGTAAATCCTTAGTTTTGTGCTGGGCACGGCGAGGGTAAGTTGTCAGGCGTAATTTGCGACAGGTCTGCATTGTCCGCAGGCGACAGTGCGGCTATAATCATAGGTCAAGTTGACTTATACGTATTTATTTATTGGCAGATTAATAAGTTAGATTAAAAGAATTTACAGAAAGCTGCAAGGAAGATTATGGTTCAGACATGGCATGACATTATTGGACCGTGCAAAGCGCAGGATTATTTTCAGCATGCGCTGCTGACGGTGGCACAGGCGCGGCAGCGCGGCGTTGAAGTATTTCCGCGCGATCACGACATTTTCAATGCCTTTAAGTACACTCCGCTCGATAAGCTTAAGATAGTTATCGTAGGGCAAGATCCGTATCATCAGCCGGGGCAGGCGATGGGGCTGTCTTTTTCTGTTCCTGTCGGCGTGCCGGTGCCGCCCTCACTGCAGAATATCTATCGCGAGCTGCAATCGGATGTGCCGGGTTTTTCGGTGCCCAATCACGGCTGTTTAATCCCGTGGGCGCGGCAGGGAGTACTTCTGCTCAACTCCATTTTGACCGTGCAGGCAGGACAACCGATGTCAATGCGCGGCATCGGCTGGGAGCTGTTTACCGATGCGGTGATTGCGGCAATTAATGAGCACTGTGAGCATTTAGTCTTCATGCTGTGGGGCAATGCCGCGAAAAATAAATGCGCCAAGGTAGATAGGCAGCGCCATTTAGTGCTTGAAGCGGCGCACCCCAGTCCTTTATCCGCAAGCCGCGGCTTTTTTGGCTGTCGGCATTTCTCTAAGGCCAATGCCTATCTGCATGCGCATGGCTGCACTACCATTAATTGGCAGCTGCCGGTCTACTTAGACGGCAGCGAGCAGCTCTAGCTCGTGATTAATGCGCGCGGCCATGCGCTGTAAGCCTTGGCCGTCGTACAAAGCGCGGCCATGCGCCGCGCATTGCGGGGCTATTTTTAATAGCTGCGTCAGCGCCGCCTGCAGTGCCTGCGGGGAGGCAAGCCTATCCAGCTTGAGATCAACCCCGAGCTGATGGCGCTGGAGCACTGCATCGGCGCCAACTTGATTGTCAGCAATGGTGACACACACCGCCGGAAGTCCGGCACTCAGTCTTTCGCCGAACATTACCCCATATGCTCCAACCGCTAAATCATGTTGCGCATAGGCCGTCGGCATGTCGCTGCAGTGGTGTAGCAGGGTAATGCGGTCAGTTTCAGCACTAAGGTCCAAGCACAGCGCTTTTAGCGTGGCATAGTCACTGTTTCCCGCTCCGGCAATAATGGTAAAGTACCAGTGCTGCCACAGCCTACCCTCTTGGATTGCCTGCAAAGTTTTGCGACAGCCGTGTACCGGATCACTGCCGCCAAAGCACACTAATACCTTGGGGGTACGCTGGCCAAGCTGCAGTGTACTGAAGCTGCGCGGCGGGATGTGGATTAAGGCGGGATTTAACATCGCATAGGCAGTGCCGGTATACACCCGTGCTGTGGCATTGACTAAAGGCGTATAGGCACGTGCTTCCCGGTCAATGCCCTGATCAAAAAGCAGGGTGCAGTCGTGGGGTCGATCGGCCAAATCATCAATCACAAATACCGGCAGCTTAGCATGCAGCGGTCTTTCAATGGCTGAATCGATGCAGTAGTGATCAATCAGTACAGCATCTGCGCCGCTGGCTAGTACTGCGTCTGCAAGTTTATTTAGCGGCAGCACGTGCACCGCCGCAAAATCTGCCGTCAAAGCGCTGAGGTCTGCAGATATTTCATCGGCATACAGTTCACAAGTGCTGACCTTAAGATAAGGCAGCAGCCTGCGCACACGCATTAAATGGCCGGTGCCGATGAGGGGGCCTGCCTTTAAGATGACCGCAAGGGATAGGTGGGGCTTAGTCAAGTTTCAGCTCCGCGACCGCAGCGGCTAAAGCGCGGGCTAAATTTAAATCCTCAGGGGTATCGATATCTATTACGCGATGGCGCGGCAGAATAAAAGCGCGGCTGACGATGTTCGTGTCATTGGATTGAAACATGCGCGGCGAGTAGAAGTAAAACTGCCCGGCATCTTGATAGGCCGGACGCAGATCCTGTGAGCGCAGCGGCATGCAGTCTGGCATAAAGGGATGTGGCGTGCCGTCGGCGTCTAGATACTGCGCGCGCTGAATGGGAAAGGGAAACTCACAGCAGGCATAGAGAAAATCTGCCTTGGCTTCCTGAAAGCGGGCCAAGGCCTGCTGCAGATAGGTTGGGGTGAGCAGCGGTGCCGTAGCATACAGACAACAAACCGTAGAGTAGTGTTCCCCCGCTGCGGCAAGCTTATTCACTGCATCCTTGGTAACGGCAAAAGTACCGGTATAGTGATCGGATAAGGCCGCATCTCGCATGAAGGGGACTTCTGCTCCATATTCCTGTGCCACTGCGGCAATGGCCGCATCGTCAGTCGATACGATGATTTTGCTGAAAATTCCTGACAGTTTGGCGGTCTCAATGGACCAGGCGATTAAAGGCTTGCCGTTAAAGTCCACAATATTTTTGTGCGGAATGCGCACTGAGCCGCCGCGGGCGGGAATGACGGCCAGCACCGAGGGAGAAATTGCACTTTCAGCCATCGACTTAACTCCTTATGCTAAACTCCACAAGCTCATGCTCTATGCGGCTTTTATGCTCTTTATCCGTAAGCAGCCGAAAACCGAGCTCGCTTTATGCCTCATTTTTCTGCGCGCTTTGAGTCAGCGCATCAAAGCCGGCTAAGACCTGGGCCGCGCACAGCGAAAAACTCACATCATCAAGTCCCGGGTACAACGGCAGACTTAGTGTTTCGGCGCTGAAGCTGTCGGCACCTGGCAGGGATTGCATGCCGTAAAGCTTACGATAATAGGGTTGTGCGTAAATAGGCAAATAGTGTACCTGTACTCCAATGCGATGAGCTCGAAGCCACGTATACAGTCCATCGCGCCGTCCCTGTTTCACGCGAATTTGGTACAGATGCCATGAGGACTTTATCGCGTCAGTATCAGCAGGGGGTAAGGTCAACAGGCCATCGTCGGCAAGCGGCAGCAGTACCTCACTCCAGCGCTGTGCCAACTCTCGGCGGCGGGATAAAAAGTCTTCAATATGATTGAGCTGTGAAAGGCCCAAGGCACAGTGCAGATCGGATAGACGGTAATTAAAGCCCAATGCCTGCATTTCATAGTAATAATCCGGGCGCGTCTTGTCCTCAAGCTGCGCCTTAGCATGTACGATGCCGTGGCTGCGTAGCACTGCGAGCTTTGCGGCAAGCTCAGGATCATTGGTTAGGATGGCACCCCCTTCGGCGGTAGTGATGATTTTTACTGGGTGAAAACTGAGTACCGTGAGGTCAGCTAAGCTGCCGTCGCCGATGAGATGCCCTTGATACTGTGCACCCAAGGCATGGGCGGCATCTTCCACGATATGAAAGTGATAGCGAGCTTTAAGCTCACTTAGGATCTGCAGATCGCAAGGACGTCCGGATAAATCTACCGCCACCACCGCCTTGGGTAAGGTACCTTGCGCGGCATCGTGCGCAAGCTCGCGGGAAAGCGCTGCCATATCCATAAGCCCATAAGCATCGACATCAATGAATTTAACCCGTGCGCCAACGTAACGCGCGCAGTTGGCAGAGGCGGCAAAGCTGATAGCGCTGACGTATACCGTATCGGTAGGGCCGATGCCTAGGGCTAACATGCTCAGGTGTAGCGCAGCGGTGCACGAGCTTACCGCAACCGCATGGGCGGCGCCGGTATAGGCACACAGCGCCTGTTCAAAAGCTGTAACCTGCGACCCGGTGGTGAGGAATTCCGAGCGCAGCACATCAATAACCGCGTCAATATCCTCCGGCAGCACTTGCTGATGAGCATACGGGATCATGCGCGCGCTCCGGGCTTATCTTCATGCAGTACCCGCAGCTCGTCTATGGTTAAAAAGTGCGGATTGGTCTTGGAGTTATATTCAAATCCCGGCTTTACCAAATGCCCGACTTCTCCAAGACGTGTTTTGGTGTAGTCGTAATGGCGCAGGTTAAAACTGATAGTGGGCTTAATAATAAAGAAATCGTCAAATTCTACCGTGTGCAAGCTGTCATCGCGCGGGCACATGATTTCATGAATCTTTTCCCCCGGGCGGATGCCGATGACTTTTTGGGGCAGCTGTGGGGCTAATGCGGAGGCCAAATCAGTAATGCGGATTGACGGAATTTTCGGCACAAAGGTCTCACCGCCGTGCATGCGGGTCAAGGAGGCGAGCACAAAGAGTACGCCTTCATCTAAGGTGATCCAAAAGCGCGTCATCTCAGCATCTGTGATCGGCAGCTCAGTCGCGCCTTCGGCAATCAAGCGCTTGAAAAAAGGCACGACGCTGCCGCGTGAGCCGGCTACATTGCCGTAGCGTACTACCGAAAAACGCACTGGCTTATCGCCGGACAGATTATTACCGGCAACAAAGAGCTTATCGGAGCACAGCTTAGTGGCACCGTAAAGATTAATCGGGTTGGCAGCTTTATCCGTGGACAGTGCAATGACTTTGCTGACGCTGCGCAGCAGACAGTTTTCAATCACATTCTCGGCGCCGATGATATTGGTTTTAATGCATTCAAGCGGATTGTATTCAGCCGCCGGTACCTGCTTTAAGGCAGCCGCATGCACCACAATATCGACATCGCGCAGCGCAAGATACAGCCGATCTTTATCGCGCACATCGCCGATAAAGAAGCGCAGCTTATGTTGATAGGCGCTGAACTGCTGCTGCATTTCAAATTGTTTGAGCTCATCGCGTGAGTAGACGATGATTTTGCGCGGATTAAAGCGCGTCAGTACCGTCTTGACGAAGCATTTGCCGAAGGAGCCGGTACCTCCGGTGATGAGGATGGTTTTGTCGGCAAGCTCTGTCTGCATGCACTCCCATAACTGCGGCTGAATGCTGCCCATAATTACATCTCCTTATCCTGCGCGCTGATGCCGTATTTCTTCATCTTCTCCACTAAAGTGGTGCGCCGCAGCCCTAGGATCTCACAGGCCTTAGCTACCACTCCGTCGCATTGCGCGAGCGCCTGCTTAATCATAGTTATCTCAACGTTTGACACTAAATCTTTTAAGTTAACGCCGCCCGTGGCTAAATCCGGGGTAAAGGCGCGGGCTAGATCTTCCTCGCCTTCAATTACCGGAAGATCAGGCAGCACAATCGGCGCACTGTCATCAAAGTCCGCAGCAGGGCTGTCGCTAGCGGCGTCTTCCACACTAAAGGCATCAAGTAGCGCAGTGCGTTCATCCAGCTCAGATGGGGCTTTATCTTCGCCGCGGTATTTAGGCGGCAGTTCAGGCACATCGATCACTTCATTGGGGTGGAGGATCAGCAGGCGCTCAATTAAATTAGATAGCTCGCGCACATTACCGTGCCATTCATTCTGCATTAAGGTCAGCATTGCCCGCTGGGTAAAGCGAATCGACGCATGCTGTTCACCGCTGTGCCGATTGACCAGCTCTTGAATAAGCAGCGGAATATCATCGGTACGCGAGCGCAGCGGAGGGGTTTCAATCGGGAAGACATTGAGGCGATAGTACAAATCCTCGCGGAAGGTTTTGGCGGCTACCATCTGCTCTAAGTTCTGATGGGTTGCGGCAATGATGCGCACATCCGCTTTAATTACCTTATTCGAGCCCACCCGCTCAAATTGCCGCTCCTGCAGCACGCGCAGTAATTTGACCTGCATGGCAAGCGGCATGTCGCCGATTTCATCTAAAAATAAGGTGCCGCCCTGGGCTAGTTCAAAGCGGCCTTCACGTGCGGCAAAGGCACCGGTAAATGCGCCTTTTTCATGGCCGAAAAGTTCCGACTCCAGCAGCTCCCCGGGAATAGCTCCGCAATTGACCGGCACAAAAGCTTTTTTGCTGCGCTTGGATAATTCATGAATGGCACGCGCCACTACTTCTTTGCCGGTGCCGGACTCCCCTAAAATAAGCACATTAGCATCGGTGCCGGCTACCTGTTCAATTAAGCGGCGCACTTGGGTGATGGCCTCTCCCTTGCCCACTAAGAGCTTTAACAGCTGCGTGCTTTTGTCATTGGCCCGGCGGGTAAATTTCTGCATGCTCTTAAAGGATTGACAGTAGTGCAGCAGGGTGATGATGTCATCGTAATTCAGGTTGGGCGGCAGCGTGCCGATACAGTTGCTGGGCAGCTTTCCGTTAAGTTTTACCGCCGCCGTAGTAATAAAGGCGCAGGCGGGGTATTTGGCCATTAAATCCGTCACCGCAATTTCTGCGCTACTCCCTAAGGCTCCGACAAGGCAGATATCAAGCTGCGGACTGCTGTCAAGATACGATAGGCAGTCACTAACTTCACCTACCTGACAGGTAAGCCCCAAGAACGAGAAAATCGTCTCTAAATGTTCGCGTGAATGCGGGTCATCTTCGAGGATCAGGATAGTTCCGGAAAACTGCATCGCGACGTCCTTGCACAATTCTTTTACGCTTTTACCGCAGGCATTGTAGCAAATCCACAGCCAAAATTTTGACACTCTGAACCCAAAAACGCTGGGCAGCCTAGCACCGGCACGGAGCAAAGCGGCTAAGTGTGCGCTAAAGCAATGTCCGCGGGCGTCCTATTACGGTACTGGCACAGCCTTTGCAATGCAAGGCATAGCCGCAGCGGGTTCGCTTACTTCAGCGCTAGGACCCAAGTGGCAGGATTTTTGGTTCAAGGAGATACGCATGCAGACCCTAAGTGACAGCCTAAGTCCGGCGGCGCTTGATGGTGCAGCGCTGCGCGGTTTGGTCAGCGATACGCATAACTTAGCGGCCCTGCGTCAGCAGGCCAACGGCACTCCGGCGCAGCAGGCACAGGCGTTAAAAAGCGCTGCGCAGCAGTTTGAGGCCATCTTAGTACAGCAATGGTTTGATGCAGTGCGTGCGGGAAATGAAAGCTGGAGCCCTGACAGTCCGCTGCGCAGCAAGTATTCTTCCTTTTTTGAAGATATGCTCGCGCAGCAGCAGGTCAGCTCGATGGTGGCAGGGCGCGGGCGGCTTAACAAGAACTCGGTTACCTATTTAATTGCCAAGCAGTTTGCCGGCAGTCTGGGCGATGCTGGTAAGGCGCTGTTAAAAGAATTAGAGCAGGGCAGTGTAGGAAGTATGCCCAGCGGTACCGAGGTGACGCTTAAAGGCGCGGCGCATCGGACGAGAAATCCGGCAGTTACCTTGGCTCAATCCAATCTGCGTGCGGCCATTCAGGCCTTTAAGGACAGTTATGGCAGCGCTGCTGCGGACAGTGCCCCGCGCTCTTTTGCCTCGCCGGAGGATTTTGTCACTAAGCTGATGCCGCATGCGCTTAAAGTCGCGCAGGAAAGCGGCTTGAATCCTTTAGTCTTTTTATCGCAGGCGGCCCTTGAGACCGGCTGGGGCGAGCATGTGCCGGCCAATAATAATTATTTTGGCATTAAGGCCGGAGGCAGCTGGCAGGGGCCGGTGCAGCACTTGGCTTCAGATGAGGTTTATGCCGGACAACGCGTCAGTCAAGTGTCAGCTTTCCGTGCCTATGGCGGGGTGGAGGAGAGTATGCGCGATTACGCGTCATTGATTACGCAGAATGAACGCTATCGTAAAGCCGCCGCCAGCTCCTACGATCCTGAGAAATATTTTGATGAAATTCAAAAGGCTGGCTATGCCACTGATCCGCAGTATGCCGCTAAGCTTAAGCAAATTGCCCGCAAAATTGCATTTATGGCATACAAATAGCTAGTAAAAGAAAAAGTCCTGTCGCGGCGGCAGGATCTGCCGCGCTAAGCGGTAGCGGAGAGAGAAAGGGTAAGCGTTATGTTGGACCTGCTTAAGACTGGAAAATACGGCGTCCTGGCCAATCAGCAATTGCTGGGCACCACGTCGAATAATATTTCAAACGTTAATACTGAAGGCTATGTTCGGCAGGATACTCAGTACTATACCAGCGTCATTGATTGGGGCATTGGCGAGAGCTATACCCGCCGCATGTACGATAAATACGTACAGCGTGAGCTCTATCGCGATCAGGCTTCTTCGGCTTTCTACGAATCTTATATTTCCGGCATGGACAGCATCGATAAAATGCTGTCAGATGACAGCATGTCAATATCCTCAAGCCTCAATGATTATTTTGATGCGCTGCAGGAAGCCGTGCTCAATCCGACCTCAACTGCAACCCGCCGCGAACTGTTATCGCAGCTTGAGGTGATGACCGATCGCTATCAGACCCTTAACTACAATATCTCCAATGAGCTGCATGACGTTAATGCCAAAATCCAAGATCAGGTCTTGGTCATTAATGATTTAGTACAGGGCATCTATAACATTAATAAGCAGATCATCTCTATGGCCGATGAGCAGTCGGACATGGCACTGCAGCTGCAGGATAAGCGTGACTTGCTGGTCAATCAGCTTTCAGAGTACGTTGATGTAAATGTCAACGTCGATACCCGCGGCTCGTACGAACTTTATCTGTCCAATGGTCAGATGCTGCTCAATTCCGACTCCTACGGCATCGTCAGCGCGCAGGGCGATGTTTACGATAAAACTAAGCTCAAGCTGCAGATTGCCTACTCCACCAAGCCTGATGTGCAGCAGGGCCTGTCGCATGATTATGTCGGGGGCTCGTTAGGCGGCCTCGTTAAAAGTACTGATGAAATCCGTCAGACTATGCGCGATTTAGGTCAGCTGGCGCTAGCCTTTGCGGATGCGCTGAATGTGCAGAATAAGTCCGGCATTACGTTAGAAAATAAAGCCGGCAGCGATTTAATTACCATTGCCCAGCCGGTAACTGCGGTCAGCAATAACGGCAGCTATACCATGGACTGCAACTTCATTGAGGGGCTTGGTGAAAACGTCACGGCCAATGACTATAAGGTAGTCTTCAATAGTCAGGGCGAGATGTCTGTGTTTATGGTGGAAAACGGCACAGAGGTACAGCTTACTGCAGGTGAAGACTATACCTTAACGGATGCGGCGGGCAATCAGCCGCCTACCGGCAATTTAGTTTTAAATTTAGAAAGCCACGGCATTACGCTGTCCTTTAGCGCAACCTATGAGAATATGCAGGCTGCAGGACAGGGTAACGGCAAGCTTGAGTTTTATGTGCAGCCGACCATCAATGCCGCTTACAACATTAAGATGGCTGCTACTAAGCCCGAGGATTTTGCGTTTGCCTCGGCGGTGCGTACCAATACCGCTACCGGTAATATCGGTAATGCAGTCATCAGCCTTGAGGGCATGACCCAGACCGGCGCCAATATGGGCGTGAGTATTGATCCGGCTACGCAGCAGCCGCAATTTAATACTGATGCTCCCGTGCAGGTAGTGATTGATGATGACGGCAATTATGAAATTAGAAACGCCGCAGGCGACAAAATCGGTATTGCGCCGGCTTCCTGCCAGGGTAAAAATATTTTTGAGCATACGACCTGGCTTGATGCTGCGGGTAATACGGTTCAGAAAGATGAAGGTTATCCTGGCTACGAAATCTCAATTACCGGTACGGTACAGCCACGCGATACTTTCAACCTTGAAATCAATTTAGACGGCTTTTCCGACAATACCAACGGCATTCAATTTGGCCTGCTGCAGACGGCCAATACGGTAGCATCTGCAGGCTCAAGCAAGGTCTCATTTACTGAAGGCTATGCTGACTTGACCGCATCCCTCGGCTCATCGCTGCTCTCTGCCCAGACCGATTTGACGGCAGCGCAGACTAAGATGCAGCAGACGCAGGAGCTGTACAGTTCATCCGCCGGAGTGAATTTAGATGAAGAGGCGGCCAATCTGATTCGTTTTCAGCAGAGCTATACCGCCTGCTCCAAGATTATTACGGCGTCGCAGACCGTATTTGATTCGCTGCTGGCGGCTTTCTAGGGAGGATCTTTAAATGCGCATTTCTACTTCCATGCAGTTTGAAACGCAGCTGTACTACATGCAGCAGGCCAATAGCCGCGTTGATGAAGCCTCCAAACAATACAATACCGGCCTTAAGTTCCAGCAGGCCGGTGAAGATCCGTCCGGCATGAGCCAGAAGATCAAATATACCGCGGATACGAGTGCCTATAAGCAGTATCAGGTTAATGCCGGCTTAGCCGCGGATGCGCTGTCGCAGAGTGAAACCGCTTTAGGCTCATTGTGGGATGTACTGTCGAGCGTCAAAGTGCGGCTGCAGCAGGCGGTTAACGGCACCATGGATAAAAACAGTCTAGATGCTATTGCCGAAGATTTAGAGCAGGCGCGCGATCAAATTTTTGATCTGATGAATACCAAAAATGCTGAAGGCGAGTACATTTTTGCCGGTGCCGTCTCCGATCAGCCGGCGATGACGATTACCTCCGATGGCCATTACGTGTGTCAAGCTGACGGCTCAACCCGTAAGGTACAGGTTTCGCCGACGGTTACGGTGCAGACTACAGATAGTGCGCTCAATATTTTTGAAAACGTTGAGCTGGCCCATGAATTTGCGGTGACGGCGCCTGGCGGCGCGGCTGCGGATTGTCAGATCACTAATTATGATGATTACGTGGAGCTGTACGACAGCTTATACGATCCGACGCAGGGTTACGATCCGGCCAACGGGATTAATACCATTACTTTCACCGTCAATGCCGACGGCACTTTTACCGCCCATGGTCCGGCGGCAGCTGTCGGTGAGCCGCGTAAGGTGCTAGGTACCGGCGAGCTTACCGATACCGGCAAGCTTGAATTTAAAGGCATGGTAGTGGAATGCGGCAATCCGCCGGTTGCCGGCAATTATGACTCTGAGTTAGAGCACCCGGAAAAAGGCAATATCTTAAATGTCATCAATGACGCCATTGCGGTACTGCGCGATGAGACTATCTCCAATGAGGAGCGGGCCGAACAGATGGCTCAGGCGCAGATCAATGTGCAGAACGCGATGGATAACTATGACATGTACCGCGGGCAGATTGGTGCGCGTGCGGCCAATATCGACACCATTATCGCCTCAGATGAAGCTTTAGGCTTAGTTAAGCAGACTGCGCAGGCCAATGTGACGGAAATTGATGCCTATGAAGCGGTGTCAAATTTAATGCAGGAGCAGCTGGCGCTGCAGGTGGCACAGCAGGTCTACAGCGTGGTGCATCAGAGTAATTTATTTGACTACATTTAAGCTTGTAAGTGGCCACTGTTTGGGATGGCGCAAGCTACGCGGTGGCTTAAGCTTAGCCTGTAGCGCAGTTTAAACTACGCTGCCATATATTGGCATAAAGCTTGCAGGTTTTAGGGTAGCGCTAAGTTTGGCGGCAAGTTCTGCCGTATCAGGAGCGCAAGATAGGATAAAACTAAAAATTAAGGAGAGATATCATGATAAGCGTAAATGTCGCCGCTGCTGCCGATAGCAGCAAATTAAGTGCCCTGACGCCTAGTGCTAAGCCGACGGCGCCAGCGCCCAGCGCGAGTGCTGCGGCAGGGAATGCCGGCGGAGCTTCAACGGTAGTAGAGTTATCCGGCACACTTACAGACAACGTCAGCACTGAGCGTAAGCAGGTCAGTCGCACCGATGCCGAGCGTTTATCTTTTGACATTGCCGGTATGCTCGCAGGTTCTTTTGGCGTACAGAGCAATATCAATTCCTTTGATGCGGCGCGACTGCTTGCTGATTAATGCGCTTGCGGCGGCAGCTGCAAGTGCCACTCTGTCCGCTAAATAAAGCGGGCATTTCTGGGCTATGGCAGCACGCTACAGCTAATGGCTAAGTAAAGCGCCGTCCGCGCTTGACTTAAGTTAAGGCAGTGCCTGCGGGTAGCACTGCAGCTTTGCGCGGTTAAGGTATGCGGCTGTTTGGGGCGCTTAAATGGCGCAGCGTAAAGAGCATGCAGCCATAGCACAATAGACCGCTTGCCACATTGGAAATGGGCTCAGCAATAAATACGCCGTCGCTGCCTAGGCCTGCAGCATAGGGCAAGGTCAAAGTCAACGGCACTACAATAAAAACCTTGCGCAGCAGCGAAAAGAAGATCGCAGGCTTCGGCAGGTTGAGCCCGACAAAAGTACTTTGCCCGCAGGCGTGCAGCGCCATAAAGACGAAGCCAAAGAAATACAAATGCAGCGCATGCACGCCTGCGTGCAAGCTTGCGCCATCCCCGCCGAAAAGTGCAATTAAGGGTGCTGGAAAAATAAGGATCAAAGCCCAAGCCAGTGCTAAATAAATTACGCTGACTTTAGTGATAAAGCGCACTGCATCTTTGACGCGCAGTAAGGATGCTGCGCCGTAATTAAAGGCAATCACCGGCTGGGCACTGTGGGTGAGGCTTAGCATGGGCAGCGAGATGAGATCGCGAATTGATGACACAATCGTCATGATCCCGATGAAAATATCACCGCCAAAGCGGCGCAGCGTGACGTTGCATGCCACTTGCACCACCGCATTGGTCCCCTGCATCACAAATCCTGACAAACCTAGCGCTAAAATCGGTTTGACGCAGGCTGCTTGCAGGCGCAGATTGGTGCGTTTAAGTTTAAGCTCGGGTTTTGCTGACAAGGTAAAGCGCAGCACCTGCAGGCATACGATAGTCTGTGCGATGACCGAGGCAATCGCAGCACCTTGTATGCCAAGTCCGCAATAGAAAATTAAGATGGGATCCAGCCCGATATTGATAATTGCGCCAGTAAGGGCGCACAGCATCGCCTCACGTGCAAAGCTCTGCGCATTCATAAAATAAATGAGGCCAACCCCCAGCATCGAGCACAAGGTGCCGGGCAGATACCAGCGCATGTAGCTTTGCGCATAGGGCAGGCTTTGCGCACTGGCGCCGCACAAGTACAGCAGCGGATCTAAAAAAATGTAAAAGCCGACTGTAAGCGCAAGCGCGGCAGCAAGCAGCAGGGCGCAGCTGTTGCCTAAAATTTTTTCAGCAAAGGCTATATCGCCTTTACCGCGATAAAGTGCGGACAACGGGGCCGCTCCGGCAGCGCATAAATTGCACAGCGCGAGGATAAAGGCAGTCAGCGGAAAGCACAGTCCCAGGCCGGTTAAGGCCAGCTGCGAGGTGCCGCTTAAGTGTCCGAGGTAAATGCGATCAACCACACTATAGAGCAGCTGTACCAGTTGTGCGGCGGCGGCCGGCAGCGTCAGGGCAATAATGTGGCGGGCAACGCTGCCGCTGGCAAAATCGTGCTTAACATAGGGATTGGCAGTTTGCGGCATATGCGGCATTTTCTCCGGAACAAAATGGTGCGGGTGTCGTTAATATAGTCGTATTGATCAATTAGTTAATTTTGAGCTAGCCGCGCTCAGCCGCGTGCTTTTAAATTTTAAAATGTGATCTAGATCATATTTTTATGGGAAGACGGTAAATTTGTTTGCGCAACTGCCGTTATCAAAACAAGAAACGTGTTAATGGAAGCAGTGCAGCTGTGTCGGCCGCACCCCAGGAGAGAACGATAAAAAACTCCAGCTGATAATGGAGGATACCAATTATGGAAATTGCAGGATTCGACCGTTTAAAGAGCACAGCCGTACAGACGGTGCAGAGTGATTTAGCAACAGCCCAGCAGTTGTTCAAAGAGCAGGAGCGTGCCGCTCAGCAGTCAAGTGAAAGCATCAGCCGTCGTGCAGCCCCTTCTGGTGCGTCAACTGATGCCGACACTGATGCGTTGCGCGGCATGACCGCCAAACAGGGCACCGCAGGATTGCAGCAGGCCAGTCAAGCTGAAGGCAATGCGCAGGCGGCAGCGGCTAAGGAAGCGGAGGAAGATGGACTGCAGGCGGCCCGTGAGCAGGCGCGCCAATACATCAACAACATCGATCTTAAGAATTACGGCCTGTCTTTTTCAGTGGAAAAAGATTTAGATAAGACCTTAATTTCGGTGACCGATCGCAGCAATGATCAGGTGATCCGTCAGATCCCGTCCGAAGAATTTGTCCAGATGGCGAAGAATATCCGCAAATTTACCGCCGGAGATGAGGCGCTGACGACGGACAGCCGCGGTGAACTTGCTAAAAAAGATGAACCCAAAGGGGTGATTCTCGATCATTTAGTTTAACTGCGCCGCCGCCGCGCTGCGGCGCGCAACCCGACAAGAACACTGCATCTTGACCGGGTTTTTTGTCGTTGCGTGTTAAGCGCTCTTACCCTAAAAATAAGGTCCGTGCTTAGACGCTTTGCTTAAGCTGGCGCTTAAGTAAGCCGCGCTCGCGGCGGCGGCTGGCAGCTTGCGTGCAGATGCTCTTTTCATTTGTACCCTGATTCGTGATGAATTTAGGGTATGAATCTGCGATCTTTTTGCCAAGACGCCGTGACGCTTTAACTCTGATTTTTGCTCGTCTGTTTTAGTTTGTCATACCATAGTGTCGTTAGGGATGATGGCGTAACAAAGTTACTGTGGCCTTCGTCGGCAGAAGAATTTGCACCCTTTTTCTCAAAAATATTTCAGTAAAGTTAGAATATGCCGTTAGATAAGAACAAGCATGAAGCTTTCTTAAAGACGCAGGAGATTTCACAGCATGTACGGCCGCAACCTTAAAGCCTATCAGCGCACCAACCTTGAGGCGGAGCTGTCGGTGGCCGATCCGCATCGGATCGTGCAGATGATGTTTGAGGGACTGCTTGAGCGCATTGCGCAGTCTAAAGGGGCTATTTTGCGTAAGGATTACGCCTACAAGGCCGATCGCATTTCCAAAGCCATCGGCATCGTTAATGGCCTGCAGATATCGCTGGATAAAAAGCAGGATCCGGCCCTTTACGAAAAGATGTATGCGCTTTATGACTACATTAAAGAGCTCATTAATGAAGCCTCGACCAAGCTTACGGTAGAGCCTTTAGATGAGGCCATCAAATTAATTCTGCCAATTAAGAGTGCATGGGATCAGATCCCGCCTGAGGCGCGGGCGGAAGCATATGCGCGGCAGAAAGCGCAGCAGGGGGAAAGCTAACTTAATGGGCGGCTGCAAAAATATCTTGCACCCGGCTTACCTTTTAATTTCAAATCCTGTATATTGTGATTGTTAGTAATCACATGGTAGAGGTCCGTTTCGGCGGACCTTTGCTATTTCTGGGGCAGGATCAAGAGTGCAGCACACAGCGCAGCGCTGGGGTTTGGGAGCAGCAGGTGGGGCGGTGCTGGGCCTTATCGGCGGTAATTTCCTGCTGGGAAACCAAAGCGCTGCCTTGGCTTTATCCTTAAGTCAGCGCTTTGGCAGCACGTGGTTTTTTCATGATCTGTTAGCCGGCTCACTGTCGCCTTTAGGCGCCATTTGGGGGCTTATCTTCGGTTTTGTCCTCATTGACCTGCCGTATCTGTGCTGGCGGCAATGGCATCGTGATGCGCTGCATGATGCTTTTACTAAAGTGCAGTCTGCCCCTGCGCTGCAGGATGCGCTGTGTGCTGTGGCCGGAAGTATGGCATCCGTCAGTACGCACATTAATCTTAATCAGCGAGCGCGTTTTTTCAGCATGCTGCTGCGTGCGGGGATTGCGGTGCAGGATGAAACTGTGCTGTGTCGCTGTGAAGCTGCTTTTTGGCATGCTGCACGCCGCGGCGAGGTGCCGGATGGGGCATTGCGCTGTCTGCAGGGATTGCGTCCTGAGCGTGAGCGGCAGGCCTTGTGCGGCTGGCTGAGTGCGCGCCTGCTGGATTTAGCTTTTGCTGACTTTGAGCTGTCCTATGCCGAAGAAGGGCGCTTTTGGCTTATTGTTAAGCAATTAAGCCTCATACAGCCGGATGTAGAAAGCATGCTGCAGCTGCGCCTGTCGGCTTTAAGCGATTATCGCCCCACCCTGCGTGAGCGCCTGTTGGCGCAGGCGCCGTGGCCCGATCCGACAGCGGCGGAGGTAGCAGACGACGCGGCTCAGCCTAGTGATTTTTCCAGTTATACCCAAGCGCCGTTTGACGAAGCTGCAGCACTGCAGGCAGCCCGGGAGGCGCGGACGCAGGGGCGTGAGCTTACTTTAAGTGAGGCTTACAATGTGCTTGGTCTGCCGTACGGTGCTCCGGCTGGTGCAGTGAAAAAACGTTATCGCCAGCTGATGTTTAAATATCACCCCGATCATTTCACCCAAAGTAGTGCTGCCGAGCGGGAGCGGGCGTCTTTAATTTGCCTTGAAATTAAGCTTGCCTGTGAGCTGATTTTAGGCGCTTAAGGGTAAAGCACCCTCTCCTTAAGCTATTGCTTGAAACCAAACTAACCTTCCACATTAGCGTGTCGTGCTTGTTTGCTTACGAGCGTGGTAGATAGCATCAGGCGCTAACTAATTTAGCCCGTATCTTAAGCTCCAATAGCATGGCAAGAGCGCATTAATCTTCCGGAGTTGAAAAAAATAGTGTCGTGCGTGAAAAATTTCCACGAAAAATTTTTACGAGGCGACATTCAGGAGCCTGCTTAGTACCAGTTTTTTACCAGACGACCGTACTGGCAGCCGTTATCGCAATCCCGCATTCGTAATCGAACTGCAGAAAGAAATTCGCCGAAATCCATCATTAAGCGTTAAAGGGATTGCCTAGAGGTATGCTTATTTGGGATATGATAAATATTTAAAAAGTCCTTAATTTTCAAATAATGCACTGAATTTAAACCAAATTATTAGTTTGACTTTTTTTTTTTTTAGTCTAAGTTCTATGCGGATTGAGCGCACATGTGTGCCAATTTGTTTTGCCGGCGAAGTTGTGAGCGCACAGGCAAAACTAAGCAAAGGACGCGCCTAGGGATTAGCGTGCTTTGTTTATTTTGTTTTTGGGAGAAAAATTTATCATGAAGCAAACGAAGAATGCGCTGAGCATGCTGCTCAACGCTTATCGTGCTATTTATAAGTCCGCGTTTATAAAGGGCTTAGCCACTGCAGCTGTTCTGACTGCAGGTCTGTCCGCTGCAGTTCAGGCAGCACCGCAAACTAATCAGTTCTTTGAATCATCTGCAAGCAAAGACGCCGTAACGGTCTCTGAGGAAGTGACCATCGGCAATAAGCAGTTATATGCAACTGACGTGACCGTCAATGATGGCGGCAATATTAAGTCTCAGGACGACGGCTCTGCCGCGCATCTTTATGTAACCGGTACTCTTACGGTCAATGCCGGCGGTGCAATTAATTTGTCTGGCGGTAATGCTCCGCACGGTATTTTAGGTATCGACGCCCCGGAAGGTGCTGAGGACTGGGAGTCTGCGGCTACCAGTGCCTTAAAAGTTAACGGCGGTACGGTTAATGTAACTAAGTCCCAGATCCAGATGGCCAATGTAGATCTGACCGATGCTACTGTAACCTTAGTCAGCAATGGCGGTGACAATGCGAGCTCTGACTGGTCGGATAATTCTCAGATCACGGCTTTAGCCAATGGTGAGGCTGGTGCGTATACCGACGGTGTGATGAACATCAATGGTACTACTACGGTGCAGATGAATGCCGGCTCGGTGCTCAATGCGCGCGAGCTGAACATTAATGGCGGTACCATTACTATGGCCGGCACCTCTGGTTCTGGTGAATCTTCTGTCCTGCGTGCCCATTCTGACGGTGTGGTGAATATTGCAGGCGGCGATGTGACGGTGACCGGCAATGGTGCTTATATTGTTGGTAAGAGTGTGGTGCTTGACAGTGCCGACTCTGCTATCACGGTGCAGAAAGGTGCCAGCCTGACTATAGGCGGAGCACTGAACAAAAATTCTAATTTAGAGTCTTTAGGCAATGACGCTGACTTCACCGCAGCTGCCGGTGAAATTGTCAACTCCGGCACGATGACTGTGAAAGGTACTTTTGCTACGGGGGATGAGAGCGAAATTACCAATACCGGTACCTTGAATTTAAATGGAGATGCCGATTTATCCGCTGCGCACTATCTGCGTAACGAAGGTACCATTAATTTCAGCGGCGATACCTTAACTTTAGACAGCGAAAACTTTCTTGCTTTATTTGCTCAAAAAGAAGGTACTTCAGGCAATGATAACACCGGCAAGCTGGTCTTAGATGAAAATGCTGAGGTACAGGTTGAGGGTAACCATCAAGTCGATCTAACAACAAGCTTCGGCAATATTGCAGCTAATGGCAACAACACTTTATATATAGAAAACGTTAAGCTGGGCACTACCTATAACAGTGCTAATCTGACCCTTGATGTTAATGATCTGACAGTACAGGGCAAGCCTTATCCAGCGGTTGCTGTAGAAGATAATGCTTTTGTGTTAGAGCAGGGCACCATCACGGTCAGCGACAGCATTAATCTTGAAACTACTTCCGGCTCGGCAACCGGCGACGGTGCTGATAACCGCCTGTATGTATATGCTAAGGATTCTGCGACCACTGCAACGTTAAACCTGCAGAATGACGGCAGTATTACGGGCAATCTTGGCAACCTCGATCGCATCTATGTAGGTTATGCAGCAACTTCCGGCACCGCATCTGGCTCGTCAGTTTTAAATGTTGACGGTCACTGGGACTTTGGTGACGTTCGTCTCACGGTGAACAGTGGCGGGTCTGCTACTTTAGCCGGTGTAGTCGATAACATCGGTTCGTTAGCCTTCAATAACAGCGGCACGGTGGATATTGCCAATGGTGCAACGGTTGAAGTTGGTCGTCTGCTCGGCAACGAAAGCAATGCAGAAGGTGCTGCGTTAAATATTAACGGCACTTTAACCATCACCGGCGATGGAGTCTCTGAGACAGCTAACGCTGAAGGCAAATATTCCAATGATTTCACTTTAGGTGATGGTGTTGCTGTAACAGTCAACACCAACGGCGTGCTGGACATCAGTGCTGCTGATGTGATGGATGATATTTTCACCGTTGAAGAAGGTTCTGTTACGGTAGCAGCACCTACCGATACTAAGAGCGATCTGGGCGGCTGGACTAGCGGCTCAGTTGCCGGCAACGGTAAGATCGTAATTGATTTAACTGACAGCATGTTCAGCGGGGTGGAGTGGTCAAAGGACAGCCTTGAAAGCTTAAAGGGTGAGCTTTTTGATGATTCCTTTACGGGACTACTGGAAGTTGGCAATATCACCTACGATGTTAACCTTGAAGATGGTCTGACTGAGAGTGATTTAGTTGATGGCGTCGTTGTGGACAAGGTTAAGAATGAAACCTTAACTACCAGCAGTGACACGGTTAATATTTCCACCTCGGTGGGCAACCTGCAGGTAAGCGGCGCTGGTGCCACGATTGTTGCCGGTAAGACTGTTGAATTAAACAACGGCGCGAATGGTTTCGTCACCGGTGGTACTGATGACAATCTTACGCTCAAGAGTGGCTCTGCAATTGTCTTAAACGGCAGCGGCACGGTGGGTGATATTAAGCAGGATGATGGCGTAACCTCGGCCAATGTTGCTTTAAATGCCCAGGGCGGCACGCAGAATGTGGGTGATATTGATGTGTCTGTAGCTGAAATCACTGCCGGTATCTACAATACCGGTAGTGTTACTGCTGCTACCTTGAATATCACCGGCGGTACGGTAAATGCAGACGATTCCGCTACCACTGATGCAGCCGCGGACGGTGCTATTACTGCCACATCCAGCAGCGCGATTACTGCCGCGACCGTGAATGCTGGCATCATCACTTTGGGCAATAGCAGCTCTGCTACTGACCACGTAATTACTAGCTCGGTGGTCAATGCTGACTCGATCTCTCTGCAAGGCGCTGCTGGTCAGCAAAATACCTTCAGCGTAGTCGGTGGCTCTGCGGTCACTGCCGGCACTTTCACCGGTGTATCTGGCGCTCAGATCAATGTCGGTACTGACGGCGATGCTGAGGCAGGGGTTGAGAGCTCTACCGGTGCACTGCATGCTGATACCTTACAGCTTAACGGTGCGATGCTGGTTATCGATCCTAGCTACAATGAAAGAACGGCTGTGGTTTCCAGCGAAGCTCTTCATAACGGTACTTTAGACGGCGATGTCGCAATTGGCATGAACTCCGCCTTCGGTGTGGGCTTTAGCTCGTCAGATGAGCTGCTTGCACAGTTAACCGAGGATGGTCTGCGTGACGGCATTGCCTTAAGAGAAGATGTGGGCGCAGTTGCTTACTTTAATGATGTGGTGACGATTGCCTCCGGCTACGGCATGCTGTTAGATCCGTCACTTACCACGGACGAAGATGGTAATGTTACTACTTCTATTACAGATGACACCATCACCTTGGCAGAGAACTCTGCAATTGTGATTAGCAAGGATGCGGTCGATGAGGCAAACGCTACAGGCAGCGCCGTCATCACCTTTGAAGGAAATTCTACTAGCCATTCAGGCTCCGTAGCCGGAAATGGCGGTCAGGTGATCTTGTCCGGTGAGTTCACCGTCGATGACAAGAACATTAAGGTGTTCGACGTTAAGTATGATAATAGCGGTAATCCTGCTGATGGCACTTTGAATATTACCGGTGATGATATTACCGTGACCACCGCCAACGGTGCTTTAGTCGGCACGATTGCTGCGGGTAGCAACGTAGAGGGCACAGTTGCTGAGCTGACTATTGATGAAGCTAACTTCAACGCCTATGCCCGCAGCGCTTCCACTCCGATGCGCTCACTGCTACGTGACGCTTTAGAAGGCGATCTCGGCGATGGCATCGGCGCTTCCTTCCTGCGTGAGGTGGCAACCGGCTCGTATGGCAGTCAGGCTTCTGACGCTGACGTAGCTGCTCGTCTGGCTACCTTCGGCGGGGCGATTCAAGCTACCAATGCGGCGCAGCAGACTTCAGTGGATGCCGTGGCCGGACGTATGGGGGTAGGCGTACAGCAGGGCGGTATGGTCTTTGCTGACAATCAGCAGGGCGGCGGTCTGTGGTTAATGCCGGTTTATAAGAATCATGACTCTGACGAGTTTGATGCTGACGGCATCGACTACGGTGCGGATATTGATCTCTACGGCGTGGCCTTAGGTGCTGACTTCACCACTGACAGTGGCGTGCGCGTCGGCGGATATTTCAATGTAGGCTCGGGTGATGCTGATGGTCAGGGCGTGGCTTCTTCTGTGTCCAATGACTTTGATTACTTTGGTCTGGGCATTTATGCCGGCATGAACTTCAACGGCTTTGAGCTGATTGCTGATGCGGGCTTTACCCAGGTCTCCAATGATATTGACGGCACGCTGCATCACAATGGCGTTGACAAGCTGACTGCCGATACTGATACCACCGCCTACACGGTAGGCTTTACCGGTCAGTACGCCTTCAAGACCGCTTTCGTCGATATTACTCCGCACTTGGGCGTGCGCTACACGCACTTTGATATGGATAGCTACGACGTTAAGGCAGATGGCGTGGTGCTGGCCTCGACCGATGCTGACGGCATGGACGTGTGCTCTATTCCGTTCGGCGTAACCTTCGCTAAGGATTTCAGCGTAGGAGCATGGCAGATTAAGCCTGCCTTAGACCTGACCGTTACCGCTAATGCAGGTGATACCGAGTTTGACTCCGACACCGCTTTTGTCGGAGCAGAGCAGGTTACTGCGCTGTCAGCTGAGGTGATGGATGATTGGACTTATGGCGGCACGCTGGGCGTAGATGCCAAGTACGGTGAAAGCTTAAGCTTTGGCGTCGGTGTGAGCTACGTCGGCTCTGAGAGCGCAGACGAGTTTGGCGTAACCGGTAATATTCGTTACATGTTCTAGTCGAACCTAATGGTAGCGCAAAGTAAAATCTGGGCTGCCTGTAAATAAATAAACCCAGCCGATTAGGCGGCTGGGTTTGTACGAAAGCAGTAAAACAGAGCAGTGGTGCACGCTACTTTGTCTGCTTTCCCAAAACTTAGTATCGCCAAGCGGGACTCCCAAAATGCCGGCCTTTCTCCAACAAAAGGTGCGGATATTGCAACGCAATCCCGCTTATTTGCTGTTAGGCGCATTTTTCATGATTGGCGGTTCCCACACAAATCGTGCATGAACTAAATTTTTCACACAGTTGCAAAGCAAACTTTTAGGCATTATGGGGCATTAATCTGATTTCCTCTGCTATTTTTCCTATTACCCCCATCCGTAATACCGGCTCATGCTTAACCCCCAGTGTATGGCCGCTGACCTTACTCAGACCTGAATCATCCATATTGTTGGTCAAATAAATCTTTAAAAAATCCTGAATTTTCAAATAATGCTATGAATTTCAACTAAATTATTAGTTTGACTTTTTTTTTTTTTTAGTCTAAGTTCTATGCGGATTGAGCGCATATGTGTGCCAATTTGTTTTGCCGGCGAAGTTGTGAGCGCACAGGCAAAACTTGGCAAAGGACGCGTCTAGGGATTAGCGTGCTTTGTTTATTTTGTTTTTGGGAGAAAAAATTATCATGAAGCAAACGAAGAATGCGCTTAGCATGTTGCTCAGTGCGTATCGTTCTATTTTTAAGTCGGCCTTTTTCAAGGGCATGGCTACTGCTGTAGTCCTTACAACAGGTTTAAGTGCTGTTGTAGCTAATGCTGCGGGTACAGATTACAACACCAGAGAGGATTTAACTGTTGATTCTGCAGTAACAGTTAACACTACTACTCCTACCGCAGATCCTGCTAAATGGGTCATTTATAAAGATATCACTATTAATTCTGCAGGCAACTTAACCGTTGATAGTGTTAACTCTTACGGCGATGATGTAACGATAAGCGGCGGTACTTTGACTGTCAAGAATGGCCAGCTAACGGATAATTATATTGATCATCATGCTGGAGTTGGCGGAACTTCCACTCAGGGAACCTTCCAAGTCGATAATGGTACTTTAAATTATGAGAATGGTGGTTCCTCTTTTGCCAACATTGCGATCAATAATTCAAATGTAACTATTGGTGGCGGTGAAGCTGCTGCAGATTTTACTGCTTGGTCGCAAAACTCTAATTTATCAGCAGGTTTTAAATATGGTGAAGATTCTGCAGGCACATTTACCATCCAGAGCTCACAGATTGCATTAAATAATGGCTCTGCTTTAAATGCTGAAGCTAATACAACCTTAGATATTCAAAATACTGATATTACTTTAGCCGGAGAAAGCGGCAATTTTGCTAAGCATAGCGCTATTCTGACTGCCAAAGCGGAAGGAGCCGTCAGTATAGATGCAAACTCTTCACTTACTGTAAAAGAAGGTAAGTATGGTGCTATTTATGCTCCTACTATTAATGTAGCAGGTGCGGTTAATGTTGAAAGTAAAGCAAATTTATATATTGATGGATGGACAACTGGCTCATTCACTGAGAACGATAGTCATTCAGCTTCTACCGTAAATTTAGATAACGCCACTTTAAATAACTCCGGTACGATTACAGTTGGCACAGCTGCTAATGGAACAACCTTTACTGCAGCAAATGCTTCAATTAATAATGCCGAAGGTGCGGTTATGCAGTTCTACGGCGACACTGATTTAGAGGGGTCGCAGGTGTCCAATAAAGGCACCATGGCGGTTAGCGGAGATTTTTCGGTTAACACCATGTCTAATTTATTCTCTGCTGATTCTGTTGAAGCAGAAAATGCCGCTACTTTAAAAGTCAGCGGAGATGTGACCGTAATAGCTCAAGATGAAATCGATCTTACAAATAAGCATTTTACGCAAGAAGCTACAACTAGTACGCTGACTGCGGAGCTTTCAGCGGTTAAGATAGACGCAGAATACGCCACTAAGTTTGACAATATTACTGCCGATAAGATTACTACGCTGTCAAATGCTGAAAGCTTTACTTTAACTGGTGAGATTAATGCTATCCGCGGTTTTGATTTTCAAACTGTAACGGCTGCTGATGAAGTTGCTCAAGGTATCATGACGCTTGCTGAAGGTGATGATGCACTTAAGACATATGTTGTAAGCGGCGCGGTGTCTATTGGCGATGCTGGCGTAAGCGGAACGCAGGATTATAAGTTCCAGGTCAATGGCACTAATGCTTCTTTAACAACTGAAGGCAATTGGAATATTGCAGAAGTTGAAGTTACTGGCACTTCTGACGCTAATGGTGGTTTAGTCATCAACGACGGCAGCACCACCATTAAAACTTTAACTGTAACTGAAAGCAATGCCAAAGCTGTTGTAAATGGTGATTTAGCGGTTACTGACAGCTTAAAAACCTCAGGTGCAAGCTCCGTTGTGGTTGAAAATGGCGGTAATATTTCTTTAAGTGACGCCGTTATCAGTATTAAAGATGGGGCAGTCAGCAGCGGAGATGGCTTCAACGGTATTACGTTAAATGCTGGTGCTACAGCTCAGTTAGATCTTGATGGAACTTTGACTGCTGATCAGGTTAAGAGTGTTCTGAATACCTTAACATCCAACAATGCTAACGCAATGGCTGGCTTAGTTGATCTTGGCGATAATGTATCCGTCAGCGGAGCTGCTGCGCTGGTCAATAAGGACGGAGAACTGCTTCAAAGTGCTGTTAAGGCAGCAGGTTTGAACAAAGTTATCGTTAATGACTTTGAGCATGCTTCCTTTGTGCAGGATACTGCCGATCCTATCAATGGCTCTTATGGTGCAGTTAAGACCAGCGGGGCAAGTATTGATCTGACTGGTACCTTGATCTTAAATGGTGCTGATAATGCCGCATTAGATGGAGACGGTAATACTCTTCTTGTTTACCAGACTGTAGATGAGCAGAACACTGCATCTTCCGTCAACTTCACGGATGACGGCGTATTAACTCTCAATGCCGACGGCGTTTTGGATGCAATTACTACTGCAAGTCAAGGCAACGGCTCGGTGAATGTTACTGCCGGTCACGATGTAGCTGTTACTTCCATTGGTACAAGTGGTAAACGTATTAATGCCGTTAATGTGGATGATAATAGCTCTTTAATTGTCTCCGGTAATGATGGGACCTCGTTCGGCATTCGCGCTAGCTACCTTAACGTAGATGGTACGCTGCAGGCAGAAACTGCCGATGTGTTGACCGCCCATATTAACGTTACCGGTGACTTAATTGCCGGCCAGGTTGTTGACGGTAAATTTGAGGGCACGACCCTTACGATTGAAAAATGGGATGGTGAAGTTACCGATGCCCCGACCTCTTACGTTAAGGGTGGTAATGTTTTAGCCGGAACATTAATCGCTAAGCGTGATATTGAAATCGGAGCTGTTTACGATGAAGGCGTTTCAGCGGTGCGTTCAAATGTCGCCATTGAGACTTTAACTGTTGATACTGATGCTACTGTCAGTGTGCAGAACGGCGGTGTACTAGCTATCACTGATGAGCTACCGACTTCGTTAGCGGAGCTCAACGGCGTGCCGACTTACGGCGCATCTTCGGTGCTGTACTTAAATAAGAACAATGCAATCAACTCATTAAGTGGCAAATTAGTTGTAGGCGATACTATTGCATCAGCTGAGAAAATAACCATCGGCAACGATTCAGTTACTATTTTTGATGGTGATACTGCTACGGCTGGAGTCGGTACCTTCATCAATGAGGGCGTTTCCGTAGTCGGCAGCAATGCTAAGCTGGTATTATCAGGTGTAAGCGATGGCATGACGCTGGCAACCAATGTCGATTTTAGCGGTGAAGCTGCCAAGACTGATGGTTATGACTCCGCCGTAGACGGTGCGTGGTCTGGTAAGAACCTCTACATGACCAACGGCTTCCTTAATGTTGAGCAGGCTAATACTTCCCTGTCGGTAGTAAAGGCTGACGATGCGGTTGCGCGCGCCCGCTACAACAAACTGACGGATCAAGAATTTGCTTTCTTCCAAGATGTCGCTTTAGGTCAAGACAATAACGACTTTGTTTACGACTTAATGAACGATGCTTCCGTCAGCAGCTACGATCAGCAGGCTAAGTACTTCGACTCAGCTGCACGCATCGCTTTAGCAGGCGGCGTGGTCCAGAGCTCGTTCCTTGCCTCTAAGACTACCTCCGATGCAATCGCCCAGCGTACCGGTGTCGGTGCTACCGGCAATCTCGCAACGGTGTCTGCTCAGACGGCTGAAGGCGCTTCCGTGTGGCTCACCCCGATCTATGCTAACAGTGATTCGTACAGCTTCGATGCCGATCACTTCGAGTATGGCGCGGATATTGACCTCTATGGCGCAGCCTTAGGTGTCGATTACACCAATGCTCAGGGCTTCACTGCTGGCGTGGCGATGAATGTCGGCTCCGGTGATGCGGATTCGCAGGGTGATTTAGTCTCGACCAGCAATGATTTTGACTACTTCGGTCTTGCGCTCTACGGCTCTTATGAGTTTGGCGGCTTTAAGCTTGCCGCTGATGTCGGCTATACCTTCTTAAGCTCCGATATCGATCAGAGTAATTACAGCAAGCTCACTACCGATACTGATTCGACGGTTGCTACTTTCGGCTTGGCCGGTAAGTACACCTTCGATTTAGGTGTAGTGGACATTGCTCCGCACATCGGCGTGCGTTACCTGCACCTGAACGTGGATGACTACGATGTGAATAGTGCCGATTACGGCATGCTGGCGCATGGCGATGCCATCACCGCTGACATCGTGCAGTTCCCGATCGGCGTAACCTTAAGCTCCGAGTTTGCAGCAGGCAACTGGACCGTTAAGCCGGCTTTAGACCTGTCGGTCATTCCGGCCACTGGCGATACTGATGTTGACAGCGACATCAGCTTTGACGGACGTCAGCTTTCCTACAATACCGACGTAATGAGCGACTGCTCTTACGGTGCGACGGTAGGCGTTGAGGCTGCTTACGGCAATGCCGCTTTCGGCTTAGGTTACAGCTACTTCGGATCTTCCGACGAGGATGCGCAGAGCTTTATGTTAAATGCTCGCTACACCTTCTAAGGAAGATGACGGCGCTGCGCTGTTAAACACAAGATGATGACAGCGCAGATTTAAAACCCCGCCGGTGCGGCGGGGTTATTGCAGGGAAGCGCATGCCTCGGTGCACAAGGTATTCGATATTCCCAAAACTTAGTATCGCCAAGCGGGACTCCCAAAATGCCGGCCTTTCTCCAACAAAAGGTGCGGATATTACAACGCAATCCCGCTTATTTGCCAAAAGCGGCATTCAACAGTATCTTCCTTAAGCGGCATTTGTGCAAGCACATGCTGTTTCCCATCAGATCTTTTTTCTGCAGATTGTGCGTTAGCTTCCACCTCAGGCCTTAATTTAATCAAGGTTAAATTTTGCAACAGGCGTAATGTGCGTTGACTTGCAGGTACGCAGCTTTGGTGAAAACAGGTCTTTGTCAAGCATTCGGTTCAGCTGTGCTAGTCATTTGGGCAAGCTGCTGCCAAAGCGTAAGCTGCTTCTCCTTTTTCGGTGGGGCGCAGCATGGTAAGACCTAGCTTTTGCCGGATTTGGGGCGGCGCAGAGTTCGCGTTTGCGCGTACTAAGATGCCACTAGGCTTTCTGTGCTGTCAGCGCTACTTGAGTCTTAGGATGCCGCAGCTATCTTGCAGTATTGCAAGCCTCTAGGCGGTCATAAGCGCAAAAGCTTAGTGCGGTAGCCGCTATTCGTGTAGCAGAAAAAAAAGCGCGCTTATCCGGCTTAACCTGATCAAAACATGTACGTAAATTCATCAGCTGCAGCGTCGCTTGTGTACAGGCGTGAATAAATCTGTGGTATGAGATTGCATTTGTACGGTAACAAAAAGGGCAAGCGTTTTGTTTACCCTAGATTTTAAGCCGTAGCGTGCGCGGTGCAATTTGCAGAAAATGAAAGCCTTGTTTCCGGCGGACAATTCTGTGTGAGTGGGTATGTCATCGTACTATCGTGTTTTTTATCGGTTAAATGTTTAACATTTCGCTGTATCTTGTTGATGAAGCTTTAAGGCTAATTGAGCATATCTTTGCGCCGCGTCAGAGCTGGCGAGCACAAAATCTCACGCATAAAAAAAAAGGGGCTCAAGGCCCCTTATCAATTTGCACTTTATGGTGAGGACATTTTTTTAAAGGATAAGCCTTACTTGGTGAAGTCGATCTCCACCTTGAGCATATCCGCGCCGTGCGCAGCAAAGTCAGCAAAGGCCTGCGGCGCATCGTTAAAGGCATAGGTATTGGTGATGACCTTGGAGAGGTCAACCTTGCCGGAGGACACTAAATCAATTAAGTTGAGGAAGTCCTGCTTTAAGGCATTGCGTGAACCGAAGACATTGAGCTCTTTCTTCTGCAGCAGCGTGAAGTTAAAGTCGAGGTTCTTCTTGCCCACGCCGATGAGCACCACGTTGGCGCCGAAAGCGGCAGCATCGATCGCAGCCTGGAAAGTAGACGGCAGGCCGACCGCCTCAATGGCCACATCAAAGCCCTTGCCGTTGGTGACCTTAGCGCAGCGCTCTAAGAAACTCTCGGCACCGTCATTTAAGATGCCGCCTGCGAGCTTAAAGGTCTCAACGGCATAATTCATCTTCTTCTCGGCTACATCGGAAATGTAGACCTCAGCACCTTGGCTCTGCGCGGCAATGGCTGCCAGCACGCCGATGGTGCCCGAGCCGATGACCAGCACTTTATCGCCAGCCTTGACCTTGCCGCGGGTCACGGTGCCGTGATAGGAAATGCAGAACGGCTCAATGGCAGCCAATAAATTCGGAGCCAGACCCTTGCCGTCATAAATGCGCTCAACCGGAATGGTGATGTATTCGCTGAAAGCACCGTCGCGCTGCGCACCTAAGGTCTCATTGTGCTCGCAGCAGTTAACTAAGCCGCGCTCGCAGGAATAGCACTTGCCGCAGTTGAAGTACGGATTAGCAGTTACCACCATGCCCTTCTTCAGGCCCGGGGCATCACCTTTGATGTCTACGATCTCAGCGGAGAATTCATGACCCGGAATGCGCGGATAGGAGGCATAAGCAAAGGTGCCGCGATAGGTACCTAAATCTGAGCCGCAGATACCGCCGCACAGTACGCGCAGCAAGGCCTCGCCTTCCTTAGGCTCCGGCATTGGGGTGTCAATGATGTTAACTTCAAACGGCTTTGGGATAATAATCGTCTTCATTTTATGATCCTTGTTTTATCGCATGGCGCCGCGGCATACAGCCGTCGCGTTCTGTTTGGTTTGTATTGTCTAATCCTCGGTTACAGCTGTATGCAGTAGGCTTAAGCTGCTGCAGACTTGAATTTTTTTTTCTGCAACTTTCTTTTTGCATGACTGCAGTTTTAATTTTCCGCAGGCTTAAGGTTTAATCTTGGCTGTACCTGTCTTTTTTAGTTCGCTCCTCCTGCCGCTCCTGCAGCTTGTGGCTGTAAAAACGGCAGGCTGAGTTGTTTGCTTTCTAAATTTTTACCCGCATCCTGCTTAGTAGACCAAGTCCACGAGTCCTGTTGAGAACACCGGCACAAAGGTCAGGAGCAGCAGGCACACGACTAATAGGATGTAGAACGGGACTGCTTCTTTAATAAAGGTGCTCATCGGGCACTTGGTGATGGAGCAGGTCACGAACATTAGTGTACCCATCGGCGGTGAGAGCGCGCCAATCGCGAAGTTGAAGATCACGACCATGGCAAACTGAATCTCGTTGATGCCGAAGTGATGCGCCAGCGGAGCAAGCAGCGGCACTAAGATGATCATGGCAGCGTTGCCTTCAATAAACATGCCGACGATGAGCAGGAAGACGTTGACGCACAGCAGGAAGATCACTGCACTGTTTAAATGATCGATAAATAGTGAGGTGAAGTACTGCGGTACGCGCTCACGGGTCAGCACCCAAGCAAAGGCCGAGGCGGCACCGATGATGAGCATAATGGAGGCTGAAGTCAGCACCGTTTCCTTCATACCGGTAAGTACATCCTTAAGCTTCATCTCACGGTACACAAAGCCCAGCATCAGGGAGTAGATGATGGCTACAGCACCAGCTTCAGTCGGGGTAAACGCGCCGATGCGGATACCGCCGATAATGATGACCGGCAGGCACAAAGGCAGGAAGGCACCTTTGAAGGTGGTCCAAATGCGCTTGGGCGAGGTATCCACCGGATGCGGATTGCGGTAGCCGCGCTTGTAGGAGACAAAGCCTACTAACAGCATTAAAGCTACGCACAGCATCAGGCCAGGGCCGATACCAGCAATGAAGAGCTTTCCGATGGAGACGTTAGCGATTGAACCGTAAATAATCATCGCGATCCCCGGAGGAATTAACGGGGTGATGATGGCAGCGGTAGCAATTAATACCGAGGCGAAGGCATTGGAGAAGCCGCGCTTGCGCATCTCCGGGGCCAGCATCTTAGCTTCCATGGCCGCGTCAGCGAGGTTGGAGCCGGACAGACCGCCCATTAAGGTTGCTACCAGCACCGTCACGTGACCGATACCGCCAATCACGTTGCCGACGATCGACTCGCAGAAGTTCATGATGCGCTTGGTCACACCGGTATAGTTCATGAACACGCCCGCGCATACGAAGAATGGAATGGCCAGCAGCGGAATGGACTGAGAACCGGCAATGATACGCTGCACCAAGATGGCAGAGCTTAATTCCTGATGGAGCATGAAGTAAGTGACGGCCGCGCCTAAAATGGCGATGAAGACCGGCAGCTTCATGAAGAGGAATACTAACAATAAGATGGAGCTTAAACCGACAGCAAAATCCATTTAGGCCTCCTTAGCGCCGTCAGCGGCGGCGTGGTCAGCAGCATCGTCGGTCGGCTGATGCTTAATGTGATGTACATAATGATCGTAGGTGGTGGAGATCATCATGACGACGCAGCCAATCGGGATGATGGAGTTAATGAACCACATCGGCACGCGCAGAATGGCGGTGGTCTTGTGGATCTTGAGCATCAGGGACAGCAGATCTGCACCTAAGAACAGCAGATAAATCAAAATGCCCATGACGATGATGTAGTTAATTAAGGTTAAAACCTTCTGCACTTTAGCCGGCAGCAGATCAAACACGATTTCCACGGCCACATGGCTGCCGTAGCGGAAAGCCGCACCGGCACCCAAGAAGGTGATCCACAGGAAGCACCATAACTGCACTTCCTCAGCCCACATGATGGGGCTTGACAGAATGTAGCGGAAAATCACACCGCCAAAGGTAACTGCAACTAAGACGGTAAAAGCGATGCCCGCTAAGACCAAGTCTAAATTGCAGAGAATTTTATTTTTATTCACGCAAAACTCCTTCCACTGGGCAGTTAAGGTAGTTGCTCCTACCTTTACTTACCCGGTAGTCTTTTCATAGTTTTCGGGTTTGCCGCCTGATTGTCCCGCAGGCGGCGACGGGGCCTGATAAAGATCTGAGCCGGTAATAACCTTAGAGGGGGATCACGGTAAGTGGCTCAGATAAAAATCATTACTTCATATTGGCCTGTACGGTCTCGTAGAGATTCGGGCTCCAGGTCTCGGTGAACTCAGGCAGCGTGTAGAACTTAGCAGCAGCTTCCTTGAGCTGAGCCTTGAATTCAGGCGACGGCTCAGTGATGGTGATGCCTTCGTCAGCAAACTTCTTTAACAGTTCCTGCTCGACCTGCTCTTGGATCTGGTTCTGATAAGCACCCGCTTCGTCGCAGCTCTCCTTTAACCACTTCTGCTGCTCCGGGGTCAGGGAGTTCCAGAAGTCAACGCCGACTACCAAGTTGGTGACGTTATAGACGTGACCATCTAACAGCAGATATTTGGCCACTTCCTGGAACTTGCCGTTGTACAGCACGGCAAGCGGGTTCTCCACACCGTCAATGGTGCCCTGCTGAATGGAGGTGTATACCTCGCCTAAGGCCATCGGGGTCGGGGTAGCGCCTAAGACTTCAAAGCCCTTCACCTGAATGACGTTGGTCGGTACGCGCACCTTCAGACCAGCAAAGTCTTCAAGCTTGGTGACCGGCTTGGTGGTGAGGGTGTGACGAGCACCATAGCGCCAGTCGGTGGAAACAATATGAATGTGAGCGACTTCTTCAAGCTTCTTAGCCTGCTCCTGATACCACGGGCTGGCATTGAGCTTGAAGGCCTGCTCCCACGAATCGAACAGGAACGGACCGAACACGATGCCCATATCCGGCACGCCGCGATCGGCATAGAAAGCGCCGTCAGTTAAGGTACTGACCGGCTCGCCGGCGACCATCATGTCCATGATGTCGTCCTTAGAACCTAACTGTGAAGACGGGTACAGCTCGATCTTCATGGTGCCGCCGGACTTCTGCTCCAGCAGCTCCTGCCACTTCTGGCAGCCTAAATCAAACGGCTCGCCCGGGTGATTCTCATAACCCACGCGCAGCACAATCGGATCAGCGGCCGGAGCAGTTGCGGCATTGCTGCCGGAGGATGCATTAGAGGCAGTAGTAGAGCTTTCGCCGCCGCAGCCGGCCAGCGCAAAGGCAAAGGCCGCAGCCATTACAGTTAGAGTTTGCTTTAACATAAGGTGGTTCCTTGTATAGTAATTTAAACTAGTTTCTTCTTAGCACTAAATATGCCAAGGTTGATTAATTAGAATTAATTGGTTGAAATAGGTAATAAAACATCAAGAGCATTGCTTGACAATAACGCAGGTTTTGGCTGTTTGTTTCAAATTTGAACAGTTGACTAGTGTTTCTTGTTTCATAATGTTTAAATATGAAACAAAAGTTAGTGATCTGCATCACAGTATTTCACAAGGCTTTAACCTAGTGCACGCTGTTGCCCAGCTTCAGTACTAGCTAGCTTGGCAGTTGGTCATGCGAGCGGCCTTAGCTACCTCAGTACCTGCAGCAGGTGCGTTAAGTTTGCGCCAAATTGTGGTGCGCGATAGCCCGGAAATACTGACCATTTCACTATTGTTGTGGGTCTTAGCCAGCTCCTGCAGATAAAGCTGTAGCACTTCTTCAGCGCTGGCCTCCGGCGGCAGCTGTAGGGTTAAGCCCAAAGGAGAAGCACTGCCATCTAAGGTTGGATCGTCGCTTTGCAGGCACTGTAGTACCGTATGCTTACCCACATGCGGCCCGGCAAAAGAGCAGACTTCCGCCACATTGCTAAGCTCGCGCACATTACCCGGCCATGCATAGGCTTTAAGCAGCGCCGCCGCCGCCGGGTCAATGGTGATCTTCTCAGGAGAGAGCTTTAAATTTTCCGCGATAAAGCGTGTGAAGAGCGGCAGAATGTCGGCAGGACGCTGACGTAACGCAGGGATCTTGAGTTTGAGCACATTAATGCGGTAGTACAGGTCATAGCGGAATTTGCCGCGCTGACACAGCTGCAGCAGACTTTTGTTGCAGGCGCAAATCACGCGAATATCCAGCGGAATGACTTTATCATCGCCCACGCGCATGACCTCACGCTCCTGCAATACGCGCAGCAGCTGCGACTGCACTTCAAGCGGCAGCTCGGTGATTTCATCAAGGAAAATGGTACCGCCTTGCGCCAGCTCAAATAAACCTTTTTTGCCCGAGCGTCTAGCGCCGGTAAAAGCGCCCTCAACATAGCCAAATAACTCCGAGGCAATCAGTCCCTGCGGCAGTGAGGCGCAGTTGACCGAAACAAAGGGCATGGCGCTGCGCTTGGAGGTCTGATGAATGGACTGTGCAAAACCTTCCTTACCTGAGCCGGTTTCCCCAGAGATTAAAATGGTGGAATCTGACAACGCAAATTTGCGCGCCAGCGCGACCACGGCCTGCATATCTTTATCGACAAAGGTGAGATCGGCAAAGCTTACCTTGGCATAAAAGCCTTTGACATAATTGGCCACACGCATGGCTTTTTCAGATTGTTCAATGAAGCTGCCTTCCTGCAAAATTGCCAAGATCTCTCCGCTGCCTTTGGGCAGCTTAGCGGTATGCAGCACCACCTGCCGGCCGGCGATATTGATGACATGCGGATGACGATGGGTATCATCTAAGTAGTGCTCTAAGGGCTCATGCCAGCTCTCAGGCGGCAGCTCGGCAAAAATACGCCGCGCATTTTCATTAAAGTAGTTGGGCTTATGATCTTGATTGAAGATGACGATGCCTTCCTCCAGCGCATCAATTAAGGTTCGCAGCTGTGCGGCCGCCTGCTCGCGCTGTGAAAAGCCGGCATTAAAGCTCAGTGCCAGCGAAATGGCTTGACGGATTGATTCTGCTGAAGCATCGATAAAACAGGATTTAGCGCCCAGACTCTGCGCGGCGCGCACGGCAATTACGCAGCCGGCAATCCCGTCGGCACCTTTAGCAATACACTTATTGACGGCAAGCTCAATTTCAGCAGCGCTTTGGCACGGGATCACTTCAACCATCTCCCGGCCGAAGCTTAAAAGCGAGGCGGCATGACCGATGAGGTTTTCATGGGTAATAACGGCAATTTTGCTGCAGCCGCGGGCAATCAGATCTTCAATTGCTTTGGAGATGTCAGTAAAGGAAGCCTGAATGTCCACCACAGTTTTATCCGGGTAGCAGCGCATCAGTTCTTTAGTGGTGCCGCCGCGCGATATTAAGATCTTAGCTTCCGGATAATTAGCCGCTAAAGACGCCCCTTCCTCATCATTGCCTACCACAATGGGAATGTCTGCATGCAGGGCGTTGATCACCCGCTGGCCGCGTTGAGCCATGGATTTAAACGGGGCCACAAAGAGAATTGACGAGTTCATGCAAGCTCCACTCTAAGGTTGTAGCGCTGTTAGCTTACGGCAAAGTCAGATTAGGTATGATTATAGCTAAAGGACGCGGCGTAGGGACAAGGACTGTGGCGGCAGTGTGGCTTACCGCTAGAAAAAATTATACGGATAAAAGATCAAGATCCGCCAAATGAATGCAGCATCAGTTTTGCTGTGACAAATTTTGTTGCAGCTGCAGCGGTTTGATGCCTTTTAGCAAAAAGCTGAAAAGTGATAAATGACGAAAAATAAAGCATATTATTTTGCTCCAAAATACATGATTGTTTTATCTTTTTGATATCAAAGAAAATTAACTAAATGACGGTACTGCGGCAAATTTGGTTAATAAAATATGGAAATCTTTTTGATAGTTTGACAAACATTTAAAATTTTGATATAACGCATGGCGTTATATCAAATTAAATAACCTGCCAAGCTTTAACTCCAGTCAACATAAAATATAAACAAACAGCTGCTATTTAAGGATTACTATTTGCATTTTTTAACTTTTCCTTAAATAAGTCATAACTAGTATTCTTGCTTATTTGCTTTTTTAGTAGTAATTTAGCCTCAATTCTACGAAAGGGCTTTAAGGCCGATTGTGGAAATTGGAATGTTCTTAGGCGAGTTGGGACGCCGTTTGACGAACATTGCAAACAGCAAAACTCCATAAAAAGGGATGTTGTGACCCTAGAGTTTTGATTTCAAACCGTTTTGGGAGAAAAAATTTATCATGAAGCAAACGAAGAATGCGTTGAGCATGCTGCTTAATGCTTATCGTGCTGTTTACAAGTCAGCTTATTTCAAGGGGCTGGCTTCTGCAGTGGTTCTGACTGCAGGCTTAGCTGCCGGTGCGGCAAATGCTGCAGCAACAGATGACTTTTTAGATAAAACTGCGTGGGGAAGTGAGCTCGGCACAAGTGTTAATGGTGTGATTACCATTTCAGGCACTCAGGAAGACCCATCTTCAACTGACGACGGTCAGTACACTAATATCCAAATCACTGAGTCTGCAAGCAGTGATGAAGCCTTTAACATTATTATTGCCTCTGGCTCGGTCACTGATAACTATATTTCAGGTGGCAGTGCCGCTACTGTGGTGAGCGGTTTAAACGGTACCATCACTATTGATAAAGGTAGCAATACGGCAGCCGGCTTAACCATCGCAGGTAAAGCTGCTGACAATGATTACGGTGCCAGCTTAACGGTTAAAGCGTTCAATGTTAAGAATGGTACCTTAAATATTAAGGCAGGAGCCGGACAAACTAACGGTTCTGCTGCTGCTTTAAATGCTGATACGATTACGGTAGGTTCAGCTGTGGGGACTGCTCCTGCTGAAACAGTCTCGGGTGCAATTACTATTAGTGGTGCCGCAGCAGCAAAAGCTTCGGGGGCGGCCACTTTAGGTCAATTTAGCCAAGATAATGTTGGTTTACCGTCAATTGATGCCAATAACGGTAAGCACAATTCGCAAATCACAGTTTATGCCGATGGCAAAATCTATTTAGCTTCGGCTAAAGCTGATGCTTCGCATGCGGTTATTCAGGGCGAGAGCTTAAACCTGCGCGGTGGTACGATTGATGTAGCAGATCAGTCCGGCGGTACCATTGCATCTCACATAGTCACGATGGATGGCGGCAAGATCAGTGTGGGATCAGGGGCTGAGCTGGATATTGATTTAGTTCATTATGATGATGACTCTATAGTTTCCCAGACTGCTAATCAATGGGATGAGGGCGAAGAAGTCGGTACTATGACCGTCACCTCAGGCACCATTGATGTTCAAGGTGTGTTCAAAGTAGCTGCGGGTACCGTTGATTTAACTGGTGCAACTTTAACTGTTAATAATGATGCCACTGTAGATGCTACTAATGGCAGAATTCTGCTTGCTCAAGGGGCTAATAAGCAAGCTACGGTGCAGCTGACTAAGAGCTCTTTAGAGGCCTTTACTACAGCTGCCACTGGCGATAACGCGGATAAAGCTGGCTATGTGGAAATGTCCGGTGGTACCTTAGAGTTCAAGGATGCCGCAGTCAATTTAGATGACTTTACCTTAGCAGATTCTTATAGTTTAGGCACAGATATCGTTGTTGATGATATTGCAAACACCATTAAGGGCAATACCTTACAGGTGACTAAGGCAATAGGTGCTACCTCTAATGCAGCCAAACTTACGGCAGAGGCTGATCAGATTATTTTAGGTAAGACTACTGACAGCTATGCCAGCACTTCATTAAAAGATATTAATGTTTCCACTTTTGTGGCACATGATAGTTTTGAGGTGCAGTATCAGCAGGAGTCTGCCAATACTTCTAATCCGCAGGTTGATTCCAGCATTATTTTAGATGGCAACACCAGCGTTGGTACTGACGGCGTGGTTACTGCCGAAAATGGCGTGGTGACCGGCAAGGATTTCATCTTAGGCGGTACTAAAGCTAACACTCTGCAGGTGTCAAACGGCAACTGGACGGTTGAGCCGCAGTTAACCATTGCTTCGGGTAGCATTACGGTCGGTAACGTTACGACCGCGGGTTATGAAACGGTGTCCGGTGCGGATGCGTCCTTAACCTTCGAGCAGGAATTGCTGATTGACTTGTCCTCTAACGAGGATGTCACCATCAAGGCTGACGGTAGCAAGATTGATACAACTGATGCTACGAACCTTAAGGGCAGCGCAGTAATTGACTTAACTGCTGGTATTGGTATCGCAAAGCCTGAGTCTGCAACAGCGGCCGGTTCAGTTACGCTAGCAGCTACTAAATATGGTGAGATCATTCTTAATGAGGATGATGCTCAAGCGATTTTGACTACCGCAGGCGGTAACAGTACTGATACTTTAGGCAACCTGCAGCTGGAAGCTTCTCAGAGTGGCGCCATCACTGTGCAGGGCGATTTAAATGTCGAGTTTAGTGATTTTACTGATGATGTTACCTCTGTTTCCGGGGCCATCAATATTGCTGACAGCGGCATCCTGAATGTTGATAAGATCGCTTTAAATGCTCAGAAGGACACTACTAATCAAAGCGATAATACTGGCAGCTCCCAGGAAGCGCTCAACTTCTCTGGCGGTACGATCAATGCGCAGGATGTTGTGATTGGCGATAACAGCACCTATACCAGTGGTGATGCCAAGCCTACAGTGTCTAATGTTTACTTCCAGAAAGGCACTATCAATATTGCCAACAGTCTAACGGTTAATAATGATGTGCTGGTGTTAGGTAAGAGCTCAGACTCTGCGGTCATCAATCTGAAGTATGCCGGTGATACCGAAGGTAAGGTAGCTGCTAAGGAAATTAATTTAGCTACTGGAACAACTTCCGCTTTAACCTTTGAAGGTGATTGGGATGCCTCTGGCACTGTGCTGGACATTGATGCCGGTACCGTAACGGTTAAGTCTGGGGAAGCTGATCAGGGCATTATTAATACGGTTAAGTTAAGCGGAATTGAACTTGCTGGCGGTAAGTTTATTGCGCAAAATGATTCTGAAGTCACCATGGATACCCTTAATTTTACTGGCTCTGTAGCAAGCGCCTTAGAGGTGTCTGGCTCAGTCACGATTAACGGTATTGAGGGGGATGTTAATACTGCCGATCAGATCACCGATCATGGTATTACCTTTGGCGGAGCGGATGGTTCAATCGCCATTAACGGCGGTAGCCTGACATTCGGGGAGTATGCTACTGAGCGCATCATCACCGGTTATACCGATACTGCAGGCAGCTTAGTTACTACAGCAGATGGTTTTAATAAGATTGCCATGGATACTACCCAAGGCGGTGAGTTAGTTTTAAGCCTGTCTGCAAAGGAATTTAGCGCAGCTGAGCTTGCTGAATTAAAGAGCGACCTCTTTACTGCAGCTTCGCTTGATACTTCCAATGGTTCGGTCCATTTGCAAAAGGGCTTTATCAATATCGGAGCGGCGTCAATTGAAGACGTTGACGTGGTTGGCGGTCGTATTGAGGCAAGTGCGGTCAGTGAAAATCGCGATGTCATTTCCGATGTGACTACCGCAGAGTTGCAGAATGCTAATGTCTACAATGCTGACGATACTACTTGGGTGGTTGGTTCTATTGGCTCGATTTCTGTTGCTGAAGGCGAGACCAGCTTCAATAAGTTCTGGGGCGATACTGAGCTTACCAACGCGGCTGATAACGGCAGCTGGTTTGTCAGCAATGCTGCGCAGAATGCAGGGGTAGACTTTGCAGTACCGGAGGGAGTTGAAGTTTCTTTAGTCAATGGCGGTAAGGCGGCCAATATTACTCTGGAAGGAACCAATTCTGAGTTAACGGTTGACGGCACCGGCGCTACGGTAACTGAGATTCAGAGCGTTGATGGTGGTCAGGGTGACTTTAATGTTTATGCTGACACGGTGGTGGCAGAAGATGTAGATGTCGCGTACGTTGATGTAGCGGATGCATTGACTGTCGGCGGTACCTTAGCTACCGATGATCTTGATGTATCAAGCAGTCTGACAGCTAAGACCATTACTCTCAATGCTGAAGGCTCAGATCTGGATGTTGACGGCGGCTCGATTACTGCAGAGTCCATCAATATCAACTATGATGCTGCGACTGACTTACTGCGCGTCTATAACGGCGGTAGCATTACTGCTCAGGATGTGCAGTTTGCTGATAATTCACAGGCAGTACTGCGCGTAGGCCAATCTTCAGTTGCCGCTGAGGACAGCTATGATCAGGATAATACTGATGCCAACGGTAATGTGCTACCGCTTGAAAGCTCAACTGGCTACTTTGAGGTGACAGGTTCCTTAGCTTTAAACGGCGCTTCTATTTACGTTGACCCGGATTATGGCGATGCAACCTCGCTTGTAGCTATCAATGCATTTGACGGCGTGGTTTCAGCAGAATCGAATGAATTAGGCGACGTAGGTGAAGTTGACGGTAATCTCTACATTGGTAAGAATGCCGCTTTAGGTATCGGCACTTCCCTGGCTGATTTGAAGCAGGCTATTGCTAAGTATCAGACTGCCGGCTCGCTGAGCATTGATGAGGGCCGTTATGGTTCACTGCTGTACTTAAACGGTTATGTCCATATCGCAGATGGGAAGAAGATTCTGATCGATTCAGCCGCTGATGTTACGGATTACGACGATATCGTGGCTAACTCGCAGTATGAAGATGCGACTGGTGCATTGCAGGGATCTGATCTGTATTTGAGCAATCACTCTGCAATTCTCCTGACCGATAAGGCCTTTGGCGAAAATATGGCAGGTACTGCCATCACCTTCGATAAGACTTCTAATGCTACGGTTTACTCGGAGGGTGGAGAAATTGTGCTGATTGGCAGCTTCAATCCTGCTCAGACCTTGAATATCTTTAATGATAAGGAAACTGGTGCTGCTCAGGATGGTGTTAAGGTTGTCGTAGCCGGTGATGCCGATTACATCAAAGTGACTTCCGAGAATGGTCTCTTTGAAGGCAAGATCATGGAAGGTGAGCAGTCAGGTATGGATGTTGGTCTGACTGTCAGCAAGGATTCCCGTTCGATCTTAGGCGGAGCTTCTGATCCGGTCTATGATTACTTGATGAAGTATGCGACCAAGACTGTCAACTACGCTGCAGTTGCGGCAGATCCTAATGTTGAGGCGGTTAAGGTTCTTGGTACGGATCGCATTAGCGATGAAGCTAAGACTGCTTTAGAGCAGAGTGATCCGGAAGCTGCCGCTCTATATACGGAGCAGATTGAAGGTGGCTGGGCCAAGCCGGCTAACAATGAGTTCCTGAACACTGTGGTGACTACAGGCCACGGTGAGGATGCTGAGACAGTCGCTCGTATGGCCGTCTACGGCGGTGCCGCAGAAGTAGCCTTAGCTGCTTCCTCCACCACCTACGAGGCAATTAACAGCCGCTTAGGTATGGGCAACCCGAACGGTAATCTCATCATGGCCGATAACGCCAATGGTGCCGGCATCTGGTTAGCTCCGGTCTACAAGAACCATGAGTCCGATGATTTCGACGCTCAGGGTGTGGACTACGGTGTCGATCTTGATCTAACCGGTGTGGCCTTAGGTGCTGACTACACCTTCGCTCAGGGCTTGCGTGCTGGTGTGATGTTCAACATCGGCTCAGGTGATGCCGATGGTCAGGGTGCCGGCTCGGCGGTGTCCAATGACTTTGACTACTGGTCAGCTGGTATCTACGGCGGCTATGCCTACGGTAACTTCAGCTTAGCTGCTGACGTGACCTACACCGCGGTGGACAATGACATTGATGCCAACACGGCAGCTGCCGGCAAGGTCTCGGCCTCAATGGATGCTGACGTCATCAGCGCCGGCATTACCGGTCAGTACAAGTTCGAGTTCTCGGCTTTGGACGTGACTCCGCACTTAGGAGTGCGCTACAGCTATATCGACATTGACGATTACA
>CALXOV010000002.1 GCA_944390105.1 uncultured Succinivibrionaceae bacterium
CCGTCTCAACAATGAGCATGACTTTAATGCCATGCGCAACATTTTGGCGGAATTCTATAGTTGGCTGCGGACTATTTCACACAGTATTAAATTCATGCTGGTAACCGGTATCGGCCGTTATAGAGAGTCTTCGCTGTTTACCGGACAGGATCTTACTGATTACAGTATGGATCCGTTGTACGCGGATCTTTTAGGTTATACCCAAGCTGAAGTGGAGCATTATTTTGCGCCTTATATAGCAAGAGCCTGCACGTTGCTAGGCTGCAGCCGAGATGAACTCCTGAGCAAATTAAAAGCTTGGTATGACGGTTTTTGTTTTGACTATGATGCCTCTGCGCGGCTGTATTGTCCTTGGTCTATCAATAAATTCTTTGCCCCGGTTTCGCGGAATGAATATCCTCGCGCCCCTGTTTTTGCCAGTTACTGGATGAACAGTTCCAATGTCAGCAGCGCACTGCGGGCCCTGTTTGCATCTCACCGTGCAGATTTGTCAATGCTGCACAATCTGGAAAACGGAGTAGCGATCAGCATGCATGAGCTGTCCGATCCGGCTTTCTTTAACGAAATTAAACTGTTGCCGCTACTGGTACAAGCAGGATACCTGAGCATAAAAAAGATTGTAAATCCGCAAGATGCCACTGATGAACGTGAATTCATCTGCGGTTTTCCGAATTGCGAAATTGCCAAAAGCTATATGAAGATCTTTTTGGCCTACGCTATGCATTGTGAGGCGGGGCAATTCAGCGCCGTGATCAGAAGCATAAAAAATGCTTTTGCGGCCGGAGATTTTGCAGCAGCATGGCGCAGCATCAATGAGCTGCTGCGGGATGTGCCGTATGAATCCTGGCAGCAGGAGGGTGAGAGCATGTACCGCATGCTGATAGCCAATTTTCTCAAGCAGGCTGATTTTTGCGTACGCGAGGAAGTGCATAACAATGTGGGACGCTCTGATATTGAAGTAAGTGACGCCGGGATAGCTTATATTATTGAGTTAAAACTTATAGCTGACGCCAGCTCTGAACAAAAGATAAAAGCGTTACTCAGCGCAGCGGCGGCGCAAATTGAGCGTAAAGGATATGGGATTAATGCGCTCAATCGCACTAAGACGTTAATCGGCCTGCCGGTAGTTATTTCTGCGACAGACCGGCAGATTGTCGGATGGTGCAGCGTGAAGAGAGAGGGGGTCAGTACTGCCGCAGTACTGCAGCCAAGAAGCGTGAGCAATCAACCGGGGGCGTGAACGCTAAAACTAGCGTAGCCAGTAAAACATCAAGCATGAGGAAATGAGCATGACGATTAATGTAAACACGCCGCTGCCGGAAATTGTGCTGGTTAAAGAAGGATTTGCTGTTTGGATGCAGCAGGCATGAGTATACTTAACCAAGCAGTTCCTGCTGCCGGTAGTTTGGCTTGATACGGAAAGTGAAAGCCTTTATATAAATTTTTCGTAGGGCGGCGGTTTTAGCTTCCACTACAACCGCCGCCGCAGCTTATTGTCGGCCGGTTGATCCAAAACCGTCAGTAGCGCGGGAACTTAGAGCAAATTCTTCTACTTGCGTAAATTCCGCGCGGATAATCGGCACAAATACCAGCTGCGCCATACGCTCGCCTTCATGCAGGGTAAAATCAGTATCGCTGCGATTCCACAAAGGTACGTAGAGTTGTCCCTGATAATCGGCGTCAATCAGTCCCGTGAGATTGCCTAGCACAATACCATGTTTAAAGCCCAGTCCTGAGCGCGGCAGCACCACAGCGCATACCGTAGGGTCGGCAATATGCATGGCAAAGCCGGTGGGGATTAGCTGACTGGTGCCGGCCTTCAGTACTACATCCCCGTGAGTGAGCGCGCGCAGATCCATGCCGGCCGCCGCCGCGCTTTCATAGCGCGGCAGCGGATAACGTGTCCCGAGGCGTTTATCTAAGATTTTGATGGCGATTTTCACAACAGCTATTCCTTATTACCGGAAGCTGTGCCGCGGCTACTTTGCACCATATTAAAGATAAGCTCGGTAAGCTGTGCGGCAATCACTGCCTTAGGGGCCTTGGGCAAGTCGGCAATCTTGCCGTCGCGGTCAAATACGGTCAGCGCATTGTCATCGCTGTTAAATCCGACATCGCTGCGCGATACGTCATTGAGCGCAATTAAATCTAAGTTCTTGCGCGCAAGCTTTTCTTTGGCTTGCGCCTCCCCGGCCATGGTCTCTGCGGCAAAGCCTACGGTGAAAGGACGCGGATTGGCATGTCCGACCATCGCGATAATGTCCTCATTTTTAATTAAGGTTAAGGTCAGACTATCGCCCTGCGTCTCTTTTTTAAGCTTTTGCGGATAGACGTAGGCGAGACGGTAATCCGAGACTGCGGCGCAGCCTATCACGATGTCCACATCATCAAGCTTGGCCTTGACCGCATCATACATGTCCTGTGCGGTTTTGACATTGATGCGATTGACCTGCGCCGGCGTAGGCAGATGCACCGGTCCTGCAATCAAGGTTACCTCGGCCCCACGCTCGCGCGCTGCTTGCGCTAACGCAAAGCCCATCTTGCCTGAGCTCTTATTGGTAATGACGCGTACCGGGTCAATCGGCTCTTCGGTAGGTCCTGCGGTGATCAGCACGCGTAAGCCTGCCCCGCTGGCTGTGGGCAACAGCTTCTGCGCCGTAAGTTCGCGCGGGGCATCGGGCTTGGGCAGCAGGGTATTTTCGGCAAAAGGCAGACCATGGCGATTGAGTAGCGCACAGATGTAGGCGGCAATTTCCGCCGGCTCGCGCATGCGGCCGATGCCGCTCTCGCCGCAGGCTAAGGGGCCATCGGCCGGCGGAATGATGAAGACGCCGCGCTGCTTTAAGATCTCAAGATTAGCCTGCGTGGCCGGATGGCGGTACATGCGGCTGTTCATCGCCGGCGCAATGATAAGCGGGCAGGGAGCGGCTAAGGCGGCGGCAGTGAGCATATTATCTGCAAGGCCATGCGCCAGCTTGGCAATGGTATTGGCTGTCGCCGGGGCAATTACCATGCAGTCAGCGTCGGCACACAGTTCAATGTGCCCGATGTTATCTGCCGCGGTGAAGATCTCACTGCCTACCGGATGTCCGCTTAAGGCCTGTAAGGTCGCGGTGCTGACCAATTTGGCGCCGCTTGCCGTAACTACGGTATAGACATCCGCCCCTTGCTTTTGCAACAGGCGGCACAGCTCCGGGCATTTATACGCGGCAATCCCGCCGCAGATCCCTAAGACAATTTTGCGATGTTCAAGCTGCATGGTTTAGCTCCTTAAATTTTTCCTTCACGTCCCTTCACATTATGCCAAAAGCAGCGCTACGCTGATGCGCCGTAAGGCGCGCTGCGTAGGTAAAAACTTGTAATTGCATGCCTGCAGGGCGCTGCTTGGCAGTTTCGCTTTATACATGGGGATGCTTCGGCGTTTTTTGCAGAGGGATATGCTGCGCTTTGCACATCGTCACTCAGGCGTCCGTGACCGCGTTTTTCGTTATAAGCCTTTGGACAGCTGCTCGTCAAAGGCGCGCTGATTGGCCAGTTCCACCACGCGGGCTTTAATGCGCTCCTGTGTCAGGCGCTGCGGACAGGCATTTAAGGCTTGATTGAACATATAGATGGATTTGCCGTAATTGGCGTATAGGGCAAATAGCTCGCCGCGCGTCTGCAGCAGCGCACATTGATTGTGCTGCTTGCCGTAGGCCTGCGACAGCATGTCAAGCGCATTGACGTCCTGCCGATGGCGGTCAAGGTAATCATTGATAAGCTCAATGCAATCTTGATAGTTCCCGGCGCTTAAGTAAGCATTGGCCAGATTGAGCGTCAGCACGCTGTTGCCTGGACGCCGCTGCAGCGCAGCCTGCATGAGGCTGATAGCCTGCGCGTATTGTTTTTGCGCCAGCGCCAGATCGGCTTTGAGATCGAGCACAAAGAGATTGCGCGCCGGCAGGGCGGCTAAATACTGCTCAGCTGCCGCGTAATCTTTTAGCTCATATGCGCACAGCGCGGCGGCATAATTGCGGTAGCGCGCATCGCTGCGCGTATCGCTTAAGATAGATTCAAGCAACGCCTGCATATCGTTATGGCGCACGTAGCGCACTTCTACGCGCGCTTTGGCAAGATAAAAATCAATATTATCCGAGTCCTTACGCTGCGGCAGCTGCTGCACGCGGTTTTGCGCCTCGGCAATGCGCACTTCAGAGAGCGGATGATCAATGAGCAGGGTAAAGGCCGGATTGATATTGCCCTGCAGGGCCAGCAGATGGCGGAACATGTCAGTCATGCCGGCTGGATTAAAGCCGCTTTGATACAGCAGATTTAGGCCGATGCGATCGGCTTCGTATTCATTTTCGCGCGTGAAGTTAATGCGGCTTTGCGCCTGCGCTCCGATGGCGGTGCTGGCCGCTGCCGCGCCGAGGCTGGGATTAATGATCGCCATGGCCACTGCGCCGATGATGGAGGCCAGTGACAGTCGGGTCACCTGCACCTGTGACTCTAAAAAGCGCGCAATATGACGCTGCGTGACGTGGGATATTTCATGCGCTAGTACTGAGGCAAATTCATCTTCGGTAGCGGAATAGATGAAAAGTCCGGTATTAACTCTGACTTTGCCGCCGAGAAAGGCTGAAGCATTGAGGGTGGTATCGTTGACTAAGAAGAATTCAAACGGAAAGTAGACATGATCGGCATGTAGCAACAGGCGGCTGCCGACAGAGTTTAAGTATTCATTAAGGACCGGATCGTTCACTATGGGCATCATGCCGCGAGCAGTTCGCATGAAATAGTCGCCTAAGATCTGCTCTTTTTGTACCGTAAGCCCCAGCACGCCGGCCGTGCCTAAATCCGGCAGCGCCGAATGGTCAGCTGCCTGTGCCGCAGGCCCCAAGCTGCCAAGCGGCAAGGTAAGCAGAGCCGTTAAAGCGAAGCTGTGCAGAAAATATTTAACAGAGCGCACAAAGATCCCTCAGCTAGGATGCGGCCGCAGCCGCTGTTTGCGATGGTGTCATCATATCAAGGAAGCTGTTGCGCTGTCAGCCGTAAGCTTGAGCAAATCCTTGGAAAGTGGCCTTAGATGCGCTTTTTTAGCTAAACTTGCTTACTGAGGTGCACAGCAGATTAAGGTGCGCAGCTGCTGACAAAAGCTGCAGGGAAGGCACTTGCTTAATGAAAATTGTGACGCTCCTACAAGCTAAAGCCAAGTGGGATGGCGGCAGCTGTAACTATGCTGCCTTCAGCAAGCTGAAGCTTGCAGGTTTTCTGCGAGCAATCATATAAAATAATACGCAGTGCACAGCGTGCTTGATGATAGGCAGTTTACCTTACAGCCTAATTTTATTTAACTGAAAGCCGCGTAATTCCTCATGAGTGAGTATGGGGTAGTTCATCGCCGCTTGTTTTACAATACGCAGCCTGATGGCGGTAAATGTGCACCGCTTGGACTGCAGCTACAGGATAACATTAGTTTAATGTTTCGCTTATTTAAAAACTGGTATCACAATCATTTCTCACAGCCTGGCACCGTAGAGTTTGCGCTGGTGCTGGTCGTAGGCTTTATCTTAGTGTATTTCTTCATGTGGCTGGTGGGCCCTTTAGTCGTGGCGCTGTGCCTTGCGTATATCCTAGATTGGGCGGTGTGCGCATTAATTCGCCGCTTTAAGTTAAAGCGTACGACCGCAGCGGCGGTGGTGATGGTGCTTTTCATCAGCTTGGCGGTACTGGCCTTGATTCTGCTGGTGCCGCAGCTTATTCGTCAGGGTGCACAGTTTTACAATGCGATGCTGGCGCTGTCGCAGGACGCGGCGGCCAGCGAGCTGACTTTAAGCGGGCGGGATGTGGATGCTTATTTGGCCGCTTGGCTGTATTCCTTAATTGAAAATCTGCCCGATCCGCTGCCAAGTATGCTGTCGCGGGAAGATCTGCATGCGGCGGCAGCGGCGCTGCGCACGCAGTTTATCAGCTATACAGCCAACTTAATGCGCACGCAGCTGATGCCGTCGGTGGTAAATGTGTTTACCTACCTGATGTATTTCATCATCGTGCCAATTTTCACCTTTTTGATGCTGCGCAATAAAGAGCAGCTGCAACAGCGCTTTTTAACCTATATTCTGCCGAATAATCAGGTCTTGATTAAAGAGTTCTGGCCCGCCATTTCGCGGCAGATTGCCGGCTACATCCGCGGCAAGGTGCTGCACATTATCATTATTACCTGCGTCAACACATTGGCCTTCAGACTGTTTTCTTTAAATTATGCAGTGCTGTTAGGCGTCGGGGTCGGTCTGTCGGTGGTGATCCCATATGTGGGAGCGGTGATTATTGCCTTGCCGGTGATTTTTGTGGCTGTCTTTCAGTTCGGCTTTACCTTAACTTTATTTTGGCTCTTGCTTATCTATCTTATTATTCAGTTGTTGGACAGCAATGTGCTCACGCCCATGCTCTTTTCTAAAGCGATGAATCTTGATGCCTTCTCTATCTTGGCAGCCATCTTGATTTTTGGCGGACTGTGGGGCTTTTGGGGGGTGTTTTTTGCCATTCCGCTGGCCACCTTTATTAAGACCTTAATTGTGCGTTGGCCCTCGGCGGCTTATCCGTCAGCTCCAGCGCTGGCGCTTGATGATAAGCGCAGTTCTAAAGACGATGCATAACAAAATCCGCCGCTGCCATGGCATCGGCCAGCGGTTTAGCCGTAAAATAGAGTAATTTGTGAGCATTTAGCACTTAAAAAGGCGGAATATGAGCGATAAGTTTAACTTTTCACGCAGCTATACCTATAAGGAACAGGCCGCCCGCTCCTTGACGTGGGGACATCATTTTCTGCTGCTTAATATTCTGCTGACCATTTTCGTCGGTTCAGCGTATGTTTATGCCGCACCGCAGACTGGGGGCTTTCTGTCCTTTGCTTATCTGCTTTTGACTTTATTTGGGCACATGAGCTTTATCTGCTGCGTGCTCTATCTGGTGCTGTTTTTCCCGCTGACCTTCATCGGCAATTTCCGTGCTTACCGCATTATTGCGGTAGTGCTGGCGCTGCTGCTATTTGCCGTTTTGCTCATTGACGTTAAGCTCTATCTGTATGTTAAAGTGCATTTAAGCTTCGGCGTGCTGCGGCTTATCTTTACGCAGCTCGATTTCAATACCGGGCTTAACTATAATTTCCTGTATATCGCACTGCCCTTAGTGCTTGTCTTTGAGCTGTGCTTTGCCAAAATTGCCACTGCCTACGTTTATTCTAGTAAAGCGCACAAGCTCATCTTCATTCGTGCGCTGATTGCGCTGCTGACGGCCTGCTTCGTCAGTTCGCACTGCATTCATATTTGGGCCGATGCGGTCAACTATCAGCAGGTCACGGCGCTGCGTGCCGCCTTCCCGGCCCATTATCCGATGACGGCTAAGACCTTCCTCGAAAGCCATGGATGGATTGATGAAGACAGCCGTGAGCATGCGGCGGCCGTTAAAACGCTGAATTATCCGCTTGCCCCGCTTGAGCAGGCACAGGCGCCGATTTTCCGCAATACCATCACTATTTTCGTTAACGGACTGTCGCAGGCGGATATCAACGCGGCCGATACTCCGCAGCTGTATACGCTCAAAGGACAAGCCATGTCCTTTGAAAACAACTTCTTACCCTATGAGGGGATTGAAGATAATCTGTTTGCCGTAAGCTACGGTCTGCCGCGGCTGTATCGCGCGGCGCTGCAGGACAATCGTCTGCTGCCGCCGGTGCTGACTGAAATGTTCCGTCAGGCCTATCTCATCCGGGTGCTGCAAAGCCGCAGTACGGCGCTGCAGCTGCCGCGCGATCATAGCGCCAGCCTGGGATTAAACTCCGTGCATGTGCAGGAGTTTGCCGATAATGCTGCGGTGTGCGCGCAGGCGCAACAACTGCTGACCGCTCTGACGCCGGGGGAGCATTTCAGCTTAACCCTGCTGCTCAATGATCTGCTAGCGACTAAAACCTCCGCGCAGTTTAAAGCAGCGCTGCGGCGTACTGATGCCGCCGTCGGTGCATTGCTGCAGGCGTTAAATGACAGTGGTAGACGGGAAGACAGCGTGATTTTGCTCACCGCCCTTAAGGGACGCAGCAGTGATGTCGCGGCGGCTAACCTGCGCTATAACCGCAGTGCGCAGCGCGTACCGCTGCTGCTGCAGGTGCCCGGCAGCGGCGCGCAGAACGTCAGTGCATTATCTTCTTTATATGATATTGCACCAACCTTGGGCGCACAGGCTTTAGGCATAGTATCGGCACCGAGCACTTATGCTATCGGATATGATCTGACCAATCTGCCAGATAGAGACTTTATCGTGTCGGATTTGACCGACATTACGCTGATTGGCCGTAGCCAGACTACCATTTATCTAAATGACGGGCGGGTGCTGGTGGAGCGCGCCTCCGGCAGCAGCGCGGCGCGGGCCAATCTTGCGGACTTAATCTCGGCGATGCGCGAGCTCAATCGCTTTCAAGATTAAGTTGCCGCCGCTGCCACAGCGTCTAAAACGTACTCAGGCTGCTGCTATGTTCAGGCGGCAGCCGGTAACAGGTTAAGTTGAGGGTAAAGCGCGCAGCTATGTCGTTTGTAAAAATTGCGGCGCTTGCGGCTGCCTTTAAAATCTGCGCGCTCATCCCCATGTAAAAGACAGTTATGAAAAGCTGTAGTCCACATCGGACCGGCTTAATCACAGTTTTTGCACAAGGAAAACCACCATGCAGCTTACTGAGCAGAATGTTCGCGAGGCGATTATCGACGGCTCAATGCACAAGGCCGTCTTTTTGTATTTTTATGTTGATGCACCGCAGTGCGCAGAAATAACCCAGACGCTGCAGACGTCCATCCGCGATGATAATGCCTATCTGTCTCTCGTCATGGCTAATGTGCAGGAGCAGGTCGGACAGGCGGTGGCGATGCAATTAGGTCTGCAGAATGTGCCGGCTTTAGTGATTTTTCAAAACGGCCAGCCGGTTGATATGCTGCAGGGCGAAGAAATAAAGCAGAAGCTTACTGAGGTGATGAATAAGTATCTGCCCTCGCAAAGTGAGCTGTTGCTGCGCGACGCTCTGCAGGCTGAGGCGGCAGGAGATATGGCGCAGGCTCTGTCCAAAGCCGCTGAGGCATATGCATCTGATGAAAATTCACTGCAGGCCAAGCATATTTATGCCCGTTTACTGATTAATGCTAAGAATTTAAGCCGTGCTGAGGAAATTTTAGCCGGGGCAGGGCGTGAGGAACGCGAAAGCTCAGAGTATCAGGAGTTGCTGTCGGCCTTGGATTTGGCTAAAAAGGCGCAAGACAGCCCGCAGCTCCATCAGTTGGCGGATGAATATGCCGCCCAGCCGACGGATGAGCTGGCACTTAAATATTCTGCGGCTTTAGTTGAGGCCGGCAAGAAAGCTGAAGCTTTAGATCTGCTGTTCAATCTCTTAAAGCAGGATCTGTCCAAAGACGCGGTCAAAAAGACCTTTTTGGATATTCTAAGCACCATGGCCGGCGACCCGCTGCAGGGCAAGTATCGCCGCCGCCTGTACACGCTCCTGTATTAAACCAAGTGCAGCTTTAAGTCCATGCGCGCAATCATTTTCTGCGCATGATCTGACAGTGCGCGGTCAGTAATGATGCCGTTAAGCTCGTTAAGCGGTACTGCCAAGTAGGTGGCAGTCTGCGCGTATTTTGAGGAGTCGCAGATAAGGATGCGCTGGCGGCTGGCTTTAACTACCGCCTGCTTGACCGGCACTTTGCCGCTGTCGGGGGTGGTGATGCCGCGCAACTCCCAGGAGGAGGCGGAGATAAAGCCGATGTCAATGGATAGCGAGAGAATGGTCTGGGCCGCCAGCGTACCGATGCCGGAGCGATTTTGCTTTTGTACCTGGCCTCCGGTGTGAATTAAGGTGCTGCTGCTGTGCTTAATTAAATAATTAATTACCTCAAAATCATTGCTCACAATAGTGAGATCATCCCGATCGCCCAAATGCCGGCACAGCGCCAGCGAGGTGGTGCCGGCATCTAAGTAAATGCAGGCATGCGGCGGGATCATGGCCGCGGCGGCGCGTCCAATCGCATCTTTCTGCGCGGCATTTAAGGTCTCTTTCTGCAGATGCGACGGCTCGCTCAAAATGCGCTTGGACAGCTGCGCGCCGCCGGTGACTTGGGTGAGCAGGCCGTCCTCTTCCATTTTCTGCAGATCGCGCCGTATGGTCATGTGCGACACTTTAAGTGCAGTGGTAAGCTCATTTATCGTAATGATCTCGCGCTGCGTGAGCAGATTTAAGATCTGCTGGCGCCGCTCGGCCGGGATTAGCGCGGCTTCATGCGGGTGATTTTTCGCTGTCATGGCGTCAGTTCTCTCTTTCAGCAAAATCCAGCATCTCACACTGTGTTCACACTACTTTAGCGCATTCGCTGGCGCTTCAGCAAGACACCCTGTATTTTTTTCACAAAATTTCACATAAACCATACTTCCTTCAGCCCGCGCGGGCGTCGCTGCTGGGCAGCATGGCTCTTTCTGGTAGGGTGCGCTTATAAGTCATCAGATCTGTAACGGCTGATCGTTAACTATTTTTTTAGCAAAGTGTGAATATATGATCTGATTCACATTAATTCACATCAATGGAGACTATATTTTTCACAATCTTTAACAATTCTTTGCTCACGAAAGGAGTTTCTTATGGCAGTCAAGAATGTATGCGTTATCGGTTTAGGCACTATGGGCATGGGCGCTGCGAAGTCCTGCATTAAGGCCGGTCTCAATACTTACGGCGGCGACATCAGCGACAAAGCGCTGCAGACTTTAAAGGATGCCGGTGCGGTTAAGGTGTCCAAGGATGCGCGCGAATTTGCCGCTGAGCTTGATGCTGTGGTGGTTTTAGTGGTTAACGCCCAGCAAGTGAAGACGGTGCTGTTTGGCGATGATCCGCAGAACTGCTTAGCCTCGTGCTTAAAGAAAGGCACTCCGGTGATGGTGTCCTCGACTATGGCGGCTGCCGATGCCAAGGACATTGCAGCTAAGCTTGCATCCTATGGTCTGCCGATGCTTGACGCTCCGGTCTCCGGCGGCGGCATTAAGGCTAATGCCGGTGAAATGACCGTGATGGCCTCCGGTGCCCCTGAGACCTTTGAGGCCTTAAAGCCGGTGCTCGATGCAGTGGCTGCCAAGGTTTACAACATCGGCACGGAGTTTGGTTTAGGCTCCTCAGTGAAGATTGTTCATCAGCTCCTTGCCGGCGTGCACATTGCCGTTGCTGCTGAAGCTATGGCGATGGCTAAGAAAGCCGGTATTCCGCTTGACATCATGTACGACGTCGTAACCCATGCTGCCGGCAATTCGTGGATGTTTGAAAACCGCATGGCCCATGTGCTGGCCGGCGACTACACTCCGCTTTCAGCTGTGGATATTTTCGTCAAGGACTTAGGCTTAGTTACCGATACCGCAAAAGCGCTGCACTTCCCGATTCCGCTGGCTTCCACTGCCTATCAGATGTTTACTAATGCCTCGAATGCCGGTTTCGGCCGTTATGACGACAGTGCGGTGATTAAGATTTTTGCCGGTTTAGATCTGCCGGTGAACAAGCACTAATCGCGGAGGGCAGAGCGATATGGTCATGAAAATCGGCGTAATTGCTGACGATTTTACCGGCGCCACCGATATTGCAAGCTTCTTGGTCTTAAACGGCCTGAAGACAGTTCAGCTGTGCGGCGTCACCCCCGATCTGCCCGCCCCGGATGCCGAGGCGGTAGTAATTTCGCATAAATCCCGTTCCTGCCCGGTAGCCGATGCGGTAGCCGAAACGCAGGCCTCGCTACAGTGGCTGCTCAAGCATGACTGTAAGCAGATTTACTTTAAGTACTGCTCAACCTTTGACAGCTCCAAGCAGGGCAATATCGGTCCGGTTGCTGATGCCTTAATGGAGACTTTAGGCGAGAGTTTCACTATCTTTTCGCCGGCGCTGCCGGTTAACGGTCGCACTGTGTACAAGGGCTATCTCTTTGTCGGAGATGTGCTGCTTGAAGAGTCCGGCATGCGCAATCACCCGATCACCCCGATGACTGATAGCTCCTTAGTGCGTTTGGTTGAAATGCAGTCCAAGGGCAAGTGCGGCGTGGTGACTTTAGAGACGATGCGTCAGGGGGCAGCCGCGGTTAAGGCCAAAATTGAGGAGCTTAAGGCTGCAGGATACAGCTATGCCGTCCTCGATGCGGTGGATGAGAGCGATTTAATTGTGCAGGGTGAAGCGCTAAAGGACATGCGTCTGGTCACCGGCGGATCGGGGCTTGCCATCGGACTTGCTCGCGCGGTCTGCGAGCCGGGATCTGACAGTGCTAGTGCGCAGCGCCTTGGGTATCCGCAGGGCAAGAAAGCGGTGGTCTTCTCCGGCTCCTGCTCTGTGATGACCAATAAGCAGGTGGCTTTCTACAAAGAACAGGCTACTTCTATGCTGGTTGATGTCGATAAGCTGATGGCTTGCACCGATCTTAAGGCTTTAGTTAAGGAATATGCCGCCTTCTGTGAGACCCACAGTGCTGATGCCAATGCTCCGCTTATCTACGCCACGGCCAATCCGGACGATTTAGCACGTATTCAAAAGCAGTACGGTGTCGATAAATCCAGCCACGCGGTGGAAAATTTCTTTGCTGAGTTATCCGCGCAGCTCAAGGAACTTGGGTTTAAGCGCTTCATCATCGCCGGCGGCGAAACCTCGTCAATTGCCACTAAGGCGCTTAATGTCGCAGGCTTCTATATCGGTCCGGCCATTGCTCCGGGCGTGCCGTGGGTGCGTTCTGTCAACAATGACATCAGTCTGACCTTAAAGTCCGGCAACTTCGGTAAGGAAGACTTTTTCTTAAAGGCGCAGCGAGACTTTCCAGTATGACTAAAGAAGAAATAATTGCAGGCTTTATTGCCGCCGGCAAGACGCTCTATGAGCGCGGCTATGCCTCGGGGGCAGCCGGCAATATGTCGCAGCTCTTGCCTGACGGCACGGTAGTCGCGACGCCGACCGGCTCGTGCCTGGGCATGCTTAAGGCCGAGGAGCTGTCGATTGTCGATAAGGACGGCAATCTCATCTCCGGCAAAAAGGCCACCAAGGAAGTGAAATTCCACCTGGCCATTTATGCCAACAATCCTGAAGTGCAGGCGGTAGTGCATCTGCACTGCTGCTACTGTACCGCCTATGCCTGCCGCAGCGATCTTGATCCTAACAATGCGTTGCGTCCGGTCACCCCGTACGTGGTGATGCGCATGGGTGAGGTGCCGGTAATTCCGTACTACAAGCCAGGGTCAATTCACTTAGCTGAGGATATTGCTAAGGTTGCCGCCGGCCACAATGCCTTTTTAATGGCCAACCACGGCATGATCACCTGCGGCAAGACCATGACTGAGGCGGTGAACAATGCCGAGGAGCTTGAGGCGGCGTGTCAGCTGTATTTCCTGCTAAAAGGTGAGCAGCATGTGCGCTATTTAAGCCCCGCGGAAATTGCAGAATTGAGATAAGAGGGAATGCTATGCCTAAATTTGCAGCCAATTTAACCATGATGTTCAAGGAAGTGGACTTTTTAGCCCGCTTCCAGAAAGCCGCCGAATGCGGCTTTAAGGCGGTCGAGTTTCTGTGGCCGTATGACTACAAGAAAGAAGAGCTCGCGCAGATTTTGAAGGAAAATCACTTAAAGATTGCGCTCTTCAATACCACGGCCGGCGATACCGCGCACGGCGAGTGGGGGCACGCGGGACTGGCCGGCCGTGAGGCGGATTTTAAGGCCGAAATTGAATGCGCGCTTGATTATGCCGAGGCGCTGGACTGCCGTACCGTGCATGTGATGTCGGCGGTAGTACCGTATCCGGCCGAAAAAGAAATCTGCCGTCAGGTCTTTATTAAGAACATGCGCATGGCCGCAGATCTGTTTGCCAAATATGGACGCAATCTGACCATGGAGGCGTTGTGCCCCGACATTAAGCCGCGCTATCTCTATCACAGCCAGTATGAAACTATGGCGCTGCGCGAGGAGATTGGCCGCGACAATGTGTTCACCCAGCTCGATACTTTCCATGCGCAGATGGTGGATGGCAACTTAACTCACTTAATCCGCGACTTTGCCGGCAAATACGGCCACGTGCAGATTGCCTCGGCTCCGGGTCGTCATGAGCCGGATGAGGGCGAAATTGATTACGGCTACATCTTTAAGTTGTTCGATGAGGTCGGCTATACGGGATATATCGGCTGTGAATATAACCCGCGCGGCGACACCACGGAAGGCTTAGGCTGGTTTGAGCCGTACAAGGCTTCACAGAGCTGAGCTTAGTGAAGAAGGAAGGCAGCTGCGGGTAAACAGATCGCGGCTGTCACAGTAAGACAGAGGCGCGGCAGTATTCCCCCGCCGCTCCTCTGGATTGTATTGCTATAGGTAGAAATTGTATGTCAACTTCAGCATTATTGATCATTGCAGTGGTTGCAATCATGCTGCTGCTGTTCATGGTAATTAAGCTCAAGCTCTCTGCATTCGTAGCTCTGCTCTTAGTTTCCATGATCACGGCCATTATTGCTGGCATCCCGATCGATCAGGTCATGCCGACCTTAATTGCCGGTATGGGTTCAACCTTAGGTTCAATTACCATTATCGTCGGCTTAGGCGCCATCTTAGGCCGCATGATTGAAGTATCCGGCGGCGCCGAGGCACTGGCCAATTACTTCTCCAAACTCCTTGGCGTCAAACGCACTGTCGCGGCGGTGGCAATTGCCGGCTTTATTTTAGGCATTCCGATTTTCGTTGATGTGGGCTTCATCATCTTAGCCCCGATCGTGCTCGGCTTTGCCAAGATCTCTAAGTCAAATCCGATTGTCTACGGTTTGCCGGTTGCCGTGTGTATGCTGGCGGTGCACGTGGTGGTGCCGCCGCACCCAGGTCCAGTCGCTGCCGCTAACCTGCTTTCAGCTGATGTCGGCATGCTGACTTTGCTCGGTCTGCTCCTGTGCATTCCGACGGGCTTGGTCGGTTTCTTTACCGCCAAATACGTCGTTAAGCGTCATTTAAGCAAGGTCGGCGACAAAGCCTCCGCAGACAGCGAAGTCTTAATGGATGAAGTCTCCGCGGATGCTCAGCCTATTCCGCCGGACGGCATGGCAGCACCGAATGTGTGGCTCATCGTCAGCTTGGTCATCATTCCAATCGGCCTGATTATGCTCGGCACGGTGTGCAATACCATGCTGCCTAAGGATTCGGCTTTCCTGCCGATCTCGCAGTTCATCGGCGCCCCGGGCACCGCTTTAATGGTGGCCTTAGCCATTTCTTTCTACTTCCTCGGCATTAAGCGCAACTGGTCGCTTGGCAAGATCGGCAATGTGATGGATTCAGCGCTGCCGACGGCTGCGGTGGTGATCTTAGTTACCGGCGGCGGCGGCGTCTTCGGTAAAGTGTTGTCTGAGTCGGGTGTAGGTACGGCGCTGGCTGATACCTTAAGTTCGCTTGGCATGCCGATTATGCTGGCCGGCTTTGTTATCGCCGCGGCCTTGCGTGCCGCGCAGGGTTCTGCTACTGTGGCCATTTTAACGGCAGGCGGTCTGCTGGCGGATGCTGCTGCCGGTTACTCGGATACGTTCAGAGTGCTGCTGACCATTTCCATCGGTTTCGGCGGCTTGGGCTTCTCGCACATTAATGACTCCTTCTTCTGGATTTTAACCAGATACTTAGGCATCAGCGTGGGCGACGGCATCAAGACTTGGACGGTGATCACCTCGGTGACCGGTATTGCGGGCTTCATCTTCACATGGATCCTGTCGCTGTTTGTGATGTAGGAGACTCACTCATGGAAAAATTCAATTACATCATCGTCAATAAGGAGGGGCTGCATGCCCGCCCGGCCGGCGAGATTTTAAAGAAGGCCGGGGAGTTTGCCTCCTCAGCTGAGCTCTTTGCCAAAGGACAGACGGTATCGCTCAAAGGTGGCATCTTCGCCTTAATGGGCCTGGGGCTACGGGCGGGCGATGAGCTCGACTTCACCTTCAAAGGTCCGGATGAAAAGGAGGCCTGTGCCGCAGTATCAGCCTTAATTAAAGAGCTGCTGTAGCTTTCCTTACTAAAGTGCAAAATCACCCGCAGATAAGGCGGCTGTATGTAGTGCAGCCGCCGCTGCGGGATTTTCATGCCAAAGCGTATGCTGCAGGCGGCTTTGGCTTAATTTTTCTCTTCCTTCCTGCAGCATCATCCGTAGCTCGCGTGGAAAAAAGCCGCCTTCCTGCGCGGAAAAGGCAGCCGCTTAGGCTACAATACGCACGATTTTTGTGAGGGACTTATCGTGCTGCGTAGTGATTTTAATTTTGCTTTACCTGAAGAACTGATTGCGCTCTATCCATCTAAAGAGCGGACTGCTTGCCGCATGCTGTGCCTAGACGGCAACAGCGGTGAGCTTAAAGATGAGCACTTTTATGATTTAGCTGGTCAATTGGAACCTGGGGATCTGCTTATCTTCAATGACACCAAGGTTATTCCGGCACGTCTGTACGGTACTAAGGATACCGGCGGCAAGGTTGAGCTGTTAATTGAGCGTCTGCTCAATTTATCTGCCGCCTTAACTCACATTAAAGCTAGCAAGGCTCCTAAGCCCGGCTGTATTCTAACGATTGAAGATGCCGACGGCTTGCAGCTTATCGTTACCAAGCGTGAAGGGGATTTGTTCTTAGTTAAAACCTGTGATGACAGCTCTATGCTGCAGCTTTTAGATAAAGCCGGGCATATTCCGCTACCGCCTTATATTGAACGGCCCGATGAGCCGGAAGATCGAGAGCGCTACCAGACGGTCTATGCGCAGGTCCCCGGCGCGGTAGCTGCGCCTACTGCCGGTCTGCATTTTTCTACCGAGCAGTTGGCTGCACTTAAAGCCAAAGGCATCAACATGGCTTACGTGACGCTGCATGTCGGTGCCGGCACTTTCCAGCCGGTGCGCGAGGATGACATTGTGCAGCATCATATGCACAGTGAATTTGTGCAGCTGCCCAAGGAAACGGCGGATGCGGTCATTGCCTGCCGTAAGGCCGGCCACCGCGTGGTGGCAGTGGGCACTACTGCAGTACGCTCGCTCGAAAGCGCTGCGCAGGCCGCTAAAGCGCAGGGACTTGCTGATCCCATCGCTCCATTTTACGGCGATACCTCCATTTTCATTTACCCGGGCTATCAGTATCAGGTAGTGGACTGCCTCATCACTAATTTCCATTTGCCGGAGAGTACGCTCATCATGCTAGTGTGCGCCTTTGCCGGTTTTAAGCACACCATGCAGGCTTATGCCCATGCGGTGCAGGAGCGTTATCGCTTCTTTTCCTACGGCGACTGCATGTTTATTAGCAAGCGCACCTTGCCGGTGGATCTGCCGCCGTCTGCGCAGAGCACCGCCGCGGATGCGCGCTGAGCTTAGCACCGGGCGCGGACAATGCAATTAGAATTAGCCCTTTCCCCTTGTGTAGAGGAGTAATTATGGAATTTAAACTGCTGACCACCTGCGGCAAAGCGCGGCGCGGCGAACTGCATTTTAAGCGCGGCGTAGTGCGTACTCCCGCCTTTATGCCAGTAGGCACCTTAGGTACCGTTAAGGGGGTGCGCCCGGAGGAGCTTACGGAGCTGGGGGCAGACATCATTCTTGGCAATACCTTTCATCTGTGGCTGCGTCCGGGCTGTGAGGTTATTAAAGCCCATGGCGACCTGCATGACTTCATGCACTGGGATAAGCCTATCCTGACTGACTCCGGGGGCTTTCAGGTGTTCTCTTTATCCGGCCTGCGCAAGGTAACTGAAGAGGGGGTTAAATTTTCCCATCCGATTAACGGTTCTAAGCTGTTTTTATCGCCTGAAATCTCAATGCAGGTGCAACATGCGCTAGGCTCTGACATCGTGATGCAGTTTGATGAATGCATTGCCCTGCCAGCTGAGCGTGAGCGCATGCAGCAGGCTATGGAGCTGTCGCTGCGCTGGGCACAGCGCTGCAAGGATGAATTTATCCGGCTTAACAATCAAAATGCTTTATTCGGCATTCAGCAGGGCGGTACGGATATGGAGCTGCGCAGCCGCTCCATTGATGGCCTCACCGCTATCGGCTTTGACGGCTATGCCATCGGCGGCCTTGCCGTAGGTGAGCCCAAAGACGTGATGTATGAAGCGTTAAAGCACATTCCGGATATGCTGCCTGCAGACAAACCGCGCTATTTAATGGGGGTAGGGCGGCCTGAGGATATTTTAGAGGGTGTGCTCAACGGCATTGATATGTTTGACTGCGTGATGCCGTCGCGCAATGCGCGCAATGGCCACCTGTTCACCTCGCAGGGGGTAATTAAGCTGAGAAATGCGCAATATGCCAAGGATACGCGACCGTTGGACCCCAATTGCGACTGCTATACCTGTCGCCATTTCAGCAGGGCATATCTGCATCATTTGGATAAGTGTGGTGAAATGCTCGGTGCGCATTTAAATACTATTCACAATCTGCACTACTATGAGCATTTAATGCAGGAGATTCGCGCCCATATTGAAAATGGCGATTTAATCGACTTTGCCCGCGATTTTTATGCGCGCACCAAGCCCGCTTACCCGTCGCATGCGCTAGCGGCGTTAAGTTAGAACCTGCCGTGACTGCACTACAGCAGCAGGCTGCAGCAAGGATGGCGCATATGGAGGATTCATCTGAGTGACGAAACTCACACTTCCCGCCATAATATGGAGCAAGCAGGTAAGGTTAGCTAATTGACTTTAAAACGTGCCGTTATGCTATTCCTGCCGCTAATTGAAGTCGCGGCCGGAGTAGCTTGGACACGGCAGTCGTCATTTAATCATTTAAAATGGCGTTTAAATCCCCATCCGTGAGATCTGTTAGCTGTTTGATCTCGGTTAAGGTTTTACCAAGTTCGAGCATTTTTTTAGCAATGCTTAGCTTTTCCATCATTCTGCCATTCTTTTCGCCGCGCTTTTCGCCGATTTCAATACCGCGCTTTTCACCGATTTCAATACCGCGCTTTTCACCGATTTCAATACCGCGCTTTTCACCGATTTCAATACCGCGTTTTTCAGCTTTAGCCTCAATATAAGGGATTCTGGAGGCTTCATCATGCAGATACTTTTCGCGGCGTAAATTGGCAAACCAATTTTCATCATCGGCACAGAATTTTGCTTCCACTTTATGAGCCGTCACTTAATCCTTTAAAAGGGCATTTAATTCCCTATCCGTAAGATCTATTAGCTGTTTGATCTCAGTTAAGGTTTTACCTAGTCCGAGCATCTTTTTAGCAATGCTTAGCTTTTCCATCATTCTGCCATTCTTTTCGCCGCGCTTTTCACCGATTTCTATACCGCGTTTTTCGCCGCGTTTTTCGCCACGCTTTTCGCCGATTTCTATACCGCGTTTTTCGCCGCGCTTTTCGCCGATTTCTATACCGCGCTTCTCACCGATTTCAATACCGCGTTTTTCAGCTTTAGCCTCAATATAAGGGATTCTGGAGGCTTCATCATGCA
>CALXOV010000003.1 GCA_944390105.1 uncultured Succinivibrionaceae bacterium
GGCATAGCAGCGTCCGTTCTTTTTTGTAAACGAGAGTGGCGGCAGACGCGCAGGTGAAAGTTCAGACATATCATAACATCCATACTAGGTCTTATAGTATAAGACCTAGTATAACTCAATAAAAAGAACCAGTAAAGGCTTATTTAGCGAAAAAAAATTAAATTATGAGGAAACTTTAGTAGAACCTAGATTGAAAAGTTCAGGATGAAAAAAATTTTTGAAAAAATAGTTGATTAGCAGTTTGGGGTGGATGGGTTAAGACAGATACGGACCTAGAGTGCAAAATTCAGGATTCAAGGTAAAACGCGGGAAGTGAATTTAAGAGAAATGGTGGCCAGAGACGGAATCGAACCGCCGACACGGGGATTTTCAATCCCCTGCTCTACCGACTGAGCTATCTGGCCTCATCAACGGGCGCTATTAAACCAAAATCGCAAAGAGCTGTCAAACAAAAATTTGATTAATTTTATAACATATTGTTTTATATTAATTTAATTCAACAAACAAAATCATAACCTTTTCCTGTGCCGTAAAAACACCTACAATAAAGAACATATTTGTTTTAACTAATGCCGCTAAATTTACCTTGCGTGAGCGATGAGATGTAAGTGGCAGTCAGGCTATTTTTCCATGTATCAAGCCCACAAGCATTCAGAACAGAGCTGTTTGCTACTAACTGATGGTAGCATGATGGACATGACCGTATGCGTCCGATAACAAACGTTTACGAAAAGTAGGCTGATCTTTACGTAACCTCGCACCTTAGTGCGAAAGTAGTTCATACAGCGAGGCTTTTATGCAGCAGCAGTGGTGGCACGGCAAAACCGCATATCAAATCTATCCGAAATCCTTTAATGACAGAATGGTGACGGTGTAGGAGACTTGCGTGGTATTATCGAAAAACTGCCGTATCTGCATGCTCTGGGTATCGAAATATTATGGCTATCCCCTATTTATAAGTCTCCCTTTATTGATAACGGATATGACATCGCAGACTATCAAGCCATCGATCCGCTCTTTGGCACAATGGACGATTTCGATGAACTTCTTGCCAAGGCTAAAACCCTAGGCATCGCTATCATCATGGATTTAGTTGTTAATCATTGCTCAGATCAGCATGACTGGTTTAAACAGGCATGTACCGATCCAAATTGCGAAGAAGCCTCCTATTTCTACTTTCGTGAAAGCGTAAACGGCCATGCGCCGAATAATTTACGCGCCAATTTCGGAGGCTGCGTCTGGGATAAGGTTCCTGGACATAACAATCTGTACTATTGTCACTTTTTTGCTAAAGAACAACCAGATCTTAATTGGTTTAACGAAAAACTCCGCCGCAGAATCTATCAAATGATCAATTGGTGGTTGGACAAAGGCGTTGCCGGCTTTCGCGTTGATGCCATCATGTCCATCGGCAAAGACCCCACCTTCCCTGATTTTCCTCAAGATGCTTTAGGAGACGGCATGTGCGCCTGCAGTGCAATGAATCTGCAGTGCAATGAAGCAACCAATCGCTTCCTTAACGAAATGCAAGAACAGATTTTCCGTCCGCGCCAAGCCTTTACGGTAGGTGAGGTTTTCAATCTTCAAGCCGAGAATTTAGGTAAATTTATCGGCGATAATGGCAACTTCTCTACTATCTTTGATTTTGGACCGCACGAACACGTCTGCGGGCATTGTGCCTACTATGCATATGAAAAACTGAGCGTTGCACAACTGCGCGAAGAGATCTTTAAATCTCAACGTGCTGCTGCCGACTACGGTTTCTTAGCGCCAGTTATCGAAAATCATGATGAGCCGCGAGGCGTATCCTGTTATCTACCACCAATGTGGCACAATTCACTAGGAGCTAAAGCATTAGGCACTATCAGCATGCTACTGCGCGGCATTCCTTTTATTTATCAGGGACAGGAGCTTGGCATGCTGAATACGCGCTTTAATTCCATTGAGGAATTTCAAGATCTCCAGAGCAAAGAAGAGTATCGCCGCTGTCTGAGGCAAGGCTTAAGCGTCAGCGAAGCACTGGACGTGCTCAATGCCCATGCACGCGATCATGCACGTACCCCAATGCCATGGAACGAAGGGCCTCACGCAGGATTTACTTCCGGTACCCCGTGGATGCGGTTGCAACAGGATTATCAGCAGGTTAATGTTAAAGCCCAGCTTGCTGACGCTGATTCAGTGCTACGGCACTATCAAAAATTAGTGAGTTTAAAAAAAGATCCTGCGCTGCAAACAGTGTTGACCTATGGATCCTGCACAGAATTAAATACACCATACGCAAATGTAATTGCCTATACCCGAAAACTTGCCATGCAAAGTGTAGTAGTAGCCGCGAATTTTGACGAAGGGTGTGCCACACTTACGCTAACGCGCCGAGGAACGTTGCGCCTTACGTCAGGACAAGTATTTATCAACGAAAATCAGCTTACGCTACAACCAGGAAGCAGCGCCGTCCTCGTGCTAGCCTAATGTCTATCCACCACTGAAGACGGCTCCCTGCAGGTAACATATAATAAGGTAGAGGGGAGTTCTTGGGCTCGCTCCTCCCACACCGCAATTTACCGGCGTGCCGTTCGGCACCGGACGGTTTCTCAACTATTTCTAGGCAACGATTTTAACACTGCCCAGCCATATCCAATTAAGGTTTACGAGCACTTTGTTCTTGAGTGTGCAGCTCCCCCCCCCCATTCCCCTGCTATACGCCAGTACGACTTTGATGTGTTGGCGTATGCTTGGGCATAGTACGGTTTCATGCCCAGCTTAAGTAGCGCCGCTTCCTTGGTTTTGTTTTTTTCCAGATTTTCCAGTACAGTTGTCTCGCGCTCCGTCTTATCTACCCATCGTAGTTTACCTTTAAGGCTATCGCGCAGTTCGTACCAGAAGTAAATTGTCCACCCATTATATAGTTGGCTCCTGCACATAATCAGAATATCGTCAGCAAGCGGATAAACTTATGCCCCCTGCGCGTCAGCTCCTTGTCCAGCTCGTTACAGCAGATTGTTTGCACATACCGGCAACAGCGGTCTGCCCTGCGGCATTCCGCATGTCGGCTTGGTGTATTTGCCGTCCTCATAGATTTTCGCCCGGAAGAAGCGATGTATCAGCAATATCACTCTACCGTCCTTAATCGTGTCGGACAACACCTGCATCATCTTGCCGTGATTGACTGCATCTAAGAACTTTGACAGGTCCAGCGCCACGACCCATTCAAAGCCTTTGTCCGCGTTCTCCTTAACCTCAAGAATCGCGTCATCTGCGCTGCGTCTGGGGCGATAGGCGTAGCTATTCGGTAAGAATTTCGGTTCTAACTCCTCCATCAGCATCTGCGCAATGGCCTGCTGTACCAGTCTGTCTATTACCGTCCGCAATGGCCTAGCTAAGCTGCTTTGGGTGTGCTCTGATGTACTCTTTGAGTTCATCTGTCCTCATGCCGTCTACGCCGGGAGCATCTTTATTGGCGATCACCTGCTTGAACGCGGCCATTAGGTTTGATGCTGTCGAGTATTGCCTCTAGGCTTACCATTACGTTATGTTCTCCATCTGTTCATCAAACCTGGGTCTATGCTCCTACCCGGCATTGGCTTGCGT
>CALXOV010000004.1 GCA_944390105.1 uncultured Succinivibrionaceae bacterium
TTTACCATTTCGTTGGGCAGCAACTGAACCTCAACATTAATGAAAACGCCCTGATCGGTTTGAACAATCAGATCTAAGCGGCACGCCTTTCCATCAAGACTACGAGAGACGATTTCGCGATCGCAATACTCAAATGAGGCTACCTTAATCTGATTCCCTAGCGGGTAATTCTCAAAAATAGCATTGAGCAGAGAAATTGTGATCTCTTTATTGCTAACCAGCGCCTTGAAAAACACGTCATTTAAGCGGTTATTAACTTGCCGCTGCGAAGAATGCTCCTCCGCTACCAAGTCACTCATATGTCCATCCCGTCAAAATATTTTCTTTAATCGATTATAACAAAATGGGTATAGCAAACTTCCAAATTACAAAATAAGCTATTAAGGCGAAAATATGCAGATTTATTAAACAAAGGTTGATAATTGCGGCGCAACGTTCCTTGTTATGTTTACGCATCAAATCTTGGCAAAAAATGTACTTAACCTGCCATAGCATGTCTACCGACACAGATTTGGGCACCGCGCGACAATTATTCGGCCGCATAGCGGGGTGTTTACACTGACAAGGATTCTACCGCTTTCAGCAAAAAAACGCCTAAAATGTGGTCAAATAAATGGACGTTTTGGGGTATTTTATGAGGGAGCCTAACAGTGAAGATGCTCCGGACTGGCCATTCTAAACATGCCGTTAGCGCAGAGACTAAGCACGACACAAGAGCATTGACAAAAATTATCGCGTGATTTTGCTGCAAACATGACGCAGATCCTCCATCTTCAGCGGTAAATGCACTATTATGAAGGCGTGGTCTAAAAATGAACCTAATTTATCCAACATAGACGTTGGATTAAGGATGTTACTATGCAATTGACTATTCAAGGTATCGGCATCAAAATCACTGACGCTTTAAATGATTTCGTCAATGATAAATTCAAAAAGCTTGATCGCAAGGCTGACCTGATCAATGCGATTTCCGTAACCTTAACGGTGGATAAATTGGTTCACATTGCCAAAGCAGATATTGATGTCAAAGGTAACAGTCTGCATGCCGAGGCCCAAAGCGAAGATATGTATTCGGCGATTGACGCCCTGATTGATAAAGTGGATCGTCAAATCGTCAAGCATAAGGAAAAGATGAAGCAAGAGTAACTGACCTATTTCCAACTTGCTTCAACGAAACCCTGCGCTAAGCAGGGTTTTTTGCGTCAAGCCCTGCGGTAACTAATCACCTATGCACCAAGATTTCACTATTCTGCCACCGACCCTAATCCTAGCGCCGCTGGTATGCTTCAGTAAAAAACGTCTGTTTGAAGAATTAAGTGAAAGCGCAGGCTTTCTGCTAAAGCTCCCCCCTGCGGCAATTAATCAGGCGTTGTACGCCCGTGAAGCCTCCGGCTCAACCTTTGTTACTGACGGCATTGCGTTGCCGCATGCGCTGACTGACGGAGCAATGCCGTCGTTGCTTATTGTCTGCATGCTTGATGAAAAAGTCGAATTTCAAGCCTTAGACAGCGATCTAGCTGCCGTTGACATCGCTTTTGCCTTCTTCTTCTCACCACACAGCAATTTAGATTTCTGTGAAGATATTTTAGAGACCCTCAGTGAAATTCTGCAGAGTACGGATTTGACTGCCAGCCTGCGCCGCTCACATCATGATGAGGGCAAGATTGCACTGCTGCTGCATAAAATCGACCATCTCTTGGTTAAAAAACTGCGGCCTGAGCTGCTGACACCTGAAGATGAAAGCGCAGACCATAACGCCACGACCCCGGAAACCGGAAGCAACGTGCACAGTCCGCTGACTGAGGATACAGCGCTTGCTGAAGCTGCAGCCTTGCCCTAAGATGCATACACTAGCTGTAAAGGGGTCATCATGACTGAAGATACCTGTAAATTAGTGATCATCTCCGGACGCTCGGGCTCGGGCAAGACCGTAGCGTTGCGCGTGCTTGAAGATTTGGGCTATTACTGCATTGATAATCTGCCGGCAATGTTCCTTGAGCAGCTGACGGCTGTAGCCCCCGCACGCTATCCAAGACTTGCCGTATCGATAGATATTCGCAATATGCCGGATAGTATGGAGTCTTTAGAAGGCTTCTATCAGCGCCTCAAAAACAATCAAGCCATCAGCAGTACGCTGATTTTCATTGATGCCGATGATGCCGTACTAGTTAAGCGCTACTCCGAAACCCGCCGACTGCATCCTCTGTCGCGCCGCAAGCTGTCGCTTGACGAAGCGATTGTACTGGAAAACCGCCTGCTGTCAGACATCGCTGCAATGGCCGATCTGCGCATTGATACCTCAAGTTTAAGCGTGCATGATCTGGCCACGGAGATCACTACTTTAATGTCAGGACGTCCTGAGCGCAATTTGGTACTGGTGTTTGAATCCTTCGGGTTTAAAAACGGCATTGCTAAGGATGCAGACTTTGTGTTTGATGCGCGCTTTCTGCCCAATCCTTTCTGGGAGCCGAATCTGCGCAGCCACAGCGGTCTGGAGCAGTGCGTAAAAGATTTCTTTGCCAAATACCCGCAGGTGGAACACTATATTGATGAAATTGATGGACTGCTGTCCTCCAATCTGCCGGATATTGAAAAAAGCAGCCGCAGTTATCTGACCGTTGCCATTGGCTGTACCGGCGGATGTCACCGCAGCGTGTTTATTGCGCAGAGCCTGTATGAGCGCTTTTGCAAACGCGGGCTGAACGTGCAGATCCGCCATCGCGCTTTAGAAAAAAGAGAGCCGCGCTTAAGTACGCTTTAGTGTAGCGCTGTTGGGTGCTACATCCGCCGGAACAGCTACTGCCGCGCCTGCCGCAGCTTTTTTAGCTTTAGTGCTGCCGCGCGGGCGTCCGCGCTTGCGCCCCGCCTGAGGCGTAGTAGTTGCGCCTTTAACCGTCAGCTGCGGCAAAGCTTGATGCGTAGCCTGTTCTGGCATATCCTGCAGAATAAACTTTTTAATTTTGCTTAATGCAGTGCTTTCAATCTGCCGCACCCGCTCAATTGAGACCTTGAGTTCAGAGGAAAGATCCTGCAGCGTAGCCTTATCATCATCCAGCCAGCGGCGTTTAATAATATAGCGGCTACGCTCATCAAGTTCCTGCAGCGCCTTGCTAAGACGCTTTAATTCCCACGATTCATAATCCCGCTGTTCAAAGTCCTGAGCAAAATTAGAGTTCTCATCCTCAAGATAAGCCGCCGGCGCCATGATACTACCGGAACCTAGCTTATCGGAACTGCTGTCATCACTGTCTAAATCATAGCCGATATCCTGCCCGGCAAGGCGCGTCTCCATCTCTGCGACATCTGTGGCAGAAACCCCCAAATCAGCCGCAACCGCGTCGCGTTCAGCTTCATTAAACCAGCCCAAATGCTTTTTATTCTGCCGCAGCTTAAAGAAGAGCTTACGCTGTGCCTTCGTGGTGGCCACTTTGACCACACGCCAATTTTTTATCACATAATCGTGAATTTCAGCTTTAATCCAATGTACCGCAAAAGCCGCCAAGCGGCCGCCGACATCTGGATCAAAGTGGCGCACAGCCTTCATCAGGCCGATATTGCCCTCTTGAATCAGATCAGAAATCGGCAGACCATAGCCGGCATAACCGCGGGCAATAGAAACGACTAAACGCAAATGCGACAGAATAAGCTTACGCGCAGCATCTAAATCGCCGTAATCCTTTAAACGCCGCGCCAGACTGCGCTCATCCTCAATCTCCAGCATCGGCATGGTATTGACGGTCTTAATATAGCTTTCAAGATTGCCCACCGGTGCTAACATCATGCTGCCAGACAGCGCATCAGCAGTCTGTGCCTCAGACCCGGTCGTATCAGGCGCCGGATCCGCCTGATGCGGCATCATCTCACCAACTTCTGCAGAAAATTCAGGGCTAATCATCGAATACTCAATACCAAACTCAAGACTCAAGGCGCTCAAAGCGCAGTACATTGTCGCATAAATTTAGCCCGGCTGCCCGGTGACTGACCATGATAACGCCGCGCCGTGAATTTAAGATCCGCGTTAAGATGCGTTCTTCCTGCGCTGCATCCAAGCCCTCACCAGGCTCATCTAACAGCAGAAAAGTAGTCGCTTTAAAAAGCGCCAACGCCAGCGCCAAGCGCCGCGCTTGGCCGCCGGACAAACTCTGCCCCTCCCGCCCGACATAAGCATCTAAGCTACCGTCCAAACCTAAAATAAAATCAAGGAGCTCCACTTCAGACAGCGCCGATTTAATAGCATCCTCGCTGCAGCCGGGTTTAATTATGGTAAACATTTCACGCACGCTGCCTGAGATAAAGCATGGCTCCTGCAGACACAGCGTCAGTTCACGATGCAGACTTTCCGGCGATAGCTCTTGTCCTGCAATATCATTATAGACAATGGTGCCGCCTTGCGGCGGGATCAGACCGCACAGCGCATGCAGCAGGGTACTTTTACCGCTGCCAAGCGGTCCTTGAATGGCGTAATTGCATTCTGCTCTAAAGGTAAAATTAAAGTCTGTCAACAACGGAGCGGACGTGGCATCAGGTTGCAGACACAGCTGCTGACAAGTAATGCGCTTAAGTCTACCTGCAAGTTGCTGCGTCCCTTGCTGCCGTTTTGCTCCCTGCGCCAGCTCATCAATCCGTGCTGCCGCCTGTGCAGTCTCAGGCAGAGACAGCAAGGCAGCACTTAAAGGTTGCAGCCCTTCAAAGCAGGCCAAAGCGCCGATGGCAAGCATCATGGTCTGCGCTGCACTGATATTAGCAGATAAGTACAAATCCCCTGCCGTCAGGATAATACCAAGAAAACACAGCGCGGACATGACGATGAGCAATGCGGAAGTTAGACCTTCAAGGAAGGTCAGTCGCGCGCGTAAACGCGCAATATCTGCCGCCAGATCAGTAAGCAAAGCCAAACGATGCGGCAGCATGCCTAACACCGTCACATCAAAAAGGCCGCGTATAAAATCAGCAGTCTGATTGTGCAGTCTAGTCTCAGCACGGCTTAACTGTAAATTAAGCTGCTGCCCCCATATGGCAGCTAAAGCGGGGAAAAGCACCCCCGCAGCAGCATAGCACAGCGCAAAGCACAGCACGAGGCTTAAGGAAAAGTAAGCAAGGACCGCGCTTACCAAGGCACCGCTTAAAAAAGCGCACACGGATGGCTCAAATTGGCGGATAAAGGCTAGCTCCAGCTTTTCAATATCACTGTGAAGACGGCGCTCCAGATCGGCTTGCGCAAAGCGCAGTTGGGCATAATGATCAAGCTGCAGCGCGGCGGAAAACAGCGTGGTGCGCAGCTTTTCCATAATAAGAAAAGCCGCCTGATGCGACAGCAAGCGATCGGCATATCTAAGCGCGGTACGCAAAATGGCCAACAGGCGAATTAAGGCAGAGGGGACAAATAAATTGAGCAAAATGCCAAATGCGCTGGCCGCCCCCATGGCGGTTAAAAACCAACCAGCCGTCGCCATCAAGCCGATAGAAGCTAAAGATGCACACCATGAGGACAACAGACCTAACAAGGCAGCCTGCTGATGGGTGCGCAGCAGGCGTAAAAATTTAACGAGCGCCAAGCGTCACCTCCGTATCGGCTAGCGCTATCAAAGAGGGTCGATGCGCGGCCACCACTAAGGTATGGCCGCTTTTAAGCCGCTGCAGCGCCGCCGCCAATTCACGCTCAGCGCTTGGATCTAAACTCGCGCTCGGTTCATCTAGCAGGATAAGCGGTGCTGGATGCAAGAGCGCCCGCGTCAGTGCCAGCAGTCGCGCCTGTCCGCCTGAGATGCCGCCATGATTATCCGCAAGCTTGGTATTCAAACCCTGCGGCAACGCGCTAAGCAGTGATGTTGCTCCAGCCATCCGCAGTGCACCAAGAAGCATTTCATCGGAGGCATCCGGACAGGCCACGCGTAAATTATCGCGCAGTGTACCGTAGAAAAGATATGGCCGCTGCGGCACAAAGGTATACAGCGCCTGACGCTGTGCCGGATTGAGCTCACTTAAGCTACAGCGGAGCTCTTGCCTCCTGCCTAAAGGCTGCGCCACGCTTAACGTGAGCGTTATGCTTCCTGTACACGGAGTCAGCAGACCGGCCAGCGCACACAGCACGGTACTTTTACCGCTGCCTGAAGGTCCGGACAACACATTAAGCTGCCCGCCGCACAGGCAAAAAGATGCATTCTTAAGTCCGCAGCGTCCATCCGGATAGCGTAGCGTTACCTGGGTAAACTCTAGCTTAACGATGGAGCATGCCGCCAGCTGCTGCGGACTTAAGCTTACTGCTGAATTTATCACCGAGCTATGTTGAGCGGTAGGCTTTAGCGTAGGCGCCAATCCTGTAGCAGGTGCGTTAGCATCATCGTGCCAAGTCGCGACAGAAAGATCTGTAGGCAGCAGCTGTTGTAAGCTCTCGGCCGCCGCGACAGCACGCTGTTTGGCATGAAAGTTCTGTCCTAAGCGGCGCAATGGCAGAAAGAATTCCGGCGCGCACAACAATACAAACAGCGCATCTGCATATGAAAAACCCTGCTCGTATACCGCAAAGCCTAGGGTAATAGCGCAGAAGGCCACCCCGACCGTGGCAAAAAACTCCAGCGCAAGCGCCGATAAAAAGGCCACGTATAAGATCTGCATCGTCTGTACACGCCAACGCCGACTCATGCGCTGCACCGCTTTAAGTTCTCGTTTACCTAAATCAAAAATAAAGATAAATGGTAACTTAGTGAGTGCTTCAAAAAAGCGCGCAGATAGGCGGCGCACCTGCAGCAGCTGCCTGTCATTAAGTTCCTTGGCTTTTTTACCTATGAAAATCATAAAAAGCGGGATGAGCGGGCACATTAAGGCCAAGCCCAGCGCGCTTAGGGGTGCCACTTGCGCCACAAAGAACAGCACGATCGCCGGCAGCACCATCACTTGTCTCAAGGTATGGCGATAGGCGGCAAAATACGGGGTAATTGCTGCAGCGATTTCATTTAAAAGAGCCGCTGAACTCGGGCTTAAAGCTGGACTAAAAGGTCCCAAAGCGGCAGCAGCCTGCAGCATATCGCGACGCACTGCAAACTCGCAGGTATAAGTTAATGCACTGTTTAGTTTGGCAAGCCACAGATGACACAGTAGGCGCAACAGCAGGCACAGCACAGCGCTGTACCACAACTTAGGATCAGCTGGGGTTTTCGTCAACAGGGTATGCGCAGCACCATGCGCACAATTACTGTAGAAAAGAACCATGCAGACCGCATCCAACGCAAAAAGGACGGTCTGCTTGATAAGATTGCGCCTTAACTTAAGGCCAAGCGCAGTAAGCAGGCGCGGCGTGGGCTTTACAGATTTTCCCACTTCTCAATGATGTGCGTAACGGCAACGGTAAAGGCAATCGCGGCCATTAAACCGACAAACCAGCCTAAATAAATCATGCTCATACTCCTTTTAGCAGGCGGCAGCTGAAGCTGCCGCCACAGCAGAACTATTCACCTAACTGCACATGATCGGCAGCCTGAGCCTTGCCCCACATTTTCTTATAGGCATAGATGGTATAGGCCAAGGCTATCGGCAACAGAAGCAGCACGGTATAGAACATCACGCTTAAAGTAAACTGCGAGGAGCTGGCATCCCACACCGTAAGTGACGAGCTCGGATCGACCTTGGATGGCATCACAAACGGGAATAATGCCGTACCGGCCGTAATAATGGTGCAGGCAATACCAAGGCTTGAGAAGATGATGCCGCGCTCAGCCCGCCCCTTGAAGCCATACCAAGCGGCCAGTAGCATGCCGGCCACAGCACCGAGCGGCACAATGATAAGAATGGGCAGTGACGCATAGTTGGCAAACAGACCATGCTCAATCACGCTGACGGTTTTACCGGTGATCACGTGATAGCTGCCATACGGCGCCGGGACATCAAGCTGCCAGCCGGTCATCTGATAGGAAATCAGTCCTGCCGCAAGGAAGAACACCACTGTTGCCAAACCGCAAATGAAAGCCACCTTGCGCGCACGCTGCGCAATCTTAGCTTCAGTACGCAGCTGAATCCACATTGCGCCATGGGTAAGCAGCATCAGCACTGAGATGATACCGCACAGCAGCGCAAACGGATTTAACAGCGGCAGTAGTGCACTTAAGAAATATCCGTCATAATGCCAGCGCATATTCTCGTCTGCCCAGAAAGGCAAGCCCTGCAGCAGATTACCAAACGCTACCCCGAAAATGAGCAGCGGCACGACGCTGCCTACCGTTAGGGCAATATCCCAATTGCGGTACCAGCGCTCAGTCTCGCCGTGATTACGATAGTCAAAGGCTAGCGGACGCAACCAGATGGCAAACAGCACTAAGAGCATCGCCCAATACAGCCCGGAGAAGGCTGCGGCATAGACCTCCGGCCACGCAGCAAAAATAGCGCCGCCGGCAGTGATCAGCCACACCTGATTGCCGTCCCAATGCGGCACAATCGTGCTGATAATGGCCGAGCGCTCGGCACGATTGCCGCCGCACAACGGATAGAGCAACGTAGATACTGCCATATCCATGCCGTTAGTTAAGGCAAAACCGATGAGGAGCAGACCGATGAGAACCCACCAGATCGCCTGTAGAGTTTCATAATCAAGCATATACACCTCCCAGCGCGCGCTCATTGCTCATCGCAGGTCCCTTCTGTACCGCCTTGTACATTAAGGTGAGCTCAATTAGCAGGAACAGCGAGTAAATACCTAGGAAGCACAGCAGCGATAAGCCGACATCCACCGCAGACAAGCTAGATGTCGCTAACGCTGTTGGCAGAATATCCTGAATCGCCCAAGGCTGACGCCCAACCTCAGCAAGGATCCAACCAAATTCGCAGGCAATGAAAGGCAGCGGAATAATACAGATGAGGATCTTAAGGAACTTCTCACGTTCCACTAAATCGCGCTTATACCACAGGAAGAAAGCTGCGCCTAAGGTCAAAAGGCCAATTAAACCGACCATGGTCATCATCGCACGGAAAGAGACGAAGCTGATAAAGACCGGCGGCACGGAATTGTGCGCAGCGGTTTTTATTTCGGCTTCCGTCGGCGCGTTAATATCGCGCGCATAAGTCGAAAGCAACAGACCATAACCTAAATCATCCTGATGCTGTGCAAAGACGGCCTTGTCATCTTCAGTGGCCGTGCCGTTACGCATCTTGGTAAGCGCAGATAAAGCCTGTGCACCGTTGGCGACGCGCACTTCATTTTCTGCCACAATGTCGCGCAATCCTGGGACTGGGGTATCCAGCGAATGGGTAGCAATTAAGCCCAAAAGCGCCGGCACGCGAATGGAAATCAAGTTTTCCATATTGTCTTGGCTCGGCAGCGCAAACACATTCCAAGCTGCCGGCGGCTCCTGCGTCTCAAATTCAGCTTCCATCGCCGCAAGCTTAGCCGGCTGATGCTCAGTGACCTGAAGCGCCGATAAATCACCGGTCAGGCCTGAGCCGGCCATGCCGCAGAAGCAGAAGGCTATTGCAACCGTCATTGAGCGCTTGGCAAGCTTTAAATGACGCTTCTTTAACATAAAGAAAGCGCTGATGCCGATGACAAAGCAGGCAGCAGTGACATAACCGCTGCACACGGTGTGCGCAAATTTAACCTGCGCCACCGGCGAGGTGATTAAGCCGAAGAAATCTACCATTTCCATGCGCATCTTCTCAGGCGAGAAAACGGCAAATTCAGGATACTGCATCCAGCCGTTGGCAATTAAAATCCACATGGCCGATAAGTTGGATCCTAAAGCCGTCAGGAAGGTGATGACTAAATGACCTTTCTTGGAGAAGCGGTTCCAACCGGTAAAGAACAGACCGATGAAGGTGGACTCTAAGAAGAAAGCCAGCAAACCTTCAATGGCTAACGGCGCACCGAAAATATCGCCAACGTAATGCGAGTAATTAGACCAATTGGTACCAAACTCAAATTCCATGGTGATGCCGGTGGCGACGCCGATGGCAAAATTAATGCCAAACAGCTTACCCCAAAACCGCGTCATGTCTTTATACAGTACATTACCGGTTCTGACGTATATGAGCTCCATGATGAAGATCATCCACGACAGTCCCAAGGTAAGAGGCACAAAAATAAAGTGATACATCGACGTGACAGCAAACTGCCAGCGCGACAGTTCGATCATTGCCTCTGAAATCATAAAAAAACCTCGCAGGGAAAAATCTTTTACATTTTATCCCGAATACAGCGCCTTGTTTAGCCGCGATCCTCACAGAAATAAGGTTAAACGTTCATTGTCGAACTTAATCACCCTGCAGATATAGCAATATTTGGGTACAGGGATTAACCGCCCTGTGCCAACGATATTCAAGTACAATAGCGGCTGCTATTTAAACTTTTAGCTTATCTTATGGCAGCTTTGGGATGCGCGCAGTAAATGCAGGATTTCTATCATCAGGCCGGTCCGTGCGGACTGGCCATCATCATCTTGGGACTTGGGGCGGTATACATGGCCGTGCGCGGTTTAGTCTTAGCTGCGCTGGTAAAAAAGCAGGCACCGCTGCCCCATTCCATTCTCAATACTATCGTGGCTGCTGCTACCCAAACGCAGGCGGATAATCGCGCCTTGGTAATTAATGCACTGATGCAGCAGCAGCTCAAGGGCATTTACAGCGCCATGTACTTTTTAAAATTGTGTGCAGCTTTAGGCCCATTGTTAGGACTTCTTGGTACCGTACTTGGCATGGTAGAGGTCTTTGCCACCATTGCCGAGCGCAGCTATCCAGAGCCAAGCTTGCTCGCCGGCGGCATTTGGCAGGCACTCATCACCACAGTGATGGGCTTGTCGCTTGCCATCCCTGCGCTTTTGCTGCACTACGTGCTACTGCTTACGCTGCGTAGGCTGCGGGCTGCACTTAATCTGCAGGCTGCCGGCATTTTTCAGGAATAAGCCTCAAGCATGAGCGATTTAGACGATGATGACTTAGGCGTGGATTTAACCCCGCTTATCGACGTAACCTTTATGCTGGTCATTTTCTTCATTATGACCATGAGTTTTGCACTGCCCAATATTGAGCTCGATCTTCCCGAAGCGACAACAGCAGAGCGCAGCGCTAAAGACGCTTCTGCATTTATCCTCAATGTTGATGCTGGAGGACAGTTTTTGCGCGATAAGCAAGTGCTGACTTTTGCGCAGGTTGAAGCACTGTTAAAGCAAGGACAGTTTACGCGCATTGAGCTTAATTTGGATAAAAGTGCGCCGGCGCAGGCCTTAATTGACTGTGCTGATTTAGCGCGGCAGTACACCTCAGGACAGCTGCAGCTTAACACTCTGCTCAAAGAATAAGCATGGCAAGTCCAGATCTCATCTCCCGCACCACCGCAGCTGGCGCGCTGCTGCTGACTTTATTGTGCTTAGGGTTTTGGACGCCGCAACGCTTTACCCCGGTATTAAGCGAGCCCTATCATGCGCTACGCCTCACTGTCAGTAAGCCGCAAGCCACCCCCGCAGCGAGGCCAAACTCTCCCATACTTTCACCTGCAGATAATAGCGCACCAGCAGCAGCACCAGCTCCATCCGTAGCAACACAAGCAAAGACGGACGTTAAAGTAAATGTTCCCCAAATCAAACTTAAACCCAAAGCTAAACCTGAGCAGAAGCTACGTCCTCGCGCTACTGCGCAGCATCCACCTAAGCCACCAGCAACTCCACAAGCCCAAGCTGTAACTAAGCCACAGCAGCGCACTAAACCGTCCAGCACGGGAGGCACTGTAACGCCTAAACCTGCCCCCTCAGCAGCGCAGCCATCCTCCATGCAGCAGGCTGAGGCACAGCAGCAAGCGCGGGCGTTCATCAGCTCAGAAATCGTGGCATTTTTTAAGGAGTCCACGATTTATCCGCGTCAAGCGCTACGCCGCAAGATTCAAGGTACAGTATTGCTGGAGTTTACAGTACGCCAAGGAGTGATTATCAGCTGCGTTATCGCCAAATCGTCAGGTGCGCCGCTTTTAGATAGGGCTGCCTTAAAGCTCGGTCAAGAGTTGATTGGCTTTGACAGTAAACAGCATGTCTTCGATTTAAAGCTGCAGGTGCCGCTGCGCTACGCGCTGCGCTAAAGCTTTACTTCCGCTTTGTCCGTGCCTTTTAGTATCAGTTTTGTGCCGCAACGGCAGCACTGATATCAACTTTTTTAAACATTTTTTAATTTTGTGATATAGATCACATATCACTGTAAAAATAAACCCAAGATAAATAAATCAAACTTAATTTCAAAAAATTAGCACGGAAAACTTAGCCCGCGCCCAGCGGTGCAAGCACAGTTAAAGCAGGCTATGTTCACAGCGCCATCAGACCCAATTAACAGGTTAAGTTTAAAAACAGCTTTACATGCAAACTTTGCTCTAACCTTAGCGAACTGTATATTTTAGGCTGAATATACAGTACGTTGTACCATGCTGCAGGATAAGTTTACCTAGTTATAGCATCACCCTAAAATCAGCTTAACTTAGCCTGAATTTATCCTTAAAAAGCAAGTGTAGTTTTTATATTAACTTTAGCAGGTGGCATTAGCAATGACCTGCGCGATCATGGCAAAGCTGCACAGGATCTCTATAATTACTACTATTAAAGTTATGTTTCATTCTACTAATGAGAATAACTCTTACTGTGAAGTGAATGAATTAACTTACAGTCAGTGACCGCTGATGAAAGCGGCAAGGTTCTTTTATGCCATATTCATCCACTACAATACATCTTGACAGCGCGCTGCTGCAGCGTCTGAATGCCTACTGCACGCAGCATGCGCAAACGCCAGAACAGACGATTACGCAGCTACTCATAGCAATGCTGTCCGGCAGCAATGGACGCAGTTTTGATGCCCAGATCTGCCATGAGCTTACGTTGTCCGATCTTGACATTACGCAGCTTGATGCCGTGTTCAGCGCTGTGTTAGAGCAAGGTCAATTGCCCAAAGATCTATCGCCTAAAGCTGACCCCATGCTAAAGCTCAAGGCTTTAGGCTTAACGGTCGGCGACAAACTAACTTACGCTGCGGCAATTTTATTTGCCAAGGACGACTGTCCGTTACTTCCGCAAAGCGTGATGCATGTGTCCAGCTTCGCCGGCTGCGATAAAAGCGTACTGCTTAAAAATCTGCACGTACGCGGCAATTTATACACGCAGTTAGCAGTGGCTATGGAGTTCTGCCGCGCTGCGCTTAAGACCGATGAAACGGGATTTGAGCGTAATCAATACGCTCTGCCACCCGCTGCGGTGCATGAGTTACTGCTCAATGCGCTTACCTACCGTGATTATGCAGATCCGGCAGGCTCAGTATGCGTCAATATCTTTGATGATAGATTACAGGTAAGCAATCGCGGCAGCTGGCCGCTTAATTGGAATGCCGAAACTTTTAATGAAATCCATCCTAGCATGCCGTGCAATCCGCTCATCAGCGCGGTACTGTGTCGTCAAGGACTGATTTCTGGTTTAGGCCGTGGTATCGCTTGGGTCAATCAGCACTGTCGCAGTGCTAAGCTGCGTCCCGTTGAGCTGTCATGCACGCACGGCTGGTGTAATGCAGTCCTGCATTATCCTTGTCGCCTGCGCAGCGCCAGCGCATCTGTGGCCGAAGAGACCACCAAGCAGGTGGCAAGCTTAATTATCTGCCTGGGGCATCGTACCCTTTCCATGAAGGAACTGATGGCTGAGCTCAATCTAAAAGGACATGACAATTTTATGCGGCTGTATCTGCGCCCGGCGCTGACCTGCGGTTGCCTTGAAGCGCTCTACCCGCAGACGCCACGCCACCCTAAGCAGTGCTATCGTCTAACCGTAAAGGGCATCAGCTACTACGAGTTCTATCTGCAACACTGCAGATGATCTATCCGCAAGCTTTGCGGCTTTTTGCCGGTGGGTTTGCCGTATAATTAGCGCGCTGTCGAAGTTAGTTTTCGCCAGCGCGCTGTTCTTTAACTATCTGGAGCGTGACATGTCCGCAAGCCAACAACTACCGCTGCTTGAGCGTTTATTTGCGATTAAAGCCCGCCACAGCACGGTGCGTACAGAAATCATCGCCGGTCTTACCACCTTCGTGGCCATGGCCTACATCATCTTTGTTAACCCGACGATCTTAGAGGCGGCGCACATGCCGCGCGAAGCTGCAGTAGCTGCCACCATCTACACGGCGGCACTGTGCTCTATTGCCATGGGCTTATTTGCTAATCTGCCGCTTGCTATGGCGCCTGGCATGGGCATTAATGCGTTCTTCAGCTTTTACGTCTGCGGCACAATGGGCCTGTCTTGGCAGACGGCTTTAGGCGCTGTTTTCATTTCCGGCATTGTGTTCCTCATTCTGTCGGTTACCAAGCTCCGTCAGCTCATTATTGATACCGTCCCGATAAATTTAAAGAATGGCATCGGCGTGGGCATCGGCTTATTCATTGCCTTCGTAGGTTTGCAGGGGGCCGGCATCGTGCGCCCTGATAATGCCACCATGATTAGTTTAGGCCATATCACCGATCCTAAGGTGCTTTTGGCCTTAGGCGGCGTAATTTTAATCAGCATCATGCTGGCCAAGCGTATGAGTGCGGCCATCCTAGGCGGCATTTTAATTGTGACCATAGTAGGCATGCTGTGCGGCGTTACTCCTGCTCCGACATCCCTTGATGCGGTAATGAGCCTTAATTTTCCCTCCATCAGCGAAACCTTTATGCAGATGGATGTAATAGGCGCCATTCATTACGGTCTTATCAGCGTGATTTTCACCTTTACCGTAGTGGAACTGTTTGATAACTTAGGCACCCTCATTGGCGTCACTAAGGCTGCCGGCTTAATTGATGATAAAGGCAATATCACCAATGTCAATCAAGCCCTCATTACCGACAGCTGCGGTACCATAGTATCTGCGGTGGTCGGTACCTGCACCGTGACCTCGTACGTTGAATCAACTGCCGGCGTCAACGCTGGAGGACGCACTGGACTTACCGCCGTCACCGTAGGGATATGCTTTATCTTAAGCTTAGTCTTTGCTCCGCTTGCCGGGCTCATTCCAAGCTTTGCCACCGCGCCCGCGCTTATCATCGTCGGCGCGATGATGCTACGCAACGTCAAATACATCAATTTTGATGATTACACGGACTGCATTCCGGCATTTCTTACCATCATTATGATGCCGCTGTCCTATTCCATTGCCAGCGGCTTCGGTTTTGGCTTTGCCAGCTACTGTCTGCTGAAAACCTTTAGCGGCAGATTTAAGGAAGTCAACCCGCTGATGTGGATCATCACTATCATATTCTGCATCAGCTTTGCCATGCATTAAGCCAAACTGCTGCCCTATCGCAAGATAGCGGTAAAAAGCCCGCACCGTAAGCCAACAGTAGCGGGCTTTTTTCGTACTCTGGTAGATTAAAACAGATTAGCCGATATACTGCTGCAGATGCGCCTTATAACGCGCAAAATCATCGGCAAACTGCGGATTTTTGTAAATGTCATTTAGCATGAATGAGGGCAGCTGCTGCATGCCGATGAACTCAAAGGTTTTACGCAGTGGCATGAATAAGCCGTCAATTCCGGCACCTTCAAAGAATCCATCCTTATCCTCAAAGGCCGCACGCGGCGCATTCCACGTAGAGCACAGCATATAGCGCTTATCAGTAAGCTTGCCACCCGATCCGTATTTGCGCTCTGGGTGCGCACGATGGCGCCCATCGCCGTCGCAAAAATGCGCTTGACCGGTCAGCACCTCATCAAAGTAACGCTTAAGCTCCCACGGTGTGCTCATCCAAAAACCCGGAGTCTGTACGATTACGATATCGCAACCATACAGGCGATCGGCCTCAGCAACTGGGTCATACGGATCGCCAACCCGCGTAATCTGCACTCTAAAGCCGCGTGCGCTAAGCTCAGATTGCGCCAACTTTGCTAAACTGTGATTAAGTTCACCCTGCGCATTCGCGCGTTTGACGCCGGCATCTAAAATCAAAATTTGTTTACTCATTTTTTCTCCATAGCATCGTGCTGACGCAGTAATCACCCCGCCAGCTTAGCTACTAGCTGACGTGTTGTGAACGCGTCCTGCCTCTTGTGCCTTAACTTAGAAAGCTGCGCTGACGCCAACGCTGAAAAAACGTCCCGGCTCTTTAATCAGCTCAGTAGTTTGATAGTCTTTATCGAAAATATTATCGATGCCGGCATAGAAATTCCACTGTTGCTTATCACCGCAGCTGATGCCAAGTTGTAGATTCAATGTCATATAGCCGGCAAAATCGGTATTATCAAAGTACGAGGCACCATCTAAATTATCATTCCGGCTACGTGTGGCAAAACGCGTATAAACATCAGCATAATAAGGCAGATTAAGATAACTGTCAGCATAGCGCAGCCCCGCCCGCCCTTTTAATTTCGGTATACCGGTATGCGTCGATGTCTCGGTGCCGGTATCGTACTTGCGCTCCATCAGCGTAACATCAAGATACGGCGTCAGATAGTCAAAAGCATACGCTAAGCTAAGCTCTGCGCCATAACTTTCAGCTGATGCGATATTGCGGTAACTGTAGGCCAGCATGCCAGCAAGATACGGCGGCAGTTCAGAGGAGGCTAGACGATAGGTTTCAATATAGTTCTCCGCCTTAGTGTAGAACAAAGCCGCATCAGCCGTCAGCGCAGAGCCGGCATAACGAAAGCCCAATTCATAATTATTAGAGGTCTCCGGATCAAGCTCAGGATTGCCCAGCTGCATTTCCCCGGTAAAAGTAGTCAAATACAGCTCCTGGATATTAGGTACGCGAAAACCCTGCGACCAATTTAAGCGCAAAGCGCCATTATCAATAGCATGCCACACTAAACCGGCACTACCGACTACGCGGGTATTGCTGAAGCTGCCGGTACCGCCTTGTGCCAACATAAAGCTCGGTAGAGTACTGCTGCCGACCTCGGTTTCTACATAATTCCAGCGCACGCCGGTATCTAAAGTCAGAGTATCGGTAAGATACGTTTCCAAAAGAGCATACAGCGCATGCGTAGTCTGCTGATAATCATCATCACTGTAGCTTACATTCATACTGCTAAAGCTAGCGCTTGAGTCAGCACACAGCTCATCAACCCTGCCATCATAGCCTAAGGTCAAATAAAACATTTCAGAGAGCGCCAGCTCAAACTGCAAATTACCGCCGTAGGTATGCTGCTCATTTTCTACCCCAACCTCAAGGCTGCGCGACTGCATAGTTGAGCTGAAGTCCTTATCATTGTCCTGCACGTAAGCTGACAGACTGACTTTCGCTAAATACTCATTGATATCGTTAAGCTCAAGGCTCAATGCATTTTTAACGCGCTGCCACTTAGGAATATGTGCTTTAAAGTCGCGGTATACCGGATCGTCTGTCGTGGAGGCGGTAAAGGCATTGACGTTAAAGTACTCGCTGGTAAAAGACAGCAGACTGTCCGGTGTAAGCAGATAGGACAAATGTGCATTTAAGCCTTTAGAATAATACGAAGTATTGTCTACCCGATCATGGCCGGACAGATACATGTCGCCCATATCGGTATTAAATCCGCCTAAGACATAACTGAAATCTCCGAGCGTACCGGAGAGATTGAGGTATTCAGCAAAGCCGTTGCCCGATCCGCAGTAAGCCGCACCGCCTTGTGCAGCAAACGGTTCTTCACTAGCCTGCTTGGTAATAACATGCACTATGCCGCCCATGGCATCTGAGCCGTACAGCACTGATGACGGGCCTTTGAGCACTTCCACATGATCGATAAAAAAAGGATTAATCAGCAGCGGTGCGCCGGATTTAGTTTTAGCATCATCAATGCGTTGTCCATCAACCAACAGTAAAGTACGCGACGCATTTTCACCGCGGATAGAAATACGCTTAACCCCAGGCGTGCCATCACTGACTAAATTCACCGAGCCCACATCTTTAATTAGATCCGGTACATTGTCAGCGGCAATCTTTGCATCGGGCTTAATCACACTGATAGAACTAGCTTCATCCAATAGATCCTCAGCACTACGGCTGCCGGATACTACAATCGTATCTACAGTTAATACCTGCTCAGCTACAGCCGGCAGACTTAAAGCGACGGCTACAGCAGCCGCCATCGGGGTAAGCAACAGCTTCATGTAAGTACGGCACCGCAAAACATCCGGTGCCGCCTCCCAAATTAAGTAAAGTTAGTCAATCCGCTGCCTGCAGCGGCAAAATACTGCAAGCTAGCTTAACGCGGTAAGTGCTGACGACAGCTTAATCTTGCTGCAGCAGCGCCTTAACAAAGAGATCTGCTTTAAACGGTCGCAAGTCTTCAGCCTTTTCGCCCAGGCCCACGTAACGCAGCGGCAGCTTGAATTTATCGGCCAGTGCAAAAATTACGCCGCCTTTTGCGGTACCGTCAAGCTTAGTCAGGCACAAGCCTGACACCTGCGCGGCTTCCTTAAAGATCTTAGTCTGTGATACCGCATTCTGCCCAGTTGAGGCATCTAAAACCAGCAGGACTTCATGCGGCACCTCCGGATCTATTTTCTTTAACACACGCACAATCTTTTTGAGCTCTTCCATCAATCCGCTTTTATTCTGCAGACGACCTGCGGTATCACAAATGAGCACATCCATACCGCGCGCCTTAGCTGCAGTCAGCGCATCAAACAACACTGAAGCACTATCCGATCCAGTAGGCTGGGCAATTACCGGAGCATCGACGCGCCGTCCCCATTCCTTTAACTGCTCTACGGCTGCCGCGCGGAAAGTATCACCGGCCGCCAACATGACCTTTAACCCCTGATCTTTATACTTGCGCGCTAATTTACCGATAGTAGTGGTCTTACCGGCACCATTAACCCCCACCATTAAAATGACAAACGGCTTAGCGGCAGTGACATCCAGTGGGATCTCACAGGGCTTTAATAAATCCGTCAGCACTTGCTGTAAGCGGCGGCGCAGCAAGGAAGCATCATGCAGTTCACGTAGCTTAGCCTCCTCACGCAGTTTTTCAATCACAAAATTGGTAGTTTCAATACCTAGATCTGCCGTCAGCAGCGAGGTTTCAATTTCCTCGTAAAGATCATCATCAATCACCCGGCCTTTTAACAGCGCCGAAAAACCGCTGGCTAAATTATCGCGCGTTTTCTTTAAACGGCTGAAGAAAGACTCCTGCTCAACCTCAGTCGCTTCAAGCGCTGCCACAGGCTTAGCGGGAGGAACCTCTTTGCTGTCTACAGCAACGCTATCTTTCCCCGACAAGTCATTAGCTATTTCAGGCTTATCCGGCACGGTCGCAACTGAAGCATCGGCATTAAGCTCTGAATCTGCCTTTAGCTCTTCTTTTTCTATAACATCTTTATCAGCAATATCCTTATCTGCAGGCTTGGACTGCTTTTGCGGCACTTTAGCGTAAGTCTCCTGCAAAGGCGCTGCGCCAATCGACTGCTCTCCTGCCGCATCACTGTCGGTTACGGATACTACCACTTCCGCTGGCTTTGCCATAAGTTCGGCTGCAGGCTCAACCGCATCTTTGGGCGATATGCCTTCTGGTACAGCCGGAGCTTTGGTGGCAGCTTCAGGGGCCGTAGCTTCAGCCGCCGTACTAGCTGCAACCTCCTCTTTTGGTGCATAAGCGTCTGTTAACGGAGCTTGGAAGCTGTCTTTTGCAGCCGTTACACTTAATGCAGTAGATTCTGTTTTAGCTGTCGCAGCTTCCGCCCCATTCTTCTGCTGCACATCAGCTTGCGCCTCGGGTTTGGGATTTTGTTCCGGGCTTTTCTTTTTACGGGAAAATAATGAAAAAAAACCGGCCATGGCATAGTTCCTCGCTAGATTATTGCGCAAATTATAAGGGAATCTTAAACAAACTTGCTAAAATCAAGGAACTTCATACAGGATTTACATTTATGCCAACTGATTTACCAAATACCGTGCGCCTGATTGGCGGTAAGTATCGCGGCAAACAGCTGACCGTACTCGAAGCTGCCGGCCTGCGTCCCACTCCCGATCGCATTCGCGAAAGCTTATTTAATTTAATCGGCGATAAAGTACAGGATGCCCAAGTTTTAGATCTGTTTGCCGGCAGTGGTGCCTTAGGCCTCGAAGCCATTTCACGCGGCGCGCGCTCTCTTATCATGGTAGAAAATAACCCTGAGAACTGCGACTTGCTACGCGCTGAAATTGCCAGCTTTAAAGGCGAACAGATTGAATTAATCGAACAGGATGCGCTAACTTATCTTAAAACCTGCTATCGGCAGTTTGATTTAGTGTTCTTAGACCCGCCGTATGGCGATAAGCTGCTTGAACCTGCCTTAAAGTTGCTAAATGAGCGAGATCTAGTGCTCCCCACCACGCTACTGTATGTAGAAATGAGTAGCGCCTGCCGTACCATTGTGCCCGGCTATGAAATCATCCGCGAAGAAACTGCCGGGCAGGTTAAGTTCGGGCTGTGGCGCAAAAGCTCGTTTTTATTTTAGCTAAACTGTAACTTTGCGCAGCGGTCGCCGGGTTGGGAAGGCAAAAGAGCCGCCTAAAACCAAGAGAATAGCGCCAAGCGGCAGCAGTAAAGCCCTCTCAAGGCCAAAATGCTGGGCTAAAAAGCCCAAAGACGGCGGAATAACCAAGAGTCCGCTGTAGCCGACAAAGGATACCACGGCCGTCGCTGTTTTCGGCGATACGCCGCGGCAGCGTCCTGCATTCGAGACGACGATAGGAAATACCGGCGCAAGGCCGATGCCCATCAGCGCATATCCTATCAGGCACCATAATGCATACGGGATTAACAGCACCATGAGTAACCCGATGAAAGCCAAGCTGGTACCGCACAGCAGCAAGGCACGATCTCCACTGCGCGCCCTGACATGATCGCAACCAAAGCGCGTGGCTGCCATAAAGAGTGAAAATACCCCGTACGCTAAAGCCGCTACGCCCTCTGACGCATGCTTGGTTTCATGTAGTACCAAACTGCCCCATTCAGCTACCGATCCTTCAGCGGTATAACTGAACATTCCCATTAAACCGCACAAAATAATAAAGGGCGGCAGGATACGGTAAGCGGACGAAGCATGCTGTTTTTCTGCAGAAGCATCCCTTGCACCACTTCTCTCACGCACGGATGGCGGATCAGGCAGCAGCGCACCTGAAAGGTACACAAAACCGCCAATTAAGACCGCACCTACCTCGACAAAATTCAACCACAGTGCGATATTTAAAAAAGCGAACAACGAGCCTAGACCTGAGCCTATCAGACAGCCGACACTGTAGCCTGCATGCATAGAGGACATATAGGGGCGCTGCGCCGCCATTTCCACGTACAAGGCATGCGTATTCATTGACACATCCAAATACGCGCACCCATAGCCCCACAGCGCAAACAGCATGAACAGCTGCAGCTTACTGTGAGCAAAACACAGCAAAAGGCCGATAAGAATAAAGCTTAGCGCAGCTGCCTTCAGGATGCTACGCACCTGCAAGTTGCGCAGCAGGATATTAATGGTCAAGAACCCGACGAGCGATCCTCCGCCCATGCACATTAAGGCAAAGCCGACATCGGCATCCTCAATCCCGGTCTGGGCTTTGATTGCCGGCATGCGTGACATCAACTGAGTATAGGTAATACCGGCTAAGAGAAAACAAAAAAATCCGGCAAAAATAGATTTGCGTGCGGCCATCTTGTTGCACCTCCTAAATGTCAAAGGAACAGCTCAACCGCTGACCGAGCCATCATAGCTTAAACTAAAGTTAAAGCAATAAATTAATTTGTTTGTTTTTCAAATATTTATTTTAATAAGGGATTTTTTGGCCTGTTTTTAGCTTATGACAACTGCCATTTATGCCTGCCGCGCAGAATTAAACACACTAAAGCGCAATCAGGCACAACGCAGCTTACAGGCTTAGCTTAGTGCCTAAACTAAGCCAAAGGATTTAGACAAAATCTGACGGCCGCAGGAAGTTTTAAAAATTTTATTCCGCACGCTTATGGCCACCTGCTGCGGCTTGGCGCCTTCGTAAATATTGACGATAAAATCCGCTTCCACCAAAATCTGATAATCAAGCCCCTCTATACAGCTGTAAGTATGATGATGCGCCACCAGATAGCAGATGCGCTCAATGGCAGCATCATCTACCCCACAGGCTGACAGCAGCTCACGCGCCGGCTGCGGACCGAGCTGCTCTTGGTATTTACCCATGCTTGATCCATATGTGGCCTCAGCGGGTTTAATGCCAATATCATGCACTAAAGCGCTAAGCTCCAACACGTACTGCGTACGCGCATCCAAGCCCTCGTGCAGACCAATCGTGCGGGCAAAGGCATGCACCTTAATAAAGTGCTGAATACGAGCCGGATCGCCTGCATAATAGTCAATCATCGCCAACAGCACCCGCTGCTTAATGCGCTCGTCATCGGTAAACGGCGTCATAGCGTACTCCTTAAGGAAAAATTGAGCTCAACTCCGAATTTATCCCCAGCATACCGTGATTAAGCGCGGTTTACCATGCCTGTTTCACAATCTTACAGCTGCTTTTTTCTGAGCTAAAAAGAAACCGGCGGCAAATGCACACCGGTTGTCGATTAAGCGTGAACTAGAGGGTGACCAATAGGGTCTTTCTATTAGGAAACATAAAATCAATTTGATTGATATTTCAAATTGTTAATTTTATGAAATCCTTAAAATTTTACTTATTAGTCACCCCCAGGATGTCACTTACGGCGGCTGCGCGCTAACTCCACCACCTTAAGCTGAGCCATAGCTTCTGCCAAGCGGGCGAAAGCTTGCGCGTAGTCTTTATCTCCCGAACTGTAATGCGCCAGCGCATTTTTTGCGGCGCGCATGGCTTCCTGGGCCTTAGCTTCATCAATGTCATCGGCACGCAGTGCCGTATCGGCCAGCACCATTACGGTATCCGGCTGCACCTCAAGCACACCGCCGGCTAAGTAGATTTGATCTTCCTTATCTTCAGCGGTAACTAAGGAAACTAAGCCAGCCTTAATGGTGGTCAGCAACGGCGCATGGCCGTGCCGAATGCCGAGCTCACCTTCCGAGCCGGTAATTCGCATGGTCTTGACGCGACCGGAATAGAGACTGCCTACTCCGCTGACCACATCAAGATGAAAGGTAATTACATCTTCCATGCCCTAGCTCCTTGCTATAAGCTCTTGGCTTTTTCTACGGCCTCGTCAATAGAGCCAACCATGTAGAAAGCCTGCTCCGGCAGATTATCGTACTCACCGTTAATAATCGCCTTAAAGCCGCGGATAGTTTCCTTCAGCGGCACGTACTTACCAGGAGAACCGGTAAAGACTTCAGCCACTGAGAACGGCTGCGATAAGAAACGCTCAATCTTACGGGCACGCGCTACCGTGAGCTTATCATCCTCGGACAGTTCATCCATACCTAAGATGGCAATAATGTCCTTGAGCTCCTGATAACGCTGCAGCACTGTCTGCACCGCACGCGCCGCCTCGTAGTGTTCCTTACCGACCACATACGGATCGAGCTGACGCGAAGTCGATGCTAACGGATCCACTGCCGGGTAAATGCCTAAGGATGCAATCTGACGGGACAGCACAATGGTAGCGTCCAAGTGTGCAAAAGTCGTCGCCGGAGACGGGTCGGTAATATCGTCAGCCGGTACGTACACCGCCTGCACCGAGGTAATTGATCCCTTCTTGGTTGAGGCAATGCGCTCCTGTAGCACGCCCATTTCCTCAGCCAGCGTCGGCTGATAGCCCACTGCTGACGGCATACGGCCAAGCAGAGCAGACACTTCAGTACCCGCTAAGGTATAGCGGTAAATATTGTCAATAAACAGCAGTACATCAAGACCTTCATCGCGGAACTTCTCGGCTACCGTAAGGCCGGTTAAAGCCACGCGCAGACGGTTCCCCGGAGGCTCATTCATCTGGCCGTAAATCATCGACACCTTGTCGATAACCTTGGATTCCTGCATTTCATGATAGAAGTCATTACCCTCACGGGTACGCTCGCCCACACCTGTGAAAACAGACAGACCGGAGTGCGCCTTAGCGATATTATTAATGAGCTCCATCATATTCACAGTCTTGCCTACGCCGGCGCCGCCGAACAGGCCGACCTTGCCGCCTTTAGCAAACGGGCAGATAAGGTCAATCACCTTAATGCCGGTTTCCAGCACTTCGGTAGTAGATGACTGCTCAGAATAAGTCGGAGCGGCGCGGTGAATCACCCAGCGATCTTTCTCTCCAATAGGTCCTCGCTCATCTACCGGCTCGCCGAGCACATTCATAATGCGCCCTAAGGTCTCATGGCCGACCGGCACCTTAATGCCGTCGCCGGTATTGACTGCAATAAGCCCGCGCGACAGACCATCTGATGAACCCATGGCAATGCAGCGCACCACGCCGCCGCCAATCTGCTGTTGCACTTCGAGCACTAAGTTCGGACGGCCTTTTGCTGCATCGCCCTCCACGGTTAACGCATCATACAGTTCCGGGATATGTCCTTCCGGGAACTCGACGTCCACCACTGCGCCGATGATCTGCACAATGGTGCCCTTCTCCCCGGCACGATTTGAAGTTTCTGCCATTATAAATTCCTCTTTTAGACCGCAGAAGCACCAGCCACGATATCATTTAACTCCATCGTGATGCCGGCCTGACGCGCCTTGTTGTACACCAGCTGCAGATCGCTTACTAATGATTCTGCATTATCCGTTGCCGCCTTCATTGCCACCATACGAGCAGCCTGCTCGGAGGCTAAATTCTCCAGCACACCTTGATACACCATCTGCGAAATATAGCGATCGAGCACCACATTTAAAATGGTCTGCGGATCAGGTTCGTAGATATAGTCCCAATGATGATGGGTCAGCTTTTCATCACTGCTTTTGGGCAGCGGCAGCAGTTGACTTACCATCGGGATCTGCACCATGGTGTTCTTAAAGCCGTTGAAAGCGAGATAAATCATATCCACCTCGCCGTTTAAGAAGGCCTGCGTCATAACTTTAATGGCGCCGACTAAGCTATCAGGCGACGGATTATCGCCAAAACCGGCATGCTGTGCGATGACCTCAATCCCGGCACGATGGAAAAACGCTCCGGCTTTAGATCCAAGCAGCACCGCTTTCACACCATGCCCGGCTTCGCGTTCGGTTTTAACCGCGCCTAACACTTTACGGAACAGATTAATGTTCAAGCCGCCGCACAGTCCTCTATCGGTGGAAATAACAATAAAGCCGACATTCTTAACTTCACGCTCCACCATGTAAGGATGTGTGTATTCGGTATGTCCGGAGGCAATGTGCTCAATAATGCGGTGCAGTCCCAGCGAATACGGACGGCTGGAGCTCATTTTCTCCTGCGCGCGCCGCATCTTGGAGGCTGCTACCATCTGCATGGCACTAGTGATCTTCTGCGTGTTCTGCACGGAAGCGATCTTCGTGCGGATTTCCTTTGCTCCAGCCATAAAAGCTCCTAGTAAGCGCCTTCAGCCTTAAACTTGGTGATGAGTTCAGCTAAAGCCTGTACATTCTCATCCGAGTAATCGGGCTTATCATTAATGCGCTGCATTAAGTCGGACGCATTAGCTTTGGCATAAGCGAGCAGTCCCTGCTCAAAAGCATGGATCTTGCTAAGCTCAACATCCTCTAAATAGCCTTTTTCGGCCGCGAAGATGACTAGCGCCTGCTGTGCAACATCCATCGGCTGATACTGCGGCTGCTTCATCAGTTCAGTAACTTTCTGGCCATGGCTTAACTGCTTGCGGGTAGTCTCATCTAAGTCCGAGGAGAACTGCGCAAAGGCCGCCAATTCACGATACTGCGCCAGCGCAGTACGAATGCCACCGGAGAGCTTCTTCATGATCTTAGTCTGCGCAGCGCCGCCCACACGCGACACCGAAATACCAGGATCTACTGCCGGACGCACGCCGGAGTTGAACAAGCTTGAGGTCAAGAAAATCTGACCGTCGGTAATCGAAATCACATTGGTCGGAATAAAGGCGGAAACGTCACCTGCCTGCGTCTCAATAATCGGCAGAGCAGTCAAAGAACCGGTCTTACCCTTAATCTTGCCCCCCGAACGCTCCTCTAAATACTCAGCATTAACGCGGGCTGCGCGCTCAAGCAAACGCGAGTGCAGATAGAAGACGTCGCCGGGGAAAGCTTCACGCCCAGGAGGACGGCGCAGCAGCAACGAAATCTGACGATAGGCCACAGCATGCTTGGATAAATCATCATAGATGATAAGCGCATCTTCGCCTTGATCTAAGAAGTACTCGCCCATCGCACAGCCGGCATACGGAGCTAAGTACTGCAGGGCTGCAGTATCCGAAGCCGACGCGGCCACCACGATGGTGTTATCCAGCGCACCTTCTTCCTCCAGCTTACGCACCACTGAGGCAATAGTAGAAGCCTTTTGCCCGATAGCCACGTAAATACAACGTACGCCGTATTTCTTCTGATTAATGATGGTGTCAATGGCCAAAGCCGTTTTACCGGTCTGACGGTCGCCAATGATGAGCTCACGCTGACCGCGGCCAATCGGGATCATGGAGTCCACGGCCTTATAACCGGTCTGAATCGGCTGCGACACGGACTGACGGGCAATAACACCTGGGGCAATTTTTTCCACCGGATAGAACGCGTCGTGAGCAATTGGCCCCTTGCCGTCGATCGGCTCGCCTAAAGTATTAACCACGCGCCCTAATAAGGCATTGCCTACCGGCACTTCAAGAATACGGCCGGTACTTTTAACCTTCATGCCCTCTGATAGGTGGGCATAGGGACCGAGCACAATTGCGCCAACGGAATCACGCTCTAAGTTCAGCGCTAAGCCAAACAGATTGTCGCCGAAATCGAGCATTTCGCCTTGCATCACGCTAGCTAAGCCGTGAATGCGCACAATGCCGTCATTGACGGATACGATGGTACCTTCATCGCGCGCCTCGGTCACAACTTTAAACTGCTCAATGCGCTGTTTAATGAGCTCAGCAATTTCAGTTGAATTTAACTGCATTATTTACCTCTTATTACTTGAGGGCGGTGGCCAGGCGCTCCAGACTTGACCTGACGCTCCCGTCAATCACCTCATCGCCAATCTGCAGCACGGCACCGCCGATTAAGGCAGGATCCAGCTCACACTTTAAGTGCACAGTACCACCGTAGCGCGCCGTCAGCTTGCATTCTATTTCCTGTAAATCCGCGGTATCCAGCGGCCTGGCTGAGCGAATAACGGCTTCAGTCACCTGCTCATCGCGCTCTTTTAGGCGCATGAACTCAAGGAAAATATCCGGCACCGCTTCAAAGCGGCCATTTTCAGCCAGCAGACTGATGAAGCTTGCACCGTAGGCGTTAAGCAGCACCGGCTCGCCATTTTTAAGTAAAGCGCAGAAAGTTTGCGCAGCACTTTCAGGCGAAGGGGCATTTTTCAAATACGACAGAAAGTTCTCATCGCGGCAGGCAGCAGCCATGGCTTCCAGCATTACCTGCCAGGATTCCATACAGCTGTTCTCCTTAGCGCAAGCAAAAGCAGCCTGTGCATAAGGACGAGCAATCGTCAGGTTTTCAGCCACAATAAAACCTCACTTACAAAGCGTCCGCAATTTTCTTAACGAGCGCCCGATCAGCCTGTGCATCTGCCTTTTCCAGCAGAATCTTCTGTGCACCGGCCAAAGCCAGCGCCGCTACTTCAGCACGCAGCTCTTCACGCGCCTTATTTTTCTCAGCTTCAATCTCAGTACGGGCTGCCTCTAAAATACGGGTTTTTTCCGCCAGTGCTTCTTCTGCGGCCTTATCTAAGATTGTGCTGCGCTGCTTGTTGGCGGCATCGATGATCTGCTGGGCCTGCAGCTTAGCTTGACGCAGAGTTTCCGCAGAGCCGGACTTGGCCAGCTCTAAGTTCTTTTTGGCCTTTTCAGCCGCAGCCAGCCCCTCGGCAATTTCCTGCTGACGCTTTTCCAAGGCGCGCATTAAAGGGGGCCACACCCACTTCATGCACAGCAGCGCGAAGATGACGAAAGCAACGGCCTGACCTAAAAATGTAGCATTGATTTCCAAAGCAACGCTCCTCAGGCAAAACCTTTACTCTTAAGCGGCAACCGCGAACATCACGTACATGCCAAGACCCACTGCAATCATCGGAATGGCGTCGACCAGACCCATTACAATGAAGAACTGCGTGCGCAGCAGCGGCAGCAGATCAGGCTGACGAGCAGCTCCTTCCAGGAATTTGCCGCCCAGAATGCCGATGCCGACAGCAGCACCAATAGCAGCCAATCCCATCATCAGGCCAGCGGCGATAAATAAAAGTTCCATTTGAGCTTATCTCCTGTTTACTTAGATGAAAGAACTTTAAGTTAAGCCGTCAGCACAAGCCGACAGCTTGAAAACGTTTTAATCCTCTTCACTGGCCATCGACAGATACACAATCGTCAGCACCATGAAGATAAAGGCCTGCAAGGTCACAATTAAGATGTGAAACAGCGCCCACGGCACATTGAGTACCCACTGAATCCACCACAAAGGCAGCAGCGCAATTAAAATGAAAATCATCTCGCCGGCGTACATGTTGCCGAAAAGTCGCAAGCCAAGCGACACCGGTTTGGACAGCAGGGAGACCCCCTCTAAGATGAGGTTTACCGGAATAAATAACCAGTGATTGAATGGATGCAACGTCAGGCTCTTTACAAAGCCTTTAACGCCGATATTCTTAAAGGAAAAGACGAAGATGAGCAGGAACACGCCAGTAGCCATGGACAGCGTAATATTGACATCCGCCGACGGCACTACGCGCAAGTACGGAACCCCGATAGCAGTAGCCAAGGATGGCAGCAGGTCAATGGGCAACAGATCCATTGCATTCATTAAAAAGACCCACATGAAGACGGTAAGCGACAACGGTGCAATCAGCGTGCTCTTACGCTTGAAGATGGAGCTTACCGTATCCTGCACAAACTCAAAAATCATTTCGGCAAAGCACTGTAGCTTAGTCGGCACTCCGCTGGTCGTTTGCTTAGCGGCATAACGAAACAATAGCAGGAACACGATCCCCAGCAGCACCGTAAGCCCTAGGGAATCTAAATTTAAGGTATAGGGATTAATTAAAGATGCACTGGAGCTGGACGATTCGAGTGCGGCGACACATTTGCCGCTACCTAAATCCGTAAAATGGCAGGGCGCGCTGCCGGTATTGAGCAAACACTGCTCGGCGCTGCTGCCTGACTGCAAACAGCTTTGATATGCGGCTTCATCTGCAGGCTTTACCGCAGACACAATTGAACCGTCACGCATATCAACCTGCAGAAAATGCAGATGGTGCGCGATATATTCTTGAGAGTTGTGCTCAGACATGGGTAAGCACCTTAATTCAACTGCAAAACAACTTAGCGTTACGCCGCCGCTGGCGGCTGCAACTTAAAGTGTAATATAGAGCGCTTTCTTGATTAAGTCAAAAGCAACAGATCTGACTGCTTAAGTGCGCAGAGGATGCACTATGATGAAAAGCAGGCGCAGAAGTAGGGCCGCACAGAAAGACAGAATAAAGCTTAAAGGCTGAATATAAGGGCAGTGCAGGGCAATAAAAAATAGCATAATTAGCACTGCATATTTAAGAATATAGGCATAAAGCGCCCGGTACAGCACCACAGCGGGACTTAAAAACCGCGTAGCAAAACCGTAGGCGCTGACAATGAAGATAACTTGCACGCAACCATGCGTACCAAGGCCGCATAGCACCGATCCAATAAGAGGCCACAGCGGCAGCTCAAGGCTAAGACTTAACAGCACCGCCGTCAGTGTAAGCGGCAGCGCCGCATACAGGCTAAGGCGCAGCTCACGCCATAAAGCTTCCTTCATGCGCCCATCCTTATCAGACTAAATTTCGCCAAAAGATCAGACAAGTTACGTCTTTATTCCGCCGCCGCGGCATCCCCATGCGCGGCTACTTCTGCTACAGGTTCAGCTGCGCTAGCAGATGACGCCGCCTGCGGCTTAATGCCTAAGCGCTGCAAAATACTCTTTAATTGGGCGCTATTATCAAAGCTCAGAGTGATGCGTCCTTGATGATCATTTTTATTTTTAATCTGTACTTTAGCACCGTAGAGTTTGGTGCTGAGCACATCAAGATCATGCTCTGACAGAATAACTGGCGGCAAGGGTGACGACACTTCATCAGCTTGCCCTTTTTCCTTTAATTCTTTAATAAATTTCTCCAGCTCACGTACTGTATAGCCACGCTCAACACACAGTTTGGCAGTCTTAACCTGCAGTTCTCCCTCTAAGGTAAGCAATACTTTGGCATGTCCTGCAGTTAAAGCTTTAGTGCTGACTAACTCCTTTACGGCACGCTCCAGCTCATTTAAGCGCAGGATATTCGTAACGCTGCTACGCGATTTACCTAAAGTATTGGCCAGCTCCTCTTGCGTTATTTTGCATTCATCTAGCATGCGCTGCATTGCTGCGGCCTGCTCTAACGGATTTAAGTCCTCACGCTGGATGTTTTCAATTAAAGCCAGCGCATAGGCCTGCGTTCCTATGACCTCGCGCACTAAGCAAGGTACGCGCTTGAGCTCCAGCACACAGCAAGCACGGTAACGGCGTTCACCGCAGATAATTTGATAAACATCATCCCCAGCACGCCGCACCAACAGCGGCTCGAGCAGCCCATGCTCACGAATGGAGGCCGCCAACTCACCGATGGCATCGCTGTTAAATTCAGTACGCGGCTGATAGGGAGATGCTTTAAGCTTGGACAGCTCAATCATCATCACCTGTTCGCCAACATCCTCTATCTCAGGGGGGAGACTACGTCGCACATTGCGCTGCGGGCTTGAGCCTTTGGTAGGCACTTCAATCCCCTCTAGCGGCATCGGAGAAATAACCTCCGGAAGCTCTAATTCGTCTGCATGCTGCTGTGCCTGCTGTCGGCGTTCAGCGCGCTCCGCCCGTTCGCGGCTACCATCTAGTAGCACGCTCAATCCGCGGCCTAAACCTGCCATAATCGCTACTCCTTAGTGTCAGCTGAAGGTTTAAAGTCAGGTCCCAGCAATTTAGCGCCGTCAGGATCGCGCGCTAGCATTTCTTCGGCCAGTGCGCAGTAGGCCTTCGCTCCCTGCGAGTTCTTATCGTAGTATAAAGCCGGCTTACCATAGCTGGGCGCTTCAGCTAAGCGCACATTGCGCGGAATAATGGTGTCGTAAACCAGATCGCTGAAATTATTCTTCAGCTCCTGCGATACATCTGCGCACAAGCGATTGCGGTTATCAAACATCGTACGCAAAATACCTTCAAGCTTTAATTTTGGATTGACCGCATGCGCCAGCTGATCGACGGTATCAATTAGCAAGGTCAGACCTTCAAGGGCAAAATATTCGCACTGCAGCGGCACTAAGATGCTGTCAGCAGCGCTCATAGCATTAACCGTTAACAGATTAAGCGACGGCGGACAGTCAATCAGAATGTAGTCGTAATACGGCGCAACTTCATCAAGCGCATTCTTTAAGCGGTATTCTCGCGCTAAATAATCTAAAAGCTTAACTTCAGCTGCCGTCAGATCTTCATTGGCCGGGATTAAATGATAAGCTCCCGTCGTCTGCGTGATGACGGTTTCGCTGATATCTACATTGTCTATCAAAACTTGGCAGATAGTCTTGGTCAATTCAAATTTATTGATGCCCGAGGCCATGGTGGCATTGCCCTGCGGATCGCAGTCCACCACTAAGACGGCAGCTCCGCGGCTGACTAAGGACGCCGCTAGATTCACGCAGGTGGTAGTTTTGCCGACGCCGCCTTTTTGGTTGGCAATCGCTATGATCTTGGCATGTGACTTAAACATGGTTTAATTCCTTTATACGCGAGACAGCACCACAGCCTGACGCATTGCGTCTAAGGCCGGCACCTGCAGAGTCTCAATTTTATCAATTTTTACCGTAGGCGGCAGCACGTGCAGTTCTTCATCCTGAAGATGCGCTTTTAGCGCAATTAAGTGCCCCTGCGGCACAATTAAGGGCAAACACCATGCACACATGCGATCAAGAGGCGCAAAAGCACGGCTTACCACCACCTCAAATAAGGGATCAGGCTGAAAATTCTCCACGCGCGAATGTACTATCGTTACATTAGCAAGCCCAAGCTGTACCGCAGCTGTCCGCACAAAGGATAATTTCTTGCCCACCGAGTCAATTAAAGTAAAGTGCTTATCAGGACACAATGTGGCCAACACTAAGCCCGGAAAGCCCGCGCCGGTACCTACATCAGCAATCACTTGGGCCGCCCCGAGCAAAGGCACCGCGACAGCACTGTCCATCACATGGAGCACCGCCATATCTTTTTCATCCGTAATCGCGGTTAAATTTACTGCCTTATTCCAGCTTTTAAGCAGAATAAGGAGGGTTGCGAGCTTTTCTAACTGCGCACTATCTGCTTTAAGCGTGGTTTTTGCAAATAATGTGCGCAAATAAGCGCTAAGCGCGCTTTTATCCATGGCGGCCATATTTAATCCTAATTTTTGCCCAAAAGACCTAATTTCTTTAAATGCACCAGCAAAATAGAAATGGCCGCTGGCGTAACGCCGGAAATACGCGAAGCCATGCCTAAAGTCTCAGGCTGGAAAGCATTGAGTTTCTGCGCCACCTCATTGGACAGCGCGCCGATGGTGCGGTAATCAAATTTAAGAGGCAGGCGGGTGCGTTCATTGAGCTCATGCTTTTTAATTTCCTCAAGCTCGCGCTGCAGATATCCCTGATAACGAATTTGAATTTCCACCTGCTCAGCGGCTTGAACTTGTCTAGCAATAGGCTCAAGCTCAGCTGCCTGTAGCACCGGCTGCAGCCGGCATTCAGGGCGCTTTAAGATTTCAGCAAGGCTCTGTTCTTTAGTTAAAGGTGAGCTTAAGACACTGTCGGCCAAACGTCTGCCAATATCAGATGACGGTTTAACCATGGTAGCGCGCAGTCGCGCAGTTTCAGCTTCAATCTGCCTAACTTTTTCTTCAAAGCTACGCTTGCGCTCATCATCAATTAAACCCAGATCCCACGCTTTAGGCGTAAGTCGCAGATCGGCATTATCCTCACGCAAAAGCAGACGATATTCAGCGCGCGAGGTAAACATGCGGTAGGGTTCCTTGGTACCTAAAGTGCACAGATCATCCATCATCACCCCTAAGTAAGCCTCAGAGCGCTGCGGATACCACGCTTCCTTGCCTTTAAAGTAGAGCGCGGCATTAATGCCAGCAAGGAGGCCTTGCGCAGCAGCCTCTTCATAGCCGGTAGTACCGTTAATTTGGCCTGCAAGAAACAGTCCCGGTACTTTCTTTGACTGCATGCTCAGCATCAGCTCGCGCGGATCGTAAAAATCATATTCAATGGCATAGCCAGGACGCGCAATGACCGCATGCTCTAAACCTTCAATTGAGTGAATAAAGCGCTCTTGAATATCGTAGGGCAGCGATGTGGAAATGCCGTTGGGGTAAATTAAAGGTGAAGTCAAACCTTCAGGCTCAATGAAGATTTGATGAGAATCGCGGCTTGGGTAGCGTACTACTTTATCTTCAATCGATGGACAATAGCGCGGACCTACTGAATGAATCACCCCTGAATAAAGAGGCGAGCGATCTAGACCTGAGCGAATGATGTCATGCGTTTGTGCATTGGTGCGCGTAATATAGCAGCATACCTGTTGTGGATGCACATTAGCTTCATCCATAAACGAAAATACCGGTAGGGGTTCTTCTGGCTCTTGACGCTGCATTTTAGAAAAATCAAGACTTGAGGCGACTAAGCGCGCTGGAGTTCCGGTCTTTAAGCGTCCAACACTAAGTCCGACTTCTTTTAAGTTCTCACCGAGCTCAATTGCCGCCGGATCGCCTGCTCGACCGCCTGAATAATGATTAAGTCCAATATGAATCAGGCCATTTAAAAAAGTTCCGGCGCAGATCACTACGCTTGGCGCATAGAATTCAATTCCAGCTGCAGTATTGACCCCTTTTAAGCTTTGACCATCAAATAAGAGTTGCGTACATGGCTGTTGAAATAAAGTGAGATTGGGATATTGCGCTAAACGTTTGCGCATCTCCTCTTTATAAAGATGGCGATCAGTTTGTGCACGGGTTGCACGTACCGCTGGTCCTTTAGATGAGTTAAGAGTACGAAATTGAATGCCGGCACGATCAATAGCTTGAGGGCAGATCCCTCCCATGGCATCGATTTCACGTAGCAGATGTCCTTTGCCGATTCCACCAAAAGCTGGATTGCATGACATTTCACCTACTGTTTCTAAATTGTGCGTAAGCAGTAAGGTCTTACAGCCTAAGCGGGCTGCGGCACCAGCAGCCTCAATCCCGGCATGACCGGCACCTACGACAATGACGTCAAAATAACGGAACTCGTCCATTGAAAATCCACCGCGCATAAATTCATTAATTAAATATTATTTATTATTTTTTCTTTATGGTTGTTTTTATTGTGATCGCAAAATCTGTGGGAAACTAAAATTTCAATTTATTTTCAACCATTTGTTTGAAGTAAAATCGTAGGTAAATCCCGTAGATTAGACTTCAGTCGCCGCGGGAAAGTGTGTTGTTTTAAACAGGATAAAAATTATACTGTTTAAAGCCGTAAATTTACCCACCTGCAGTCCGCGCACTGCTGTAAATTTTCCCACAATGGCGAGGCGTATTGTAAACCATCAGCAAAGGCTTGCAAATAAAGCCAACTTTTTTATTTAATTAATTGATAATTAAATAAAAAGATATATAAAAATCTAGAGCAAAACTAGCTGTGGTCGCTTTTTTGCCGTGGAGCTTTTGCCCACAGCTGAAAACTAGCTTGGGAAAAGCGATGGGGATTTAGCGGTAAGTGTCGGTCTTATATGTGGGAAAACTTATGGGGATTTTATTTACTGGAGATATTTTTGGGCTCAGAATGTAAATTCTAGTTTGGTGCAACGCCATTTTGCCGAAACATGAACTACCCAACGCAGGGTGAATTTCGCGGCTTTCAGTTAAAAGAGTCATCGCTGACGCATTGCACTTTAAGAAGGGCTGGACTTGCCCGAATGGCCTGTCAAGCGAACCTCAAAAAAGGTCGGCAGCAGGAACCCGCCGAAGCTTACAACAATAGCAGTATTGTTGTTGAGCAGTAGGAATCCTCGACCTTTAGGCCGGGGAGGACGTCAACACAATAAGACAGATTCAGGAGAACAGTGAAGTAAGCTCAAACGCGGAGAAGTCAGAAAATGTAAAGGGACTTTCCAGCACTTTACGCGTATACCTGTCATGAGATAGTGATCCGCTATAATGATTACAGTGAATGAGACGTCGCTGATACATTCCATGCCCCATCTTCTGAATAGCGGGGAGGTACCGTCATGCTGGATTTTGATGAACTGAAAAAAAAGCTGCCTACTTCCTTTACGTCTTTTACTGAACTGCGCCGTCGCGGAGCAGTTTACGTCGACAAGACCGACTTCGTGTACAGGCTTGCCTATGATGCCAAGCCTCTCATCTTGACGCGCCCCCGCCGCTTCGGCAAGAGTACCCTGCTCTCCACTATTGAGGAACTCTTTTTGCACGGTCTTGAGCCTTATGACGGTCATGACTCCTTCTTTAAGGGACTTTCTATTGAGAAGAAGTGGCAAGATCACGGAAACTACGCCGTGTTGCACCTTGATTTTTATAATCTCAATTCCCTCTGTGACACGGTAGATCAGTTAGAGAATACCCTGAGGTGGTATTTATCTGATTTCTGCCGTAAACATCAGCTTACCCTGCCAGAGGGAATCCCTGATTTAAATATTTATTTAGATCAGATGTTGGAACAGCTTCCGAGTGCTTGATTGGTACTGCTTATTGACGAGTATGATTCCCCCTTGCTCTATCACGCTCAGGAGGAGAAGGAACTTAAAGCCTGCAGGCGGCTCTTACGCTGCTTGTTCAGTCAGGTGAAACGCCATTCCGATAAATTCCGCTGCGTTTTCTTCACCGGTATCACGCGTTTTCAGGATCTGGATTTAGGCACGGCAGGCAACAGCTTCACCGACATCTCCTTAGACTCCGCCTTTGCCGCCTGTTGCGGCTATACGCGCGGGGAACTGAAGCATTGCTTTGCCGACCACCTGCGCAATGCGGCTGCGGTGAGACTGGGGATTAAAGATGAGGAGGTGACGGAAGCGCAGATTGAGTCTCTTCTTGATGAGATGTCAGAGTGGTACGACGGCTATTCCTTTGACGGAGAGCCGGAGACCCACGTTTTCTCCACGTGGTCAGTACTGCGCTTTTTTGCAGACGCAAAGGCTCGGCTGATGCCTTATTGGAGCGACGAGGAAGGTTTAGGCCTGCCGCAGCTTTTAAAGCTGTCTCTTGGAAAGATAAATGTAAGTGAGCTATTGCTGGAGGTTGGTGCCGGGGAGATTACAGTCAGCGCCAAGCAGTTCATTCAGTCCTCTCTGGTCAACCCCAGAGCCAATCCCTACGCTCTCATGTATCAGACGGGATACCTGACGCTTAAGATTCCATACCGCAACGGCGAGGATGTCCGACTTGCCAGCCCCAATACGGAAATCAGCAGGGCCTTTGCCAATCTGATAGGACTCATTTTCTTCGGCAAAGACAGTCTTTACTCCGAGGCCTACGCTCACAGAACGGTGGAGGTGCTCAGAAGCCTTGACCCTGAAAAAATCAGGGCGTACTTAAATGATCTCTTCGCGGTGATTCCATATGAGCACTATCCGGTAACCAGCGAGGCCATGGTGGCCGCTCTCATTGACTTCAACCTGCGCGGGGCGGGACTAAAACCGCGTCCTCAGGTGTTGTCAAGCACGGGACGTGCCGACACGGTTTTGGATCTGCCTCAGGATAATCTTACCCTTGTCTTTGAGTATAAGTATGAAGAAAGCTCCGATGAGAAGAAGCTTGACGCAAGGCTAGAGGATGCCGTGATGCAGGTGAGAGCGAGAAAGTATGGGCTTAATGACAACAGCAATGCCCGGGTGGCCCGCTTTGCCATGGTGTTCTGTGCCGCAAAGGACCGGCGCAGTTTGGAGAGAGTATCCCTGGTGGACGTGCAGCAAAGATCGTTTTTCTTGAGAGCTCAAACCTTGGATCAGAGCGCTAGTCAGAAGGAGCCTGAATAGGCGTAAATATAATCCCTTGAGCGCGCAGCCGATAGCTTGGTTGCGTACATTACGTGGAGAAAAAAGTGGAGCCTAAGTTAGGTTTCCCATCTAAGATGCTGTCGCTGTAATTGGTGTTGCGCTGGATGCGGCAGGAGACGGCTTTTGCAGCATGAGCAATGCAAAATTAGCTGCGCGCGTAAAGCATACTGTGGCTAGGCTGCGTCCTACGGCTTTTTTAGTATCTTTTGTGCTAGCATGATGGCCTGTATCTACTTGGTTGGCGCCAAGTTGTGAGATGCAACGATCGGCTTGCTTTTGTCTGTATTGAGCTTATGCTGCAGTATTTGTCTTTTGGCCTAGTGGCTTACGCTTTTATATCCTTAGTCCTCCCTTTATCCTGCCGCTGGTATTGGAAGCTGATGCTCTTACTTTTTCTGATACTGTGTGCCGCTAAACCCTATGTGTATCGCTATACCGGTACGTGGCTGGACCCGCGTTTGCCGCTTACGTTGCAGCTTGGCTGTGAGATTTTGTATGCAGCTCTGTTAATTGCCGTGTTTTTTGCGCTCCTAAAGGATATCTGCGCTTTAGGCTATACTGTCTGTCGTTTAGTCATGCATGATCGCTTAAGTCCGTGGCCTAAAAATTGGATCGCCCTTGGCATTGCGCTGGTGGCATTAGGGCAAGCTGCTTACGGTACGCTGACGCAATTTTCCCTGCCGGAGGTTAAAGTCATTCCGCTGCAGGTAAAAGCGCTACCTTCTGAGCTTTCTGGTCTGCGCGTAGTGCAGTTATCCGATCTGCATATCGGTCCGCTGCTTAAGGGGGATTTTCTTCATAAGGTCGTTGACCGGGTCAATGCACTGCAGCCTGATGTCGTCGTCATCACCGGTGATTTGGTGGATGGTAGCGTTGCAGCGCTGGGATCTGAATTTGCGGCTTTAGAAAAAATTAAGGCTCCGGTGTATGCCGTAACCGGCAATCATGAGTATTACTCAGGGGTAAGCTCGTGGCTGCATGAATTTGCCCGCCGTGGAGTGCACTTTTTACAAAATGAAGCGATTATGCTACAACGCGAAAATGCCCGCGTGAAAATTGCAGGGGTACCGGATCAGGGAGCTGATGTCGCCAAGGCTCTTTCCGGGGAGCTTGCTGACTATACTATTTTGCTGTCGCATCGCCCGAGTGTTGTTCGTGCAGCCCAAGGGGCAGATCTGGTGTTGACCGGTCATACCCATGGCGGCACTATGTTTTTCCTGCAACCGCTGATTGCGCATTTTAATGATGATTTAGTTAGCGGCAGTTATCAGCGTGGGGATCAGCAAATTTATGTTAGCAATGGTACCGGTATCTGGTCTGGCTTTTCCTGCCGTTTTGCTGTGCCGGCGGAAATCACCTGCTTTGTGCTACGAGCGGCTGCACCGGTGGCTTAACATGGTGGCCGCTGCTGAATGCAGCGGCGCTTTGCACTATATTTTTTCAGAAGCTTAATTTAGATAGGGAGTAGCTTCCTGCAGGAATTTATTACTAATCTGCATAAAGCCTGCTTCAAGCGCGCTACACAAGGCACTGTAGCCGTCAGCGCGCAAGGCGCGCTTGCTACTACTTTCAACTTTAAGTAGCGTATTAGCTTGATCATCTTTTAGGGTAAATAGAACTGCAACCTCGGCCTGCCCTGCAGGGGTGCCCTGAAAAGCGGTTACGGTCAGCGTATAGTGGGCTTTTTGTAGTGCATTACTAAGTTCAGTATGTTGTGCGCTGAAATTTAGTAGAGCTTGGTTAAATAAAGTGAGAAGTTGCGTTTGCAGCGGAACCGCCCAGCGATGACTTTGCGCGCTAACCAGTGTGTAATCGCCGGTGCGCATTATAATTCCGCCGTCATTGAGAGGCGGGCTTAATTGTAGCGTCACCGCAAAGGGATGCGCCGCCGCAGCTGCCTGACAATCGGTAGTTAGGCTGTAGCGCTCTAAATTGACCTGATTTGAGCAGGCACACAGCATCAAGGCGGTGCTTGCACCGATGATAAAGTGGCTTAATCCTCCATGCATAGCTTAATAATTCCTCTTACAGTATTTTATGGGTAAGCTTTAGGCTCTGGATCTTGCGCGTCACTGCCAAAGAGCAACGCATTGGGGACTTGACCTAAATTGGTGGTTAAGGGCTTAATTTCCGTCAGCAGAGCTTGGATTTGGGCAATTGCCTCTAGTAGCGCTTGATTAAGCGCTGAGCCTTCAGCATAAGCTTTAGTGGCGGCGGTGAAGCTTTCAAAGCTCTTGGTCATCTTCTCTAAAAGCTGCTGCTGTTCCATACGATTATTACTCTTAGCAAAGGCATCCATCGCCGTAGCAGTACTGCTCAGGGCGCGTTTTAATTCAGTTGAAATTCCAGACACATCAAGTTGTTGCAGATTAGCTAACACGGCTTCGACCTTATCTTGCAGTGCCGGCTGTTCCTGCGAGGGGATCACCGCAAGGCCGCGATAGGTCTTAAGCGTATTGCTGCATTGCGTAAAGCTTAAATTGAGGCGATTTTCGCCGGTGAGAATATTGCCGGCAGCCGGTATGGCACATAGATTATCTTCAGCTAATTTAGCGTGTAGCAAAGAGGCGACAAATCCACGATCGCTTCGCGGAAAGTTAAGGGCAATCAGCACCGGAATATTGTCATTACCGTTAAACAGACTGCGCAAATCCTTATACCACGGAGCTTCAATGACCTCACCTATTTTGACGCTTTGATAATAGACGCTGCTGCCCACAGCAATATTCTTTAAGTTGCCTTTGAGCATCACCACGTACAAAAGCCCAGAGCGCAGCGCATTGAGGCGAGCACTGTCGTAATTATCAAACAGCACATGCTCTTGCTCGGCATCAAAAGGCAGATCCTGTACATCTTGATTGATGGCGGAAAATTCGACGCCGCCGCGCAGAATGCTGTCAATTGAGTCCGCTGCAACTTTAAGCCCTTCGGTAGTCAATGACATATCAATGCCTGAAGAAATCCAGAATTTTGTGGCTTGATTTAGCAGTTGCGTATACGGATCGGCAATAAAGATTTCATAATCAATCGCGTTTTGTGCAAGGTTAAGCTTAGAACTGATGACACGCCCTACCGTAAAGCCGCGAAAGCTGACGAAATCGCCGTTATTCAGCCGCTTTCGGGCTTGGGACTTTAATTTAATGACCAGTCCACGCTGACTAGTGGTCAGCGGTGGCGGCTCATCTAAGGCGGTAAACTCCGTAGCTAAGGACGGATCGTGGCCGACTTGAATTTCAAAGTAGGAGCCAGAGAGCAGGGTATTAAGGCCGCTGATGCCGGTATTTTCCACGCGCGGTTTGACCAGCCAAAATTTAGTATCGCGGCGCAGCAGATCTTCGGTATCGTCAGCCATTTGAATGGTGGCAATAGCGCTTTGATAGTCGTTTGATAGCTTGACATCAATTACCCGGCCGACGGTGACGGCACGCGCCTTTACTAAAGTTTTATTTGGTTCTACGCCTTCGGCGCTGTTGAGCGTCAACTCAATCTTAGGTCCCTGCTCTAAGGTGTTGTGCCACAGCAGGAATGCTGTGACGATGAAGGCGCTAAGCGGCACCAGCCAGATGAGGTTTAATCGCTGCGCTTTTTTAATGCGTGCGCTGTCAGCTGAGGGTTTATTCGGCAGATTTTCCGGCATAGTATTTATCCCAAATTAAGCGTTCATCAAAAATCTCAGCGGCCGCCATGGTGATGAGCACTACAGCGCAGAACGCAATAATGGCAAAGCCCGGGTCAATGCTGAGAATCCCGGTTAGGCGAACTGTCGCGGACATGATGATGACCACAAACACGTCAATCATTGACCATTTGCCGATAAAAGCAATCAAGCGATACAGTCGACTTAAACCGGCAGCTTTAGTGATGTGGCGGTAGCGGGTTAAATAAATAAAGAGCAGCAGGAGCGCAATCTTAAATACCGGGATGAAGATCGAGGCAAAAAGAATAATGAGCGCAATCCCTTGCGAGTTCATCTGCCATAACGCTAACACGCCGTCCACAATATTGGAGCCCAAGGCGCTACCTAAGTAGTCAGTATACATAATCGGGTATAAATTAGCCGGAAGATATAGGATTAAAGCTGCGCACAGTAAGGCCATCGTTCGCTCTTGGCTGTGTCTTTCACGGTACGCACTTGGTTTGCTGCAGCGCGGACAGTGGTGATGTTCCTCAAGCTTATATGTAAATCCGCAATGGCGGCAGCGGGTATAGCCTTGTGCTTCTCCGCGCATGCCTGCCTGCAGTTTAGGGGCTGCGGTAATATATTCATCCCACATTTTCTGCGGTGGCACTTTAAGCCAGCAGTACATCAGCAGTACAGAGGCGGCAAAACCTAAATAGAAGCCGGCATGAAAGCTTACGGTGGCCATAGAGGTAAGCTTGACCAGGCTTACAATCACTCCAAAAACAAATACATCTACCATGCAGCAACGATGGCAGGCTTGATAGATAAAGCAGAAGATCTTCTCAGGATGTTGGCGGCATAGGCCAATTAAGATTTGCTGTAACAGCAGGATCATCGGCAGAACAAAAGTGCATAGTAAAAATATGCTAAGCAGCAGTGACCAGTCAGCTTTGAGCACGGTGAAAATTGAGGCTAAGCTGATTTCGTGATACATCCCGTAGCTTTCAATTGAGAGAAAAGGCTGAAAAATGGCGCAAAATAGCAGAATTAAGGTACCGATAGCGCAGATAGCGCTATTGTGGATGGTATTTAAATGTCCGGAACGCAACAGGGCTCCACACACTGGACACACGCTTTTTTTACCGCGCTCATAGGCAGGCAGCATAACTGCCTGATCGCAAGATGGGCATAAGACGACGCGCTTACGCATGCCGTTGCCCTCCCTGCTTTTATTTAAACCCAGCGGCTAGCACCACCTTACCGCATTGCAGCGACTGCTGCACATCGATGATGCGCTGATTGGATGAGCCGCGGAAATCTAAATCCAGTGAATGCTTGGCCTGCACAAACGGACCGTCCACCACCACATCTAAGTACTGCAACAGTTCGCGCTGCATGAAGTCACTTGATAATTTATCAAAGGTGTAACCGGAATAAGACCACAAGGAATAGCCTTCAGCGCGTAGCACCTTAGATAAAGCAATGAGCGGGCGGGTTTGAATAAAAGGTTCGCCGCCTGAGTAGGTGACGCCTTTAATTAAAGGATTGGCTTTGATTTCCTGATAGAGCACCGAGAGCTTAACTTCCATGCCGCCGTTTAATGGCTGCGCCTGCGGATTGTGGCAGCCGGGGCAACGGAAGGGACAGCCTTGCGTGAAGATGGTATAGCGAATTCCGGGGCCATCAACAATTGATTCCGGCACGGCGCCTGCTATGCGGATGAAAGTATTCTCAAGGCGCTGTAAATCTATCTCATCAACCATGGCTGTCCTGTAGTTTTAGGTTTTAGTTAACGTGCATGTGCTTGACGCGATCGTGCTCTTCAGCACGCTTGCCGTTATTAAAGCGATCTAAGGTGCCGACTAAGTAACCGGTCACTCTTCTGATGCGCTCAAATTTAACGCCTTCACCCACGATACCGTTGCGGGCATGCAGTCTCGTTACCATTTGCTTATGCTCCTTTTAGTTAAAAATGCTGTAGTTCTAAAAAATACTGTAGCTGTTTAGCCGCGGCAGATGCAGTCCACGCCTAATTTGCTTAAACGCTCAATGGTGACGCCTTCACCATCGCGGCGGCCGCACTTAGGACAGACATCATTAATTACGCCGACATATCCGCACACCGGGCAGCGATCGACGGGATGATTAATTGAGCCGTATCCCATGCCGCATTCCTTCATATAAAGGATTACTTTCTCAAAGGCATCTACATTGCGCGTTAAATCTCCGTCCATCTCCACATAGGAAATGGCACCGGCATTGCACAGCGCATGATACGGTCCTTCGATGCGAATCTTTTCTGCAGCCGAAATATTGTAATACACCGGGACATGGAATGAGTTAGTGTAATAATCTCTATCAGTTATGCCCTTGAGTGATCCGTAAATTTTGCGATCGATTTTAACAAAGCGCCCTGACAGTCCTTCAGCCGGAGTAGAGAATAGGCTAAAGTTAAGCCCGGTATCATCCGCTTTCTTATCGCATAGTTCGCGCATATGTCCGATGATCTCAAGGCCTATTTTCTGCGCTTCGGCGCTCTCGCCATGATGTTTGCCAATAAGCGCCACTAAGGTTTCGGCCAGACCAATAAAGCCGACTGATAGCGAGCCGTTTTTAATGACATCGCCTATCTTGTCGTCAAGGTTTAAGCGCTCAGAGTCTATCCACACGCCCTGACCCATTAAGAATGGATAATTGTAGACATGCTTATTGGCAATGATGTCAAAGCGATCGAGCAACTGCTCAAAGATCATTGCCACCACTTTATCTAAGCTGTCATAAAAGCGGCTGATTGAGCCGTGAGCTTCGATTCCTAGACGCGGCAGATTAACCGTGGTAAAGGACAGATTACCGCGCCCCGGGATGATTTCCTTGGTTTTATCGTAGACATTGCCAAACACGCGGGTACGGCAGCCCATCAGCGCCACTTCAGTCTCCGGATGGCCGGGCTTGTAGTACTGCATATTGTATGGCGCGTCTAAAAACGAGAAGTTCGGGAATAAGCGTTTGGCCGATACCTCGCAGGCTAAGCGGAATAGATCGTAGTTTGGATCGCCTGGCTTGGTATTTATGCCGTCCTTTAATTTAAAGATCTGCACCGGAAAAATCGGAGTTTCGCCCCCGCCTAAGCCGGCCTGGGTCGCCAACAGCACATTCTTCATGATCATGCGCTGCTCCGTGGTCGTGCCGGTACCGTAGTTAATGGAGGAGAACGGCACTTGGGCGCCCGCACGCGACTGCATGGAGTTTAAATTGTGAATTACCGCTTCCATGGCCTGATAAGTTTCGCGCTCTGTAAGCTTAAGCGCCTCAGCCATGATGTAGTCAAGCGTAGACGCTAATTCCTCAGGCTTGATTCTGCTTTGCAATTCGCTGCTGACTTCTTCACGCAGTTTAGCCTGCTGCACGTCACCAAGCAGGGTATTGTCCGCCTGATAAATCGTGCGTCCGCATACTTTGAGCTTATCTACATTAAAGCTGTCATCGCGTAGCGTGATCTGTACCACCTTGCTTAAGTGCTTCAAGTAGGAGGTAACCACGTATGGGGCTAAATCATATTCAAACATAGGAATCGACTGCCCGCCATGCATATCATTTTGATTGGATTGAATTGCAATACAGCATAAAGCGGCGGCCGACTGAATCGACTGCGGCTCACGTAAAAAGCCGTGACCGGTAGAAAATCCGCGCTCGAATAAGTGTTTGAGGCTTATCTGACAGCAGTTGATGGTTAGTAAATAGAAATCTAAATCGTGAATATGAATAGTGCCATTGCTGTGTGCTAATGCATGCTCCGGCTTTAATACGTAGCGCTTAACGAAGTCTTTAGAACCTTCTGATCCAAAGCGCAGCATTAATCCCATCGGGGCATTGGCATCAATATTGGCATTTTCGCGTTTTAAGTCCATATCAGCGGTGGACTTGGATGTCAGGTCGCGGTAAATGCGGGTTAAATCGGTATTATAGGTGCGCACGTTGGTACGCTGCTGGCGATAGAGAATGAAGTTTTTAGCTTCATCGGCCAGATCGTGCTTAATCAGCACGCGCTCAATTAAGTCTTGAGTATGCTCTACCGTCGGGACTTTATTCACTTCACCTTCGATGATGCTGATTACTTCAGCAGTGAGCTTAACTACAAGCTCCTCATCCTGCGGTGTAATGTCATCATCAGGGTGGACAGATAATAAAGCCTTCTTGATCGCATTGGCGATTTTGTTTTGGTTAAACGAGACCTTTCTGCCGTCGCGTTTAACGATAAATCTAATCATAGTAGATCTCGTTTATTTTTATTATCTAGAGTGAATGTTTTTTTATGGGTAAAAATCGCCTGATTCTACGCGATCGCCCGGGGCAGGATCAAGCCCGAAGTTCAGGCTGTACTTTTTAACTTATTATTAAAAAGTAAATTTTTAAAGGTAAATTGCCTTGACAGCATATGTAAAGCACTACTGTTGCCGCCTGCTCCATTGAGCCTCTATCTTAAGCTTTTTGTACACCATGGTGCCGGGTTAAATAGTCTTTTTTGTGAGCTCGTACTGAAAATAAATTTTGTGATTTAACTTAAATCCGCGAAATTCCCCATGCGTGAGTTAGGGGTTGTACATCAAGTCAGCATAGGCAGATAAAATTATGATAGTCATCAGCAGCTGGGATTAAGCTCTCTACTGTAGCAAGCTCCCCCGGTGCAGCTGTGCAGTTTTTTGCCGATAAAACTAATTTTGTGATGTTTGCGGAGGTAAGGCTTTGCAAAATGCAGGATGCTAGATGCAGTGATTTAGGAGATTGTGCAATGCCAAACCATGATGATGTACTGCTACAGGACAAGCCATTTAATCGTTTTAACGATGCCTTTGTAAAGTATTTGCTAAATAAAGAAGAACACAAAGGTTTTCTTATTGATTTGCTCAATGCGATCTTTGACGATAAGCGTCCGGTTTGTATAAAAAGTCAGGTAACTGACGTGACGCTGATGGATCGCGAGA
>CALXOV010000005.1 GCA_944390105.1 uncultured Succinivibrionaceae bacterium
TGACACCGATTATGCTGAAGAAACGGCTACCTTAACGCAGCAAACCATTATTCAGCAGGCCTCGCAGACCATCTTAACCCAGGCCAATCAGCGTCCGCAGATTGCCCTGTCACTGCTGGGAGGTTAAGAGTCGGCAGCCATAACACCAACAATCTCTCCTTTAAGTCCGCTGTTCTTTCCGCAGCGGACTTGAGGACAGCCTTTAGGGGCATATTTTTAAGCAAACTGACGCCTACGACAGCAGGATAGATCGGTATAGTCCTGCGCAACGTACATGACCTAGCAGGAAAACTTACCTGCAAGTTTACTTAAAAATCTGCCTGAAGGGCGATTGGTCTTTGCGCAAATGCAGACGTCATGCCGGACACAATGCTCCCTTTTGCCGCTCCATCGTAGCTAAATGTACAAAACGCGTCTTAGGAAGCAACGCTAACTTGATCATAAACATGCGAGCTATCTTTTACAAAGGATAATATGATTGAAAAAACTAGAACGCGCAATTCTATACCCTTTGGGTCAGGGGGCAAGCTCCCAAAAAATGTTTTACTGGCCTTGTGACAAGGTGGTTTTCTCATAACAGGCATAACTATTTACTGCAGTATCATGTTATCTTTGTCTGCAAGTAGCGCAAAAAGCTGTTAGCTGATTATGAGTTATTTGGTCTCAATGAACTTCCTACGCACTTACGTGCAAGGTTTCGTGAGGTCTACGCCTCACTTTTAGTAAGCCCCACTTCTTAGGCGCTTACGGGCATGTCCACAAAGCCCCCATCAGGTAGGAGCAAAAAGCTCGTTCCTGAATTCTTGGGTATATTGTATATGCTCAAAATGTGCTGTACCCGCCGCTTACATTCCACCCCAGCTCACGCAAGGGAAATTACGCGGCATCAGTTAAAAAATCATTATTTGGCCAAAGCCTTTGCTGATGCTGCGTTTAACAGCTTGATGCGGAAAATGGCCTACAAAGCGCACTGATATAGGCGCATCTTCATAAAAGTAGACCGCTATTTCCCGAGCACACAGCTCCGCCCACACTGCGGATATCAAAATACTGAGATTAAGGGAATGAATGGACTCAGGACAAGAGAATAGGACTGCCCGCAGTGTCATGCGCACAACGAAAGAGATTCGGCTGCAGCCGCTAATATCCGCAACGAAGGAATTCGGCTGTGGCTGGAGAGCCGTAGCCTGCGCCCTTGGTTGGGGTGGAGACACTCCGCAGTCAAAGCCTGTAGAGAACTCAAAGAGTTCGCTGAAGCCGGAAGAACCCCTTCAGCTTTAGCTGATGGGTAGTTCACGTATCCAATTTTGGAAAATTTACCAACAATTTACACGTACAGCGACAGCGCTGACTGCTGGAGGCTATCGCGTAGCGCCTGCTGCGCTACCATCCCATAAGCTGCAATCCCTCTAACCTGCCGAGTATAGCCGCTCTGCTCCTGCATTTCCTGCCAGAGCGCAGCACGCTTTTCACGTGAATTGACACTAAAATCATTCATGTCGCGGCGTGGAACATCCCGCTTACCCGTGCCCTCATTTATCGCATCCGCGGCCTCATCCGACGTACAACCGCTCTGCTTAGCAAGCCGAGCCCGATTCTGCGCACTTTGGATAACTTGTACTTGTGAAAAATCTGGAGAATTGATGTTGCTCAGTGCCATTGCAACCTCGCTTAAGCATGCTGCTCAGCAAGCTTTTTCCACGTTACTTCATTGCGAATATATACCGGCTGCGCCTGCGCTACATCACGGCCCTGCCCAGCTGACAGCGCCTTACCGCCTAAAGCCATAATCGCCTGCGGTTGCGGGAAAAGTACAGACGCTGGCGTGCAGTTAAGTCCGGCTTTCTGTAGCAGCACAATCCCGGTACCAGCCGTAACATACGATTTATTAACAAACTGCGCAGTTACACGCTCCACAGCAGCTTCCGGACGTAACACCGCCTCAGGGGCCAGCAGTTTTACTCCATCCGCGTCGCGGGCGTACAGGCCTAGATAAACCTCCCCCATGCGTGCATCAATTGCCGCCAACGCATACTGACAATCCTGCTGCTGTGCCAAAGCCCCCAAGGCTAAGGCTGCCAATGAACTTACGCCACATGTTGGCAGGTCTAAACCTAAAGCTAGGCCCTGCGCTGCGCTCACCGCCACGCGCACTCCGGTAAAAGAGCCTGGACCTTGACCATAGATAATAGCTTCTAGCTGCTCACGCGCAATAGCCGCTTCGGTCAATACTTCATCTACCATCTGTAGCAGGCAGGCGGCATGTTGCTGTTTGTCGGCGTTTTCTCTTAGCCACAGTTCATTGCCGCAGCGCAGCGCAACTGAACAGTTTTCGGTAGCACTATCTAAGGCGAGCAGGATATTCATTACTGTTTCAGCCCTTTAAAAAAGTCTTTCATCGCATTGAGGCTAGCACAGCGGTGCATTGGCGGCAAAGCCTCAACAATCATTTTACCGTAGCGGGCGGTACAAATGCGTGGATCGCAGATAATAAGTCCGCCTTGATCATGCTCGGTTCTAATCAGACGCCCCACGCCTTGGCGTAACGCTATTATAGCCTCCGGCAGACTGATCTGGATAAAAGGCTGCCCTCCTTGAGCTTTGAATTTATCCGCTCGCGCCTGCTCAAAGGGATCAACTGGCGAGGCAAACGGAAGCTTATCAATGATGACCAGCATCAAGGCCTGTCCCGGAACGTCTACTCCGGCCCAGAAAGATGAAGTACCAACTAAGACCGCATGCCCGTCTTCCTTAAAATCATGCATGAGGCGCGCATTAGACTTACCGCCGGCCTGAATCAGTACGCGCCGCGTACCGGCAAAATATGCCGTCAGCAACTCCGCATTTTCTTGCAGGCTGCGATGCGAAGTCGTAAGGAAGAAAATGCCGCCTGGCACCGCATCCATGATAGGTCCAAGCTGCTGCACTAAAATACTGTTGCGCGTCATATCATTGACGGGCGGAAAGTCAGCTGACAGATAGAGCGAAGCTTGACGCTCATAATCAAAAGTACTATCAACGAGCAACGTCTGCGGTTTCAAACCGGCAGCCCCAATATCCCAAGCAAATTTAGCAAAAGAACCATGCACACTCAGCGTGGCCGAAGTCATGACCAGACTTCGCTTGCTGTGTAGCATAAAGGCCAGTTCTTTGGAAAAATACGGACCAATCTCAATGGGCGCCAAAGTAAAGATAAAGCGAGTCAGCGAAATTGTGGCATAACAGACATGATTATCATCGGCCATACCGTTTCGGCTGGGCTCATCGCAGTTCATAGCAAGCGCCAGCGTCATCATCATTTCGTTAAGCTCAAGCGATAACTTAGCAAAAAGTTCCTGCTTAAGCTCGGCTTGCTCTTTTAGTAGCTTTTTGACCCGCATCATCTTAGCGTAGAGTCCAGCCATTAAATCGCGAAACTGCACATTGGGAGTAAGCTGCGCTTTATCGGTATCTGAGTGGTAATTTTCATATTTAAGTTGCAGAAAAGTACACTTACCCTCATATGCTACCAAATAATCGACAGCATCGGCTAGAGCCTGTAGCATCTGCGCACACGGATCTTTAAACTGACGGCGTCCGGCAACTTTTTCCACTTTAAGTTCACGCAGTAGATTATCCGTCCACGACGTCAACACTGCACTGTCAAACTCATGCGAGTAAAAGGTGCGACCGTAATCCGGCAGCATATGCGCCTCATCGCAGATAAGCGTATTGAAAGCCGGTAAAAACCAATAATGCTCAGAAAATTTCCCCGCCTGCGCCTTAGCTTCAATTTCTTCAAAGCTTAAAGCCTGCAGTCGCAGTTCCTGTTTATCCTCATCAAGCAGTTGCCGTGAACCGATCGCGGCAAAGAGTAACGCATGGTTAATAACCACAATTTGGCTTTCGGCAGCATACTGCCGAGCTTTCAGAGCAAAGCACATGTCGCCGGCATACGGACATTTTTCACCAAGGCAGCGTTGACGCGCAATTGTAAGCTTTTGCGCCAAGGTCTGGGGAAAGTGCGCATGCACATCGCCAAAAGTGCAGGCATAAGGATTGTGCAACAGCGCCGCCTCTTCTTTGGCGATAAAATCCTGCACCCGCTGCAACTCCGCATCGCTAAGCTCATGTCCCAGCACCGCCTGCTTAAAACGTCGTTGGCACAGATAATTAGCAAAGCCCTTTAGTCCCATGTACGTAATATTGGTACGTTGCATGAGCTGCAGCAACTTAGGAATATCTGAATTTACCAGCTGATCCTGCAACGCTTTGGAACCGGTAGAGATTACTACCTTGCTGCCGTTAATAATAGCTGGAATTAAATAGGCGAAGGTTTTGCCGGTACCCGTTCCCGCCTCTGCTAAGAGTAGCGTACAGTTGCGCATGGTCTGCAACACCTGCTGCGCCATCTGCAGCTGACCGCGGCGTTCATGAAAATGCGAATAGCGATGTGCCAGTACGCCATTTTGACCTAAATAGTGAACAATACTATCGCATATACCCTCGGGAGATGGGGGTTCAGGCGCTGCCGGCTGAACGATATTAGGCTGTTGCTCCGCAGGCTCCGTTTGCTGCAGCTCTACAGGGGGCGCGCCTGAGGATACTACGGCAGGAGGCTTTATGTCATCTTCAATATAAAACGCCTCAGCATCTCCAAACAGCGCCTGACTAAGGCGTGCATGCAGCGACAGTTCAGTAGAAGAAGCACTTTCGTCTTCAAGGTCTAGCGCCTCCGTTTCCTCTTGCACAGCTTGAGTATAGATATTCTTGGGCACTAAGCTGGCGTCAACCTCACCGGCGGCGGCTTTGGCGTAAAATGACTTTTCATCGACCATGCTTAATCCTCAAGGATCTGCATGCGGCACACTTTACACTGACAGCGTAGCTTAAAGATGTTATTGCCGATTTTAAGCTTAAACCCAGACACCGTACCACCATCTTTATAGCATCGCGCATAATTTTTAATCAGGCAGTTGCGACAGGTCATCAGCACGCGCGGCATATGGCTTGCTGTAGGAGAAATCTTTGCTCCGCAGCGTTGATAAAATTCACGGGCGCGGGCATTCAAGCATAAACGAGCATCAATCAATTTATCAGGAAAATGCGGCAATTTAACCGGCAACTTAAAGGGAGAGCTGCGCGGGGCAAGCTGCTGCGCTTGAGCTAAATACGCAGCAAATGCCGCACGGCGTAGCGCATTAAACTGCGAGATCGTAAGCTTAATTCCAGATGCTGCACTGATGGTACAGCGCATCAGAACATGGTGCGCACTACCTAAACGAGCACATTTTTCCTTAAGCAGGGCCGGCGGCAAAGGTGCAGCGTCGGCTGCGGTATTAACCATCATTTCCGCTCTACCTAAGCGCCCTAGCTCATCGCCAAAACTTAGCGTAAGTCGATTTTCCTGCTGGCAGATGCTGCAGTTCAATGCAACTTGGCGCAACACACTGTCCTTGGCCTGCAGTGCCTTATCAAAGGCAATATCTACATTTCGCCGCAAATTTGTGTGCACTGGTATTTTAAGCGCCGTGTTAAGCTGCAAATTTACACAATTAGGTCTACCTTCATGCGGATCGACGCGATTGACGCGAAAGCCCTGTAGCGTACCATCAGCAGCAAAAAACGTAAAAGCATCGCCGTTGTGCAGCGTAAGACCTGGCTTGACCTTTAAGCAAAGCGTAGTCCGCTGTCCTGCCACCTTGCTCGCAATTACCTGCGCACAGCTCTCGCCAATGAACTTAGGTGATTTATCGGCATAGAGCCTATCATTGCTACCTGCAAGATACGCAGCAGTAAAACCGCGATTGAAAGTCTTAGATACATCAGGAATAAAGCCCGCGATCCGTTGCCCGATGGAGCTGCGTGCATACGTCGGATGGTCGTGAATAAAAGCATCAAGCTGTTGCGAGAAAGCGACACATTGATTTTTCACATAAAGCTCATCCTTAAGCCGACCTTCTATCTTAAAAGAAGTTACGCCGCACGCTATTAGCTCAGGCAATTGATGCAGTGCCAAATTATCTTTAAGCGACAGCAGATGACCGCTTTTTATCACCTTACCTTCAGGTGAAATTAGTTCCATCGGTAAACGGCAGATCTGAGCGCAGGCCCCACGGTTGGCGCTGCGTCCCGTCATCAACTCAGAAATATAGCAAATTCCTGACTGCCCCACGCACAGCGCTCCTGCCACAAAGACCTCAAGACGGATCTGCGGACACGCCTCATGAAAGGCTTTGATTTCTTCTAAAGATAATTCACGAGGCAGTACGGCCTGTGCACACCCCAACTCTGCGAAAAACTTCAGTTTATCAATACTATCAATATTGCACTGCGTACTTGCATGCAGCTCTAAGTTTGGCGGAATATCAAGCGTAAATACCGCCATATCCTGCACAATTAACGCGTCAACGCCGCAATCTGCTGCCTGATAAATCAACTGCTGCGCAGTATCCAGCTCTCGGTCTTGCAGTAATGTATTTAAGGTAAGATGCACTCGTGCGCCGCAACGATGGGCAGAAGCACACAGCGAAGCAATGTCCTCCATGCTATTGCCTGCCGCTGCGCGGGCACCCAGCGCCGGGCCACCAATAAACACGGCATCTGCTCCCGCATCAAGCGCTACCATCGCTACACGAAGGTCGCGCGCCGGAGCCAATAGCTCTAGGCGCAAAGCATCACCATCTTTTTTTACCGCGGTCGTCTGCATCCGCTATGTTTTATACCTTTTTATTTGTTATACAAAGATATTATTAAACAAAAGTTCTGTAAATGGCAGACACAAAAAACGGCAGGCTCTTTACCCGCCGTTTGAGGACGCACCCTATAGATTACTTCTTATGAAGTTGTCTGGCGCCTTCTGCTGTAGAAATAACCAGATCTAAGGTACTTTCCTCATCTGCTGCAGCCTCAACGCCGGCGCCGACGGCGCCTTCAAGCAGCGGAGCATCTGCAATCTTCACACGAGATCTTAACGGCTCTTCAAGCATGGAAATAGCAGCCTGCGAGCTGATTACTCCGGAACCTAAATCGGCTAATACCACCACGCCTTCGCCTTGATCAGCCTGCTTAATAGCATCCAGTACTTTCTGCGGATCAGTGCCTAAACCGCCTTGGGCGTTGCCGCCTGCTGGATAAATCGGCATCTTTCTACCGTCACGGGCAGAGATTTCCTGCACCATGTCGCAGATGCCTTCAGCTACTTTGCTGCTGTGTGATACGACGACAATACCAATCATGGATATAGCTCCTTACTAAAGTCCCTTATTTCCTATATCTTAACGTTTCCTAGATAAGTTTTTTCGAGGTGTGACACAAAAACACGACTTTTTATGAAAAAAATGAAGCGCATCAAATTATGCGCCACAATTATACGCTCTAAGCAACAAAATTTGTCAGTTGTGTGCATAGCGACGCACTACCCCAGTGACCTTGCCGACAATTTTAACCTCAGAGCATTCGTTTACTTCAAACGGCGGATAATCTTTATTGCGTGCCACAAAATGCGGGTGAGGTTTTAAGTGCAGCTCTTTAATCGTAAATTCATTGTCTATGGATGCCACCACAATATCCAGATCCTGCACCGGAACAGTAGTATCCACCAGCACATAATCTCCCGGCAAGATGCCAGCTTCAATCATTGAACTTCCGTTAACGCAGTAAATGAAAGTAGAACTTGGATGTTCTATTAAAAACTCATTTACATCCAAGTGAGTATCCACGTAGCCACCATTAGGTGCCGGAAACCCCGCTTCAATTTTCTCCAAAGCCAGCGGCAATTCAATACGCTCACGCTCCTCCAACGCACGGCCGCAGCTTTGCAACTCACTCATTACACCACCTCATCTATACTTCGCTTTTGATGCGGCATTGTAGCAAAAGCCGCGCCATTGCGCTCGACTAAATCTTTATCGGCGGACGTTTCATCCACCGCACTTTGATGAGGCTCCGCCTGTGGCTTGCTAACGCGGCGGCGAAATACTAAACGCCCAGCGCTTAAGGGTGGCCGCGGCAAGATGGCATAAATCACATCGCTCATCTTAACCTCCTTAATTTGCTGTTATTTATTTTTATTATCTATATTATCGACAGCCGCAGCGTTTAACTGTACTGATTTTTCAGGATGTTATGCCGCTTTTGCTCTATACAATAAAAAGTAAATAAAAACTACCTACACCCTTACTAACACTGTCGCAAAAAACCGCTATCTTACTTTTTTTAGTAAGATACCATTGCAAGTGCCTAACGCCGAATCTGGTACAACCTTGCAGCTAGGAGCAAACAGCTCGTTCGAAAGGTTTAGAGCTCATACTAGAGGATAAAAATAGCACAACCTGCCGCTTACGGTCTCTTGCCCTTGCTTGGGTAAATTATGCAATAATTAGTTAAAATCATGACTCAAGAAAACACTATACTGTTGCAACGCATAAAAAAACTGCTGGCGCTTTCACACAGCACTAATCCCAATGAAGCTGCAATGGCATTGCAACGTGCGCAAAAAATGATGCGCGACAACGCTATCACCATGAATGAGATCACCCTCAGTGAAATCGGAGAACAGAATGAAGAAATTCTGCCGGCACTGCGTGAGCGCACGCTATTTTCACTGCTCTCAAGCATCATTGAAGGCGCTTTCGGCGTAACTGCTATCTTGCATTCTCAAGGCCGTAAATATACCCACGTCAGCTTTATCGGACCGCGCTCGCGCTTAGACAGTGCTTGTTATACCTATGTTTTTCTAGGGAGACAGGCGTCTATAATGAAAAAACAGTTTGTCACCGCGGAACGGGAGCGCCTGCGCAGAGAACAAAGACTCTTAATTGAATCCTTCTTTAATACTATCTGCGAACCGCGCGGGGGCTATGAGATCAACTTATATAGCAAAGAACTGTACATAGCCAACATGTTAAAGACCGCACAGCAGGAAATTAATAATCAGGTGCGGCGTGCCACTAAAGCCTACATGCGCGGCTGGCTCAGCGCCATTAAAGCGCGGGTGATCGCCTTTGCCCAAGATCTGAACGAAGTTAAGCGAATCAACTTTTATATTGCGCACCATTATAAAGATTTAGTAACCAGTCGCTCACGTGCCAGCCGTATGACTGCGCACGAATTTTCATCCTACCAACAGGGACGCAACGACGGCAGAACCGGTTTTGAGCTACTCCATGGACTCAAAGGCAACAGTTCTCCGGCGCTTGGCTTTAACAACTAGTTTTCTGCTGTCCAATGATATGCGACGCGCTCCCCATGGCCAGGGATGACAATCACACCGCAGTATTTAAAGCCTAATTTCTCCAAGAGAGAGCGCATTGGATAATTGGTTTCCATAGTATCAATGCGCAGATTGCAGCACAGTTGCATCATGTGCTGCAATATAAAGGTGCCAATGCCCTGCCTCGAGCGTGTGGCTACGCGATGTAGCACCACGTAGGGCTCATCATTGCGCCATGCTCCGTCAATTACCTCATAGGCAGGCTCATAATCAAAGCGCGCAAAAGTGCCGACAATTTCGCCTTGCACATTCACGCAGACAAAGCTTTTGCCCTCCGCAATATCCTCGGAAAAATCTGCAGCGCTAGGATAACCATTGACCCACTGCTTGGCATTGCCATGCGCGGCCATGAAGCACCTTGCACTCTCGGCAAGCTCACATAAAGCCGGAACATCGGCCATGGTGGCAGCACGTATCATTAAGTCGGGTGAATTTGACATGGTTGTTCTCACTTGTCCTCTGACTCCTCTGTAAGCTGTGGCCACCATCGTGATTTAGGTCCGGCGGCCGCAAGATGCTCAAGTGGTACCTTCAACGACTGCAGCTGTTTGGGCTCTGCGCTCACCGTTCCTGGTGGAAAGAACAAACGCAGGCCATCATCTACAATAATAAAATTGCGCGGCGCAAATTCAGTAGCTGTCACCATAACCGGCAACATAAAGCTTCCGGCTGCGGCATAGTGCTTTTCTATAAATCGTGCCAGCAGCATAGCAGCTAATTCAGGATCAGCAAATAGCTCATTAAACTGCAGATTGCGCTCACTTTGATTGTCAAAGTTAAAAGTTTCAACCATGCGCGTAGCAGCTTTGTCGGTAAAATACTGGAAGCTTAATGCGTATAAAGTCGTAACCGGTGCCTGTTTGTTTTGCAGGAAAAATAAAAAGACCTGCTGCGAAGCCGGCGGAATGGCAAACGAACTGAAATTAGGATCATCAAAATTCAGCTTAGAGCTGTGCTCCATAATGAGCTCACGCTCAAAGCGCCGAGCAAAATAATTCGAGATGCGCCCGCAGAATTTCTTGGCTCTAGGGTGCTGACACAGCTTAGGTAGCTGTACAGTGGTTGTAGTATAGCTACGCGTAATAGTTTCCTTATACACTAGGGGCGCGCTTGATGCATTCTGCTGCGCAGCAACTCCACAAAAAGGCAGCTGGAGAACGCTCAGCGTAGCGAGGAATACCGCTAAGCGAGTACGGCTTAATCGGAGCATGTCAGCACCTCTGCATATAACGCATACAAATTATCAAATGTGTATTGAGCATTGGCCGGACTGGTTGACGGCATAAAGCACAGCTGTAGGCTAATAGCTTTATTATATTTAAGAAACAATTTTTTGGCCAAAGCACCATTTAGCACAATACGCTCAAGTGTCGGATGAGCCTTAACTAAAGCTCCAATATCTGCTGGCACCACATCGCGGATCGCGCTGTCAAGACTCCCCTGTCTGCGGCAACTTAAGATCACATCATAGAGCCCGAGCTTAAGGGCAGACAGCACATGCTTTTTATCATCTAACGAATTAAGCTCCATGCCTGAGAGCTTGGACAAAATCGGCCACAGGCGATTGCGCGGATGCGCGTAGAAAAAACCCTCGTTTAGCGAAGCTGCCGACGGCATCGAACCTAAAAGCAACACCCGTGCTCCCTGCGGAATATAAGGCGGCAACGCAGTAAGTACCGGACTTTCAGTCAAGCAACACCCCTTTTAGCTTAGTAATAACGTGCCCGCTCTGCTCAATCAGCTGATGAACATCGGAAAGCTTAATGTCTATGCTCATGGTATTAAGCAGCGGATGACAATTAATTAAGCTACAGGCTGACAATTCCTCGGGCTCAACGTAGATAAGCTCACCTCCCATATCATTAAGCAACGCCAGCGGACTTACCATGCCAGGCGGCACTCCTAAAAAGACCAGATCTGAGGTTCGGGCAAAAGAAAAGCGGGGCAAACCTAAGGCAGCAGCTAGCTTTTTTAAATCCGCTTTAGCATCAAGCGGCAATGTAAACAATACCAACCGCCCTTTTTTGGTAGTCAACACTAAATTTTTGACAATCGCGCCCGCAACTTGTGGAAATAGATGCGCACAGTCCCCGCACCCTACCGGCGGATGATGATAAAGCTTAAACGCCATGCCGCGCTCTTTTAATAGCGCTAGCATCCCCTCTGGGGTGAGCATATTTTTATTTCTCCTTAAGCTACATCTGTCGGACCTGACTCTAGAGAAGAGCGCTTTACGCTCAAATGCAACACTCCGGCAGCCGCAGCAGCGCTTAAACACAGTGCTAAAGCCAAAGCATGCAATACGTAAAGGCGTAGCACAATAAATACATACGGAAAGAGCGTGACAAACTCGTCGTGAAATCTGCCCTGCAACGCCGCAATTTTTACGCTTGCAAAGTAATGTTCAATTAAACTGCCAACGGTAATGGCGATCAAAATAAGCAGCAGCAGCGCCGGTAAATTCTTTATGAGACTTAAACATGCCAGCTGTAAGCTTTGCACTCCGTGCGCCCCCAGCAACGCGCTGAGACTTAGTGACGCAATAAAATAAAGCACAAAGCAGACGGCGCCACCAGCACACTGCCAATATCGCACCACATGTTGCGCATATGCAAGCTGCTCAGGCGTACCGATCTGTAACACCTGATGCTCCGCGGCTGTCTGCAGATAATCGGCTAAGGCTTGCTGCGTAAAAAAGCCCACCCCTGCATAGATTAAATAAAGGAAAATAAAATATAAAAGCTCTGCCGACAGCAGACTTAAGTAAGGTGCTGACCCCATAGCTTTAAGGTAAAACGATCGTTGCCCCTGCTTAGCCTGCAACTTGACCAGCATCAGCATAGCCAGCGGCGGCAACAACGCAATTAGCGGCAACCACAACACCAGCAGCAGCGGACTCACAGAAAAACGCGGCAGCTCAGAACAGCTGCCGGTCAGCCCTGTTAACAGAGCTTTGAGGCTTCCCCCGATTCCAATGAAACGGGGGAAGGGGAGGTATGCAGACATTATATGCTCATACCCGAAGCCAGTACCGCGATAATAATCATGATCTGCGGCGACAGAATGCGCATGAACATGGTCAACGGGTACACGGTCGCGTATCCCATGGAGGAAGCCTCCGGGTTGGAGTACAGACCGTTGGCAAAAGCCAATGCAGGAGGATCAGTAGCAGAACCAGCCAGCATACCGCACAACACCAAGTAATTTACCTTCGAGATCTTATAGGCAAGGATACCTACGATAAAGATCGGCAGGAAAGTAATTAAGGTCGCCCAGCACATCCAGCTAAAACCAGGACCGGCAGTCAAAGTCTGCCAAAAGCCAGACGCACCAGCATTGATACCGACGATGGACAGGAACAGCGTAATACCAATTTCGCGCAGAGCGGAAAGACCTGCAGCAGGAATGTACCAGTGCATCTTATTGAAGGTCAGAGTCTGACCGAAGCGCGACAACAAAATGGCCATCACCAGCGGACCGCCTGCGACACCCAGCTTCATCGGGGCTGGCACTCCGGACACCGGAATCGGGATAGAGCCAAGCAGAATACCTAAGATAAGACCGATGAAAATCGGCAGCATCGCAACCTTATGCAGCTCAGCATTGGAATTACCAACGACTTTTCCCGCTTCCTTGATGTCCTGCTCACGGCCGATGACATTTAAGATATCACCAAACTGCAGCTTCATATCCGGGGTCGGGATGAATTGCACGCCGGATCTGATAAGGCGGGATACCACCAAATCAAAGCGCGTATCTAAATTCAGCGAACCTAAAGGATGACCGTAGATGTGCGAATTGGTAACGACTAACCGCTGTACCGTAATGTGAGTACCGCGGGTGGTCAACACCTCAGCGGACAGCTTGCCGATGAGCTTTGCCACATTGCCGACATTTGACGGTACGCCGACTAAGTGTAGCGTATCATTTTCCTGCAACTGCAAGTCATGATGCGGCACTAATAACTCAGTACCGCGCTTGACGCGCGAAACTACCACCTTGCCTTCCTTTACGCCAGGCAGATCATCAATGGTTTTATTAAAGAAATCCGGATTAATGAGCTTGACGTTAGAAGTAGAGATGGTCGGCTTGCCTTGTGCTTTGCTCTTGAAATAACGATCAGCTTCATCTTCAATGCTGATGCGGAAGATGACGCGAATTAAGATCATAGTGAGCAGCAGACCGCACACGCCGAAAGGATAAGCCATTGCGTAGGCAGAAGGTACCATCAACTCGTTGAAGCCCAACGAAGCCACATCCGCACCGTCCGCGGCTAAAGCTGCGCCGACGTCATGAATCATCTGCGTAGCCGCGCCTAAGGCGGGAGTATTAGTGATGGCGCCAGAGTACATGCCCACCATAACATCGATCGGAACCACGCCGCAGAAGAACAGCGTCAGGGCAATTGAACAGCCCGCGACGATGATGATGAGCACCCAGCCGATAAGCTTAGCTCCCACGCTGCGCAGTGTAGCAAAGAAGGACGGGCCAACCTGCACGCCGATAGCATAGACGAACAGAATTAAGCCGAACTCCTGCACGTAGCTTAAAATGCTACCGGCAGCAGTCAATCCTTCAGCTGTGCGCACCGTTAAATCGAAGTATTCGTGCGAGAAATGACCGACAATAATGCCGGAGAACAGCACGCCTCCGATGCCCAGCCCGATGCCGCGATAGCGCACCATGCCAAGCAGGATACCGAGCACTGCAGCTGCGGATATCGCTAGAGTTAAAGATGCTACTGAAGACATAAACTTCCCTTGCACTGAAAAAAGTTTGGGACAGCTGTAAATTTTAGCAAAAAATTATCAGTTAGGTGGCGCTAACCCTAAGTATTTTGTCAGCAAAATATGTAGCTGCAGGCTACCTCACATTTAGGACAATCCATTTAATGCTTTGCCATTGAGCATCATAACTAGCTTTTTTGTATAGGAATTTAATCCTCTCTGTTAAAAAAATTTGCCGCAGTTCACAAAACCATGACAAGACTAGGTGTAAAACACCTGCTGATAGATGAAGACATTTACAATACGCATAATGCGCACTGCCGGGCTGTTCCTGCACGTGTTGCATTGGCATTAAGGATAAAAACATACATGGCAACATTAACCTACCCCAAAGCTTTAGCCCTGAACTTCATGGGATCTGCTCCCGTTTGGTACAAGCTATTCATCATCGTCTGCCTTATTATCAATCCACTGGTTACCTTTACAATTTCACCAGTGCTTGCTGGCTGGATGCTAGTAGCCGAATTCATTTTTACTTTGGCAATGGCTCTTAAATGTTATCCGCTACAGCCAGGTGGTCTGCTGACTATTGAAGCCTGCTTCATCGGACTGTGTGACATGGAGCATGTGCGTGAGGAAATCGGTGCTAACCTTGAGGTTATCTTATTATTAATGTTTATGGTGGCAGGCATTCACTTCGTGCGCGATCTGCTGCTGTTTGTCTTTACTAAGCTCTTAGTTAAAATTCGCTCACATCATGCCCTCGCGCTGATTTTCTGCTTAATGGGCGCCTTCTTATCGGCATTTCTAGATGCTTTGACTGTACTTGCAGTGGTCATCACCATTTGCATGGGAATGTACGCTCTCTATCACAGCACCCTGTGCGGAGATGCGGCAACAGCGCGCTTATCTGACGATCGCTTTATTCCTAAGGCCTCAGAGCAGGATTTAAATGACTTTCGCGCTTTCCTTCGCTCTATTTTAATGCATGCAGCTGTCGGTACCGCTTTAGGCGGCGTGTGCACTTTAGTTGGTGAACCGCAGAATATTATTGTCGGCGGCATTGCTGGCTGGGATTTTGCGGAGTTTGCGTTGCGCGTAGCGCCGGTTTCCATCCCTGTACTGCTTTGTGGTCTGACCACCTGCATGTTAATTGAGCACTTTAAACTCTTTGGTTTCGGCACTCCGATGCCCGACAGTGTCCACAAAATTTTAGCGGCTCGTGACGTACAGACCACCAGTGCACTGACCAAGCGCGATAAGGTTAAACTGACGATTCAAGCTATCTGCTGTGTATGGCTGATTATAGGCTTGGCACTACACTTAGCGGCAGTCGGCCTTATCGGTCTGTCCATCATTATTTTCGCCACCGCCTTCTGCGGAGTTACCTCCGAGGAGGAAATCGGTCAAGCCTTTACCGAAAGTCTGCCGTTTTGCTCACTGTTATGCGTGTTCTTTGCGGTAGTAACTGTTATCGGGCAACAGGAGCTCTTCACACCGCTCATTGAATGGGTTCTTTCAACCCCGCCTGAACTGCAACTACCGATTTTCTACATGGCAAATGGTATTCTGTCCTCGGTTAGCGATAACGTGTTCGTAGCAACAATTTATATTGAACAGGTTTACGATGCTATGCTTGCCGGCACTATCTCCGGTGAACAATTTGATCATTTAGCGATCGCCATTAATGCCGGAACCAATCTGCCGTCAGTGGCAACCCCGAATGGTCAAGCCGCTTTCTTATTTTTATTAACTTCCGCACTAGCCCCGCTCATCCGGTTATCGTACGTGAAGATGCTGTGGATGGCTCTGCCTTACACTATTGTGCTGACCTTTGTGGGCTTGGCATGCACCACGTTCCTGTTGCCTGATGTTACACAGTTCTTCATTAATGAAGGTTGGCTCATCTCTGGCGACATCGCCCATGCCGCAGAGGTTGCAGGAGCAGCGGCAGCACATTAGAATACATAGACGTGTAAGCTGACAGCAATGAGGAGCTGACGTGATTCATTTTATACAATCCATCTCCAACAGCCGCTGGTGCTGGATTGCGCTGTGTCTTTTAGGCATCATTCTGGAAGGTTGCGGTCTGTATTTTCAATATGGACTGCGCTTTGATCCATGCGTCAACTGCGTCTATGAACGGGCCTTTTATTTAAGCTTCATTGCCGCCGGCGTCTTAGGTCTGCTCGCGCCGCAGCTTAGGCTGTTTCGCCTTCCGGCCATCTTGATATTTTTAGCAGGCTCCATAGGTGGTATGCTTACCGCCTTTGCGCATATGGCCGAATACAGCAATACTGGTCTTGGTGCTTCGTGTGCGCTGCGAGCTAACTTTCCGTCGTTTATGCCGCTTGACGAGTGGCTACCATGGATGTTCCAGCCCACCGGTCCCTGTTCGCCAATTGACTGGTCGCTTTTGGGGCTGAATATGCCAGAATGGATCTTTATTTCCTTTGCCTGCGGCTGCGTCGTGGCTTTGTGTTTCTTTATTGCCGAATGCTTTAAGAAAAAGCGGCGCGATTATATGCGCTATTACCGCTAATTACACATTGCCAAAAATATACTTACAGGTGCCCCAAAAGGCGCGGCAACGCGCCTTTTAGCTGTTTATCCATGCGATACATGGATAAACAGCAAGATTAGATCTGAGCCCGGCTACTCAACTCAATCTCATACAGCTCACTGCGGCGTGCCTTGACGCTTTTTCCCGGCGCAGCGCCGAAGAGGTGTTTATAATCACGGTTGAATTGCTGCGGACTTTGGTAGCCAACAGCATAAGCGGCAGAATTGACATCGCCCTCGCCGCGCAGCAGGAACTGCTGTGCTTCATAAAGGCGCAGCCGCTTTTGATACTGCAATGGCGACAAAGAGGTAAAAGCTTTAAAATGCCGATGGAAAGTCGACGGAGCCATTCCGGCAATTTCAGCCAGCTGTTCGACGCTAACTGCCTCACAGAAGTTAGCGCGTAGCCAGCGGATCACTTTGCGGATGCGCTGACCAACCGCCCCTGGAGCATAAAGCGCCCGCAGACATTCACCGGAGGCACCGCTGAGCGCAAGATAATGAATATCACACGTGAACATAGGCGCGCGACTCTTAATCTGTTCTGGACGCTCAAAAAGCCGCAGTAACCTCTCGAAATCCTCAAGCAGCTCAATAGCAGGCCGATCAACATTAAAAACGGCATGCGAGTTAGCAGCAGACAGATCTTCTTCTGCTAAAAATTCAGCTAGCGTTACCGGATTGAGCCGATAGGACAGAGATATAAAGGGATGCGATGGCTTTACATCGAGGAGCTCATACGAGGTCGGCATATCAACCGACGTCACAATCATGGAACCCGCTCCGTACTCATAGGTTTTTCCGCCGATCAAAAGACGTTTTCTGCCCTGAAGGATCAGCCCAACAGAGAGCACGTAAAAGCAGTTGGCTACGACTGTAGGCTGTTTAATGTACGAAAGGTGTAGTCCCGGCATAAGATCTTCTACCGGCGTACCAGCTCGTACTAGAGCGCTGATACGCTCTATCAAGCGCAAGCGCAGTTGTTCTGCAGCATGCTCAAGCGGACTGTCGTTTATTATTGTGTCAATGGTTTGGTTCATTTGCAAATGAAAACAGCGTAAATCTAAAAGCTCTGCCCAATAGCCGGCCAAGGCGGTTGACCGCAATTGGAAAAAGACAAAGCCAATTTTGCGTAGATTGAAGTGACGCTCCCATAAGCTAAAGCTTGGTGGGCTTCCGCTTGCCGACAGCTGTAACAACTCTGCCTTTTAAGGCAGAAAGACCGTGGCTATTTGCTTCAGCGGCTCAAAAGGCCTGTCCAGCCTCGGAAATTAAAGGTTTACACAAAATTTCTTTCACTCCCTACTAGCCAGATGAAGTACGAAGCCCATAAGCGTTTTTGCTTGTGAGTCAGTTCACTTATAACATGCACTGTGCTCTAAGCGCGGCAGACAAGCATGCCGCAGGCGACAGCTTACATGTGCCTCCTTTGCAGTAAAAAGGTGTCACTCCGCCATGACTATCATTTTCCCTGCATAAAACGTAAACCCTCTTGCGGCACAACGTTTATAGTGTAATACCTGTCGGCACCGCGTTCACATCATAGTTTACAATGCAGAGGTCTATGTTGGTCAACATGCTACTTGCGCCTTAGTTCCAGTCTCAATATGCTGCAATTGACTGTACATATTTCAGCGCACTGTCTCCTTTGCACTGTTGCGCTTATTCTACATTTTCCTGAATCCACTTTTCGATGAGATCGGCTATTACATCGTTATTCAACTCTTGGAACATGAAGTGGGAATTACCCCTAATCCCTAAGTCAGGAAGATGCACCACCGTGCTGTTGCCTGCAGCAGCATGGTAAGATGTACTGAAAGTATCGGCTGTTTTTGCCATTTTAGCCCACATTGTGGCAGCTGGCACCTCACTTAACTCCTCACTGATGTAGTCGCCGTAATAGAAAATAATCGGAATTTTCTGCTCAAGCAGGGCATTGTAGTCCTCACTATCTACTACAGGAGCAGCTCCAGGCTCAATAGCCACGATCGCCGCTACATGATCGGTATAGCGCGGCACTTCCCAGCCGACCCGTCCGCCTTGAGAATGCGTCACAAGAATAGAGTTTTGTCCCGTTCGTGCGTATATCTTATCAATCGCTGCCGCTACAGCCTTAGCCACCACAGTATTATCAATGCTCTGCTCGCCGCCCGCATTATCCATGCCAGTATCCGGCGTCATCTGACGAAAGAACTGATCCAACGCTGCTGTGCCTCGCGGGAAAAGTGATCCCGCATTATAGGTGAATGCTCCGTTGCGATAAGTTCCAATACGAAATTGAGTGTACCACGCCTGATCAGAGGGAGTTGTAGTCATAGTTCCTGCCACAGAGGTTTGTCCTGCCTCACCGCGACGAGGCTGGTCAATTAACCAAATACTGTGCCCTTCCCGCAGAAAAATATTGCTCCATCCCTCACGCCCGTCGGGGGTGGTCATCCAGCCCATGCGTGACTGACCATATCCGTGAAGAAACACCATAGGTAGGCCCGTGACATGTTCTGGGATCTGGTAAAGCACATTGGCATGATCCACATGAGAAGTTGAACCTGCCCGCGAGGTATAATAATTAGACACATCAAAGATGCCGTCTGAGGATATCACCGTGCCACCAGAGGAAAATATTCCTTGCTCGGCTAACTTTATGGACTCTCCATCGGTAGACTGCGCCGAAATTTGTGCCGCTTCGCTGCCAGAATTATAAGTTTCGACGCATCCGGCCAGCATGGTAAGCGGCAGAACTCCGGCCCAGACCAAAGTCAAAACTGTATGCTTGAACTTCATTTTGCTTCTTCCTTATTTTTCTTTGCTGCTGATGGCAAGACTACTGTACCGCCGAACACGGCGGACATAGGAATGCGGCTTAGCATCTGATCTATGCTAGCTATCTCTTCACTACTCAGCATCACTGCAGCCGCTCCAGCGTTTTCACGCATCCTTTCGATATTGCGGCTGCCGGGGATAGGCACAATCCAGTTTTTTTTACCCAGCATCCAAGCCAGAGCTATCTGTGCAGGCGTAGCATGGTGTGGTGCAGCCAGATCCTGCAACATCTCTAGCAGCTCTTGATTTTCTTTTGCAGCTGCCTTAGTAAACTGTGGCATATTGCTACGGTAATCCAGTTTAGGGTCAAAGTGTTCCCCATTTCCGTATGCCCCGCTCAGCAAGCCATTGGCAATAGGAGAAAAGGCAACAAAGCCAACCCCCAGCTCCTCTAGGACCGGAAACAGTGTTTCATGCCATCGGGCCATCATGGAGTAGCGATTCTGTACCGCCGTCACTGGGCAGACCTTATGAGCTCGACGCAGGTATTCCTCATTGGCCTCGGAAATACCCCAGTTGGTAATCTTGCCCTCACGTATCAGATCTGACATTACCATTGCCACGGTCTCCGGCTCAACATTAGGATCGATTCGATGCTGAAAGTACAGGTCAATATGATCCGTCTGCAGCCGCCTCAAAGACCCCTCCACCGCAGCACGAATGTGTTCTGGTCTAGCATCTGTAATCACGGGCTTGTTCACAGCCTTTGAGCTCTCGTCAAAACGGATGCCAAATTTGGTGACAATCTGCACCTGATTGCGGATCTTCTTTAGCGCCTCTCCCACCAACTTCTCGTTATGGTGAGGATCCTCAGCCGTACCGTAGCTCTCGGCAGTATCAAACATCGTGTATCCCATGTCAAAAGCTGCACGAATAGCTTGAATGGCGGTATCATCTGTCGTGGCCGGGCCATAGGCGTGACTGAATCCCATGCACCCTAGCCCGATAGCGGACACCTTAAGTCCGCGCTGTCCAAGTTGCCTCATTTGCATTGTATGATCTCCGTATTAAGCTGCAACAAGCAGTGCTTGCCTGCATTTTGTCTGCCACAATAAACTTATAGTGGTTAAAAAACTATCGCATTTCCTGCGGCATTACTGCTTGAACCGCCCCCTCTCTAAAGGCAGTTTCATCAATCGCCTCTTTCCACACAACAGGTTGCTGCGGATCTGACTCAGAGATAGCCAAATGCACCATTGCAGCATCCGGAGCAGCACCGTGCCAATGCTCAATACCGGGAGGACATACAATAACGTCTCCTGGTGCAATGCGTACAACAGGCCCGAGCGAGCCGTCAGGCCGCTTGGCCTGAGTAAGGCCCGTACCATCAACCACAATGAGTGTTTGTCCCAACGGGTGCAAATGCCAATTGGTACGTGCTCCGGGAGAAAAGTAAACATAAGCGCCATAACTGCGAGCCGGAGCACTCTGTTTGAAGGCATTCTTGAGGTAAGCTGCTCCGCTAAAGTGGTCGTTGCCTACTGCGCTCCAGCTAGCGTCCGGCTTAATTGCCTGCACCATCTTAGTTTGCGGCAAGACTTGTTGCGCAGTTTGTTCTGCTTGAGCAAAGCCACTGGCCTTAGCCATACAAGCTGCGCTGCAGGCTAAGAAAAAAGAGCAAACATAGAAAGTATAACCATATCGACTCATGCTAAGTCTCCTTTAAGGCTACAGGTGAAAATCCTGCGGCAGCTAAACGCTCCCTATGACTGCAGGTTTGGATTTAGCATGCCGCAAATTTAATCATGCCTTCTTTAAATTACAGCGTACGGCCAAAGAAAGCCTTTAGCTGTTCAACCGCCTTATCAACATATTCCGGCACGAAATAAGTTTGAATATGCGTCGCACCTGGGATCTTGTACATGGTCTTATCCTTAGTCCCGGTTGCAGCTGCGAAAGCCTCTTCTGTCATATAGAGAGAATCTGCTTTTTCTCCGGCAATCATTAGCAGCGGCGCATCAATCAGCTCAATCTGATCGCGCGCATCCCAAGTCATGAGATCCATCAAGCTTGAAGTGGTGTAGGTGAAAGTAGAGTTAGGATGACGATGAGTGCGTCCGTAATATTCCATACCTTCACGGTAAAGATCTGTCGGGATCTTAGCAATCGCCTCGTCGGTGAGCGCATCAAAGTCTACCGTTCCTGAATACGCAAACTGCCCATGCTGTACTTCAGCTGCGCGAGCATCAGAAGCCTGCCGCATACGCTCAGCAATGGAGTCAAGCGCACTATTCATATAGCCATTACGACGAACTTCGCCTGAATTAAACATTGACAGCGTAGCTACCGCCTTCAAGCGCTTATCCGACTTCGCTGCATTGAGCGTGTACCCACCGCCGCCGCAGATGCCGAACGCTCCGATGCGATCAGGATCTACTCCCTGATAAGTGGAGATGAAGTCAACCATGCCGTGAATATCTTCGGTACGGTTTGCCGGTGTATCGGTATGGCGCGGCTCTCCCTCGCTAGCGCCTTGATATGCGGCATCAGCAGTAATAGTTACATAACCAAGTTCAGCCAAGCGCTGCGCATACAGGCCGGAAACTTGCTCTTTTACCCCACCGTTGGGATGAGCGATGACGATAGCAGGGTAAGTTTGCGTAGCCGTAAAGCCAGCCGGCGTGTAAACATTCGCGGCAATTTTAAGTCCGTGCAACTGATAATTCACAGGATGAATGTTAACTTTGCCAGGAACATTAGCAGTGATAGCTCCTCTATAGACAAGTCCGAAAGGATTAGTAGCCTCAGTTTCAGCAGCTCCAGCAGCACAAACAGCACCTACACAGAGCGCAGCAGCAACGGAAATACTCTTGAACATAATTATCTTCTCCTTTTACTTATGTGCCTGCAGAACTGCTGCTACAGTCTGCTGGGCAAGCTTACCTTCAGCGGCGCCTACTTGCTGTGCGACGACTGAAGCAAAATCATTAATTTCATCTGGGGAAATCCCCACATTCAGACAAACATTAAGATGCGAACGCAGCTGTGCCGGAGCAGGTAAAGCGGCAAGTGCCGCCACGGTGGCTAATTCACGTTCGCGCCAAGTGAGAATATCGTTAGCAAAGATGTCGCCAAAAAGATGCTCCTTAAGATAGGTATCAATATTGGGCGACAAATCATAAACTGCTCCGGTCACAGGATGTCCGACTAAGCTAGTCTGCGTTTGCGTGCCAACTTGATGAATGTCGATATCTGCTGGTAGCGGCGTTGCTTCGCGCCCGATGGGATCATGAATGCCTAAGCTCTCACGCTCATGCAGGAGTTTTACTAAAACACCAAGTCCTGTGAGGCTACGCGGGAAACCTGTGTAAGCATACATCTGTTCGAGTATGCTACGAATTTCATTTATCGTAAGCCCCTTTTCAAGTCCAGCGGAAAGCGCGCCCTTAAGCGCATCTTCGTTACCATTGGCGGTAAAAGCTGCAATCGGAATAATGCTTTGCCCACGCGGCGTAAGCTCGGCATAAGCTGGAGCAACGCTGGCAGCAGCAAGAGCAGCCGCCCCTGCCGCGATATAGACTAACTTAACAAAGTGTTTCATGATGACTCCTTAATTTACCTTTTTTCTGCAGCCGCGCAGACGACCACAGAAGTCCGTCCCACTCCCCCTGAGGACAAGTGTCCTGAGAAGTTTGCGGCAAAATTAAAAGGCACCTACCGCTTTGGAACAGAGTTCAGCATAGAAAAACACAGAGAGCGATTTTTGAAAAAAAGTTCGGATTTTTTGCCTGTTCCTGCCACAAGCAATAAAAATCATAGAGATGAGGAAGGTGCTGCCGCTTAGCAGACGAGATTAAAATAGCAGAAAAAATTAAAACAAAAACTGTTTTATTACGTTAAGAGGGCTGCTCTCAGCTACCCTCTAGTGATAGTTTTTAACATTTACGTACAATCTTCAGAAACTACAGATACGGTCTGCATCAGCAGACCGCCGTGCTGAGCGGACAGTTGAGCAGCCGCTCTAATTTATAAGGATTAAGTGCTTTAACGCCCAAGCTGCTGGCATTAAAATCAGCAAGCGATGACGATGCCAGATTTACTTTAAAGAGTTCAGCAAAGTTCTTTGCGGTAATATCAGCTAAAACCGCTGCACTGATTCCCTTCAAGCAGGCTAAAAACTCTAAGGTATAACGGCAAAACGCCGGCTCATTTTCCACCCCGCGCACCGGTACTGGAGCTAAATACGGGCAGTCAGTTTCGATCAGCATGCGATCAAGCGGAACATAACGGGCTGCCTCACGTACGTTTTCCCCTGCTTTAAAGGTCACAATACCGGAAAATGAAATATAAAACCCCATATCAAGGCAAGCTCGGGCCATCGACACTTCATCGCAAAAACAGTGCATCACTCCGCCGACATCCCGCGCTTGATGCTCTTTCAGTAAAGCCACGGTATCGTGATGCGCTTGCCGCGCATGCACAATTAAAGGCTTACCCACCTCCTGCGCCATATCAATCTGCCGCGCAAAGGAATCAAGCTGTGCCATACGGCTTTCCGCTGCATAATGATAATCAAGTCCGGTCTCGCCTAAAGCAACACAGCGCGCATCTTGCAGGCACGGCAACAGCTCTTCTTCCTTCCAGTTGGGAGCCTCTTCTAAATTGAGAGGATGCACGCCACAGGCGCTATAAATTCCAGGGAACGGCGCAATAGCCTCTCGCATTGGTGCATATTCCTGCGGAGTACAGGCCACACACAGCATGTGGCTCATGCCGACAGCTTGCGCCCGCGCCACAATCTCGGGAAGAGTCGCCCCAGCTTTACCCTGTAGGCTTAAGGAATTTAAATGACAATGGGAGTCTACAAAATAGCTCATTACATCTCCGTACCGGCAACCGTATGCCACTAGTTGCCCGTGTTATAATCCAGCGCAGAATTTTAGATCGAATTTAGTAGCAGATCCTGCCCTATCAGATAAAAGGAGCCTAAAGATGGCTGAAGAAACTATTTTTACCAAAATTATTAACGGGACGATTCCTTCAAAACTCGTCTATCACGATGATTTAGTATCTGCCTTTGCCGACATTAATCCCAAAGCCGAGCACCACATTTTAATTGTTACCAACAAACCGATTCCATCAGTGTCGCAGGTGCAGACTGAAGATGAGCCGGCCTTAGGCCGCCTCTTTACGGTGGCTGCCAAAATTGCTCGTGATTTAGGCGTCAGCGAGAGTGGTTATCGCCTCATTGTCAACTGCGGTCCTGACGGTGGCCAGGAAGTGCCGCATATTCACATGCATTTTTTAGCCGGCGGTAAATTAGGCGGTTTAGGCTTTCCGCAGCGCAGCTAGAAGATTAGAAGATGTAACCTGCATGGGACATTCAGCAATAGCAGCTCCCCATGCGTAGCTTTGTGCTCTCAGCCTAAGCTTTGCAGCAAAAAGCAGCTTAGGCTGATGCTTATCCATGACCGAGGTTTTTATGCAGCGCTCCTTAATTACGCTGGGCATCAGCGCCGGATTATGCACCATATCGGGCTGCGCGTTAAATGATATATTCCAATCAAACCCGCCTGCCCCTCCGCAGGCTGAAGTGATTACCGCAACTGCACAACCGACGCAGCCGGTATTAGCTGAAGATGTCACAACAATGCCACCGGCTGAGGTAAGCAGACAAACTCACGCCCCGCAAAACAATGCCCTTGAAATGCAAAGCATTGATATTCGCGGCCAGACAGTCGCGCCGGCACTTGAAGACAACAGCACTCTTGGTGCTACGTCCGACAGTGAAGTACTGCTTGGTTCTATTTCTACGCCACAACCTGACAATGTGACTGTGGAAAATGCCGATACCCCGTTGCGTCCACAAGGCGCAGGAGATCTGCTGCCTACCTATGCCAGCGGCTCTAATGCCGGCGGCAGCTGTGACTTTGCCTTAGGAACCGCCGCAACGCAGCAGGCCTCGCAGATGGCTGCTGCCTTAGCTGGCAAGCTTAAAGTAGACGCCGGTGAAGTCTATATTGCGCCGACGATTATTCCGCATGCCTATTTAGACTGCATTGATGATTTAAGTCCGGTGATCGCTTCGGCGGTCGCACAAAGTAGTGCATTGCAGGTCATTGCAGCCGATACGGCACAGCAAGTACGGCAGACTATTAGTCAAAACAGCGGCAGTGCTGCTATCATGCCGCTGACCATACGCACGCTGCGTGCTGCCGGCATTCCATATGTCGTCATGTCAAATATTCGTCCGTTAGATGACGGTTGTGCTCTCACGCTGCGTTTTGTGCGGGTATCAGACGGCATTACACTGACGCAGAGCTTTAAAAAACTGAATATCCCGCAGACTGTAGCCAAATAAAATCATAAGGTCAGATTGTGATCACCCTCAGTGATGTTACCTTAATGCGCGGCAGCCGCGTGCTGCTGCAGCATGCCACCGCCGCCCTGTATGATGGCCATAAAATTGGCATTATTGGGCGCAACGGCTGTGGTAAATCTTCATTATTTGCTGCCATTCAAGGAGAGTTTTCCCCAGAGCTTGGCACCCTGTCCGTACCCAAAGGGGTACGAATTGCCGCGGTGTCACAGCAGACGCCGGCTTTAGATGAAGCTGCGCTTGATTATGTGATTGACGGCGATAAGGAGCTCCGCCGTTTGCAGCAGGCGCGGAGCGTAGCTATACAAAATAATAATGGCGAGCAAATTGCGCTTATTGAAGATAAATTAGGCATTGCCGGCGCATGGACCATTAAAACGCGTGCTGAAAGCTTAATGGATGGTCTCGGATTTTCTAAAAACGAAATGCAACGTCCGGTAAAAGAATTCTCCGGCGGCTGGCGCATGCGCCTTAATTTAGCGCAGGCACTGATAGCTCCATCTGATCTGCTACTTTTAGATGAGCCAACCAACCATTTGGATCTTGATACTATCATGTATCTTGAGGGCTTTCTTAAAGCCTACAACGGCACCTTGCTGTGTATTTCACATGATCGCGACTTTTTAGACAGCTTCTGTAGCGATATTCTACATTTTGAAAGCGGCAGCTTAGTCTTGTATAAGGGCAATTACTCAGCCTACGAGCGCCTGCGTGCTGAGCGCATTAAGGCCGAAAAAGCTGCACGACGCAAAGAAGAGGCCACATTAGCTCATCTGCAGTCTTTCGTCGACCGCTTCCGCTATAAAGCAAGTAAGGCCAAACAGGCGCAAAGCATGCTCAAAGCGATTGACCGCATTAAGTTAACTGCAGTTACACAGGAGGAGAGTCCATTTTCCTTCAGCTTCCCAGAACCGGATCGTACCGTTCAGGTCTTAGCTTCCTTTAATGAAGTGGACGCCGGCTACGGTAGTGATCTCGTGCTCTCTAAAATAAATTTGCAGCTTTTAGCTGGCGATCGCATCGGTCTGCTGGGGCGCAATGGTCAAGGCAAGTCCACCTTCATCAAAACTTTAGCTGGAGTGCTCTCGCCGCTTCACGGCAGCGTGACTTTAGGCAAGGACATTAAACTAGGTTACTTTGCGCAGCAAGAGCTTGAGGAACTGAATTTAGATAAAAGTGCGCTTGCACATCTGCAGAAACTTGATCCTAAAGCCTCTGAACGTGAACTACGCTCTTTTTTAGGCTCATTTGCCTTTTCAGGTGATAAAGCGTTATTACCATCAGGACAGCTTTCAGGCGGCGAACAGGCGCGTTTAGCGCTTGCCTTAATTGCTTTTCAAAAACCTAACCTACTGCTTTTAGATGAGCCGACCAACCACTTGGACTTAGAGATGCGTGAGGCTCTCACCGTGGCGCTAGCTTCCTATCCCGGCGCTTTGGTGCTGGTGTCGCACGATAGGCATCTACTTGAGGCAATTGCCGAAAAATTGTGGCTTATTGACGAAGGCAAAGTGCAAGAATTTAATGGAGATCTTAACGATTACAAAGATTATTTAACGCAAAAGCACAAACAGTTTGCCGACAATCTGCAATCCTCAACGGCCAAAGCACCCTCAATGTCACCTAAGGCCTATAAGAGCAAAGAAGATAAACGCGCCATGGCGCAGTTTCGCGCTTCGCTACGCCCACTCAAGCTTGAAATTGAAAGCTTAGAGAAAAATACGGCAAAGCTTGAAGCCCGCCTTAGCGAAATCGACGGGATTTTAGCACAAGGCGACATTTACCAAGGCGACAGCAATGCGCTTGAGGCATTAATGATCGAGCGCGCACAGTGTGCACAGGATTTGGAGCGCGTAGAAGAAGAATGGCTGTTAAAGCAAAGCGCGCTTGATGACATCATCAACGAACATAATCAGGAGGTCTCATGTTAAGCTACCGCCACGCTTTTCATGCCGGAAATCATGCCGATGTGTTAAAACATGTGACTCTATGTCTGCTTTTGCGCAAACTCAATGATAAGGATAAACCCTACTTTTATCTAGATACTCATGCCGCCTGCGGCATTTATGGGCTCAACGAGCGCTTTGCAGCGCTGCATAAGGAATACTTAAGCGGGCTACAGCCGGTCTGGGGTAGCACAGAGCTGCGAACCTTAGTACCGGAATACTATGCCGTCATTGAGCAACTCAATGTGGCTGTAGGCAGAAAAGTTGCAGCGGATATTCTGCCTTCCTTTTACCCCGGATCTCCTTATTTTGCCGCCAGTTTGAGCCGTGAGTGCGATCGTCTAACTTTTTTAGAGTTGCACAGCCGTGAATTTGCGATGCTGCGCGATAATTTCAAGCGTGATGCCCGCATTCACTGTGCACTGCAAGATGGATTTAAGACCCTGCCGCAGCTGCTGCCTCCGCCGATTCACCGCGGACTATTGTTCATAGACCCCTCCTATGAGCTCAAAACCGACTATCTGGCTGCGCTTAAAGCAGTAAAGACTGCACTTGCGCGCTTTAATACCGGTATTATTGCCCTGTGGTATCCAGTCCTCGGACGCCTGCACGATAGGAGCCGTAATTTAGTGCAGGAATTAAAACGTCTGCGCGCCCCGCTACTACAAGTCGAGATGCGTCCTACTGCGCAAAGTGAGGAACACGGCATGTGCGGTTCAGGGATGTTGATCATCAATTATCCCTATCAGCTCTACGAACATTTAGAGGACTGCCTCAATGTTATGTATCCACTGTTGTGCGGTTCGCAGGGTTCGGCCAAATTGCGGATCCTAAATGAAAAAATTTAAAGAAATCACGCGAAATAGCCCGTGCCTAAACCTAGGGCTTTTCTCGTTATAGAATATGTTACATCAAACTTCTTTGATTACTGATGAATTACTATCAGCTCTCCCCTTTTGCTCCATCCCCAATAGAGATAACACAGCAAGATCCAATCCAAAAACGCTCACTCATCAAAAGACAAAATTAATGAGAACTCTGGGAGTGACTACTAGGGTTACCCCCGTGCCGCTTTCATTCCTACGCTAAAAGCATAGGGAATTTCGCGGCATTTAGTTAAATCTTTTCTGCAGGTATTTAATGCGCTCTGCTAAAGGCTGTATTCTGTCCTTAAGCTTCGTCCCGTACCGGCTGCCGTCACTTAACATCAGCGGGATGCCCCCCCCTCTGTCAAGGCCCGTACTGTCCTTTGCCTGCTTATCAGCGCTCACGGTTGCCGGCACGCTTACCGTATATTCCATGCAGACAATATGAGTGACCCTCCACAGATGTAGGAATCGTGGATTTACCCTATACTTGAATGAGTTGTTTTTCAAAAGAGGGAATTACCTCATACATAGGAGA
>CALXOV010000006.1 GCA_944390105.1 uncultured Succinivibrionaceae bacterium
CAATCTTCATGTCCATGCTTGTAGCGTCTTCGCCAGTCTTGAATCTGGTCTAACGACACGTTCAACATGGAAGCAATTTCTTGTGATGATTTCCGTTGTGCAAAGTAGTCAACAATTTGTTTGCGGACACGGTAACTGATAGTCATAAACACACCTCGCGTGAGTCTCAGTGTGGCGCATTTTGGGGAGCAGTTCAAAAACGACATAAAAATTGATCCACCTTTTTGGGATGAATATTTTGATGCAGTAAGCACCGCACTGGCTTAAATAACGTCAACAGGGGGCAAATAAAAAGACGTTTTAATGGCTCAAAACAAAAGGCGTTTGACACATCAGGTAGATTTGTCGGTTGCTTAGGAAATAGCGCAAAGTCAGCTAGGGTTAAAAGCATTACTCATCATTAATCGCGGCTCAGCGCAATGCCCCAGTAGCGCGGCTTTAATGTCGCCTCATTGGGGCGCTAATGTAGTATACAAGGACTGCATCCAACTAATATCCATCAATGTATATGCATGTCCGCTATATCCTTGCGGCGGTCGTCAGGTTAGTAAAACTGATTGGTAATTACTTCTTTGCTGTTTACTACGTTAATTATATTATTAACCGTCATAGCAAGCAGCAATCTTAGAGCCATGATGCTTTGTAGAATAGTCGTGATGAAGGATTACTATCCTACAAAACAAAATTATTATGAAGCGATAAGTTACGTGTTATTTGCAGCTAATCTACAGCATGTTAAGTATTACATAACATCGTGATAAGATATAACCGTATGCTCAATGTATATTATTCTTATTTAGTAAGCGTGTATGCCGTCAAGTATTCGGGTATATTGCGATCTGGGCGGTTTAAGATAATAAAATAAGCACTCTATGCTGAATATATTTTATAGAGTGCTTACATTTATTTACATAATGAACTACCAACACACTTACATGCGAGGTTTCGTGAGGCCGATACTTCACTTTTAGTAAGCCCCATGCTTCCAGGCGCTTACGGGCATGTCCACAATGCTCCCATCAGGTAGGAGCAAAAGCCCATTCCTGAGTTTTTAGGCTTATTGTACATGACCAAAAAGTGATGCGCCAGCCGCTTACATCCCCTGGCTCTCGCAAGGGGAATTATGCGGAATCAGTTAAAGGAGTGAATGTAATCAGCTGCGAGAGCTATGCTCTACTCCACTGGGAGGAAATGCAGGACACAATCATCCACCGTTAAGGTATTGTAATGCCTCAACTTGACTAAGAGGTAAGTTAGAGCAGAATTTGAAACAGCTGATTTGCTTCATGTTAATCTTATGTTTAAAGCTTGTCAGTTAAGACCTGCTGCGCGCAATTTTTCATGAAGGACTCTACCTCGGCCAGCTGCGGAATGGAGGGGCAGGCTCCGGCACGCTGTACGGCAAGCGCTGAGGCGGCTGTAGCGGTATTGAGCGCCTTGCTGCTGTCAAGTCCGCGCGCGATAGAGGCTATGAGGAATCCAAGGAAAGTATCACCGGCGGCAGTCGTATCCACTGCTTTTACGCGATAGGAGCGGCAGGAAATCGGCTCTTTTCCCGTTTCCTTTAAGATTGAGCCGCGCGAGCCTAAGGTTAGCACAAAGGATGTTTTTGGGTATTTAGCAGCCAACGCTTGCATGATAGCGTAAGGATCGCTATCTGCCGACATATCGACCATAGCTGAACCTTCGATTTCATTGACAATGAGGAAGGCGCACAGTTCAAGCGGCAGGCTCAAAAGCTGTTGGGTAAACGGCGATACGTTAAAACAAACTTTAAGGCCGCGCTGCGCCCCGGAGCGCATCAGATGCTCAATATTATTAACCTCGTTCTGTAAAATCAGATAATCACCTGGTGCAAAGTGACTTAAGGTCTCATCAATTTCATCTACCGTTAAGGATTGATTGGCTCCGCCGAAAAGTAAAATGCAATTCTGACCGTTTTTATCGACCTGAATAATGGTGTGGCCACTGGGCATATCGCGCTTTTGCAGAAAATCATCATGGATACCATTGGCAGTAATTTCCTGCTGTAGCACTTTGGAGTCTTCCGCTCCTATGGCTCCGGCATGGTAGACCTCACCCCCAGCCCGTGCGAGAGCTACGGATTGATTTAAACCTTTACCGCCGGCAAAGATGTTGCGCGAAGCGGTGGCTAGGGTTTCTCCTGGCATGACAAAATGATCCACGGCGTAGACGTAATCAATATTCAAAGATCCGTAATTTAAAATTTTCGGCATGTTAAACCTCGTGCGCCTTGAGATGAATACAGCAAAAAATAAGTATAAATGGAGTATAGACTAAAGCGCAGGTGGCGCAAGGTATGCTTATGGCTTAAGGATCGCAGCTTTTAGCTGAGATCACACAAAAGCGCAAGATAACGTAAACTCTTATCAAAAATTTAATAAAAGTTATAAATTTGATAAAATATCCTGTACCTAAGAGAAAAATATGTTCGGTGAGGTGCCTCAAGTCTTAAGTTGGAGCTCACAAAGACGTGATCTATTCAGCAATCTAAAAAAATATTAAAAAAGTTTTTCATAAAACGTGATCTACCGCAAAGATTTATGTATAATAGCACCAACTTCGTAAGACACTCCTTATTTGATTGGCGAGGGAACCGTGCAAACGGTTCCCTTGTTAATTTTCAGCGTAACAAGATTTCATCAACTTGCATTTAGTTATCTCCAAGTTAAATCAATAGCCATCATTGATGGCGCACTCTTGCAGAAAGGCGGCGGGTTTTTGTATCCTAAAGCCCGTTTTACGGCCGCGCCTGCGGTTAATAGCTTTGGCATAGAGGAAAGTCATGGACTTAAGCGTGCTTGATAATGCTGTCACCCCTTTTACGAAATGGGTCGGAGGCAAACGCAAATTACTTAAAAAGATACTGCCCTTTGTGCCCAATCACTTTGACAGTTATTTTGAGCCCTTTGTCGGCGGCGGAGCGCTGTACTTTACTATCGGGCGTCTTGCTAAACGCTGCTATATTAATGATATTAATCCTGAGCTTATCAATGCCTACTGTCAGTTGCGCGACCATTCTGCTGAGGTGAAACTACGGCTGCGCACTTATGTCTATGACAAAGATTTTTTTCTTGAGGTGCGTAAGCGCGATCAGGACAAAACATTTGCTACATCCGATCCGATTGAACGCGCCGTACGGCTTATCTACCTGCTGCGGGTGTGTTACAACGGCTTATATCGCGTTAATCGTCAAGGCCATTTCAATACGCCCTTTGGACGTTATGATGATCCGCAGATCTGCCGGGATAAGATCTTAGATGCGGTGGCGGATTATTTAAATGCTGTACCGACGGAAATTAGCGCGCAAAATTACAGTACGCTTCTGGATAAGATGGATAAGCATAGCTTTGTCTATTTAGATCCGCCTTATATGCCGGTGGCTGACAATTCCTTTACCAGTTATCATGCAGTTGATGAATGGGACAGTGCGGCACAGGAAGAGTTGGCCGATTTTTGTGCACAGCTGCAAGCTAAGGGAGTGCGCTTCATGCAGAGCAATTCCGACAGTGCAGCCATTCGTAAGCTGTATCGCGGCTTTAAGATTATTCCGCTCAGCGCCGCTTCTACCATCAATGCCGATCCCAAACGTAGACAGCGCCGCTCTGAGGTGCTGATCCTCAACTACAGGCTTCCTCGATCCTAGAATGAGCCCGCCGCGCCTTTAAGCGCGGCAGACGTCCAGATATTGCAGGCAGGGAGCTTGCTGCTTAGAAATGATGCTCAATGAGAGCTTTTTCTTCTTTGAGCTTCGCGCTTGCGGCTTTGGCGCGATCGGCGGCTTTACGCTTTTGCTTTTTGGTCATTGACAGCCAAGCAAAGAAGGTAAATACCGAAACGATAAGCACGATAATAGTCGCTAAAGCGTTGATCTCCGGTGACAGACCTCGGCGCACGCTGGAGAAAATCAGCATCGGCAACGTGGTGCTGTCAGGTCCGGCAATAAAGCTGGTGATCACTAAATCATCCATTGACATGGTGAAGGATAGGAGCAGTGCTGCTACTTCAGCGGGCATAATGGCAGGCAGAATAATGGCAAAGAATACCTTAATCGGTCCGGCGCCTAAATCCATGGCAGCCTCTTCAATGCTAATATCTAGTTCACGGAAGCGTGAGCGGATCACCACGGTGGTATAGGCAGAGCAGAAAGTGACATGCGCAATCCATATGGCAATGATGCCGCGATCGGCAAAGAAGGGGATCACATTGCCCAAAGTGACGAAAAGCAACAACAGAGCCAAACCGGTAATAACTTCAGGCAACACCATCGGCGCGGTCATGAAGAGCACGAAGGCGCTTTCACCGCGAAAATAACGCACGCGCACTAGCACAAATGCCGCTAACGTGCCGATGACGACTGAGGCGCAGGAGGTCATAGCGGCAATGAGCAGCGAAATGCCGACAGCCTCAATGATGGCATCGTTGTTGAACAGCGCGTAGTACCACTTCAAGGAGAAGTCAGTCCATACTGTGACCATCTTCGACTCATTGAAGGAATAGGCAATGAGCGTGCCGATGGGCAGATATAGAAAAGTAAGCGCCAGCACAATAATGACGACTCTGGCGATGGTCGGCTTATTTACCCGCATTTAATTTCTCCTGCTCGCGGCGCTCCATCTTGTAGAAAATCATGATGGGGATGACCAGAATAACCAGCATGGTAATGGCAACAGCGGAGGCTAGCGGCCAATCGCGGTTATTGAAGAACTCCTGCCATAAGATACGGCCGATTAAGATAGAGCTCTTGCCGCCTAACAGTTCCGGGATGACGTACTCGCCTAAGGCCGGAATGAAGACTAGCATTGAGCCTGCCACAATGCCGCTTTTAGTCTGCGGGACTAAGGTGCTGAAGAAGGTCTTTACCGGACGGCAGCCTAAGTCATAAGCGGCTTCAATTAACGAGTAATCAACCTTCATTAAGGCCGAGAAGAGCGGCAACACCATATAAGGCAGATAGCAGTAGACAATGCCGACGTAGACGGCAAAGTCTGTTTGCAACATTTGAATCGGTTCATCAATGATGCCAAGTACCATTAAGATATCGTTAATTAGGCCGTCGCGCTTCATCAAGGTCATCCAAGCATAGATGCGCACTACAAAGGAAGTCCAGCTGGGCATAATCACCAGCATGAAAAGCACATTGCGCATTGCAGGCTTAGATGATGCTAGCGCCCACGCAATCGGATAGCCGATGATGAGGCAGAACAGCGTGGAGAAGGCGGCTACCTGCAACGACTTTAAGTAGGAGCGGATATAGGTGCCGTCGGGGTCAGTAAAAATGTTAGTGTAATTTTCCAAATGCAGAATGATCTGCATGGCTCCTTCTTCAAAGGTCACGAGCGGCGAATAGGGCGGAATAGCAATTTCCGTCACCGACAGCGAAATCTTGAAGATGATGAGAAAAGGCAGCAGAAAGAAAATGATCATCCACACGTAGGGAAGAAAGATCAACGCATAGTCGCGCCAAGTATTTTGATGCTGCTGCGGTGCAAGCGCCTGCCGACTGCGCGGCTGAAACGCGCGTCGGATGAAGGTCATATTGGCAGAAAATCCGGTAGACATGACGCCTCCTTCTTAGAAAGTCAGGGCGATGCAGGACTCCGGGTCCCAACTTAAATAGACATGATCATCCCACGTCGGTAGACCTTCCTTAAAGCGATCGACGTTCGGCAGCGTAGCGCTGACGATGCGGCCGTCTGTCAGGCGCACGTAGTAAATGGAGATATCACCAAGATAGGCAATATTTTCCACCACGCCTTCGCACCAGTTGGTTTCTTCCTGCGGGGTTAAATGTGAAATATAGATTTTCTCTGGACGCAGCGCAATGGTAAGCGGCATGCCGTCAGCCAAATCAATATCATGTGTAAGCTCAATCGGGTTTTTAAAATCTCCGCAGGCAATTAATGACTGCGTTGCGTTGGATGAAATCAGATGGCAGTCAAAAATATTGACGGATCCGATGAACTCCGCACAGAAGCGGCAGTTGGGGTTCTCGTAAATTTCGCGCGGACCGCCAATCTGCAGGAATTCGCCTTTTTCCATAATCGCAATGCGATCGGCCATGGTCATGGCCTCTTCTTGATCATGCGTTACCATCAGGCAGGTTACGCCGACGGAATTGATAATATCTACAAGTTCCAAGCGCATCTGTTCGCGCAGCTTCTTATCCAAAGCTCCCATCGGCTCGTCAAGCAGTAGCACGCGAGGCTCCTTGGCTAGCGAGCGGGCTAAGGCCACACGCTGGCGCTGACCTCCGGATAATTGAAAGGGCTTGCGGTCCACATATTCTTCCATGTGAACTAAGCGTAGCATCTTATCGACGCGATCTTCAATCTGCGCTTTGGGCAGTTTGGATTGCTTAAGGCCAAAAGCAATATTCTGCTTGACCGTCATATAGGGGAAAAGCGCATAGGATTGGAACATCATGTTCACCGGACGCTTGTAGGGCGGAACGCCGATAAGTTCTTTGCCGTCAAGCAGAATGCTGCCGGATGTCGGAGTTTCAAACCCCGCAAGCATGCGCAGCAGAGTGGATTTGCCGCAGCCGGACGATCCGAGTAGCGCAAAAATTTCGCCCTGATATAAGGTTAGATCGACGTCATTGACCGCGGTAAAGGTCTCAAAACGCTTGGTGATATGTTTGATTTCTAAAATCGGTTTGCGGTTCTGCTGTTCCGGCGTCGGCTTTTGCCCTGGCAACTGACCGGGTAGGTGTAGCTGCTTTACAGGCTGATTAATAATAGCTTCAGCCGTCTGCGGCTGAGCTGCGGGCTGCTGGGACGCAGTATTGCGTGCATTGATGTCCACTGGCGTTTCCATCTCCACTGACCGTCCCATTGGACGGGGTATGAAACTCAGAAAAACCTGCTGTCACAGGTACCGATTAAATTTCTCGCTATGTTATATAAAAAATTTAAAATTTAAAGACCTCAGGCCCAGATGGAGGCAAAATTTTACAAAATTTTTTGCCAGCTTAAATGATGTAACATCTAAGGTGGCAGGAGTTAAATGCTTTCTTTGCGCGCAAAATGCCGCTGCAGCGCGGTTTCAGGCTAAACTATGCTCCATAGTAACCCAGCATGGGATGCAATGCAGTGCAAAAAGCCTGTCGGCAACAATAAGGCAGAAATGGCAGCACCTTTTTTAGCATATGAATAACTTTGAATTTAATCGCCGCACGCGGCTTGAATTTGGCCGCAATAAGGAAAATGAAGTCGGTCAGCTGATTAAGTATTCAAGTGGTCGGCGGGTCTTGATTGTAATGGGGCAACAGAGTGCACAGAAAACCGGGCTGATTGAGAAAATCAAGCGTTCTTTGGACCGGTCAGGACTGGAATTTAAAGAGTTGACCGGGGTACGGGCCAATCCACTAATTGATAAAGCGCGCCTTGGGGTAAAGATCTGTCGCGATCACAGTATAGATTTTGTGTTGGCTTTAGGCGGAGGCTCGGTGATTGATACAGCCAAAGCAATTGCTGCCGGAGTTTTTTATGAAGGTGACGTATGGGATATCTTCACTAAACGGCGCAATTTATATCGTGCTCTGCCGGTGGGCGTAGTACTGACCAATCCGGGGTCTGGGTCTGAATGTTCTGCCAATGCAGTGCTCTCAGAGCTCCATCAGGGCGTTCGCCACAAGATTGACGCGAGCTATGAATGCTTCGTTCCGATTTTCGCCATCTTAAATCCGGAACTCACCTTTTCTTTAGACCGGCGCTTGACAGCATTGGGATGCGCCGACATGCTGTCGCATGTGCTGGAGTGTTACTTTACTAATACTTCGGGGGTAGATCTTACCGATCGCCTAGCCGAAGGATTGCTCCAGAGCATTATTAAGCAGAGCGTCGAGCTAGTGCGTGACCCTAGTAGCTACGATGCGCGCGCGAATCTGATGTGGGCCGGAACCATGGCACATAATGATTTCTTAGGTGTCGGGCGGGAGCAGGATTGGGCGTCGCATAAGCTTGAATATCAACTCTCGGCGCTTTACGACACTCCTCACGGAGCTGGTTTAGCGGTAATCCTGCCGGCATGGATGACTTTTGTGACTCATCATAATGTAATGCGCATGGCGCAGTTCAGTACACGCGTGATGGGGGTGCCGCTTAATTTCCAAGATCCGCTGTCAACAGCTAAACGCGGCATTGCCAAACTTCGGTCCTTCTTTAGCACATTGGGGTTACCGCAGAATTTTGCTGAACTAGGGGCCAACCCGGCGGATATAGAGCGTATGCTCGATAATTTGCCCTATGATACAGACGGCACGCTAGGCGCTTATGTTAAATTAAACCGTAGCGCCTGTGAGGCTATTTACTATCTAGCTGCTACTTATGTTCCGCCGCACTGATCTGTACCGGCGGCTCGGTGAGCGGTGCGTCGGCTGCAGCTAAATTTAGCGTTGGCCGTTCGATTACTTCAGCTTGCAGCACGGGATCTGGTGCCGCAAGTTTGCGCTCGCGGCTATTTTTGGCCAGGGTATTGAGCAGACTTAAGATAAAAGTTGGCACCTGCTGGAACATGTTGCTGTCGATATATTCGCTGCACTGATGTAAATTGCCGCCCTTTAAGGTCAGGGTAAGCCCCGGACAGTTAAGCAGGCTCTGCGGAGGGATAAACAGGGGATTTTCCTCAAACAGGAGCTGCTGTAGCGCATCCATGCCTTCCGGGCGCAGATGATTTAAGTAAGAGGGGGCGGCATGCTCTTGTATATCAAGTTCCCAAGGAAAGGATAGTGCCGTTTTCGCGATCGCTTCATGTACCAAGATTAATTTATCGCGATCGGCACGACGAGCCGCCTGCAACCCCTGCAACGCAGCATTGCGCGGACCTAAGTAAACTACAATCGAGGGTTTGGGAAGCTGTGCAAATTCATTGAGCTTTTCAATGATGCAACAGATACTCTCGTGTGCCGATAAACCTTCTTTGCGACAGTTTTGTTTTAAAACCTCTAAGGCTAGTGCTAAATCGCCGGGGTAGTTGTTCTGTGCACGCTTCTTTAGATCAGAGAACGATAAGACTTCAGCATCTTTAAGCGGAGGGCGGTAGGGGCGTTCTAGCAGATAGTAATGCAACTTAGCGCGCTCATCAATTAAATTGGCACATTGTTCAATCGCTTCCGCAGCTGCATCTTTTAAGGCCTCGAGTAATTGCAGGTAATTTAATTTAGTAAATTCTAAGCTAAAGCTCAACGACAAGCAGCTGTCATGAATTAAGCTATTTTGCGGTGTCACATGCTGCCAAAATTTCAGCGTCAAAGGCTGTGGACACAGCCCGCGTAACGGTTCGGGGTTGAGTTCCAAATTATTAAGCAGTCTACCTGCAATTAGCGCGGAGCTAAAACCGGCAAAAGGAAGTCCGGGAAGATCTTTTTCACCGAAAATAAAGAATGATGGTTCAATCAGTCCTCGGTTAGAAATAAATAGATGCTGTGATTCATCGTTAGGGTGCAGTGGCTGCGGCGGGGAGGTTTGCAGCGCCGCGTATAAGTTCAGCGCTTCTTGGCGGCACCACTCTTGGATAAATGGCAGCAGATTGTGGATGCCCTCACCGCGGCACAGTGAGCGTGACATGCATAAAAAGAGCACATTGAGCTCTAAGGCCGCAAAATGATCAGATAGCTCCTTGAGAGCAGCAATCATGCAGGCACAGCCGCCTTTACACTGCAATACACCAAGTCCCGGCATTATGGAACCATCGTCAAGCGGCGGCAGCAAGGCATGTTTGCTAAGCTCTGCTTTTAGCTCGTCGCTTTTAAAGGCCAGATCCTTGACGAGCCCATAGTTTTCCAAAGTTCCGGTATCAACATGTGCACACAGCACTATGGTGTCATGTACTCCTTCTGGGGCTTTGACTAAGGCCGCAATTGAAAAATTTTGCTGATCCTGATGCCCGACCAGCTGCAGATGTTGCGGATGCTCTTTAAAGTAGTGAAAGCCAGCAAGACCGTCGTAGATCGCCTGCATGATGATGCCTTCACCGCGCGTGCCGCTAATGCTAGGGATGGAAATGAGCCATTTGGCTAAGGTGGCGGATTCTGCCTTAAGATCGCGGTTAAAAAACATTACGCACCTGTGTTTTTTTCATGTTTTGCCATGAACATCAGCGCCCTGCAGGCTGGCTCCGTGTGGCACGTGCGATCAGAGATCAGGGATTCTGCGCTAGTGCCTCATTGTACAGTTCGGTTTTAAATACCTGTACATTGCTCTTGAAGGCCTCGCGCTGCTCGCGTGCCAGATTAGGGCGGCTGGCGCTGGGCAGTTTAATTTTCAGCGGATCTACCGGGCGGTCATTAATGCGGATTTCATAGTGCAGATGCGGCCCTGTGGTACGTCCCGTGTTGCCGCTCTTGGCAATCTGCTGTCCGACATAGACCTGTTGTCCTTTTTTTACTTCAATCTTGGACAGATGCATATAAACAGTAGAGTAATTGTGTTCATGCCGTACGATGATATAGTATCCGGCAGCGCGCTGATAGCCCGCGAAGGTGACCACTCCGTCGGCCGGGGCGTAGACCGGAGTGCCGATAGGGGCTTTAATATCAACCCCTTTGTGCGGGGCGACGCGTCCGGTCACGGGATGACGGCGGTGCAGATTGAATTTAGAGTTGACCTGAATCGCAATGGCCAGCGGAAAGCGGCGGAACACGCCGGCCGTTGGCACATACTTGTTTTCTTCATAGAAATTTTTGTCATCAAGGTTGCGGTAAAATGTCACCTTTGCACTGCCTTGACGTTGAATCTCGACGGCATTGATCAGCGCACTGGTGCCGATGGCATTAAAAAGTACTCGTACGCTATCCCCTCTGCTTAAAGCGCTTAATTTACCGTTTTTAGCATATAAGCGCTCTATGGTATTCACTTCGCTGGAGGTCAGTCCAATGCGCTTGGCAAAACGCTTAAAGTTTTCTCCAGGCTGTAGCGTGCCGTAGATAAGCCGTGGGCGCAACGGATCAGTTACGGCGTTGGCCTTTTCATCTGCGGCCGCTTTAGCTACCATCAGCTGAGCTTCCTGACGCGCCTGTCTTGCTTTAGCTGCAGCCTTTGCCGATGGCATCTCAACTGCTTGGGTAAAGTGCTGAGCGTCATCATCTGCGCTTACATGATTTAAGTAGCTCTCATGCACCACGGTAAAGTCAGTTGCGGCATTGGGGCGGCTGAATCGCACCTGCTGATCTTTGCCCTGCGGCAGTACTAGCGTAGTTAAAGTATTGTCTTTGGCCAATAAAAAGTGCAGTACCTGCCCAGGGTGCAGATTTAAGTCGCCTTTTCCAGCAATGGCACTGATCTTATTTAGGGTAGCGGGCGGCAACGCTAATGTTGCAAAAATCGCTGATAAACTGTCTCCTCTCTCCACCGTATGCTGATACCACGTGCCGTTGAATTGCGGCAATGCAGGCTGAAGGGCGGAGTCAGGTTTTTCTGCTTGAGTTGACGGGGATTGAGTTGCAGTCGCAGTTTTTGTGTTCAGTGTCTCGTCTGCAGATGTAACCGGTAGCGCGGTGGCCTGCATGCTTTGTTGCAGGGCACGGGCATTACGCTTAATTTCCTGCAATTCACTAGGTGCTAGGCTGTGCTCAAACTGCGGCAATACCGGTTTTGTAGCCACGTTTTTTTGCAGCGGGACTTTGAATTGAGCCGCGGGAATGTCGAAATCTTCGTAATTTTCGAGGTTTCCGTCGGCAGGGGCGACTTGAGCATGCTTTTCATCAGCGAGGATATAAGCTTGTTCATCAGGACGCAGCTGTATAGGCTTGCTGTCAGAGCTCCAATAGGCAGCAAAATCCGCATGTGGCAATACGAAGAGGAAGCTGCTGATGAAAATTAAAGATACAGCCAAGAGATACCGCCCCGGCAGAATGAAACGTAGGCTTCTGCCAGGTACAGCCACAAAATCGGCGGTACTGCTCTTGCGTGAAACTTTAACTCTTAACATACGTTGCAAAATATTATCACATTAGATGATGAAAGCAAGCTTATAGTCAGCGAAAAAGACGTTGGTAAATGGCTTTACGGCGCGGTTTTAGGTCAGGCATAGCACCAGATAAATTTCAAGGAGCAATACGATAAGTAGAGCAATGAAAATCAGAGCACCTTGCCAGCTTTTAGGGTAACCTAAAGCTAGGTATTCGCCCAACGTTCCGCGCATTGTCAGCAGAAAATTGCTGCGGCTGCGCGCAAACCACTTATCGCGATTTTTACCTACTAAAAAGCGCACGATGATCGTAGTAAGCAGCGCAATTACAAAGCAAATTACTATTTTTAATGGTGTAACTGTGAGTTGCGTCATGTAAGTTGGTATCCTTTTGGCATAAAGTAATACGCGATCATGTGATTATCATGTGATAAGTAAGTTGTTCTAGGCAAGGAGTGTTACTGTGGAGCCGTCAACCATTACGTTAATTGTACTCGCAGTGGTGGCATTTTTATTTGTAACCGAGCTGATTCCGCTTGCTGTTACCGCCATGGCTGCGCCAATAGTGTTGGGTTTCTGCGGCGTACTTACGCCAAAGCAGGTTTTTTCTGGATTATCTAATTCCACGGTGGTGCTGTTTGCCGGTATGTTCGTGGTAGGTGCCGCCATGTTGGCATCCGGATTGGCACAGGCCATCGGTAATTGGGTGGTAAAAAAAGTCGGAACCCGCGAGTTGCCGCTGATGGCCGCGATGATGCTAGTTACCATCGGAATGTCTTCTGTATGCTCGAATACTGGCACAGTTGCCTGTTTGATGCCGGTTATCATCGGTATTTGCGCAGCGGCTAAAATTCCGGTATCCCCGCTGTTGATGGGCTTGGCTGTTGCGGCCAATACCGGTGGTACGATTACCATGGTTGGAACTCCACCAAACATTATTGCCGCTGGTGCCTTAGAAAATGCCGGCATTGCGCCATTCTCCTTCTTTGAATTTGCCTACATTGGTATTCCGCTGTCGCTGATGTCATTGGTGTATATGATTACGTTGGGACATAAGCTAACGCCACGCCATATGGCGGATTTAGGCTCAGTGGATCAGACGCAAGGGATGTCCGGTTCTAAACGGGCTCGCATCTTGTGCTTTGTAATTTTAATTTACGTGATCATTGGCTTGTGCATCGGCATTCCGGGCTTGACCTCGGAAATGGTGGCTATTTCTGGCGCGCTCTTGTGTGTGCTCCTTGGCTGCTTGACTGAACGTGAGGCATATAATGGTATTGACTGGGTTACCATCTTCCTGTTTGCTGGTATGCTGCCGCTTGCCGATGCGCTGGACAAAACTGGCGCCGGTCGTATGATTGCTGAAAAGGTCGTAGGTCTGATGGGCGATAATCCGTCGCCGATGGTGTTTATGATCGTGCTGTTCTGTCTCTCGGGTGGTTTAACGCAGGTGATGTCCAATACTGCAGCTTCTGCGCTTTTGTGCCCGATCGGCATTTCGATTGCCCAAGAAATGGGCTGCTCGCCGTATCCGGTGCTGATGGCCATTGCGATTGCCGCTTCCTGCGCATTCACCACTCCGGTGGCGACTCCGCCGAATACCTTAGTGATGGGCCCGGGCGGCTTCCACTTTAAGGACTACATTATTGTCGGCACGCCGCTGTTGGTTTTGTCTTTAATTGTGTGCGTCATCATTATCCCGATCTTCTGGCCGTTTATGCCAGCATAGGTGATTAAGCCTTAACTTGCAGCTTATTAAACTGAAGGCAATCTTCTCCCACTAGGTTGCCTTCATGTTATCTACAGAACAGAGTGTCTTCATACAAAGTTAGTGCTGTGGCGTTTGTTCTGATAAAACTTTACTAAAATTTTTGGCAAAAAGATGGGGGCAGTAGTATTCGAGCTGCAACCTTAGCGCAAATTTTGTATTGCAAAGCTGTAGGGAGTTTATAGTGGCAGCACACCGTGTGCATGTATTAAGGTCACATATGGCATTTCTTTCTCGGGATCGCTTTAAGTTCCAGCTCAGGGGGCGCTATAGAGCCGCTATAACTCATAGAAATATCCGTATTAAGCAGCTAACTGCTATTTTGTAGCTATGAGAGTAACGATAAGACACCATTTGGCCTGTCTACATTAAAAAATTAGCTCACGGCTGCCTAAACATTACTTCGTATATGCTTTTAGTAGCACCGTCCCGCCTACTGCTTAGGTAGGTATGCTACTGGATCGACAGTTATGCCTTCATGACGCAACTCAAACAGTAGCTCAACGCTATCGGTATCCGTAGAGCCCATGGTTGCAATATTCTGCCCGCGTTGTACCTGCTGTCCTTCTGTGACTAACAGCTGCTCATTGTGCGCATAGGCTGAAAGGTAGTTGCCGGTGTGATTGAGGATCACTAGGTTGCCGTAGCCACGCAGGGCATTGCCCGCGTATACCACTTTGCCGTCAGCGGCAGCTTTGACTGCCTGATGGCGCTTACCGGCAATGGTCACGCCGGGATTGCCTAGTTCGGCATCGGAGTAGCCGTCAGTGATTCGGCCGTTGGTTGGCCATGACCACACAATGCCGGCAGTGCGTCGGGTTCCTTGCACGGTGACATTGGTGGGAAGCGCCGCGACATTTACCGTAGCCGCTGCACGTTCACCGGAGGCGCCGCCTAATTTAAGTTTTTGCCCAACATACAGAGTATAGGGAGCTGAGAGGTGATTTAACGAAGCTAGCGCTACAGTGGTTGTATGGTGCCTGGAGGCAATCTCTGAAAGGGTGTCGCCGCTTTTTACGGTATAGCTAGCGTCTGCGGCAATGGCGCTACCTAAATTTAAAATCTGACCGACATAAATGCGGTATGGGGCGGAAATGCCGTTGAGGCGCGCTAAATTCTTATAGTCAAGACCATATTTAAAAGCAATTGAGTACAGCGTATCCCCGCTGCGGACGCGATAGCTGTCGGTTGATAACGGATCGGTACTGCTGCTGCAACCGCACAGCGCCAAACTTACAGCGGCAGTTAAAGCTAAGCATAATTGGGGCAGAGGCAGGTGGAACATGGCATGATCCTCAAGATTTAACAGTAGAATTTTAACATCATGCGGCGGCATGTGCATGCAAAAAGCACGAAAAAGCGGGGCTACAGTGCGGCCTGATGACTTGACAGCCTCGCTATAATGTAGGCATCACAAACGTTAGGAGATAAGCACATGACTGCTGCAACGGTACCTGTCGTCATGGAATGTCCGGTCGGTTTTACTCTTGCCCTGCTCGCTTCCAAATGGAAAGCACTGATTATCTGCGAGCTAATAGTTAAACGCCAACGTTTTTCGGCTTTGCAACATGGCTTAGGGAATATCTCGCAGAAAGTATTGACTGCGGCGCTACGCGATCTTGAAGCAGATGGTTTAGTGCGCCGAGAAGTTTTTCCTGAGGTTCCGGTACGTGTGGAGTATGAACTAACTGAGCTAGGGCGTTCACTGACGCCAATTATACGCGCTTTGTATCAATGGGGAGTGGAGTATAAAAAGGAACGGCGACAGCCGCTGGCGCAGACGGTGGATGCCGCTTTGCTGGAGGCGCTACAATTGGACAGCGCAGTGCTACCTGACGCAGAAAAAATGTAACCAATCAAGCCATAATTATCAATAAAATAGGCGTTGCATTGCGGCAGCGCCTTGCTTACGAGTAAGTTTGTTGGCAATGATTGGGTTTAGGTACTAAGCTTTTGCCTGCGATTGTGTCGCAGGTGATTGATTTGCCGCTTCAGTGGCCTTTTTGCAATGCTCAATCCATTTCGGGGCATCCGGAATAATAGTCTCGTACCATTTATAGAAATCGACCATTTTCTCTTCAATGACTTTCTTCATGTCATCGGTGAGGTGATGAATGGTCAGACCTTTTTCCTCTAAGTTTTTTGGGGCGGCGGTGTCGTCTTCTTCGGCGATCTGCCAGGTTGTATTCCACAGTTTTGGCAATCCACTTGATCACCAGCTGCTGCATTTCTGGGGGAAAGCTTGTCAAAGAATTTGCCGTTAACGAGGAACGGAGAAATGGCAAACATATGACGGGACTCTAGGACGTTGGTTTGGACTTCGTATAGGCCCGAGGAAAGTGGGGGGGGGGGCGAACATATCGAGGCGGTACAATAAAATGATGGTGCACAGCATTAAAACGATTGCCACCGGAAGTCCTGTCAGCAGCAGAACAAACAATGAGCCGATAAAGGCAAAAATTTCCACAGATTACTGAGCCTCGTTCTTTTCCATGTCGCGAATGGCCTTTTCTACATCCTCGTCCACCAGATGAGGCGGAAACTCTTCGTTGTTTTTAAACGCTTTGATGCCGAGAATTAAGTCTCTTACGGTAAATATCAGTACCCCAATGGCGCCAAATATCAAAGAGGCGATAATCACGCGAAATGGCAGGTCGGTAACTTGCCCAACCGATGTGGCGGAGTCAGCAAAATACATGAAGGAACCATCAACTAAAACATAGAGGGCGTAAAGTATCAACAGATAGCCGCCAATATGTAGCGCTGTGCGAGCGCGGCCTTTGAGTGCATCTGACAGAATGGTCACCGCAATATGGTCTCTGACGCTGGCTACTTCACGATGCCAAGGAAGGTTATGTAAATGAATAGATAACGCAATACCTCTTCGGTGGCGATAAAGCCAGAGTGCAGGAAATAACGCATGTAGGCATTGACGAAGACGATGAGCACCATCAGCGTAAGGGTGATGACGCATAGCAATCGGTATAATTTTCCAAACTTTTCCCAAAAGCTTTGCATAATAAAAAGCTTCTATCGAGGAAAATTGTAATAGGCAATAAAATACAAGATAACTTGTATTTTAGTTTTGACGCAGTTAACACTTTTGGCATTTATTCAAGCCAAGGAGTAAAAAATGTGATTTGCTGCAACATACTAAAAACCAAGCTAATTTGATGAATATCACTGCACAAAACACGGTAAGCTCATATAATTCATGCAGAAAGCTTAAGATTCAAACTACCGTTTAGATAACAATGAAAATAACGATTTTGCCCAAATGTAAATTCAATGCTGATGCCACGATAGCTTCTCAGCTGTATGCCTTTTTACGCCGTCAAATTACAGAAAGTTGTATTGTCCCGGGAACGCCGTTAACGGAAAATGAGTTGGCGATGCATTTTGGTATTTCTCGCCAGCCGGTGCGGCAGGCCTTGATGAAGCTTTCCCGCGATGGCTTGGTTGAGATCATTCCTCAGCGCGGATCCTTTGTAAAAAAGATCTCAGCCTCCAATTTAAAAGGGATCTGTTTTATCCGCAGTGCCATCGAGTGCAGTGCATTAGCCGAAGCTAAGCACATGTCGTCGAAAAATTACAAGCAAGCTCTTGAGCGCTTGGCCAGCAATTTGAAGCGACAGCAAGATTTGGTCGACAGTATTGATGGTAATTCATCTATGGAGTCAGCGGACTTTAGAGCGCGTTATTTAAGACTGGATGACAGATTTCACGCAATTTTGTGTTCTTTTTCTGGTACGGACATGGCATGGGAGACTATACAGTCGATTAATGCAAATATGGATCGCATTCGCTATTTATCTTTAGGTGAGTTTTCCGAGCCAGAGGCGCTGATGCAGGATCATGAATGCATTTATCAGTATATTAGTGAGCGCGAAATAGATAAGGCGTTGGAGGTTTTAAGGGCACATCTGTATGAGATCACCTCTACCTACAAGCCGATTCGGCGTAAAAACATTGACTGGTTTATGGATGAGGACAAGTAGTTGGTTTGGAGACTTGATAGCTGGAATTTTGCGCTAGAGGGGGCGTCAAACTGCCGTCGCGAGATTAGCCGCCCCGGCGATGCGGCAGGGGCGACTTAAGCAATACAGCTTAGAAAGCCTTTTTACCTTCAACGATAACTCCGTCCTGCATGGTAAAGCCGTCTAGCGAGTTTTGCTTGCTCTGAATGCAGAAATAGGTCATACCTGCGTTGCCGGCTTTGAGGCAGCGCTCGCAAGCCGGATCAACACGCACGCAGCTACCGGTCTTAAGCGGTACAATTTCGCCGTCTAAATAGAATTCACCTTCGCCCGAAATCACTAAATACAGCTCTTCATTGTGCTTATGGGTGTGGATGAACGGCACGGCGGCGCCGGCGGGCAGATGATTACACGAAACCTCGCAGCCGGTCAGTTTAAGCTGATCGTGCAGTTCAGAGCGGGCGGAGTTAAGGTCGATATTAAATACAGCGGCGTTCTTCATGATAGGTCTCCTTGCTTTTAGAACATATTAATCATTGGCATACAGCATATCATTTTGTTTTTTAGTGTGAAGAAGGCACAATTTTGCTACTTTGTTACTAAAAGGAAACCCATGGATGAGCGTGCGATTTTATCAAAAAAGATCAGCGGCTGTATCCCCGTCCTTTAGTGCGGGGATACAGCCGCGCGGTGTAGGCACTTTTTTAATCCAGCGTTTTCTGCTGCTCAATATATTGTCGGATAATAGATATGGGAGCACCGCCGCATGAGGAAGCGAAATAAGAGGGTGACCATAAAGCCTTGCCCCAAAGCTGCGATTTGACGGATGGATAACTTCTGTTGCGAATGATAACGGAGGAAGTACCTTTCAATTTGAAAACAAGATCTGCGATTGAAAGTTTAGGCGGATATAGAATAAGCAAATGCACATGAACTTCTTCACCGTCAAACTCAATAAGCTCGGCATTAAATTACAGACAAACGGTTTCAAAGATGGTTTTTAGCTCATTGATAAATTGGGCGGTAAAAAATTTTCTGCGGTATTGGGTTACAAATACCAAGTGGATGTATAGATTGTAAGAGCAATGGCGGGTATGATAGAAAGTAGTTTTTTTCCTAATTGAGTGCGGTAATGACAGAGAAAATGCGCCTTGCTTTTAAGTATAAACTGCGTCCTACCAGGAAGCAGGAGCGAGCTTTTCGCAATTTCTCCGGCTGCTGCCGTTTTGTTTATAACGCATTGCTTTTTGAGGAAAAAGAGCAAT
>CALXOV010000007.1 GCA_944390105.1 uncultured Succinivibrionaceae bacterium
CTATCATAGTACTAGCTGTAGGAACGCAGCGAAGTTAGGCGTATGGAGAGGGATTGGTCAGAGCAATCTGACTAGCCCCCGATGAAGTACGAAGCCCACAAGCGTTTTTGCTTGTGGGTAGTTCACACTTAGTAACTGAAGCAAAAGAAGAGATAGCATGGCAACGCACTTTGATGATTATGACGGATCTTCCATTGAAGTTCTGCAGGGGCTTGAGCCGGTGCGCCGGCGCCCGGGCATGTATACCGATACGCAAAATCCTAATCATTTGGCAATGGAAGTGATTGATAACGCGGTGGACGAGGCTTTAGCCGGTTTTTGCCGCAGCATTGTGGTGACGCTGCATGCGGATAATTCACTTGAAGTGCAGGATGACGGGCGCGGCATGCCGGTGGACCTGCATCCTACGGAAAAAGTGCCTGCCATTGAATTAATTTTTGGGCGTCTTCATGCCGGCGGCAAATTTAATGATGCAGCCTATGCTTTCTCTGGCGGTCTGCACGGGGTGGGCGTCAGTGTGGTGAATGCGTTGTCCTCGCGTCTTGAAGCTCGCGTCAAGCGCAAAGGCGTCGAATATGCCATTGCCTACGCTCAAGGTGAAAAGGTTGAGGCATTGCATGAAGTCGGCACCTGCGCCAAAGCAGCACATGGCAGTACGGTGCGTTTTTGGCCGGAGGAAAAATACTTTGATACTCCGCATTTTGCCGCCGCTAAGCTTAGGCATTTACTCAAAGCCAAAGCGGTGCTGTGCCCGGGGCTGAAGGTTACTTTTAATAATGAAAAGGATGAAAGCTGCGATACTTGGTGCTTTACGGGCAAGCTAGATGAATATTTAAGTCAGAATCTGTCCTCAGGCCTTAAGCTGTGCCCCGTGGCGCCGTATTATGAAACCGTTGATGAAAAAGACAGTGAAGTTGCCTATGCGGTGCAGTGGCAGCTTGAAGGTGTCGCAGAGCCGTTTCGTGAGAGCTATGTCAATTTAATTCCCACTCCCGAAGGTGGCACCCATGTCAACGGTTTTAGGCAGGGGCTTATCATTGCGATGCGCGAGTTTTGCGATCTGCACAATCTGCTGCCGCGTAATTTAAAGTTGACCCCGGATGATATTTGGCAGGCCTGCTCCTTTGTGTTGGCGGTAAAGATCCACGATCCGCAGTTTGCCGGCCAAACTAAAGAAAAGCTGTCCTCGCGTCAGTGCGCGGCTTTAGTTGAAGGTATTGTTAAAGACCGCTTTGCGCTGTACTTAAACAGTCATGTGGATGTGGGCAAGGAGCTTGCAGCGCACGTAATTGCCGCGGCTAAGGGGCGAGAGGCGGCGGCTAAAGTAGTTGAGCGCAAAAAACTCGTACGCGGCCCGCAGCTGCCGGGCAAGCTGGTCGACTGCACGAGTACTGATCCTGCCTTAGGTGAGCTCTTTATTGTCGAGGGTGACTCCGCCGGCGGCTCGGCGCGCCAGGCGCGGGATGCGGCGTATCAGGCGATTTTGCCGCTGCGCGGTAAAATTTTAAATACGTGGGAAGTGTCGGCGCAGAGTGCATTGTCCTCCGAGGAAATTCGCGCAATCTCCGTAGCAATGGGGCTTTCCCCGGATAGTGATGATTTAAGTACGCTGCGCTACGGCAAGATCTGTATCTTAGCGGATGCCGACTCAGATGGTCTGCATATCGGTACGTTATTGTGTGCGCTTTTTGTGAAGCATTTTCCAAAGTTAGTGCAGGCGGGACATGTGTATGTGGCCTGTCCGCCGCTGTACCGTCTAGATTGCGGTAAACTTAAAGAATATGCGCTTGATGATGAAGAGCTTAACCTTAAGGTGAAAGCGTTAAAGCGTAAGGGGTTTAAGCAAGACAGTATTAAGATTCAGCGCTTTAAGGGTCTTGGTGAAATGAACCCGGCGCAACTGCGTGAAACCACCTTGGACCCCAAATCACGCCGCTTAATGCAGCTTACCTTAAATCAAGATAATGCCGAGCAGGCCATGGCGCTTTTAGATATGCTCTTGTCCAAAAAGCGCGCTGCCGATAGGCGGCAGTGGCTGGAGCTTAACGGCGATAAGGCTGAACTGCTCGATTAAGCGGGCAGCCGTAAGCCAGGCGGCGAGGAGGGGCGATGGCCGATTCAGATCAGGAAAAAACCGAGCAACCCACCGGTAAACGCTTGGCCGATGCCAGAAAACGCGGCCAGATCCCGCGCTCGCGTGAAGCGGCTACTTTGCTGGTGTTGCTTTCAGGCGTGCTGTCACTGTGGGCTTTAGCCGAGCCCTTAGGCCGCGGAATGAGCGCGATGATGCGCCGCGGTTTTGCGCTAACTCGCGATGAAGTCTTTACCGTCGATGAAATGGAGCGCATCTTTGTTACCTGTTTGTCGTATATTGCGCTACCGCTGCTGGCGATCTGTCTTATTGTTACCGTCTGCGCCTTTATCGGCTCCATCTTTTTAGGCGGTATGAATTTTTCAAGCGAGGCAGTGACCCCGAAGCTTAGTAAATTAAATCCGCTCTCGGGCCTGGCGCGCATGTTCAGCATAAATTCGTTAATTGAGCTTATTAAAAGCATTGCCAAAGTCGCCTGTATCGGCGGCTTTAGTTATGCGCTGCTCTCAGGTCGCCTCGGAGAAATTTTGCGTCTGTCCTACATTGATCCGATGAACGCCATTCATGATGCCATCACCATTTTATTTTGGTTCATGCTGATTATTGTGTGTGCGATGCTGCCGATTGTGCTTATCGATGTGCCCTTTCAAATGTGGCATTACAAAAAGCAATTGCGTATGACCAAGCAGGAAGTTAAGGATGAGTACAAAGATATTGAAGGCAATCCTGAGATCAAAGGGCGCATTCGCAAAATGCAGTATCAGTTAGCGGCGCGTCGCATGATGGCTAAAGTGCCGACGGCGGATGTGGTTGTCACCAACCCAACCCATTATGCAGTGGCGCTGTCCTATGACCCCGATGGAGTCAGTGCCCCCATTGTGGTGGCTAAGGGGGTGGATGAGATTGCCGAAAAAATTAAGGATATTGCGCGGCAGTGCGAGGTGCCGGTAATGGCACTGCCGCCATTGGCGCGCTCGTTGTACTACACCACTGAACTTGATCATGAAATTCCGCGCGGTCTGTTTAAGGCCGTGGCACAGGTGCTAGCGTGGGTACTTGGCATGAAAGCCTATAAAGAAGGCAAAGCGCCGCAGCGTCCGCGCGATCTGGATACTGATCTGCCGATCCCTGACGAATTGCGCTTTTAGGGCGGCTTTAGGTTACGCAAGCTGGACTTGAGTTGCCTGCCGCTGCGGATGAGCGCGCTTGTGTGCGAAGGTGTGTACTTAATTAAGCGCAATCGGAGCCACTTTGGCGATATTGCCGTTTTTTCCGGCAGATAAGCGGTTCTTTGCGCGCGGAAGCATGAGATTTTTAGTGTATAATTCAGCAGACTGTTTGAGTAGTAAATTTGAGATAATTAACAAATTATACTCATAATTCAACATAGGCCACAAGTAAGGGATTTCAGCAAGGACTGAATCCTGCCAACTGTGGGAGGTAAAATGGCCGTTAAACATCCTAGCAAATCCGCGCGCAAGACTGCCCCGGCGGCAAAAGAGAATGCAGTGAAGAAAACCGCTGCGGCAGTAGAGGCCACGGTAAACCATCACCCGTCTTGGCATCCGAGCGTCGAGGAACTCAAGAAGAGCATTGTGCACCATCTGCGCTGCTCTATCGGCACCTCAGAACAAAAAGCCAGCCGCTTAGCCTGGTGGCAGGCGGTGGTTGCAGCTGTCAACGAGCTGATTTTCGAGCGTCTGACGCAGACCCAATTTACCCATGCCCAGAAAGACACTCGGGCCATCAATTATTTATCCGCTGAATTTTTAATGGGCAGATTGACGGTAAACAATCTGTGCAATTTAGAGATTTATCAGACTGCCAAGCAGGCTTTAACTGACTTGGGCGTCGATATTAATGAAATTTGCGATGAAGAGCCGGATATGGCTTTGGGCAACGGCGGCTTAGGCCGTTTAGCGGCCTGCTATATCGACTCCATGGCTACTTTAGACTATCCGTCCGTTGGCTACGGCATTCATTACGAAAACGGCCTGTTCCGTCAGGAAATCCGCGGCGGCCGGCAGGTGGAGCGCCCGGACAGCTGGCGTGAGTACGGTTGCCCGTGGGAAGTGTGCCGTCCTGAATCGGTGCAGAATATTCCCATTGGTGGCTATGTCGAGACGCAACATGGTCCGGATGATTCCATCCGCAAGGTTTGGCACCCGGCACATATTATCAAGGGTGTACCTTGGGATATTCCGGTAGTCGGTTTCCGCGCCTCTTCGGTGACGATTCTGCGTCTGTGGGAGAGCCGCGCTACGGAGTCATTTAACTGGGATGTGTTCAATGCCGGCGGTTACGTCGACGCCCAGGAAGAAAAGTCGGCGGCTGAAGCCATCTCCAAGGTGCTGTATCCCAATGATTCTACCGAGGCCGGCAAGATGCTGCGCCTGACGCAGCAGTACTTCTTCTGCGCCTGCTCGCTGCGCGATATTCTGCGCCGTTATAACCGCGCCCATCATCATGACTACAGCGATTTTGCCAATAAGATTGCCATTCAGCTCAACGATACTCATCCGGCTATCGCCATTCCTGAGCTGATGCGCCTGCTCGTCGATGAAGAAGGCCTGTCGTGGGATAATGCGTGGAAGATTGTGACTGAGGTATTTGCCTATACCAATCATACGTTGCTGCCGGAGGCCTTAGAGAAGTGGCCGCTGTATCTGTTTGAAAAGCTGCTGCCGCGTCACTTAGAGATCATTTATGAGATTAACTATCGCTTCTTAAATGGTCCGGTTGAAGCGATGTGGCCGGGCGATAATGATAAGAAAGCTAAGCTTTCCATCATTGAAGAGGGTATGGTCAAGAAAGTGCGCATGGCCAATCTGTGCGTGATCGCTTCGCATCATGTCAATGGCGTAGCTGAGATCCACTCCAAGCTCGTCAAGGAAGCTCTCTTCCCCGAATTCGATGCAATTTGGCCCAATAAGTTCTGCAATGTGACTAACGGTGTGACCCCGCGCCGCTGGCTCCTTGCCTGCAATCCGGAGCTGGCTAAGCTCTATGATGAAGTGGCAGGGATAGATTGGCCGTTACACTTAGAGGCCTGTGCTGCATTGCGTCCGTATGCGAGCGATCCGACCTATCAGCAGCGCTTCATGGAAATAAAGCGCCGCAATAAGGAAGCGCTGGCTCGCGAAATTAAGCGTTTATGCCAGGTTGAAGTTTCTCCAGATGCGATTTTCGATGTGCAGGTCAAGCGTCTGCATGAATACAAGCGTCAGCATTTAAATTTGCTGTATATCATGCATCTGTACCGCAAGTTGTTATCTGATCCGTCGCTGAAGATTGTGCCGCAGGTCTTTATCTTTGGTGCCAAGGCTGCTCCGGCTTACACCTTAGCTAAGGATATTATCTATGCCATCAACGCAGTAGCGGAGCGCATCAATAATGATCACCGCATCCACAATCAGCTCAAGGTAGTGTTCATCCCCAATTACCGCGTGTCGTTGGCTGAGAAGATCATTCCGGCAGCGGATGTGTCTGAGCAGATTTCGACGGCCGGCTATGAGGCTTCCGGTACCTCGAACATGAAGTTCTCAATTAACGGTGCCTTAACCTTAGGTACCATGGATGGCGCAAATATTGAGATCGTGGCCGAGGCCGGCATTGAGAATAACTTCATCTTCGGTCTGTCGGTAGCTGAGGTGCAGGATTTGAAGCGCCGCGGCTACAATCCGTGGAACTACTACAATGCCAACCCTGATCTCAAGGCGGTGCTGGATTGGTTTGACAGCGATTACTTCACGCCAGGTGAAATGGGGGCGCTGTCTTCCATCAAGCGTTCGCTCTTAGATGGCGGTGATCCGTTCCTAGTGCTCGCTGACTTTGAGAGCTACTGCGCAGCGCACAAGCGCGTGGAGGAAATGTATCGCGATAAGGCGCGCTGGGCGCGTGCGGCGATGCTTAACTCCGCCTCAATGGGAAAGTTCAGCTCCGATCGTGCGATTGAAGATTATGCGCATCATATCTGGAACTTAAAAAATTGCGAAATTAAGGACAGTGCGTCCTAAGCATAAACTTTAAGTTTCTGCTTGCTACTGCGGCCGCCATGGGTTTTGCCTGAGGCGGCCGCTTTGTATTTGGCGTGCAGTGCTGCCATAATTAGCTGCATGGGGCTAACTTTAGAGGTTAACTGAATGCAGTCAGGATGGTATGACAAGCCGCTGACGCGGCAGGATGAGGCGGAAATTGCCCGCACACCGCAATCCTTTAGCGCTGTGGATAAGCTAAATGACGTCAATGCTGCGGCCGCTGCTGTCGTTGCCTTTATGCAGCCTTTAATTGAGCGCAAGTTGACAGAGATTCTCTCATCCCCCGATACCGACAGAGCGTCGCAACAGGCGCTGACCTTCATCAATACGCTGCTGCAGAGCCTTGACAGTGATGCGCGCTTAAGTGAGCCGCTCCGCCAACTGCGCTATTATTTTGCCCCGCAGGACACCCTCTTAAACGCCGCGCAGCTTAAGGCTATTACGCCGCTAACGCCCTTGTCGCTCCCCGCGCTCTTTACCGGCGACAGTGAGGAGGCCACGTTGGCTGCCGCGCTGAAAAATGAGCTGCAGACAGCCGATGAAGTGTGGTTGGTCGTATCGTTCATCCGCTACAGTGCGCTACAGTTGCTTTATGATGCGCTGCATGATTTCTGCGCGCATCCGGGGCATCGTCTTCATGTGTTTACTACCACTTATACCGGAGCCACCCAGGCCTCAGCGGTGGCGACTATAGCAAAATTGCCTCAGTGCGCGGTATATGTTAATTATTCCAGCCTGCAGACGCGCATGCATGCCAAAGGCTATATCTTTGTGCGCCGCACCGGCTTTTCCACCGCCTATATCGGATCGTCGAATCTCTCGACTGCGGCGTTGACACGCGGACTTGAGTGGAATTTAAAATTAAGTGAGTATCACACGCCGGCGCTTTTTGCCAAGTTGCGCCGGGCCTGTGAGCGCTATCGTGCTGATACTTGTTTTGAGCGCTTTAAGGCAGCAACACCGCAGGAGCTGCAGCAGAGTCTAACTAAGCTGCAGACGGCTCTGCAGGCTGAAAATCAACGTTTTGGGCGTGATGGCAGCTCGTTTGCCCTGCCAGCAGCGCCCCCTGCGCTGCAGTTGATGGAGCATCAGCTGCAGATGCTCACCCACCTGCAGGCACAGCGCCAGGCCGGCAATTGGCGCAATTTAGTGGTGGCCGCTACCGGCACCGGCAAGACCATGCTGGCAGCTTTTGACTTTGCTAATTTTGTCAAAGGCCATCCTCGTGCGCGGCTGTTGTTTGTGGCGCATCGCAAAGAGATCCTACAGCAGGCGCGCGCGACTTTTGCGCGGGTACTCAATGCCCCCAATTTCGGAGAAATGTTAAGCGGTGGCGAAAAACCGCAGCGCTGGGAGCACGTTTTTGCCACTATTGAAACGCTGTGCCGCCTTGATCTGGCAGGGCATGCTGTACTCAGCAATCCAACGCACTTTGATGTGCTGATGGTCGATGAAGTCCATCACGGCAGTGCTGCAAGTTATCAGCGTTTGTTTGACGCTCATTATTTTGCCCCTAAGCTGCTGCTGGGGCTTACCGCTACCCCCGAGCGCATGGATGGACAGAGCATTCTGCCTTACTTTAACGACGTGATCAGCACTGAGCTGCGCCTGCCAGAGGCGGTCAATCGCGGCCTTTTGGTACCGTTTATCTATTTTGGCATCAGCGATAATATTGATTTAACAGAAGTTTCATGCAAGCGCGGCATGTACGATGAAGCGGTTTTAGAGGCGCTGTATACCGCCGGCACGCCGGCGCGGCAGCGCGCTGATTTGATCCTTACTAAAGTGCAGGAAATTACTGATGGGATGGCTGCAGAGGTGCGTGGCCTCGGCTTTTGCGTCAGCATCGGCCATGCGCGTTTTATGGCCGCATGCTTTAATCAAGCGGGGATCCCCAGTGCGGCAGTACATGCGCGGATTGATGCTGCAGAGCGGGCGGAGGCACAGCATAAACTGCGTTCAGGTAAGCTTAAATTTCTCTTTACCGTTGATTTATTTAATGAGGGGATTGATATTCCCTGCCTTAATCTGCTGCTGTTTCTGCGCCCGACGCAGTCGCTTACTGTGTTTGTACAGCAGTTAGGGCGCGGACTGAGGCGCGATGATGCACGGCATAAAACTGAGCTTACCGTGCTGGATTTTGTTGGTCAGGCCAATCGCAATTATGATTTTGAGGAAAAATTCAGCGCGCTCTTTACCAAGTCGGTATCGTTAAAACAGGAAATTGCGCAGGGTTTCCCGGATCTGCCGCAGGGCTGCGCGCTGACCCTTGAGCGTAAGGCGCAGGCAGCTATCTTGGAGAATATCGCTAAAAGTTATGCCACGCCTGACTATCTTTTCGCTAAATTTGCGCGCATGCAGGATATGTTGGGGCGGACGCCGCATTATGGGGAGTTTTTAGATTACTATGGCTTTACTCCTGGAATGCTTTACGGCAAGCCAAAGCGTGAGTCCCCGCGCAGCTTTTATCGACTGCTTGTGCGCGCGCAACAGCGGCCGCAGCTGAGCAGCAGCCTTTTAGAACATCAAGTCAATCAAGCCTGCATGCGCTTGCGCAATCTCAATGCGTTGCCGTTTATCTTAGCACTGCGCCGCTATCTATCCTGGCAGGCGGTGGACGCGGCAATGTTGCCGTATCTGCGCATGTTTTACGTGACTTTGTGTGACCGCGAGGCTCCAAGAGATAATGCGCGGCTGCTGCAGTTTTTAGATGATGTGCGTAAGGCGCAGGTGCTGCGTGAGGAGCTGTATGCGCTATTGGACTATCGCTTAAGTCATGGTGAGCTTGCCGATAAGCCGGTACTCGAACAGCTGCCGCTGGCGTTGTATGGGCAGTACACTACAGTGCAGGCGCTGTGCGCCGGCGATATTGCGCTGTCTCAGAGGCAAAATGGGGTGTCTTTATCCAAGCGTTTTAAAGCGGATTTTATTTTCGTTACCCTCCACAAGGCGCAGCAGCTTTATAGCGAGCGGACACGCTATGCCGACTGTATTGTCGATAAAAAGCATGTAATATGGCAGACGCCGCATGCCACGACGCCTGAGAGCCCTGCAGGACAGCGCTATATTGACGAGCAGGCTTCCAAGATTGTGTTTGTGCGCAGCGAAAAACAAGATGCGGGCAAGCTTGCAGTACCGTATACCTGCCTGGGACTGGCACGCAGCACCAAGCGCTATCACGGCAGTAAGCCTATTAGTTTAGAGCTGGTGTGCGACCATCCGATCCCCGATCATTTCTTAGGTCTCGGCACGCCACCTGCACGCTAGCGCCTTGGCAGTAACACGTTCAAGCCAGATTGCGTGCGGGAGCTGGACCCTTGCGCTTAGGCGTGCCCGGATGTCTTTTAGCAACCGGCGCTCAGCCCATACTGCCAGGTTACGACTCCGCCAAAATCGTAGAGGTAGATAAAACCTGCCTGCGCAAGCACATGGGCGGCCTCAAGGGAGCGCCGCCCTGAGCGGCAGTACAGCAGGATAGGGGTATTTAAATCCCGCCCCGGGAGCAGCGCCGCCTGCGGCTTACGTTTAATAACTTCAAGCGGCACATTGACCGCCCCGGCAATATGCCCTAAGACAAATTCCTCAGGGGTGCGCACATCCAAGAGCGCATATTCAGGATAGGTTTCAAGTAGCGCATTGGCCACATTCTGCGCAATGGTATGCACTCCAGGGCTTAGCTTAAAGCCCTGTAGCAGGTCATCATTATTGCTGACGCTAAAAGACGGGAACATTATTTGCCCTCAGCTTGAATGCGCTTGACGATAGCGGAGGTGGAAAAGCCCGCAGTAAAGGGTAGGACAATCACCTGTCCGCCGTGTTGCTGCACTTCAACGTGCCCGGCAATCTGCTCAACCCGATAATCACCGCCTTTAACTAAGACATCGGGCAATACCTGGGCAATTAAAGGCTGCGGGGTGTCCGTATCAAAGGGCACCACGTAATCAACGCAGGAGAGGGCCGCAAGCAGGCTCATGCGATTTGCAAGCGGCACAATTGGCCGGGTGGGACCTTTAAGGCGCGCTACTGAAGCATCGGAATTGACTGCAATAATGAGGACATCTCCAAGCGCCCGCGCTTTTTGCAGATAATCAACATGCCCTTGATGCAGCAGATCAAAGCAGCCGTTGGTCATTACAATGCGTTTGCCCTGCTGTTTTAAACGCGCCACGGCGCTTAGCAGCTCACCTTGCGTAACTACACCGCCCGAGCTAATGCCGTGGCCTTCGATTTCGGCTTTAATTTCCTCAGGCGAGGCGGTTGAGGTTCCGAGCTTGCCCACCACAATACCGGCGGCGTGATTGGCAATTTCACAGGAGGAGACTAAATCCAGTCCGCTGGCCAGACAGGCACCTAAGGTAGCGATCACGGTGTCGCCTGCACCGGTGACATCGTAGACCTCGCGTGCATGTGTTGGCAGATGAACCGCCGGTAGCCCCGGACGCAACAGCGACATGCCATCTTCAGAGCGCGTTACCAACAAGGCATCGAGCTCGTAGTCAGCAATCATCTTCAAACCCTTGACCACCAGATCGTTTTCGTCTTTGACCTTGCCGGCCACGGCTTCAAACTCACTTAAGTTCGGCGTGAGCAGGGAGGCCCCGCGATAGCGGTTAAAGTCGGTGCCCTTGGGGTCAATTAAAACCGTTATCCCATGATTGCGTGCGAGGTGAATCATCTGCTGCACCGAGGTCAAAGCCCCCTTGCCGTAATCGGAGCAGATGATAACTTTACAGTCATCACGGATACTTTGCCGCAACGCCTGTAGCATGCGGCCGTTGTCTACATCGGCATAGCCTTCTTCAAAATCGGCACGCAGCAGCTGCTGATTGCGGCTTAAGACGCGCAGCTTAGTAATGGTAGGGACGGCTGGACTTACAATGAAGTTAGGATTAACCTGTTTGTCTGTCACTAAGGAGGTCAGCTTGGCGGCGGCCTCATCTTCTCCCACAATGCCGACTAAAGTACAAGGTGCCCCTAAAGCGGTAATATTGATGGCCACGTTAGCAGCGCCGCCCGCGCGATCTTCGCGCTTGGTAATCTTAATAACCGGAACCGGAGCTTCCGGGGAAATGCGGGTGGCCGGGCCAGTCCAATAGCGATCCAGCATTACATCACCGACCACGGTGACTTTGCCGCTAAAAGTGGGAATATGCAGCGCAGGCATAAAGCTGAAGTCTCCTTTTGCAATGAAGTACATGGGCAAAATTATAGCGTGCCGCGCTGATTTTGCATCCTATTTGACATTTGAGCGCTGAAGGCGTTGCAGCCTTTGCTAAAATGGTCGGCCGAAGCAAATGGAGAGCTGAAATGTTGAAGATGTGGGCTTTGGACGCCGACGGCACCGCCAAACCGCTGCAGTACGTGCTGCTGTGTGCTCTGTTGAACCTGAGCTTTGGCTATGATTTGGGGTTGCTCTTTGTCAATCAACAGTCTTTGAGCGATTTCTTCATCTTAAGCGGCAATGAGGGCGATGTCATTTTAGGCACAGCGCTGTTAGGTCTTATCTTAGGTTTTTTCTTAGGCGGTTTTTTAAATTACAGCTCGGGGCGACGTTTGTGTCTGTTGTGCGGCGCAACCTTAGGCCAGTTGAGTATTATTGCCTCACTATTTGCCCCTAATTTATCCATTCTGCTGTGCACGCAGTTTGTGATCGGCTTTGCCAGTGCGCTCTTCATGCTCTCAGCGCTGTTGTACTGCGCCGAAATCACGCTGCCGCGCCAGCGCGGTCTAGCGAGCTGTCTGCCGTGGGTAATTTTCTCTGGAGGTATCGGTTTGGCCGTACTCTCCCGCGAGATGAATCCGCTGCACGGTCTGCCACTATTGGCCTTGACGCTGTGCGTATTTAATCTGCTGCTGATTATAGTGGCGGCGCTCAAATTGCCAGAAAGTCCGCGTTATTTAGCTAGTATCGGTGAATCTGACCGGGCGCTTAGCGTGCTGTTTCGCTTGCGCCTTAATATGAGCATTGCTGCGCGAGAGCTGGCCGGGATTAATGAGGGCTTTCGCCAAGAAACGCGCGGCGCGCAGTTTTTCCTGCAGAGCGCGCCTTTTCGGCATGTGTTTTGGACGCTTGTCGGCCTTACCTTGCTCCTACAGGCCTCCGGCCTTACTTTAGTGCCCTTTGCGCTGTCGGATTTGTTTGTGGCGCACAATGGGGGGCGCTATCACAGCTACGATTTAACCTATGGCCTGCTCAAAGCGGCTTGTGCGGTAAGCTTTTTCGGAACCATTTCGGCGGCGGTGATGGCAGATAAAGTCGGTCGGCGGGGACTTATCTTGATCGCCGCGCTGTTGTGCTGCCTGTCCTTGGGGGTGCTGAGCTTAAGCTTCATCTTCGGCCCGTTCTTTTTTACCCCGCTGTTTGTCACTATCGGGGTACTGCTTTACATTTATGCCGCTACCATTTTATTTGTCAGCTTTACCGCACTCCTGCTGCCCGAGCTAAGCCCCGGGCGCGGACGTGAATTTGCCGCAGTCTGCGTCCTTATCACGCAGGCAGTGGCCATAATGTTTGCGTTGCAGATCTATTATGAAGCGGTGTCCGCCTTGGGCTTTGCTGTAATGTTCCTGCTCTTTTTCTGTAGTGCGCTGCTGTTGTGCCTGCTGTGCTGTCAGGTGGTGCCTAATACCATGAACGCCTCGCTTGAGGGCATTGAAAGCCGCCTAATGGAAGGGGTACCGCTGCGCTTGCTCGGGCGCTTGCGCAGTGAGCGGCGCGATGATTAAGCCAGCATTGTCTCCATTCTGACACAAGCAATGTCAGAGGGCACCTTAACAATTCAAGACGGTGGCAATTTGCTGGCGCGATGCCTTGGATTTATATAATGAAGCGGCGTTCTGCTTTTTAATGCAGAATGGTTACAGCTGTCGGCAAGCTAAATCCCACCAAGCTTTAGCTTGTGGGAGCGTCACGAAAATAGGGAGTAAAGAAGCGCCGTAAGCGCAGCTTACGGCGTATAAGAAAGGGCTTACTTGACTAAGCCGCGATTGACCGCTTCGATATCTTGAACGCTGAGCGTGCCCTGAGTATAGAGCAGGCTTAAGCGCGATATGATGTAGTTGTAGCGTGCGGCAGACAAGTTTTGCTGAGCGCTGTAGAAGCTCTGGGTGGCATCCAGCACATCGGACATGGTGCGGGTACCGACCTCATAGCCGGCTTTGACTGAGCGCAGCGATGAGGCTGCAGATTTAATCAATTGCTCGTAGGCGCGCACAGAGCTGATGGCCGCATTAACATTGTTGTAACCGTTGTTGACGTCAGCCACCACGGTGCGGTGCGTATTCTCTAAGGATTCACTTGCCACCACGTACTGCTCTTCGGCTTGTTTTACCTGCGCACTGACGGCACCGCCGTGGAAAAGCGGCAGATTTAAGGTAATGCCGATGCTGCCTTCATGGGTATTGCCATCCTCTTGTGCGCCGGGCACTTCGGTGCTGTAGTCAGAATAACTGGTAGATAAGCTGCCAACTAAATCAACTGTCGGCTCATGGCCGGTCTGTGCTAAGGTGATATTGTCTTTGGCAATATCGCGTCCAATAATAGCAGCCTGTAGCGAGAGGTTATTTTCTTCAGCAGTTTGTAGAATATTCTGACGTGAGCGCTGCACGGGTTCGGGTGAGAAGCGCTTGGCATCTAATGTAGCTAAATCCGAGGTAGTGCGGCCAATCAGCTTGCGTAGCTCCTCGTAGGAATTAATCAGCTGATTTTCAGCAGAAATAACCTGCGCAGTTGACAGATCATAATCAGCCTGCGCCTGTAGCTGATCAGTTTCGGCGATCAGGCCTACCTGAAAGCGGCGGGTGGCTTCATTTAACTGTAGCCGCAATGCTTCTTGATAGGCTTTGGCAAATGTCAGATTATCGCGTGCGCTTAAAATATTGAAATAGGCCGTAGCGGTACGCATGATGAGATTCTGTAGCGCATCGTTGTACAGCAGATCTTGCTGTGCGGCAGTTTTCTGCGCAATGGTGCGCGATGCCCAGTTGGCATGGCGCCACAGGGCCTGTGATAAGTTTATGCCGGCCGAGGCGGTCCGCGCATCAGCACGCTCATTGGTACCGCTCATGACGCTGGTATGATTGGCCGACAGGGAGCCGACGGCATCGAGCTGCGGCAGCAGAGCGGCAGTAGCTTCGTCTACAGCGGCTACGGCTTTATTGAAATTGGCTTTAGCCTGCAGGACCACCGGATCTTTGACGTAAGCTTCCTTATAAATATCCATTAAATTTTCAGCGCTGGCGAGGGTGGGCACACAGGCGGCCACCGCAAGAGCCAGCAGTGTAGTTTTGCAGCGCATAACAGACCTTATCCTTAAAATGCTGTCTTGTGACTACTGTGAGCACGCAGTATAACAAAGTGTAACGAAAATAATTGTGCAGGTAGCTTAGTTTTGCTGGTATGAAACACGGTTAAAGGCGATTTTATGCGCTGATGCGCAACAGTGTTGCGGCGGATACGGTGGTGGAGGTATGCGGGATCGAACCGCAGACCCTCTGCTTGCAAAGCAGATGCTCTCCCAGCTGAGCTATACCCCCAGAGGTCTAGGTAGCATGATTCTTGGTGGAGCTACACGGGATCGAACCGTGGACCTCTTGCATGCCATGCAAGCGCTCTCCCAGCTGAGCTATAACCCCAAGACCAGAAGCAAGAAGTGAAATCTTTTGGTGGAGCTACACGGGATCGAACCGTGGACCTCTTGCATGCCATGCAAGCGCTCTCCCAGCTGAGCTATAACCCCAGATTTCAGTGGTGGAGGTATGCGGGATCGAACCGCAGACCCTCTGCTTGCAAAGCAGATGCTCTCCCAGCTGAGCTATACCCCCAACCGATGCTTGTACGAACTTGGTGGAGCTACGCGGGATCGAACCGCGGACCTCTTGCATGCCATGCAAGCGCTCTCCCAACTGAGCTATAACCCCGTGTCGTAAAGCGTGGCTCATTATACGGAACTAAAGCCGGCTGTCAACTAAATTTGCCGAAAATTTTACCCAAAAAACAAAATAAGTTTGTTTAATATTAATTAAACTTATTTAATTAATGCAGAACATACCGCCCATTTTATCTAAAAGCCGCGAAATTCCTCATGCGTGAGCATGGGGTATGTCATGAGCAGGTAAGCAAATGCGTTTTGCCCTAAGCCCGCCTGGTCTAAGGCTGCGGGTGCACTGGCAGCTGCCGCTGGGAATGGCCTTCAGGGTACAGCATGTCCTGACAGGATTGCACAAAATTGAGACTTGCCATTAAGTTGTCTTCGCCGCTTAAGGTTCCGTTTGAGATATTGTCGGTCAGCTCCTGCAGCACCCGATCATCACTGCAGGCTTTAAGCGTCGGTTCTGGAATGGAATAGGGGGCAGCATAAGCGCTAAAGCTCATGACGGACAGTACAGCTACCGTAGTTGGCAGCAGATGACGGGTAAACACGGACATCAGCATCTCCTTTAAGTGCCGCTGATTAAAGTTAAGTCACGGCTTGCTCTTGAGAAAAAGACTTATATGTAAGAGAATATAGCACTATTTTGCCCCAGCGCTGTTCTCTATGACGGCGCTTGCGAAAAATTCTTACATATTAATAAATTGTTAGATGACTCACGCCGCCGCGCAGGCCGCGCGCAGCGTACTGCCGGCAGGCAGCATTAGGACGAGCAATTAGTAGATATCACGGAACACATCATGGCTGATGATAAAATGCTGCAGGACATTGCTTCCCGCCGCACCTTTGCAATAATTTCCCACCCGGACGCCGGTAAGACCACCATCACTGAAAAAGTACTGCTCTTTGGGTCGGTGATTCAGCGGGCCGGCGAAGTTAAGGGCCGTGGCTCCACCGGCTCGTTTGCCCGCTCTGATTGGATGGATATGGAAAAAGAGCGTGGCATTTCGGTGACTACCTCAGTGATGCAGTTCCCTTACGGAGGTTGCATCGTGAATCTGCTCGATACCCCGGGCCATGAGGATTTCTCTGAGGATACCTATCGCGTGCTTACCGCCGTGGACTCGTGCTTAATGGTCATTGATGCGGCCAAGGGCGTGGAGGAGCGTACGCGTAAGCTAATGGATGTGACAAGGCTACGCGCTACGCCGATTTTAACCTTTATGAATAAGCTTGACCGCGAGACGCGCGATCCTTTAGAGCTGCTGGATGAAGTAGAAAAAGAGCTGAAGATTTTATGCGCGCCGGTGACCTGGCCGATAGGCTCGGGTAAATCCTTTAAGGGCATTTACCATCTGCAAAAAGATGAAACCTATCTCTATCATTCAGGAGAGGGGTTTCATATTCAGCAAAAGCGCGTGATTAAAGGGCGTGATAACCCTGAGCTAGATGCTGCCGTAGGCGATGATTTAGCGGCAAAGCTGCGTGAAGATCTGGAACTGATAGAAGCGGGCAGTAATCCTTTTGATGAAGATGCTTTTTTGGCAGGCGAGCTGACACCGGTGTTCTTTGGTACGGCTTTGGGCAACTTCGGGGTGGACTGCATGTTAGACGGTTTATGCGCCTGGGCCCCAGCACCGTTGCCGCGCGCTACAGATGTCCGTCAGGTTAAGGCGACTGAAGCTCCGTTAACCGGCTTTATCTTTAAGATTCAGGCCAATATGGACCCGAAGCATCACGATCGCATTGCCTTTATGCGTCTCGTGTCGGGCGCATATCACAAGGGGATGAAGCTCTATCAGGTACGCACCGGCAAAGAGATGACGATTTCCGATGCGGTAACCTTTATGGGTGGAGAGCGTGACCTTGCGGTATCGGCGGTGGCCGGCGATATTATCGGCATTCACAATCATGGCTCGATTCGCATCGGCGATACCTTTACTCAAGGCGAAAAACTGCGCTTCTCCGGTATTCCGAACTTTGCGCCGGAATTGTTCCGCCGCATTACGCTCAAAGATCCGTTAAAGCAAAAGCAGCTGCTCAAAGGCTTAGTGCAGCTTTCAGAAGAGGGTGCGGTGCAGGTCTTCCGTCCGATTATTAATAATGATTTAATCGTGGGAGCCGTGGGAGTGTTGCAGTTTGATGTGGTGGTGTCGCGCCTAAAGCATGAATACGGTGTGGATGCGAGCTATGAAAATATTCCGGTGACCACCGCGCGCTGGTTAAGTTCGGATGACCCCAAGGCCATTGAAGAGCTGGAGCATAAAGTTCCGCAGCATTTGGCGATGGACGGCGGCGATAATCTAACTTATCTTGCCACCTCGATGGTCAATCTTAATTTGCAGATGGAGCGCTATCCCAAAGTTACCTTCAGTGCAACGCGTGAGCATTAAGCTAGCGCTTAAAGGAGTTAAGTGTCGGTGCAGAAGCGCTTGAGTTGTCTGCTTCCGGCCGCGTCAGATGAGTGCGGCTCAGGCCTTACTGACATGCATCTGCATCTTAATACTGCAGTTACGCCCTCACGTCTGCTGCGAGCTGCTGCGCTGCAGGGGGTTACCCACGTGTGTACTATGGCCGCGCAGCTTGATGATATGCCAGAACTGTTTGTGCTAAAGCAGAACTTTGCTCGGCAGATATCAGTCTTTGTCGGCTGTCACCCGCAGTATGCGGCTACTTTTGATGAAACGCGCTTTAATACTTATCTGCGCTCACCCTTTGTGCGCGGCATTGGTGAATGCGGTCTGGATAAACGCCCTGCGGTGCTGGCGGTTGCTCCCCTTGAAGTGCAGCTTGCGGTGTTGCAGGGGCAGCTGCAGGCGGCGTACGCTTTAGATTTGCCGCTAAGCGTGCACTGCGTCAAAGCCCATGCTGAGCTGTTGCGTCTGCTGCGCCCCTTTAAAGGTCAGCTGCGGTTGTGCCTGCATGGGGCTAATCTGTCAGCGCCGCTCATTGAAGAGTATTTAAAGCTTAACGCTTATCTGAGCATCGGCAGTTTGGCCTTTAGACCTGACTGTGCGCTGTTGCAGTGCCTGCGTACGGCAGATGCGCACTTACGCGCTAGAATATTGCTTGAGAGCGATTACGCCGGTAAATTGCCCTGCCGGCATTATTATCTAAAGTGGCTTGCAGCCTTAGCCCCGGTAGTGGGACTAAGTGTAAGTGAGCTGCAAGCGCGCGTGGCGCGCAATGGTCAGGAGTTTTTTGCCGATGGGATATCTCTTTACAGTGCTTCCGCGCACTGCCGATGAGGCGGCCGATCGTGCCAAGCTGCACATGTTAGCTGCTATGGCGCTGCAGGCGGGGTTTAAGGCGCTTAGTGAATGCATAAGCCTTGATACTGTCAGCGGTCAATTATTTAGTGAGCAAGCCGGCCTGGCAGTTGCCGCGGATCCTGATGTTCTTCTGGAGCTTAAAGCCAAAGCGCAGGAGCTTCATGTCGATGTCATTATGGCCAAGCGCCTGCCCCATTTGCAGCTCCCGGGCGGCATCATCATGGATATGGATATGACTTCAGTCACCATTGAAGGCATTGATGAAATTGCCCGCGCTTTAGGGGTGTATGAGCAGGTCGCGGCGCTGACAGCGGCGGCGATGCACGGTAAGGCTGATTTTGCGACATCTTTGCGCCGGCGCGTAGCGCTGCTGCAAGGCGGCAGTGCACAGGTGCTCACGGCGGTAAAGGCGCGCATGCAAGAAACCCCGGGGTTAAATACGCTCTTAACCACGCTGCAGCAGGCGGGGTTTAAATGCGCGATTGCCTCCGGCGGCTTTACGCAACTCATTGCTGTGCTTGAGCACAAATATCACTTAGATCTCGTGCGGGCGAATACTTTAGAGATTAAAGATGGCTGCTTTACCGGTAAGGTCGTGGGTCCGATTGTGGATGCTGCGGGTAAACAGCAGGCGCTTTGTGAGCTGTGCTCGCGTTTTAATATAGATACAGCGCAGACCATTGCTATCGGAGATGGGGCCAACGATCTGCAGATGATTTTAGCCGCAGGCTTCGGGCTTGCCTATCACGCTAAGCCTGCGGTAGTAGCCAAAGCCCCGGCAGCGTTGCATTACTGCGACTTAAGTGCGCTTGCGCTGCTGCTTACCACCTATGCTTCCAGGGTGCCGGCTCATGGCTAAAGCGCGCAGTGAATTTGTCTGTCAAAACTGCGGCGCCAAATACATGCGCTGGCAGGGACAGTGCCGTGAATGCGGCGAATGGAACTGTATTGTGGAAGTTCCGGCAGCAGCAGTGGCTCCGACCCCGGGGAGGCAGGCTGCCGTGCGGGCCATGTCCGGCTTTGCCGGCGCGGCCGGCAGCGGCATTAAGCTTTTAAGTGCAGTCAGCGCCCGTACTACCGCTCGTCTGCCTTCGGGCTATGGGGAATTTGATCGCGTGCTAGGCGGCGGTATTGTACCGGGTTCAGTAGTGCTGATCGGCGGTAATCCGGGAGCCGGCAAATCTACTTTGCTGCTGCAGACCGTGTGCACTTTAAGTCAAAACTTGCCAGTACTTTATATTACCGGTGAAGAGAGCCTTGAGCAGGTGGCACTCCGTGCCCAGCGTCTGCAGCTGCAAAGTGATCGGGTGCAGATTGCTGCTGAAACCTCCATTGAGCATATCTGCGCTTTAGCTGCGCAGGCGCGCCCGGCGGTATTGGTGGTCGATTCAATTCAGGTGATGCATGTCGACGGTATTGAATCGGCGCCCGGATCTGTCTCGCAGGTGCGCGAAAGCGCCGCGGCCTTAACGCAGTTTGCCAAGCAAAGCGGCATCGCGGTATTTCTGGTCGGCCATGTCACTAAGGATGGGGCCTTGGCCGGCCCTAAAATCTTAGAGCACTGCGTGGACTGCTCAGTATTTTTAACTTCGGGCAACGATCCACGTTTTCGTACGCTGCGCTGTCAGAAAAACCGCTTTGGCGCGGTTAATGAAATCGGCATTTTTGCCATGACCGATAAAGGCCTGCGCGAGGTGTCCAATCCCTCGGCGATTTTCTTAAATCGTCAGGAAGTGACGGCCCCCGGCTCGGTTGCGATGGTGGTATGGGAGGGGTCACGTCCGCTGTTGGTGGAGCTGCAGGCTTTAGTCGATGGCAGTCCCTACGGTAATCCGCGCCGTCTTAGCGTGGGTACGGATCAAAATCGTTTAGCGATGCTTTTGTCGGTATTGCATCGTCATGCCGGATTGCAGCTTGCCGATCAGGATGTATTTATCAATGTAGTAGGCGGGATTAAAGTTGAGGAAACCGCTGCCGATGTGCCCTTGTGCTTAGCGCTGTTGTCGTCATTTCGTGAAAAGCCGATCGATAAACGTACTATCGCGTTTGGCGAAATTGGTCTGACCGGTGAAGTCCGTCCGGTCGCCTCGGGGCAAGAGCGCATTGCTGAGGCTTTTAAGCAGGGTTTTACCCGCTTTATTGTTCCCAAGGATAATGCGCCGCGCCGTACGCCGCCTGAGATGGAAGTGCATTTAATTAAGCGCGTCAATGAACTTAATGCTTTGATCTGAGCATTATTTGTGCAAGCTTGTGTGAGCCGCTTAGTTTGGGCTGACAACAAAGCTTACGCCGCCTTAAGCGGCGGCGCTGCCGGATGGCCTAGGGGAGGCTTACGCCGCAAGCGGCGTTACATCGAAGAGAGTTCTTTGAGCTCGCGGTTGATTAACTCAGAGCTGCCGACATTGAATTCAATTAAGCGCTTTAAGTGTGAAATGGAAGCGGCATCAATGCTGACGCATTCAAGGCCCAAGCGGCGACCGGCTACATGGCGGCACACCGTGTGCATGTGAATTTTGCTATTGGCATCCAAGCTGAAGAAGCACTGCAGATGCTCCCCCAGAAAAATATTGATTTCCTGCCCGTCATGCATCTGCAGCAGCGCGCCTTTGAGCGATAAGTCCAAAATCTTAACTGGAACTTGGCTCCCGCCGCTCTCTGCCACCATATAACCGTTAAGATCGGTTACTACCCGTGAATATTTGCGTCTTTCCTGGAGGTTTGCCATCTGTATGTTTCCATGTGCAAGAATAGATTAATTGTTCTCCCATCATTAAGGCATACAGCCGCATGCTGTATGCCGGCCATCATTGTATACAAATTTTCTGCATAAATATGCGCTTTGCGGCAGCTTTGCTTAAATTTTTCCGGAGACGATGGAGTGCACCAGTCTCAGGCCGATGATGAGGCGATCTTCATTTTTAAAGCGCTGCTCAAGACAACGTCCTACCGCTGACAGATCCTGCTTTAACGTCTTTAATTTGCTTTCATCCATGTTCTCGGCATAGCGATCGTTAAAGCGCATCAAAAATTCAGTGGTACTTTCAATTTTTGGCAGTACACGATGGGCGATGGATAAGGAGCGCCCGGAGGCATTTTCAATTAAGCCAATGATTTTAGGGTAGAGATCAAAGTGACCGTGTGAGACGTAATCAATTAAATGCTCACAAAAGGTGGTAATGTCTTCGTATGAAGGATAGCACTGCGCGGCGGGACTTTGATCTTGCTGCGGCAAGGGAAGGTTGAGCAGCTTCATATACTGCAGTACGAGCTCCTGCCGTGCCTTGATCATGTCATTAATCCAAGCGTAGCGCTCGTCAACCTGCTGCAGCGTGGTATTAAAACCATGAAGATTATCTTGTGGCATGGCTGACTCCTTGTTAGCTGTGCGGTGTTTAGCCTTAGATCAAAGCTTAACCCATCTGCCTTTATCAGATCGTTACCCACATCAAACTTTGTTAAGTCCAAGCCAAAATGTAATCCTGCCAGATAGGGGGAGCTCAGCTCAGGTGAAAGTGCTTTTTGCAAGCGCAGGCGCGTAGCTTACGCTGCTGCGGCGTAAATTAAGGGAAAAGGCTAGATTGAGCTTAGGGGAAAGCGCAAGAAGGAGCGCTAGCTTTAGCGCTTGGAGAGACAAAAACCCCGCACAGGCGAGGTTTTTGCAGACCAAAGATGGGGCTTTTGCGGAATTAACCTAAAGCCTTGATCTTAGCGCACAGCGCGCTCTTATGACGCGCGGCCTTATTCTTATGAATGAGGCCCTTGCAAGCGGCGCGATCGAGCACCGGCTCAGCTTCCTTGTAAGCTGCTACAGCGGCTTCCTTGTTGCCGGCGACGCAGGCAGCGATGACTTTCTTCATTAAAGTGCGCATCTTGGAACGTGCAGCAACATTGCGCTGACGTGCCTTCTCTGAAGTGATAACGCGCTTCTTTGCAGACTTAATGTTAGGCACAGATAGCTCCTGAATATAATCTAAATAAAGCCACATCCCATCAACGGTGGCACTGAACGCGGTATTCTACCAGATAAGTAGGACAAAAGCCAAACGTAAAATGCATTCGTTTAGGCAGCAGCGAAGTTTTCTGCCTTAATGGCAAATTCTAGGGGACATGCGAGGCGCAAGCTTTTACCGTGCTGCTGTGGCATGTACGGCGGTGCGATGCAGATTTTATGCTTTATAGTGGTGCAGGACGGGTGCATTTTTGGGGCTAACGGGCTTAACTTCGTTATAATATGGCTTTTATACTGTCAAGCGCCGGCAGAGCGTAAGCGGTCGCCGGGGCTGACAGTGTGGTTAAATTTCGTTTGGACCTAAAGGCCTCTGGCAGCGGCTGCATCATGCGCTTATACCGTCATCTTTCTGAGTATCGTGCTGACTTAGCGGGCATCGCTTTAGCCATTGGAAATTTTGACGGTTTTCATTTAGGGCATCAGGCCGTGATCACCGCGATGCAGGAGCAGGCGCGGCTGCGGCATCTGCACAGTGCAGTCATGATTTTTGAACCGCAACCGCTGGAATTTTTCGGCAAAGCGGTGCCGCCGCGGCTGTACAGCCTGCGCGATAAGCTCAAAGCTTTTGAAAAAAGCGGCGTTGAGCTGGTGTTCTGCGTTTCCTTTACGCAGGATTTTGGCGCGCTTTCTGCCGCGCAGTTTGTGCACCTGTTGCATGCGCTTAATGTTAAAGCTGTGGTGGTCGGCTCGCTGTTCTCCTTTGGCAAAAACGGCAGCGCTGTATTTGCCGATTTAGAGCGCTTATGCGCTGCCCGTGGCATTTATGCGCGGGCGATTAATGCGGTGGCGCAGGATGGTGTGCGCATATCCAGTACGCAGATTAGAGCCCTGCTTGCCGCCGGAGATTTGCGCAGTGCTGCAGCGATGCTGGGGCGGCCTTTTTCCATGTCAGGGCGCGTGGTGCACGGTCAGCAGTTAGGTCGGACTTTAGGCTTCCCGACGGCCAATGTAAATTTACGTCGCCGCGTAAGTCCTTTAAATGGCGTGTATGCAGTCAAAGTGCGCACTCGCTTTGGCTACTTTTCCGGTATGGCTAATGTCGGCGCACGGCCGACGGTCAACGGCGCACGCAGTCTGCTTGAAGTACATTTATTTGACTTTAACGCCGATCTCTACGGCAGTGAAATTGAAGTGTACTTTCTGCACAAACTGCGCGCGGAGGAGAAATTTACCAGCCTGCAGGCGCTGCAGGCGCAGTTAAGCCGCGACTGTAGGCAGGCGCGGGAATGGCTGCAGACTAAAGCAGATGCCGTTTTTAGCGGATAAGCGCTGCCAAGCTAAGGGGCTGTAAGTTACAGCCGTAGCTTAAGCGATTATCGCAAGGCGCAAGCGGCGGAGGGGCGCTGAGTTGGTGCTTGCAGAGCGCTTACGGTGCCGTAAGGTGTAACTAGAATTTTTAGTAGACCTGTCTAAAGCGTAGTCTTTTTAGGGGTCTGCTTAAAGTTTTAGCGCGGCTGGGGGAGCATCGTCGCCCCGCCGCGGCACCAGCTTTACCGTGAAACTCGGTAACAGCGAAAGTAGATATTTTTCTCTGCTGTGCAGGCGGTATCCGAACCGTGCCGGCAGAACAAGTTTGACGACGATAGGTGCCATATGCGGCACTCTTATTAATTAACGCAAGGTAAAACTATGGCTGATTATAAGCAAACCTTAAATTTACCGACCACCGCTTTTCCGATGCGCGGCGATCTGGCCAAGCGTGAGCCGAAGATGCTCGCTGATTGGGAGCAGCGTGGTCTTTATCAGAAGATTAGACAAGCGCGCGCCGGGTGCAATCAGTTCATTCTGCATGACGGCCCGCCGTATGCTAACGGCAATATTCATATCGGCCATGCGATTAATAAGATCTTAAAAGACATTATTATTAAGTCCAAGACTTTAGAAGGCTTTGATAGCCCGTACATTCCCGGCTGGGATTGTCACGGTCTGCCGATTGAGCTTAAAGTCGAAGGCTTAGTCGGTAAGCCAGGAGTTAAAGTCGATGCCGCCGCTTTCCGTGAAGAGTGCCGTAAATATGCCAAGACACAGATTGCAGGGCAGATGGCGGACTTCAAGCGCCTAGGAGTCATCGGTGATTGGGACCATCCTTACATCACCATGGACTTTAAGACTGAAGCTGATACTATCCGCGCTTTGTGCAAAGTCATCGAGAACGGTCATTTTGTCCGCGGTAAGAAGCCGGTGTATTGGTGCCTTGACTGCCAGTCAGCTTTAGCTGAAGCCGAAGTTGAGTACTACGACGTTAAGTCAGACGCTATTGACGTGCGTTATCAGGCGGTTGATGAAGCCGCCGTGCTGCGCGCCTTTAACACTAGCTCCGGTGAAGGCCCCATTTCCTGCGTGATTTGGACTACCACCCCGTGGACTTTACCGGCATCAATGGCCATCTGCATAAACGGCTCTTTTAACTATGCTTTAGTGCAGGTCAAGGGCGATAAGCCACAGCGTCTCATTCTGGCGGCGGATTTAGTGCCGAAGGTCATGGAACGTGCAGGCTTTACGGACTTTGAGATTGTAGCTGAGGCTGCAGGTGAAGTTTTAGAAAACTTAAAATTCCACCACCCGTTCTTAGAGCGTGAAGTGCCGATCGTCTTAGGCGCTCACGTGACGATTGAAGACGGTACCGGCTGCGTACACACGGCTCCGGCACACGGTCTTGATGACTACAATGTCGGCCAGAAATACGGTCTTGAGGTCTACAATCCAGTAGGTCCGGATGGCTGCTTTGTTCAGGGCACGCCGTTCTTTGCAGGGCTGAATGTATTTAAGGCCAATCCAGAGGTCATTAAGCTCTTGCAGCAAAAGGATGCGCTCATCTGCGCGCGCACCATTCTGCACAGCTATCCGCATTGCTGGCGTCATAAGACACCGGTTATTTTCCGCGCCACTGAGCAGTGGTTTATTACCATGGATGGTAACGGTCTGCGTAAGCGCGCTTTAGAGGAAATTAAGGGAGTGCGCTGGATCCCGGCATGGGGTCAGAACCGCATTGAAGCTATGGTGTCGCAGCGTACTGACTGGTGTATTTCCCGTCAGCGTACTTGGGGCATGCCGTGCGCGATTTTAATTAATAAGGAAACGGGAGAACTCCATCCGCGCAATAGCGAAATCATGGAGAAAGTAGCGCAGGCGGTGGAAAAGAAAGGTATTCAGGCCTGGTGGGATTTAACGGTTGAAGAGCTTATCGGACCGCAAGAGGCCCCTCTGTACTACAAAGATCCTAATACCTTAGACGTGTGGTTTGACTCTGGTTCAACTCACTACAGCGTGGTTGATCAGCGCCCTGAATTTAAGCACAAGGCTGACATGTACTTAGAGGGCTCCGATCAGCATCGCGGCTGGTTCATGTCCTCCTTAATGCTCTCCACCGCCATGAAGAACGAGGCTCCGTACCGCGAGGTGTTAACCCACGGCTTTACCGTGGACGGACAGGGCCGCAAGATGTCCAAGTCTTTGGGTAATGTGATTGCTCCGCAGACTGTGATGGATAAGTTAGGCGCCGACGTGTTGCGTCTGTGGGTGGCTTCAACGGACTACACCGGAGAGATTGCGGTGTCCGATGAAATCTTTAAGCGCGCCTCAGATTCGTATCGTCGCGTGCGCAATACCATCCGCTTCCTCTTAGCTAACTTAAACGGATTTGATCCGGCTACCGATCAGGTACCGTTTGCTGAGATGATTGAGCTTGATAAGTGGGCGGTGTCGCAGGCGCTGCGTACGCAAAAGGAAATCATTGCGCAGTATGACAATTATGATTTCCACTTAGTGGTCAAGAGCTTAATGCGCTTCTGCTCGATTGAGCTTGGCTCTTTCTACCTTGATATCATCAAGGATCGTCAGTATACCGCCAAGGCTGACAGCAAGGCCCGCCGCTCCTGCCAGACTGCACTGTACTTAATTGCTGAGAGCTTAGTGCGCTGGATTGCCCCGATCCTGTCCTTTACGGCACAGGAGGCGTGGGAGGCGATGCCGGGTAAGCGCGATGAGTTCGTCTTCACCCAGACTTGGTTTGACGGCTTAAGCGCACTGCCCAGCGATGCTCAGTTCAGCCATGAGTTCTGGCAGCGCGTGCTCTCCTTCCGCGATGAGGCTAATCGTGCGATTGAGCAGGCCCGTGCGGCCGGCACTATCGGCGGCTCACTTGAGGCTGAGGTGACGGTGTACAGCACCGATCATGAACTGCTCACGACCCTACGGGCTTTAGGCGATGAGTTGCGCTTTGTGCTCATTACCTCGCGGGCTGATGTGGTTGAAGGCGCGGCGCCTGCAGATGCGGTTAAGGCAGAGACGGGCGATTTAGCCTTTGTGGTTAAGAAGAGCTCTGCGCCTAAATGCGAACGCTGCTGGCACTATGAGGCAGAGGTCGGCTCCGATCCTGAATACCCGGGACTGTGCCCGCGCTGCGTTGAGAACGTTAAGGGCGACGGTGAAACGAGGCGCTTTGCCTAATGCTTCCGCTCAAGGTCTCAGGCGCGCGTTTTCTGCTGCTGAGCCTTGCGGTGATCGTGCTTGATCAAGTCACTAAGCTGTTATGCATTAACTTGATTGAGCACGGCACCATGGGGATTGCAGTAACGCCGTTCTTTCATTTAGTGCATGTGTACAATCATGGTGCTGCCTTCAGCTTTTTAGCAGGTATGGGCGGCTGGCAGCGCTGGCTGTTTGCGGCTTTGGCCGTGGTGATCGGTGCGCTGTTTGTGTGGCTGCTGCTGCGCACGCCGCGCACTCATAAATGGTCGTGTCTTGCTTACGCTTTATTTGTCGGCGGCGCGGTCGGCAATTTAATTGATCGCTTAGTGCACGGCTATGTAATAGATTTTCTGCTGTTTTTCATTAAGACCGATGACTTCTTCTGGGCTTATCCGGCTTTTAATGTGGCAGATATTGCCGTGTGCGTCGGCGCGGTCATTTTATGCGTGATGGCGCTGTTTGCCCCTAAGACCCATCCTGCAGCCAAATCGCGTCCAGCCGCCACTGGCGGCGGCGCAGCATCAGCTAAGGCCAAAGAGTTGCCGCGTATTTAGTTGCCAACAGTTTTTACTGCCATCTAGCAGCTCTCAGCGCTGTACGATGGCAGTTTGCTGTGTACGGGCGGTGGTACTTTGCCGTCATATCTCAAAACCTTTAATTTTCTCCTGATCTTAATTTCATCTATATTTATGTTAATTAGCCTGAATTTATATGTATAAATTTTAGGCTTTTTTTTTTTTTTTCTTACGGTTCGTCGCACCTGTGAGAGTTGTGACTTGCAGGGCAACTGATATCTTCAGCGGAGTTGGACCGCGTATAAAAAGATGTCAGCAAGTGTAGCGGCTGCACATGCTGTAAACGGCATGATGCGGTGGGGCTGCAGATTAAGTTTTTGGGAGAAAAAATTCATGAAGCAAACGAAGAATGCGTTAAGCATGCTGCTTAATGCTTATCGTTCTGTCTATAAGTCAGCCTATTTCAAGGGCTTGGCTTCTGTGGTCGTCCTGACTGCAGGCTTACCTGCGGGCGCGGCTAATGCTGCAACTACCATTGATTTAGCGGATTCTTTAGATACTTTAAGTAATGGAATTATTGTTTCCGATCAGGGTAGTAGTAGCTCGGTTACTGATGGGGCGCAGAAGTGGGCTAATGGTGGTTTAACCGTACAGGCTGGCGCAGATTACACCGTTTCGGGGCAGGGTACTCTCCATATTGCCAATGGCGATTTGATTTTGCAAAACGGCTCTACTTTAACCGTCAGTGGTTCTGCTGGTGCGGCTGCTATGCAGATCGTCGGTGCTGATAATGCGTTAGGTGGAGATAAGGGTGAAGGTTCAGTAGAAAATAATCTAATTGCTAATAACGCAACCATCAAGCTTATTGGCGAGAATGCCTCCTTAGGTTTTGCTGCCGTGTCAATTAATGGTGGCACTATTGAATTAAGTGGCAAGAATGCCAATATTTGGGCCTATGGTGAAGGTGGTTATACTGCTGATGCGGCTGATGACGGAGACTACTCAGCTGCTGACATGAGCATTATCGGTGCCACGGTTAATATAAATATCTCAGGGGCTTCGTTGGGCGCTAGAGACGGCATTGAGATTGAGAATTCTACTATCAATGTAACTTAGTCTGGCGCTGAGATTAAGGCTAGCGGACGTGGCGATGCTCAGGGTGTCATTATTACCGATTCAACCATTAACATTTCATCAGACAAAGCTAATCTGACTATCACGGCTGGCTATGATGATGCTGATGGCAACAAAGTTGAGAAGGACGTCGTAGTTGACGGTGGTTATATCGTTGTGGCCTCTGGCGCAGCTTTAACCTTAGATGGCGATAGCAAAGTTGATGCAGTTATTGCCAGCGAGGGCGATATTAATATTACTTCAGGCACTATTGACAGTGTTAATGGTGTGTACGAAGTCGGTACATCCATGAAGATTGAGGGTACTGAAGATGAGCCGACCGTATTGCAGATTAAGCGTGACGATGGTCTTCAGGCAGTCGTAGATAAAGCCGCGGTAAATGTTAATGACCACGGTACCCTAAGCTTATCGTCGGCAGCTTTAAAGAGCTATTTCACGGCAGGCGATTACACTCGTGACGCAATTAAGAGTGGCGACCAGACTATCAGTCAAGCAATTAATAAAACTGATACCGCAGGTTCGATTATTGTATCAGGTGGTACAATTGCGTTGACTGATGCCTCAGTTGAGCTGTCTGACAAGTTGTATACCTTCGCATCGGGGGACACGGTCGGCGATACTACTGGCATTATTTATGTTAATAAAGACGCCACGGTAACCGGCAACGAGATCTCCATTAGTAAGGCATTAAGCGAAAGTGGTGCTACCACTGGCGCTACGCTCAATATCGAAGCAAAGGCGCTGAAGATTGGTAACGGTTCAGCTGATGGTCTGCAGAATCTGTCTGATATTTCTACCAGCGGTGCTACGGTCAATCTCATCGCAACTAACAGCATTGATTTTGATGCTGTTGATGGCGCCTTTGATATTGATAAGGGCTTCTCGGTTGCGGCAGCTGCCGGTGATACTGCTTACATCAATGCCAATGGTGATGATGATCTGATTATTGGCGATGCCTCTTATCAATTAGGTATTAATGTTGCAGGCAACGTGGTATGGGATCAAGACATTACCTTCAGCAAAAGTGGCGCGTCTGTTAATGTCGGTCAACTAAGTGATGGCACAGACTATAAGGGTAATAGCACATTAACTGTGACTGGTACCATCTTAGCCTCCGGCGATATGTCTTATGATTCCCAGTTCAAAGTCGGCACAAATGCAACCGATGATGATAATAATGCTTACATAGCAACGGTTGATTTAACCAATGCAACATTAGCAATTGCCGATAATTTTAGCTCTTCAAACAAATTATCCTTGCTGGCTAATGTAAATGGTGTGATTAAGGTAACTGACAGCCAAATCAATGCCATTTTAGCTAACGATAGTAATGACACATCTAAGGATGAGCAGGGGCTGAATAAAGCTTATGGCGTAATTTTGAATGGCGGTACTTTAAATGTTGCCGGTACCTTAAATGCGGATTTCGCCGATTTTACTGGTAATGTGGCTGTGCCTGGCAATATTCGCATTCATAATGCAAACAGTTCCATTATCGCCGATGCGGCCACTCTCTATCAGATTTCTGGTTCATCAGCTGTACTAAATCTGCAGAACGCAAACCTTAAGGTTGGCGCTTTAGATATCAGCGATCTCACCACTGAGAAAGACACTTCTTCGGCGGATGAAGACGCAGTGAAGTTTGTTGATACTGTCGCGATGCAGTCTGGTACCTACACCGTAGGCAATAGCTTAACTTCTAAGAATGCTACGTTGCAGGTGAAAGATAATGCTACTTTAGTCTTAGGCGACGCTACAACTGAGACTGGTACGGTTGCGACTGACCTTGAAATTTCAGGCTCTTCTGCTACTGCCTCAGGTGCAGTAAAGGTGTTTGCAGGTTCGTGGCAAGGTCAGGATGTGACGGTATCTACCAGTGGCTCCTTCACCGTGGCCGGCGAGCACAACCTTGATGAAGAGACCGATACTTATGGACTTGCTTCCTTCACCGGCGATAAGCTGACGGTCAGTGGTGGCGCGGTTACGATCGGTGGTTATCAGGGTGACAACGGAAAGCAGGGCTCCGCTACTTTCACGCAGATCGCTGCCTCTACTGGTACTGTCACGGTTAACGATTATGGCGAGCTGACCATCCTTGGCGATTATGATGCAGTAATTAATGCAGGTACGCAGAACGAAAAAGATGATCCGGCCAATGGTGTAACCATTGAATCAGGCATTATTTCCGTTGCCGGTGGTGATTTAACTTTAGGTGACGCAGCTACTGATGGTATTGTGTCACGTAATGCTTCAGGCGATATCACGGTCACCGGTGGTACCGTTTCTGTCAGCAATGGTGGTTGGGTCAACCTTACTTTTGATGCTGATGAATCCATCGATGCTGATGATGCTGCTGCCTTAAAGCAAGGCCTAATTGGCAATCTAACCTCCGGTATGATGGACGGTGTCCTTAACGTGGGTGAGGCTAAGCTTGCGATTAAGGGCTTAGAGACTGGCTCGGTTGCTTGGACTGACTTCAAGCCGTTTGCTGATATGGCCTCTGATGTTACCAGTGAGCAGTTAATGCGCACTACCATTACCTCTGTAGGTAGCGACTTCCGTGGTCAGGTAGGTAATTTAGTGGCAACTGAGGGTAGCTCTGCGGTCGGTTTAGCAGGTAATGCTAGCTTGAATTATGCTGATGCTAACGGTAACTTTGCCTCTACTACTACCGGTGCACTGGCTGACATTAATCTCAATAACCATGACTTAGAACTCAACAATGGCGGCAATGCTGGCACCATTAATGGTCAAGGTGATCTCTCCATTGATGGGAATGGCGCTGCTACCAATATTGCGGCGATTAAGAATGTTGGTGATGTGGACGTAGCCAATGGCACAGCTAGTGTAACTGGCGACTTTATTGCTAGCAATGTCTACGCCGTGAATGCCGTGCTCAATGCCAATATCATTAAGGCCAGTGGCACTGATGGTGTGGAGGCCTTTGATGGCGCAGTAGTGAATGCGACTAAGATTGAAGGTGACGTACATTCGTCAAATGCACAGATCTTAGTTGATGAGATTGGCTCGTCCTCTTCCATTGAAGCTACTGACGGCGGCTTAGTCAGCGTAGCTAAGATGACATTCATGGATTCGAACGGCACTATCAACGTGGGTCAGGAAGAGCTCGTAGACGCAGATGGTAAGGTTACGCAGGAAGCCTCTACTGGCTATTTTGAGACGCAGATTTTAAGCCTCAATGATGGCGAGTTAGTGGTAGATCCGTCCTTTGAGCAGCCGACAGCGATTGCCTCTGTTTATCGCTTTGACGATGACAAGAGCAACATCGATAAGTTAGGCGAGGTTGAAGGCGGCGGTATCGTGGACGGCAATATCTTTGTCGGTCAGAACTCCGCAGTCGGTATCGGCACTAAGAGCGTGGCAGAAGTGCAGGGCTTAATTGCGCGCTTCCAACACAATGGTGCACTGCAGGCCGATCAGTATGGTGCTATCCTGGCGGTGACTGCGCCGTTTGCTTTAGAGGATGGTAAGAATATTACCCTCTTCAATGGCTATAAGAACGCTTATGTAACTGATGTAGATGTTCCGGCGGCAACTGGTTCTTATGTCTACTTTGGTGATAAGACTGCGGTATTAATCGGTGATGAAGCGCTGAGCGCGGATGGTGCGGCAGTAACCTTCGATGGTAATAACGGCAAGCTTATTGCAGCTGGCGGTGATGTCATTGTTGACACTGCAGTACGTGCCAATAAGACTTATGCGCTCTTCGGAAATGCTGACAATTCAGCGGTTCAGGTAGTGACCAGTGAGGGAGATGCTACTGATACCGCTACTGGCATTGATGTCTACACCAATAATCGTTTACTCACTGGCGTACTGACCTCGGAGACTGGCGGCAATGTAACCTTCAGCTATAACGAAGCTCAGGGCCGTAGTATCCTGTCCGGTGCTTCTGATCCGGTATATCAGAGCATTCGCGCTTATGCTTATGGCGTGCAGAATCCGGATGCCGTAGCTGAAGATCAGGTGGCATTGACCTCCGGTCAGTGGCTGAGTGCTGATGAGATCGCAAAGATCGAAGAGCAGACCGGCGAAAAGGTTATTACCTCTGGCAGAACCGATACCCAGGATCGCGTTGGTACTGATGGTACTGTGCAGCAAATCCCGGTATCTGAAGTGCTGTACTCCAATGCTCTGTTAAATGAGCCCTTGGTGAGTGGCAACGGTGCGGCCGCTGAGTCCGCAGCCCGCCTTGCTGTCTACGGCGGTGCCGTTGAGGCTGCGATGGTTGCAGCTTCGACCAGCTCCGATGCGATTGCTGCCCGTATGGGTATGGGCAATCCGAACG
>CALXOV010000008.1 GCA_944390105.1 uncultured Succinivibrionaceae bacterium
GATAAATTAACAGGAACAATTAATACGACGATTGATCCGCAGAAGCAACCCAAGCGCAAGAAGAAAAGCGTAGGTGCGGCATTTTAGTGTTGATATAACATGTTGATTTATAAAAATTTTAAGTTCCAATGAGGTACTTTCAAGCTCTGTACGCGCTTATTAAAATTGCTACTTTTACTCCTTTCATGAAAAAAAATTAAATACAATCAACTTGCCTATCGATTGCCGAACAATCATTCTTTTGTGGATATCAGAAGAACCGGAAAAATTTATGTCAATAAAACTGAACTCCTCTTTGAGCTGACGCGCAGTAATCAACCCATCTTTCTCTCTCGCCCCCGTCGTTTTGGCAAAAGCACTCTAGTGTCCACTCTCAAAGAATTATTCTGCCACGGCATTAAGCCTTATGACGGCAATGACTCCTACTTTAAATGTCTTGCTATCAAAAAATTGTGGCAAGAGGATGCAGCGTATACCGTAATGCATTTTGATTTTGCTAAACATTGCCAATGAAGGCGATGCGCCAGCGTTTAAAGCATCCCTGCTGCGCAAACTGCAATATGAAGCCGATAAACGGCAAATCTGTTTTCCCGCCACGGCTTGCAGCATCCAAGAAAAATTTGCCTATCTTGTCAGCAGCCAACCTCTAGGTTCAGTAGTTCTGCTCATTGATGAATATGATGCAGCGCAGATAGCTTATCTCCAAGATCCGGCGAAATTAGAGCATGCCGAATCTATAATGCGCAGTTTTTTAGCGGTAATCAAAAATTATGGTGAATACTTTCGCTTCGTATTCATTACTGGGATCACCCGTTATGCCGATTCGTGTATGTTTACGGTTGGCAATACCATCAAAGATATTTCTCTAATTCACCGCTACAGTAAGCTCTGCGGCTTTACGCATGCTGAGATTAAGCAGCATTTTTCCGCCTTTCTGTGCAGCAAAGCAGCAGCTTATTTTGACTGTACTGAAACGGATGTCACGCCTGCCATGATTGATCACATTATGAACCTAATGATTAAGTGGTATGACGGCTACTGCTTTGATGAAACAGGTGACAGCCGCGTCTTTTCTACATGGTCCGTACTCAAATTCTTTGAGGATGATGGCCGCTTATGTAAAAATTTCTGGTATTCAAGCGCTGGCTTGCCCAGCATTCTGCAGAAAAAACTGCATGACTGCAATTTTAATCATATTTTATCAAGCTTAACGCAAAACAGCTTTTTAGTCAGTGTTAATGATTTTCAGGCCCCCGCCTCACTGCAGAGCATGAATATTTACGTGCTGTTATTCCAATGCGGCTATCTAACGCTTAAGCGCGGCTATATTACACGAGATGGAATAGGCTTTACCGTCGAACTATGGGTGCCGAACTTGGAGCTTAAACTATTGCTACAGATGGTGGAGATGGTGGAAGGGAAAATACTCTACGGCGACGCTAATGAAGATAACCTATTCAGCCTATTCAGCCTTACCCAATTGCACACGGCGCTGCAGCGGCACGATGCCCAGCTGCTTGCAGAGGTCTGCTCACGCGTGCTGCAGACCTGCGATTACGAGCATTCTCCTGTCACCTCTGAAGCAGCTTTAAATTACGTGCTACAGGTATTTTTCCTGTTGGCTGGACTTAATGCTATCGTCAATTTCCATCAAGCTGCAGGACGTGCTGACACCATCCTGAGTTATCAAGATACTACGCTAATCATTGAGTATAAGTACTCTGACAGCGATCAAGATGCGGCACTGAACGCTAAACTTAATGAGGCAAAAGAGCAATTATTAAGTCACAGCTATGGTGATACCTTAGGGCTCCGCCCTATTTTGTGGCAGGTTGCCTTAGTCTACAGCAAAGCGCAGCATAAAATCGCACGCAGCCAAACGGTGCTACTGCAAAAACTTACTGCTGACACTAAGACACAGGCTCAAACCTAGGACTAAGGCCGTGCTACACGCCCCAAGAAATTGCCGAACCCTCGTATCTAGCGGCAATTCTATACGCCGCACACATCAACGCATTGCGTAAAACGCTACATAAGTTACGGTGCACTAACGACTGATAACGGTGCACCCTCGCCTGCCAGTACATTTACTAACTGATTTTAAGCTCGTTTACCAAAAGTATTTTTTAATTTTGTGACCACTGGCAAGTTGCCTTGGTGAAATAGAAAAAATTGTATGTTATGTTTTTTTCACCGTAACTTTTAATATTATTGATTTTTATTAAATTATCATCGGATAAATTGCTAAAGAGCAAGTAGATATGGGCTTTTTTCACCCCAAACAAATTGATCTTGCTGAAATTCTAAAGGGACTGCAGGCAGCGGTAGTAAGTGCTGAAGAAATGCTGCAGTTAAAACAGATGGAAAGCTTCCGCAAGTTTTGGACGCAAGACGGCAACGCTGTTTATCGTCCCATCACCAAAAAACTGCAGCTTGGCGATCGCATCGTTGAAGTTCCGTTAATCACGCTGGTGCATCACAATTCGTTGGCGCTAGACACTGTAGAATTTAAGTTTAAAGCCAAAGTTACTGATGCGCAGAGCCGGAAAGTTCCTACTGACTTTTTATATACGCCGCAGCTCAACAGTAAACAGCCGCCGTCTGCATCCCATCACGCGATGCAGCTTGAACTGGAGAACATCAAAACCGATGAAGATTCTATTATGGAAGTCAAGATCACTTTTAAAGGACAAGAACCGGCAGAATCCTTATCTCGCCTACTGAATGATTTTGATAAAAGGATATAATTTTTGCATCTGAACAATTATTTGGGAGAGACCTATGAGTGCAGATAATAAAACCGAAATGAAAAAAGAAATGCCATCTGCTGAACCGGTTGCCACAGAACCTATACAGCTGAAAACCCCGGACGGCAGAACATTTACTGCAACCATTAATGCTGACGGTTCCGTGACCTTGCCGCCTGAATATCTGCAGGCTTTAGCATTAAGTGAATCAGCGGTTGCCGAGCAGGCGCAGCAGGTAACATCCGCAGCGGCAGCAGATACTAAGCCGCATGTACTTAAGGATGATCCAGACCCGGGCAAAGGCGTGAAGCAAGCCTTTACTGGTTTGCCGATGCGAGAGCTAATAGGCGCTCCGCTGTTTGCTGCTGCAGAAGCACAGGAAAAGCTGGCGGGGATTGCACTCAATTACTTTAATAATATTGCTTACGAAAATGCGCCAAGCAACAATGAAGAAGGCACTACCCGCCTGCTGAAATTTAACTTAAATCGCCCAGTTGTTGACGAGAATGGGCAAACCGTTACGCACTCCATCAAGGTAGAAGCGCCGTTTATCGGTTTAGTTCCTATACCGTCACTGCTCATTGACAATATCAATGTAGATTTTCAGATGGAGGTCTCTGATACAACTGCGTCTAAAAGCACTGTAGACAGCGAAGTAAACTCTTCGGTATCCTCCAAGTGGTTTGGCATTAATGCTAGTGTATCGGGAAAAGTAAGTTCATCGCGCGAAAACACGCGCTCCACCAACACTACCGGTAAATATCAGGTACACGTGTCAGCAAGCCAGCAGCCACAGACAGAAGGATTATCTAAGCTAATGGATATTATGGCCTCGTGCATTGAACCAATAAATAGCAATAGCTCATCAGGTGGAGGGGCTGGGCAATAAGCCTGCTTAAACTTTGAGCCCCGGCAGACAGTTAAAGTTGCTAATTTACATTAAGGATCGTAAGGGTGGACTAACCGCTGGCGTTAGTCCACCCGCAAATTGCATATGCAGATTGATGATTTATTAAACTCTAGCTTTAATGTAGAACTCAATACCGATCTTGGTCTGCTCTTAGCAGGCCTCAAAGGATTTTATAAGCTCCAACAATTAGACAATAGAAAATTTTTTAGTAAAAATTTACACGGTGAATGGGATAAGAAATTCGTGTTTCCTAAGAATGACTGCTCCTTGATTAATAACGCCATCTTTGTGCCGTGGAAGGATGGGGCTATCACGCTTGTCGATGCATCCCCTAATCAGCGCAATTATGCCATTGTTAGCGCTCCTTTTGGGGGGTGTTATATGGGAGCAATTATTCAATATCCTAAGGATGTATCGACCATAAACTACATTTGTGCCACTCACATTCACTATGACAGCAAACTTGCTGATTGCGGTAAATTTGTCCAATGGTGGATAGATCGCAACTACCCTTATGCCTCTGATGATGTTAAAACTAAAAACAAATATATCCACCTTTTGTTCAGACCAAACTATACCTGTAAGCAAGCGTATCTAAAGCAATACCGCAATCATATTGATAAAATCGATCAGGCAGATCTTGCATTATCGCAAAAATTTAAGCAAAACTCCTTTTACGGTAAAAAGTTAAAAGTAAAGTACACCGTTGCTGGAGTTATCAGAGTGCAGCATCACATTATTAGTCTGTGCAATTTACTGCTTAAATATGGTTTTATTCAAGGTGAAATGATCAGTACCATTACTGCCTATATTGTTGGTAGAAGTATAATTAATCTTCCTATCACTTTAAGCTATAACAGCAATAACCTATACCAAGAAATTATTAATGAAAATTTAGATATCAACTCATTTTATAATTTAAATGATGATTTTAGACAATTATATAAACCATCAGAATTTATTATCAGCAATGCTGAAGAAAAACACTATCAAATAACAGCAAATGGTTTTATTACAGCAAGTGTGCTTAATTTTTCAGGAGCAAGTTAACTGGCTATAGTAAAGCTTAATATAACCAATAGACACAACCAAATATTATTTAGTTAATTTCAATGTGAAAGTTTTATGAAAAAATATTTAATTGCTGGTGCCACATCTGATATGGCAAAAACTTTAATCTCAAAACTTGCCACTAACGATGAAAACAAACTTTTTCTGCTAGCTCGCGATAAAAATAAACTTGCAGAACTAAATTCTCTTTATTCACATACCATCGAAGGTTGTGCAACCTGCGATTTTGCCACACCTGAAAGCCTACACAACCATATTGGAGAATTTATTAAACTTAATGCCCCCTTTGATGGATTCGTCTATTGCGCTGGCATTACCAGAATTGAAAAAATAAGTAAATTATCATATGTTAAAAACAGAGAAATTCTTAATATAAATTACTGCTCATTTGTTGAATTATTAAGAATCATTCTTACACATCAAAATAAACGACAACCTTTAAGGGTTATAGCCATCTCATCAACTGCAGCCAATAAGGCCGTAGACTACACTGCAGCCTACGCTGCGTCCAAAGCTGCGCTTAACGCTTTTATTAAGAGTTGCTCATCAGAATTGATTAAACGTCATTGTGTGATTAATGCTGTTAGCCCTTCTTATGTGCAAACAAAAATGCTGAACTTAAATTTTGCGATTGACGAAAATTTTGCTGAAGCAGTGAAGGCTAAACAGCCGCTTGGCTTAATTCCACCACAAGCTATAGCAGAAGAAATTATGTACTTACTAACAAAAACCTACTGCTTTGAAAGTGGGACTAATATTATTATTAATGGTGGAGCAGGTATTTAATACTTTATGCCTCAAATAAAACCATATATTAAATTCTATAATTTTACCGTTCTAGACGATCAAACGCTATTAATAATCCTACGAGGACGTAATAGTGAATACGTCAGGACTCGCATGGAATGTAATGACATTATTTCTGCAGAAACACACTTACAATTCTGCCATAATCTATCAAAGAGTCAAACTGCAAAATATTTTTATATTACAGTTGATGAAAAACCCTACGGTGTAATCGACTTCAATGATCCAACTGCTAAGTGGGAAATTCCTGAAGGAGGATCTTATACTTTTGGAGATCAGCCGCTACACATGAGAACGGTCGGTGATATCCTAAATGCATACATGCGAGTTGTATACGGCATTAAAGGCTGTAGTTTTAAAATTAAAAACGATAATCTTAGAGCATTGCTTCCCTTTATCATGAAAAAAGAAAAAGTTATCTACACAAGGCTTATTAGTATAGATGACAATTATCATTATTTCATAACTGATTTGCCATTTAGTATTGCGGAATATAAAGACAAACTCAAACGTTATCTAGAAATTTATGACATTGAATTTTTTGATTGTAATTCATAATTACTTTGGACATAATTTTAACTATAATTTGACTACTATTCGCTAAATTATGTGAAGTTTATCATAACTTGATTTATCAAATGTCTTGGCATGACTATAAGGAGTATTTATTAAAATGAAGGTAATTATTTTTGCAGGCGGCCTTGGAACCCGCTTAAGTGAAGAAACTTCAATCATGCCAAAGCCCATGGTAGAAATAGGCGGCAAGCCTATACTGTGGCATATTATGAAAATATATTCCCATTATGGGTTCAATGACTTTGTAATTTTGACCGGGTATAAGCAAGAGATCATCAAAAATTACTTCATCAATTATCAAATGATGAATTCTGATATCACTATTAACCTAAGCACCAGCGATATTCAAATTCACCATAACCGTTCCGAGCCATGGAATGTAACTTTGTGCTACACCGGAGCAGAAACCATGACTGGAGGACGCTTAAAGCAAGCCCAAAGATATATCAATAGTGAGCCCTTCCTATTAACTTATGGAGATGGCGTTGCAAACATAAATTTATCTGATCTTATCGCTTTCCATCAAAAATCAGGCAAACTCTGCACACTTACCACCGTGCAGCCAGAAGGTAGATTTGGTGTCCTGCAAGTTGAACCTGACTCCACCGTAACAAATTTTCGTGAAAAGCCAAAAAATGATGAAACTTGGATTAATATCGGCTTTTTTGTCTGTGAACCTCAAGTTTTAGATTTTATTCCCGATAATGAAGATACGATGTGGGAGCAGGGGCCTCTTCAAGCTATTGCTGCTGCAGGGCAGTTAAATGCCTATAAGCATTACGGCTTTTGGCGACCTATGGATATGCTGAAAGATAAAGTCGACTTAAACAAAATTTGGGCATCTGGTAAAGCTCAGTGGAAGCTATGGGAATGATCATGCCATTTAATGATTGTTATAAAGATCGCACTGTACTAATTACTGGGCATGCTGGATTTAAAGGAAGCTGGCTTGCACTGTGGCTCAAGCATTTAGGAGCACGTGTGGTCGGATATTCGCTTTTACCACATTCCGAAAAACGCTTATATGAGGTAATTAATCTACATAGTCTGATTGATGATGATTTAATTGCAGATATCAATAATAGTGTGGCTTTAAATAGTTTTTTTAATAAACATCATCCTGACATTGTTTTTCATCTTGCAGCTCAACCTTTAGTTCTACTTTCCTATATATGTCCAATAGACACTTATGAAACCAATGTCATTGGTACCTTAAAAGTATTGGAGGCAGCTAGATTTACTCCTTCCGTTAAAGCTTTTGTCAATGTAACAACTGATAAATGTTATGAAAATATGGAAAAAGACGAAGGCTATATCGAGGATGATCCTCTGGGCGGATTTGATATGTATTCTTCCTCTAAAGGTTGCTCTGAAATTCTATCGGCAGCTTATCGCCGATCTTATTTAAATTCGCACAACCCCACAACGCCAAACTCACACACCTTTTGTCTGGCTACAGCCCGTGCCGGTAATGTGATCGGCGGCGGTGACTGGGCCAAAAATCGTTTAATTCCTGACTGCATTAAATCAATTTTACAGAAAAAAAATGTGCATATACGGAAACCACTGGCAACTAGACCTTGGCAGTTTGTCTTAGAGCCCTTAGCAGGCTATTTGCGTTTAGGTCAAAAAATGCTCGAGGATGGTAACTTCTATGCTCAAAGCTATAACTTTGGCCCCGATCCACATTCTGTATTAAACGTCGCAACAGTAGCACAAAGCGTAGCAAAACTCTGGGGATGCAATAATTCACAAATAGTGTTAAATCAAAGCGATCCTGCTTTGCATGAAGCTACGCTATTGCAACTAAACAGCGAAAAAGCAGCGCGCCAACTAGATATCAAACCAGTTTATACTGCTACAACAGCTATTAGCCAAACCGTACAATGGTATAAAGATTTTTACAGCGGCTCTTGTGACATGGCTACATATTGCCTTAAACAAATTGATGAATTTACCGCATGTGCACGCAATAAGGGGCTTAAATGGAGCTTGTAATGCAGAAAGAAGACATCAAGCACAAAATATTGGAACTTACTAAAGCCTATGCCATGTGCTTGGAACAAGAGAAAAATCAACAGCTTAAGACCTACATCCCCGCCTCAGGCAAGAACATCGGCGCAGAAGAACTTATCAATATGGTGGAGGCAAGCCTTGACTTGTGGCTCACCGCGGGACGCTTTAATGATGCCTTTGAAAAAGAATTTGCACAAAGGCTACAGGTTAAATATGCTATTACAACTAATTCTGGCTCATCTGCAAATTTACTTGCTCTATCTGCGTTGACCTCATATAAGCTAAAAGAACGCGCTTTAAAAAAAGGTGATGAAGTCATCGCAGTCGCGGCAGGTTTTCCTACCACGATTAATCCTATTATCCAAAATGGATTGGTTCCCGTCTTTGTGGATTGTGAAATCGGTACTTATAATATTGATGCAAATAAAATTGAAGAGGCAATTTCTCCTAAAACCCGCGCGATTTTCTTAGCACACACCTTAGGCAATATGTACGACATGGATAAGATCATGTCGCTTGCAAATAAATATAAACTATGGGTAATTGAAGATAGCTGTGATGCTTTAGGTGCAAAATGGAAAGATCAGTATGCTGGCACCATCGGACACATCGGAACCTACAGCTTTTATCCTGCGCACCACATCACCATGGGAGAAGGTGGTGCTGTAGTCACCAACGATCCAACCCTTCATCGGATCTTGTTGTCATTTCGTGACTGGGGACGTGATTGTTGGTGCAAACCTGGTTGCGATAACACCTGCAAGCATCGTTTCAACATGCAACTTGGTACCCTGCCTTTAGGATATGATCACAAATACACTTATTCCCATATCGGTTTCAATCTGAAAATTACTGACTGGCAGGCTGCTATTGGGTTAGCGCAGTTAAAAAAGCTGGATTATTTTTTAGCAATACGCCGAGAAAATGCCACATTTTTATTAAATGCGCTGGCAGATTTGCAGGAATATTTAATCTTACCTAAGACTACGGCTAACTGTACGCCATCATGGTTCGGTTTCTTAATTTCAGTTAAAGACAAAGCTTCTTTTACCAAACACGATCTAGTGCAATATCTTGAGCAACATGGAATCGGAACGCGCCAGCTATTTGCCGGAAATATATTACGTCAGCCCATGCTAGTGCACAGCAATATTGTATTTCGTATTGCGAAATCTCCCCTACTAAGGCCTCAAGATCTGACTGCTGAGCATTACCAGATGCTCCCAGCAACAGAGTTCATCATGGGGCATTCTTTTTGGATAGGAGTTGCCCAAAATAATACGCTTACCGACATGCGCAAAACAGCTAGTGTTATTCACGATTTTATAAAGGCGATTAAATGAAGGCAAAAGCAAACGTTGCCATCATCGGCACGGGCAATATAGGATGTGATTTGCTGGCTAAGATCATGCACAGTAAAACGCTTAGCTGCACTCTTTTTACAGGGCGCAACTATGACTCCAAAGGTATGCGCTTTGCTCGTGATTTAGGCGTAAATGTATCAAACCGCTCAATAGACGCAATTGTGGATAACCCGCAAATCTGCGATATCGTTTTTGATGCCACTACAGCAAGTTCACATATTACCCATGCCCCTATATTAAAAGCGCTCAAGAAATATACAATAGATCTTACTCCATCATTAATAGGGAAAATGTGCATACCCTGCATCAATAGTGATGAATGTTTGAACGTACCAAACATTAATATGGTAACTTGCGGAGGTCAAGCAACGGTGCCTCTTGCCTACGCCATTGCACAACTCTACCCACAAGTGGATTACTTTGAGATTGTGTCAAGTATTTCCTCAAAATCTGCAGGACCTGGCACTAGGGATAATATTGATGAATTCACGCAGACCACCAAAAAAGCTCTGCTGGAATTTACGCATTGTAAAGATGCCAAAGCCCTCATTATCATTAATCCAGCCGAGCCGCCTATTATCATGAATAATACTGTCTATGCAATATTAAGTAAGCCAGATATTAGAGCGGTATCCCAAGCAATTCATGAAATGGTAGTGAAGATTCAACAATATGTCCCTGGTTACAAAATTATATTAGACCCCATCTACAACAACTCTGTCCTATCAGTCATGTCGCAGGTCACAGGGAAAGGTGACTATCTTCCGCCTTATTCTGGAAATTTGGACATCATAACCAGTGCTGCAGTCGCGATGGCGGAAAAATATGCCACGCATGCCATGGAGTGATCAATGAAACACAAGCTCACAATATTTGATGCCACACTACGCGATGGTTCACATTACGTTAAACATCAATACACTGCAGACTTTGTCTATAGGTACTGCCAAGCGATTGATGATACAGGGTTAGACGCGATCATTGTAGGTCATGGCAACGGATTAGGAGCTAGCTCCATACAAATTGGTCTATCAAAATGCCCAGAAAACTTGCTATTGCAAGCCGCAAAAAAAGCTCTAAAACAGACAAAACTAGGCGTTTACATGATCCCTGGTTTTGGCACGATTAAAGATAATCTAATTCCAGCTATCAAATATGGGGCCCAAATCTTTAAAATCGGTTGCCACTGCTCAGAGTGTGATACCACTAAGCAACATATCAAATTTCTCGCTAACGAAGGTTTTGATGTCTACTGCTGTCTGATGATGTCGCACATGCTCTGCGCTGAAGATCTGTTAATCCAAGGACTAAAAGTACAAGATTATGGTGCAAAAGGGATCATTCTTTTCGACTCAGCCGGAGCTTATACTCTCAACGACGTAAGACAAAAAATCAGAACTCTAGTCAAAGGATTAAATATTGAAGTCGGTTTTCATGGGCATAACAATTTAGGTTTAGCCGTTGCTAATACCTTGGTGGCAATTGCACAAGGTGCCACCATTGTTGATGGTACCCTCAAAGGGCTGGGAGCTGGCGCAGGGAACTGCCAGTTAGACGTTTTAATTCCCGTGCTTGCTAAAAATGGCGAATGCGCCAATGTTAACTATTTTAAGTTGATTGATGTTGCTGATAAGTATGTTGAAGAGGAAATTAACTATAAAAATGGCATTTCAAGTATCAGCATTATCTCTGGCCTATCCGGAGTATTCAGTGCTTTTAAAAACAAGGTACTTGAAGCCGCAAAACTATTTAAAGTTGATCCTAAAGAAATATTTATCGAATTAGGCAAGCGCAAAGTAGTTGGCGGGCAAGAAGACATTATTTTAGATGTAGCTATGAACCTGTCGCAACGTAAACATGATGATGATTTAAACTACCTCGTAGAGTCATTGCTTTAGCAGGTTAATTGAATATGAATGTATCTGAATTTATTTTCGATTTTTTAGTAAAAAAAGGTGTTGATAACGTCTTTGCTATCACTGGCGGTCAAGCCATGTATTTAGATGATGCCTTAGCAAGACGACCAGAAATCCGCACTACCTTTACACATCATGAACAAACCTGCGGCATGTCGGCAGATGCCTATGCCAGAATCTCTGGAAAATTAGGTGTAGCTCTTGTCACTGCCGGACCGGGTAGTATTAACGTGATTAACGGTTTGGTGGGGGCATGGTGCGACTCTGCTCCCATCATGGTAATTTCTGGGCAATCCGCTTATAGTTGTGTGAAATATCAAGAAGAAAGCGGCATCAGGCAATACGGCATTCAGGGAATTTACATCAAACCATTTGTTGAACATGCCACTAAATTTTTTGTAACGGTAGACGACCCTGCAAAGATCTTATATTACATGGAAAAAGCATATGCTTTAGCAACATCAGGCAGACCTGGACCTGTATGGATTGACGTTCCCTTAGACGTACAGCGCATGCAAATTCCAGATAATTTGCTTTATCATTTTAGTGAATTAGAAGAGCTAGATCACTGCAATAACAATCGGCGACAAGACAGTGTTTGTGCTCTGATCAAGATGCTTGAGAGAGCCAAACGACCGTTAATTATTGCCGGTCAAGGCATAAAAATCTCAAAGAGTACTGAGCTTTTACAACAATTTATCGAAAAATATCAAATTCCTATCATCACAACGCGTTTAGGTATTGATGTTATAAACTCGGATCATCCGCTTTACATGGGGCGGCCAGGAAATTACGGAGAGCGAAGCGCTAACATTACAGTACAAAATGCTGATTTAATCATTGCAATTGGTAGCCGCTTATCTACAGCTTCGATTGGTCATGATTCATCTAAATTTGGTAAGCATGCTAAAAAAGCAGTTATTGACATTGATGAAAAGGAGCTGAATAAACCTATTTTCCCGATCGACTTAAAAATAAACGATGATGCACATCAAATTTTAAACTTGCTGCTAAAGCTCAGAATCAATAGCAATTTTGATAAAAATTGGCTAGCAAAATGTCAGGCAATCAGAAAGCGCTATCCGGTAGTCCTTAATGAGTACAGGCATCTTCCGGAAATTAATTCATATTATTTTGCTGAAATATTGTCTAATGCCGCGAATAAAGATACTACTGTGGTGGTAGATACAGGCTCGTGTTTCCATGTAATTTGTCAAGCCTGGAAAATCAAGCAAGGTCAGAATTTCATTACTACAGGTGGGCTTTCCTCCATGGGCTGGTGGGTAGCTTGCATCGGTGCACACATGGCAGATTGCAGTAAAAATACAATTGTTGTAACCGGTGATGGAAGCTTACAGATGAATATCCAAGAATTTGCCACAATCCGCCATAATCAATTACCAATTAAAGTTTTTATCCTCAACAACAATGGATACTTGCTGATCCGTCAGACTCAGAAAAATTTTATGAATGGTCGACTGTTTGGCGAAGGTCCCAATTCTGGAGTGTGGTGTCCTGATTCCATGAAAATTGCAGAAGCTTATGGTATTAAAGGCATTTCAATTGACGATATCAATGAGCTTAAAAACAAGGTTCAAGAAGTTTTATCTTTTAATGGACCTGTGATATGCGATGTTAAGGTCATGGAAGACCAGCTCTTAATTCCCAGAGTTTCATCTAAGAAGATGGCAGATGGTACTTTAGTATCCAGCGATTTTGAGGATATGTACCCATTTCTAGACGATGATGAGCTTAAAAGCAACCTGATTGATTACTAGCCATGCATGCAATAGTTCAAGAAGATATACATAATATTTTAAGCGAGGATTTGCCCTGGTCAGATCTAAAAGATAGTACAGTCTTAGTAACTGGAGCAGGTGGATTCATAGGAGGCTACATTGTCCAAACACTTCTTGCGCTTGGTAATGTTAAGGTTATTGGTATTGTAAGAAATTTAAATAAAGCACAGCACAAATATTTACATTGCAGCAATCATGATCATTTAGTATTAATTGAACAAGATGTTTGTATACCCTTAGAACAGAAAATTAATGCAGACTATATAATCCATGCGGCATCTCAGGCAAGTCCGAAATATTTTGGTTCTGATCCAGTAGGAACACTTAAGGCTAATGTATTAGGTACGTTTAATTTATTAGAATTAGCAGTGCATTTACAAACAAAAAAATTTATCTTTATATCCACAGGAGAGGTATACGGCATACTTGATGATAATAAAAAAAATATTAGCGAAGAGTACTACGGATATGTTAATTTCATCAATATACGATCTTGTTACGCTGAAAGCAAACGTATGGCTGAAAACATGTGCATCTGTTATGCTCATCAATATGGGATACAAGTAAACATGCTAAGGTTATCCCATACTTATGGCCCTGGTATAGATTTAAATGACGGGCGGGTTTTTGCTGATTTTACAAAAAATATAGTTAAAAATGAAGACATAAACCTCTACTCTGACGGCTCAGCACTGCGCAACTTCATATATATAACTGACGCAATACTAGCTTTGTTTTATATTCTATTTAAAGGTCAATCATCACATGCATATAATGTTGCATCAGACAAAGAAACAAGTATTATTGATCTAGCCCATCTGCTATGTAATATATTTCCAGAGAAGCAATTGAAAGTACGGTGCAATACTAAAAGAGAAGGACATTCGACTTACATTAAAAGTGAATCATCTCGAGCTTCTTATAACACGAACAAGTTGAAGAAGCTAGGATGGATAACCAAAACTGACGTCAGCGTAGGCTTTAAAAGAATGATTACTAGCTATTTATAAGGTGCTATATATGAACAATAGGTTTTATATGCTCAAACAACGCTATATCAATAATGAGATTTCAAAATCTGAATTTATAAAACTAATGTATGAACAACATGCATCTTTGTTCGAGTATAGCTCCTACTTAAAGAGCACAGAAATTGATGAAATTTCTATCTCTAATAGAGGTGTAATTTTCACTCTAAACAATGGAATTAAACTACAAGCAATTGAAAGGGACTACCGAGTTATACCTATTGAAATTTTAAACTTCTCCTCATACGAAGAAAAGTACTGGAATTATGCTCTGCAAAGATTATATCATCCGAAATGCATCATTGACATCGGTGCAAACATTGGATATTTCACTTTGTACTGTAATCGCATATTAAACCAAAGCGATTGCCAATATTACTGTCTAGAGCCAATTCCTGAAACTTTTAAGTATTTAAAAAACAATCTGCATTTGAATAATATAACCAATGCTATTGCGTGTAATATAGGATTATCTGACACAGAGCAAGAAATGCTCATTAACTATAACAGCTCCAATTGTGGAAGTTCATCATTAATGAATATTATTGATCATAAAACCACAAGCAAAATATTATGCAAATTTACTACACTTGATAATTTTGTTGATACTTATAACATACGTCGCGTTGATTTAATTAAATGTGATGTAGAAGGAGCAGAGAAATTGGTATTCGAAGGAGGGGGTGGGGTATTATTAAAGGATCAACCAATTATATATTGTGAAATGCTTAGAAAATGGACTGCAAAATTTAATTATCACCCAAATGATATTATTAATAAGCTAAATGGTTATGGTTATCATTGTTATGCTTTGAACATTGATCAAATAAGGCCTATCAAAACCGTTAATGAAAATACCACTGAGACAAATTATCTTTTTATTACAAATTCAGATAATTAGTCTAAATATAGAATCTAGCTTATATAATATAAGGTTAAAATATGCCATTACAAACACATTCAGATTACTCTATAACAATCACGTGTTCTAACGAATATTTTGCATATTCATTAGCTTTGATCGAAAACATTTTCACGGTTTTATCTGCATCTTTGCCAGATATATATTTATGTGGTTATCGTCTAACCAGTGAAAAACAAAAATTATTAAAAAATTTATACCCTGAAATTATATATATTGATCTTTTAAACAATCCAGAAATTAGCGATATCACACATTTTATTGAATCTGGCAAATCATACTACGCGCACCCATCTGGAAGTTCACATTTTTATGCTTTATATTTAGCTAAGCACTACAAATACTCTATATTTTTAGGATTAGATACGATCATATTAAAAGATTTTTTATTAAATTTAAATAATATAATTAATGATAATCAAATCGCTGGAAATGTCTACAGTAGTTCAATTAAAAATATCGATCATTACTATAAAAGTCTCTTAAGCGCATCCACAGCAATAGGAATAAATGAACCAGAAGCAGATCAAATTCAATTTTATTGCTCAGATACTGCAATCATATCTCAAAGTATTTATAATAAAATTCAATCTTTTAAAGCAATAAAAGAATCCTTCTTTAAATTTGTTGAGCTAAATAATTCTAATAAAGTTCCCAAAATTATTAATGAAGTTTTTTTTGGATACTTTGCGTTTAAAAATAACATTAAAATCAACGATTTGCCTTCAAATATTGGTGTAAATCTAAGAAATCTTGTTTCAAGATATGACGAAAAGTTTATTTCTAATAAGGATGAAATTGAATTAGTTCACACTGGAGGTCTGAGAAAACCTTGGAACTGTTATGAAGTTAGATTGCTTTTCCCAGAATGGGAATTTTATGTATCAAATGTCATCAATAAGTTATCTGATACTCGTAAACAGCTAGACATCTCGTGTTCCGATATAATTTCTCAACTAAAAGAGGCGATTAAGAAACCGGCAATATCTGTCCAAGCTGCTAAAATAAGTTTGCTGTTTTTATATAAAGCAGTACTTGCACAGTTAATTGAATTTTTACCACAAAGCAAATATTTCTATTTAAAGGACACCAATTCTAACGACAGGTTAATTTTGTGGTTTAAGCACAAGCCTGTATATATGCGCTGTGACATTTCTTCATTAAATTTTTGCCCTTTCACACCACAAAACCTTGAGCTACAAATCCCCAATATAAGACTAGTCTTCAGATATAACATTTCCCCGTCCACTTCGCCTTTTTACGATCTTAGATCAGACAAAGAAACAATATCTTTTTTCAAAGATTTTCAGAAAATTCTTCCTGAGTCCCATATTGCAGTTGATAGCAATATAATTAAACTTATCTGCTTTATCGATTCTAATTTTCTTTCTTCTGTATTAAAAAATGTCGAGATGTTCTTTGATTTAAATATCTGTGCCTTTAATAGACTATGAATAAACAAACAAATATATATTATTGAGGCAAAATTTTATTAAAACTTACATAGATAATAATTCATATGCGAAATTTCAAATTCGATATTTCAATACAGATGATGCTTGCTTTGGTGTTAGGTACAATCATAGGGCTCGTCCTTAATTACTATGATCTCACGCCAGTTTTAATTAAACCTTTGGGAGATTTATTTCTTTCACTAATTAAAATGGTTGTTGTACCTTTAGTATTTATAACGTTAACAGCTGGTGTTGCAAAAATAGGCCAAACATCTCGGATCGGCAAAATAGCCATTAAAACACTATTTTATTATTTCATTACGTCAATTATAGCTATTATATTGGGATTTATTGTTACTAATTTGGTTAAATTTTCAACAAATTTGCCAATTGATACTGCAATACAGTATTCTTCCAATACAATAACGGATCCTCAGGATATTATAAGCTTGATCTTGAGCATCATACCTACTAATCCAATTGCAGCCTTGACATCAGGCAATATTCTGCAAATCATGTTCTTTTCTATACTATTAGGAATCGCTATCAGCAAATGCAAATCTAGAACATCCACAGTCATTAAATTCTTTGATGAGCTTAACTATGTAATCATTAAGTTGACAGGTCTTATCATGCATTATGCCCCAATCGGGACATTTGCTCTAATCTGTTATACCGTGGCCTCTTTTGGTATAGAGGTAATGCTACCTTTACTAAAACTTATTCTCCTAATGTACGCTATCTCGCTGCTACATGTTCTTATAGTGTATTTGCCGCTTATTTTGTACTGTTCCATTGGAATTAAAAAATTTTTTACGAAAATCGCCTCTCCACTAATTATTGCCTGTAGTACATGTTCAAGTGCAGCTGCTCTTTCTGAAAACATGCTCTCTGTTGAGAAATTAGGTGTCCCTCGCACCATTTCTTCGTTCTCAATACCTCTTGGCAATACCATCAATATGGATGGTGCAGCAATTTATTTAGGTATTGTTATTGTCTTTGCATCGCAAATTTTCAACATTCCGCTCTCCATGTATGACTATCTGCAAGCGATACTACTTGGTCTTCTTGCCTCTATAGGTTCAGTCGGCATGCCTGGGGCTATTCTTATTATGATGTCTACGATGTTCCTATCACTAGGACTGCCAATTGAGACAATCGCGCTTGTCGCCGGGATCGACCGTTTGATGGACATGGCTCGCACCCCCATGAATATATTAGGTGATGCAGTAGGAGCTTGTTTTGTAGCTAAATCAGAAAAAATGCTTACTAAACCGGAGTAATTAGATCTTTGCCCTGCATCATGGCATCAATATTACTTAAAGTAAGTTTTGCCATATCCAATCTTGCTTCATGCGTTGCGCTTGCAATATGCGGGGTACAAAGCATATAAGGAGCCACATCTGTACTTGGCTGCCATGGCTCTTGTTGATAAACATCCAGAGCACAGCCTGCCAGTTCTCGCTTTTTGAGCATATCCAGCAACACCGACTCATCCACTAATGATCCGCGAGCGATATTTACAAGAAAACCTGAAGAGCCCAATGACTCTAATACAGTCCGATTAATCATATGGTAGTTATCTGCAGATGCGGCCATTGCTATGACTAGGATATCACTCCATTTGGCCAAAGCTTTGATGTCGGAGAAGTAATGCCACTGGCAATTTTTACGATTTCGACTGTAATAAGCCACCTCCATACCTAATGCTGTAGCACGCAAGGCAATTTCTTTACCAATATTCCCTAAGCCTACTACCCCCAATTTTTTACCTGCAATGCGATGCCCCAATGGAAAGCCACCTTCATGTAGCCACTTGCCTGAAACCACAAACTTCTGCGCTTCGATTCCACGGCGTAATAAAGTAAAAATCATCCATAGCGCATGTTCCGCTACATCAATACTCGACACATGCGGAGTATTGCTCACCAAAATTTTACGCTGACGACAGGCATCAATATCAATTCGATCAAAGCCTGCGCCACAGACTGCAACCAATTTTAAACGCGGAAAATAAGCTAATTGCTCAGCAGTTAGCACAGAGCGACCGATGGCAACTAGGCAGTCAATTTTATTACAAAGTTCATTTTGTTCAGGCTTTGTTAAAGCAGCAAATTCTTCTTTAGAAACAAACTTACCGCGTTTAGCAAGTTCTTCTTTAAGAAAAGGAATCAACGCCGCATCAGCACATTGTAAAAAATGAAAAATTTGCTGCATAGTTACTCCTTATTTACCGCCTAACGGAATAAGTTTTCCACAATTCTCTTAATTTTCTACGATCTACTTTTGCGATCGCGTTAACCGGCAACGCGTCAAGTTTAATAAACATCTTAGGTCGTTTATATCGATCAAGCTTAAGCCGAGCCTGACGCTTAAGCTCGATGGAGAAATCTGCAGATCCTGTATAAAAGAGCACCGGGATTTTACCTAGAACATTCAAAGGATCTTCTACCCCCACACAGCAACACGCAGTAACTCCAGAAACCTGCGCAAAAACATCTTCCAACTCTTGCGGACTGATTTTTTGCCCCCCCATATTTATCACATCATCGGCTCGACCCAAGATATAGATATAACCATCTGAGGATAATTTTGCTAAATCACCACTGATATACCAACCATCGCGAAGTACCTCAGCACTAGCCTGCGGATTTCCCGCGTACCCCTGCATGATCATATTGCCCTTGAAAGCTAACTTTCCAATCTGCCCACACTCATTAATCGGCTTAAAATCATCATCTAGAAGTTGCATCTGGACAGTAGGTGTAACTCGTCCTAAGGCCTGTAACTTGTCTTCAGGAGAATACACAATATTAAATACTGTACGCGAGCATTCAGTGGCCCCATAATTAAAACACAGTGCAGTGCGTGGCAATAGGCGTAATAATTGCATCTTAGTGGGCAAATCCATGACCGCTGCACCTATTTCAATGTATTGAAGCTGACTAAACATATTGACGAATAAGTAATCGCCAAAATCCTGTAGCCACAGTTTAATTGATGCAGGAACAACATTTACAGCGTTACAAAGGTAGCGTTTAAGTAAAGTCCGTATTGTTTCTGCATTGATATAACTTGAAGATATAATGCTTCCAGCACCTACCAAGAAATTAGCACGCAAAGTATTCAAAGCTTGGGAATGATACAGCGGTGTAGTTAATAACTCAGTGTCAGACCCGGATTTAAACCCGACAGCCAAAGTATTCAAACCACCTTGTACTGCCGCCCGCGCCGTTAACATGACACCCTTACTCTTACCCGTAGTACCAGAGGTAAAGATAATTTCTGAGCAAATTGCTTTTGTTGAAAAATCAACAATTACATCTGATGCATGATCTTTATCTTGCCACCTATGCAAAAAACTGCAATCAAGTTGCGGCAATGAGCTGATACCCACCGCAAAGGAAGCTTGTGACACCTCCATAATGTGAGCAATGCTTTCCGCTCCGGCCTTGTGCGATACTGGAATAGCAGTTGCACCGCTACGCATCAGAGCATAATAGATAATCACACATTCCTTCGTGCTATCCATTCGGACTAAGACGCGACTACCAACCCCAATCCCTTGATCTACAAAAGACTTTGTACCACACTGCAGACAACGCTCTAACTGAGAGTAAGTTAAACCTCCATTAATATCCGCTAAAGCTAAAGCACTTGGTTTACTTTGCGCGTGATAAGTAATTGCTTGCCATACTGTATCAAAATTCCCTTGACTTAATGTTTGCATACATTGATTTCTATACATTTGCGGTATCAGGTTTTAAAAAATGCTCACTTAACACCATATCTGTGCTAAAAATTGGATCTACCAGTTGCGTATTTAAGTAAAAATCGCTAAATCCCCAGGACAAACCAATTCCAAATGCAGCATTGCATAATCTCAGCTCGTGGGCATCTTTGTCCGCACCAAAAGCATCGCAAATTGTCACTAATGAGGATGCAGCACTGGTATTGCCATATTTAGAGATACTAAGAGGAATCTTAACTTCTTCACTAAGTTGCAACGACTTCTTAATTCCTTTAATGATCTGAGCATTAGCTTGGTGCAAAATTAGAGCATCGTAGCATGATGGGATGGTATGATTTTGTTGCCAGAACTGCTGTAAAGACTTTGCAACTGTTCCTGCCGCAAACATAGATATTTCTAAACCATCCATGTAGTTGCCCGCGACGTATTTTTCACCATTGGGCAGAATATATTTGCCTGCCTTACGCCATGAATTTTTAATCCCTGAAGCAAAATGGCATAAATGTTTGTAACCATGCCCCTCGGAAAACAACGAAATGTGCCAATCAGTTCCTTGTGACTCTCGCGCAAGCAGCATGCATCCTACCGCCTCACCCATGAGGAACGTTTCGCTTTGTTTAATTTCTTCAACTGAAGCATAATTCGGCCACTGAGCATCGCCACACAACAAGGCTACTTTATGCATGTGAGGATTAAGCAAGTAGCTGCAGGCTACGCTCATCCCGTAAGGCAACGCCGAACAGCCCAAAGGCAGATCAAAACATGCACATTTCTGTGCTAAATTTAAATAATGGTGAACAAATAACGCATTACAGGTGCCACCTGCATAATCAGGAGTTTGCGTGACAAAAATTACAGCATCAAGCTCTGATTTATCCCAAGCTGCGATTGCAAGCGCTCGCTGCAAGGCAGCAATACCTAAATCGACACAGGTCTGCTCAGTAAGCGAAATATATCGTGAATGCACCCCTGTATTTTTAACAAACATCTTCACATAGCGAGAAGCTTCTGGTCCATCTTTAATCGTTTGTAAAAAAGACGGCACACAACAAGTAACGGCTTTCACTGCCATACTGGAAAAAGTTAAATCTGCCATGATGCTGCTTCTCCTATCAATTAATGCCTACTGTGCTTAGCTAAGTAGCATTAATTCAAGGTATCTAAAATATCCTGCACCTTTTTAAAATTTCTGATCTCAGAACCAGATTTTTTGATGCCATAGTGCTCCATCATGTACATGATGTAGGACAAAGCGGATAAAGAATCCCATTCTTCTAAATCACTAAGATCTTTTTCCGGAGACAATAAAGCAACATCACATTCAATGATCTCACTTAGTAACTGCAATTTTTCTTGTTCAGTCATGAAGCTTTCCTACAAATTCTTACAAAAATACAGGGTCGAGGATTACCGTCTGCTTTAAATCAATTAATGCTGAAGCTACACTCATACCGACACCAAAACCGCACAGCAAAGCTGGTCGTTGGCGCAATAAAGGTAAGCTAGCATGATTTTCTGACAGCGCAAGCGGAATGGAAGCTGATGAGGTATTACCCGTATTTTCTGCCAAAAAAGGCAATAATGACGGCGCAATCGACAATCCCATGCTCATTGATTTCAAAAGATTTTTATTTGCCTGATGCGCGATAATGTATGCAATATCAGCATAACTGAATCCTGCATATTGCAACAAACGCTCAATATCGCCTTTAACCGTATCCATAGCATAGGAGGCAAGTTCAACTCCATTAATCTTTGTTCCTTGTGGCTTAGGAGGCTCTCCTTGCTCATCGCGTTCAACCGCTCTAAAACGCTTTGACGAATACTTATCCCCTTTAATCACATCACTAAGCTCTCCATTATTCTGAATGGAAAAATAGCTAGGCATATCTGTTGCAGAGCGACATAACAAAGTAGCACTGCCGCCATCACCAAATAGTGCAACATTCGCTGGCTGTTGCATCTTTGCAACATTGCGAGCGTCGCAAGAAGTATCGCCAGCACACAGCAGAACTCTGCGGCATAAACCAGATTCAATCAAGACTGCAGCATAAAATAATCCATACACATAGCCAGAACAGCCTTGAATTATATCCAGCATCAACGTTTCAGCAGATAAACCTAATTTAGGCTGCCAAACATAAGTATTAGCCGGCACCATATAATCCGGATTCTGCGTAACGAAAATAAAACCATCAATGCTACTAGGATCAATTGACTGCTGTTCAAATAAGCGCAACGTAGCCTGACCGCATAAATCTGCTGTAGTTTTAGGATATGCAAGCTGCCGCACATGCTTAAAACCTAAGTTCTGCACTAGTCTCCTCGCTTTTTTCTCCTCCATAAAGGACTGGCAGATTTGCGCTACATCAATGCTTTCGCTGCCAGAGGCGCCGATTATGGCTTCGACTCTAACCTTATGAAAAGTATGCAGCATGCTACGCTACTCCTTAAAAATAAATGTCATGTACAAATGGAAGCGCTAAAGGATGCTTCCACGGATTTTATTTCATCTTATTTTCTACCATATCAATAATATCGCTTACTTTTTTGCATTGTGATAATTGTGTTAAGGTAGGCTTAATCCCATGGCCATTAAGCATTAAAACCACATTAAACAACCCCAAAGAATCTAAATCATCTGATTCACTAATCAGGGTATCTTCCGTGATCTCATCTAATGGGCTCACCGCATCAATAATTTCCTGCAGTATTTCAGCTCTAGTCATATTTGCTCCTTAATCTTGTAATTTACTTAAGCAAAAAATGTCATTACTTTTATTATCGACAAGTCATAAATACTTTGAATACTTCAGCTATCCAACTGATGCATTTTTAGTTAAAAGTTAATCCTACTTTTTAAGTAGCCACCAAATTTCTCGCATTATGCATTGGTGATATAAGATAAGCAGTACCATTTTTACCATGATAGGTTACTGTCAGCCTATCCCAGACGCGACCAATTTCACGATTCGGGATAACAAGATTTACCTCTCCTGTTTCTATTGCAGTAGATCGCATCGTCAGTAAACCTGCTTGATATAGCTGCACCAATGGATGTGAATCTACAAAAGAATAAGAGCTACTATCAAATAACCCCTCAGGAAGCGAACATGAATGTTTACCAAGAAGATGCTGAATTAATTTTTCCGTTGTGATTCTTGACAAAGATAACTGCAAACACGGTGTAAAAATCTGATCGATGAATCTATTTCCACATGCGCTTAATAAAGGCTTTGGATCTAAAAAATAATTCAATACTGACATAGGAGCAAACACTCGCGATGTGCCTACTTTTTCAAAATGAAAGCCACCGTACCAGTCAGCCATCTCATCTAGCAAAGCTTCTTTCTCATCTGCGGTGATAGCAGCAGCATCAGTACCACTACGAACCGTAGCTGCATTGCGCAAATGTTCAGCAAAATAGTGCTTGATTTCCTCACGTGTATAGCCACAACTCACGCCATACAATGGCGATAATGAAACATCTTCGATCGTATTGCCGAATATGCCTAAAGCTAAATCACAATAACGGAGGATCCCGGTGATAAAAACACACCTCAACTTGCGTGAATTAGCCTTTATTGCCGCGTAAAGAGCTTTTAATAACTCAATAGCCTCTTGTCGTTGATCGTCATCTTGCCAATGAGAAAGCAACGGCTGGTCATGATCATCAATCAGCAAGACTAATGCATCATCTGCCATCCCCTTAAGCAGGCTATCAAATTTAAGCGCCAGTGAAGTAAACCCAGAGTAAATTTTAAGCTGATGCGCGGCAGCAAAACGCTCAAGTTCTAATACTAAATTATGCTCAAAAGCGTGGATATCAGCACAATGACTGTTAATTTTAGTAAAGTCTAAATGTAGTACGGTATAACCTGGCTTATCGCGCCATTTATCTGCAATATAAAGCTCTTTAAAATAAGAGTCATGCCCATCGTAGGGCTCGACACCATGTAAAAACAGCTCCTCAAGCGTTGAGAGCAAAGTAGATTTACCAAAGCATCGGGGGCGTGTCAGAATTTTAGGCCGTTTAGTGGTAGCTAGATAATGCACGAACTTCGTCTTATCAACGTAAATATAGCCGCCATCTATCAAAGCACTAAAAGAGGAAATACCTAACGGCAGTTTGCGTGCGCTTTTCTCCGTCTGCTGCATGTTAGGCTCCCTATTTTTATCTTGCAAAACTCACAAGCTTTGCGCTGATAACTTAACTCCTTTTTAATTATACATATCAGATCTGCTCTGCTGTACAAAAATTGCACCTTTATAAAAAAGGTTCCATCGGCGTTAGCAAACAGGAAAAGCAAAAACCCGGAGCAGAATTAACTGATCCGGGTTTACTTTATGCTCAGCACAGTGCTGAGTGTTAGCTAAAGATGCGCCGTACAGACGATTACATCATGCCGCCCATACCGCCCATGCCGCCCATAGCAGCCGGGTTCGGAGCAGGCTCATCCTTCTTCGGGGCATCAGCAATCATGCACTCGGTGGTGATCATAAGGCCAGCGATGGAAGCGGCATACTGCAACGCGCTACGAGTCACCTTAGCCGGATCCAGAATACCCATTTCGATCATATCGCCAAACTCTTCAGTCGCAGCATTGTAGCCGAAGTTGCCCTCGCCCTCACGCACGCGATTGGCGATCACGGACGGCTCCTGGCCAGCGTTTGCCACGATCTGACGCAGCGGGGCTTCCATGGCGCGCAACGCAACCTTAATACCGACGTTCTGGTCTTCATTGTCGCCCTTAAGGCCAGCGATCTTAGAGGCAACGCGAACTAAAGCCACACCGCCACCGGCAACCACGCCTTCCTCAACGGCAGCACGGGTAGCGTGCATAGCGTCTTCAACGCGAGCCTTCTTTTCCTTCATCTCAACTTCAGTAGCAGCACCGACCTTGATCACAGCCACACCGCCAGCGAGCTTAGCTACACGCTCCTGTAACTTCTCGCGATCGTAGTCAGAGGTAGACTCCTCGATCTGCTTTCTGATCTGAGCAACACGCTCTTCAATCGCCTTAGCCTCGCCCGCGCCATCAATGATGGTAGTGTCATCCTTGGTAATGACAACGCGCTTGGCCACGCCTAAGTCATCTAAAGTAGCCTTATCGAGCTCTAAGCCGACCTCAGAGGAGATCACGCAGCCACCGGTTAAGATGGCAATATCCTGCAGCATGGCCTTACGACGATCGCCAAAGCCCGGGGACTTAACCGCAGCCACCTTCACAATGCCGCGCATATTGTTGACCACTAAGGTGGCTAAAGCTTCGCTTTCAACATCCTCAGCAACGATGAGCAGGGACTTACCAGCCTTGGCAACGCCCTCAAGGATGGACAGAATGTCGCGAATGTTGGAAATCTTCTTGTCGCACAGCAGAATGTACGGATTCTCCAGCTCAACAGTAGCAGTGTCAGCCTTGTTGATGAAGTACGGAGAGAGGTAACCGCGATCAAACTGCATGCCTTCCACTAAGTCGAGCTGATCTTCAAGGCCCTGACCATCTTCAACGGTGATCACGCCGTCGCGGCCCACCTTCTCCATGGCATCAGCAATCAGATTACCGACGGTAGCATCGGAGTTGGCGGAAATGGTACCGACCTGGGCAATGGCCTTCTTATCCGAGCACTCAGTAGAGATCTGCTTGAGCTCTTCCACCGCAGCAGCAACCGCCTTATCAATACCACGCTTTAAGTCCATCGGGTTCATGCCGGCAGCTACCGACTTAAGACCCTCAGTAACAATAGCCTGAGCCAGCACCGTAGCGGTAGTGGTACCGTCACCGGCCGCATCATTGGCCTTAGAAGCAACTTCCTTAACCATCTGGGCGCCCATGTTCTGGAACTTGCCCTCAAGCTCAATCTCCTTGGCAACAGTCACACCGTCCTTGGTGATGAGCGGAGCGCCGTAGCTCTTATCGAGCACGACATTGCGACCCTTCGGGCCTAAGGTTACCTTTACGGCATTGGCTAAGGTGTTAACGCCCTCAAGCATCTGGGCGCGGGCTTCGTTACCGAAAAATACTTCTTTAGCAGCCATTTATTTATCTTCCTATTGTTTAAATTCTGTTTTTTGTTTGCAGTCTGAATACGTAAAAAGCTTATTCAGTCACTACCGCTAAAATATCGTTCTCAGAGAGAATCAGCACATCTTCACCGTCAAGGCGCTCTTTCTTGGTGCCGTAGCCCTCGTTGTAGACCACAGTATCGCCCACCTTAACGCACATCGGAGCAGTATTGCCGTTATCAAGCACTCTGCCGTTGCCGACCGCGATCACCTTGCCGCGAGTAGACTTCTGTGCGGCGCTGCCGGTTAACACGATGCCGCCCTCAGACTTGGTCTCAACCTCAAAGGGCTTAACAATCACGCGGTCATATAAAGGAACTAATTTCATGTTTCACTCCAAAAGTGATGAAGCTTAAAACTCTCAACAGTCAGGCTTTAGGGTCTGACTCCAACCCCGTTTCGCCTAAACGAAACTGACATTTTTTCAACAAAACAATACATGGGGACGCTTTTGTTCCTTTCAAGGGAATTTAAAAAAAAATTTTAAGCTAGGACCACGTGAAAAATATAGAGGGCGCGTCTGCTCAAAGCCCAGACGCGCTACTAACTGAAATAACGGCTTAACTAAAGCGCTACATCAATGGAGACACTTACCCTTTTAGAGAGTCTTTTGACATTTCAGCCTTAAGCTCGGGGAATTTCTCCAGCAGATCCTCATTACGCGCCTTATCTTGGCGGATGGTTACTTTAGAACGCACGGTTACCGCCACTCCTCCCATAATGAGACCTGCACCAATGATCTGCGAAATATGCAGACTCTCACCTAAGAACAGTACCCCAACCAACGCACCGGTCAGCGGCACGATATAGACAAAAGCACCCGCCTTGCTGGCGCCGACCTTAGTAACCGCCCAGTTCCACCCCATAAAAGCAATCAGCCCTGAGCAAATAGTGAGATAAAGGAAACCATACAGTGCGGTATTGCTCCAAGAATAGACTTCAAGACTACCCGTCAGCGCTCCTACCAAAAAGCAGAACGCGGCACCAAACGCCCCGCTTACTGCATTCAGCGGCGCAGCTTTAACCTTGCCATGCGTCTGCCAACCTAAGATGATATACAGCGACCAAGCTACTTCGCAGATCACTATCAGGATATCGCCGACATTAAAGCGCAGCTGCAGCAGCACATCAAGCGATCCCTTAGTCACAATGCACAGCGCACCGACGCACGATACCAAGATCCCGAGCCAGCCTAATTTTGTCAGACGCTCCCCGATGAAAATAAAAGCCAGCACAGTAGTAGCAGTCGGGCCGATGCTTTCAATTAAGACAGCATTAGTGGCCGTCGTATAATGCAGACCAGTAAACAGCAGTCCATTGTGCACCGTAATTCCAACAAAGCCCATTAAGGCCAACAGGAGCAAAGTACGCCGCGGCATCTTCAGCTGCGCGCGCTGTCCGCTCAGCAACAGCCACAAAAACAATACGACAGCAATACAGGCAAAGCGTAGCCCGGTAATGAGCAGCGGCGAAAGCGATGTCGATAAAATCTTACCGCAGGCTGGGGTAGCTCCCCAGATGACCGTGACCAGCACCAGCATGGCATAGGGTTTGGCATTGCTCACCTTGCACCTCCTTCCTTCCATTAAGGAAAAAGCCGCAGCTTATACGCGCTGCCGCGCATAAAAAGAAATTACGGACGATGGGACGATGTCGGATCGTCGGACTTTGCGTCATCAATAAGCTTAAACTTGATTTCCTCGCTTTCAGCAGTGAAATCACCGTCAATAGTCTTACCCGCGCGATACTCTTCCCGTCGATAGCTAAAACCGTGGGTATTGACCTGCATGCTGCCGGCAAAATGCTTAACTAAAAAATGCTCCACTGGCGGCAGCAACACCAAAAGAGCCAGCACATCGGTAATAAATCCAGGGAAAATAAATAAAAAACCAGCTAAAGGCAGCCACAGCATCTGCACATTGAGCGATTGATGCTGCTGCATCTGGGCAATCAGCTGCCGCGCTCTTAACTTAACCAGCACTGCGCCGATTACCATGGCAGCAAACATTAAGGCGATGCACTCCAGCGCGCCAATCGCAGAGCCAATTTCAATCAGTAACAGTAGTTCTGCAACAAACAGCACAATGAAAAATAGAATAAAACGGGACATGGACTCGCCTCTCCTTTAACCTGCGCTCATTATGCCCGTGCGCCTGCTAAACTGCAATCTGCTTTTACCTCTCCCTCGGCCGGCCTACCAGCTGCATAAAGTTAGGTGCCATGAAGCGCAGACTGCTTTGTAATCCCGGTCTTTCAAGGCATAATGAGCAAAAGTAAATTGTCAGAAAATCCCTTAGCCATGATTAAGCTCCCATACCCGACTATTGTCCGCCATGCCAGCCATCTGCTGTGCACCGTCCTACTATTTAGCACTGTATGCTTCTCTGCAACCTACGCTGCCGTAAGCACTGAACTGCAGCTTGATGCGTCGCTGCTAGAATTATCGGCCTCCACTGCAGCCGATAGCGCGGAGCAGCCCTTTACCCTAAACCTGACACAGCAAGAACATTTGGTTAAAGCTGAATTTACCTTAGCTCCGGGAGCTTATATTTATAAAGACAGCCTTAAACTTGCAGCAGATAAGGCAGTATTCAGCTTAGACCCGCTACCTCAAGCGCAACTGCATCAGGATATTCAAGGTCAACACGAGGTCTATTTTAATACGCTAAGCTTAAGCTTAAGGCTTGAAACGGCCGCCGACAACGCCAGCGTCACCCTTACTTATCAAGGCTGCAGCGCCGACGGCATCTGCTATCCGCCTACGTCAGCTAGTCTGCATCTACAGCCGGTCAGCTCCCCTAAAGCTAGTCCCGATATGGCTGCGGACGCGAACCCAAGCGCGACGGACGGCAACACTGCGCAAAGTACTGACAGCCGCATTTCCACCCTGCTTGCGGACAACTTTATCTTAGGGCTGATCTTGTGCATCGGCTTAGGCATTTTGCTCGATTTAACCCCCTGCGTACTACCAATGCTGCCGGTAGTATCGGCTATGGCCGCCGGTGGAAATAACAAAAGCCGCCGTCAAGTATTAGTGCAGAATTTAAGCTACAGCTTAGGCTTATGCTGCTGCTATACCGTTTTAGGCCTGCTCTTTGCTGCTGTCGGCGCATCTTTGCAGGGTATTTTGCAGCATCCGGCCTTACTTATTACCATTGCGTTGCTGCTGGTGGTTTGTGCTTTAGGCTGCGTCGATATCATCAAGTTGCAGCTGCCAAGCACCCTTAATATTAAGCTGCAGCAGACGGCTTCACATTACACATCAGGTTCGCTGGGGGCAGCTTTCATCTTGGGTATTATTTCAGCACTGATAGCCTCCCCTTGTACCTCTGCCCCCCTAGCAGGGGCGCTGCTGTACGTGCTTAACAGCGGCGATCTGATAAAAGGCGCTGCCGCTTTCTTTGCTATCGGTGTGGGCATGAGCATTCCTTTATGCTTAATAGGCATCTTAGGCAGAACCGCGCTGAAAAAAGCCGGACGCTTCAGCCAAATGATTAAAAAAGCTTTAGCTTCAATACTAGTGATTGCCGCGCTGTATCTATGCCGCAATTTAATGGCTGAGGATATCTATCTGTATGCCTTAAGCTCGCTCATCTTTGCGGCTATTATCTACATCGGCTATGAACGCATCATTGATGAGGAAAAAAATGTACAATTCTTCCCGGCAATATTGCTGTTTGCCGGAGCCTACTTTTTATCGGAAGCGGTCTATACGCTAAGCGCCGGCAATCAAGCCCACCCCAACGAAGAGCCAAGCTCTGTCAGCGCCATCTTTACCCCGATTCACAGCCTAAATGACCTTAATGCCTATCAAGATAAAAAAGTATTTTTAGACTTTACTGCGGCTTGGTGCACAAATTGCCAAGTGATGGAGGAACGGGTCTTCAATACAGAGGCATTTGCCCAGCACAGCGCCGATTACGTTAAGCTGCAGTTGGATATTACTGACACCTCTGATCCTGAGGTTAAGGCGGCTTTAGAGCACTTTAAGATCTTCGGGGTACCGTATTTTGTGCTGTTGCAGAACGGGGAAGTACAGCGTAATGCCGCAGGCTACATGGAACTTGATGACATGTTGAAATTCATCGCTCAATAAATTCTAAGGCAGGTTCTAGCCTGCCTAGCAAAGCTGTTGTTTAGTGCCGTCAAGCTGCCGGAGGTTTTAGTTAGTAGCGCGGCAGCTCATCAATTACACTTGAGCGAGGCTCATCCAGCCGTCAGTGCATGGTAGCGCATTGCACTGCCATGCCCCCCTGCTTACTATTCAATCTTAAGTTCAGGCTGCGCTTTAATTAAGTCGTCAAGCTCCTTTAATTGCTTTAAGAAATCGCCTAAAAGATGCAGCGGCAGCGCGCTGGGGCCGTCGCACAGCGCCTTATCTGGATTAGGATGCGTCTCAAGGAAGATACCGGCAATTTTAAGTGCCACGCCGGCTTTAGCCAGATCCAGCGCCTGCGCACGGCGTCCGCCTGAGGCCTTAGCATCCGGTGCACGGCACTGCAGCGAATGCGTGACGTCAAAGATAATCGGTGCATTGTTGCTCACCTTCTTCATCACGCCAAAACCCAGCATATCGACCACTAAGTTATCATAGCCAAATTGCGCTCCGCGCTCACACAGCATTACCTGCTCATCGCCAGACTCACGGAATTTCTCTAAGATATTGGCCACCTGTGCCGGTGCCATGAACTGCGGCTTTTTGACATTAATCGGCTTACCGGTAAGGCCCATAGCATGTACTAAGTCAGTCTGACGCGCTAAAAAGGCCGGCAGCTGCAGTACATCGACATGCGGCGCCACTAAATCGCACTGATAGGGTTCGTGGACATCAGTGATGATGCTGACGTGATACTCCTGCTTTAATGCATCAAAGATCTCCATGCCTTTTTCCAAACCCGGTCCACGGTAAGAATAAAGCGAAGAGCGATTGGCCTTATCGAAGCTGGCCTTAAAGATGTACGGCAGCTTAAGCTTAGTGCAGACTTCTAAAAAAGCTTCACAGGTCTGCCGCGCTAAAGCTAAATCTTCAAGTACATTCAGCCCGCCGATCACGGTTAAGGGACGATCATTGGCAATTTCAATGCCGTTTACTGCTACGCACTGCATGCTTATCTCCTTGATAGATGAGTACAGCCGCTGCTGCTATCGAAAGTCAGCAGCGCCGGGTGACGGAAAATTTATGGAAGCGGCCATTACCGCAGCTTGGCCTGAGTGCAGCGCACTAAGCCAGCATAGTCCTTAATCCCTACAATAGCAGTAAAGCCGGCAGATTGCATCAGCTGAGCAGTCTTTTCATGCTGCGTCCAGCCGTGCTCTAAGATAAGGTGACCACCCGGATTGAGATGCTGCGGTGCCGCCGCGATGATGGCTTTAAGATCAGCATAACCTTCATCGGCCGCTACCAAAGCCGACTGCGGCTCAAAGTTAAGCCCGTTGCAGGTCAAATGCGGATCGTGCGGCGCAATGTACGGCGGATTGGCAACAATGAGATCAAAGCGCCTATCCCCTAAGCCGTCAAACCAAGAACTCTGCACCAGCTCTACCATTAAATGATGGCGTTGCGCATTAGCTGCGGCAACCTTAAGCGCCTGCAATGAAATATCCACCGCACAGGCGTAGCAATCAGGACGCTCAGACTTAATCGCCAGAATAATCGCGCCGCTGCCGGTACCAAGATCCAGCACCGAAACAAAGGGCAGCTTAAGCGCAGCTTCCACTAACACTTCAGTATCGGGTCTGGGGATCAGCACTGCCGGCGTAACCTGCAGATCAAGCGTCCAAAACTCACGATGTCCCAAAAGATAAGCTGTCGGCTCGCCGGCGGCACGGCGCGCAATTAAATCCCGATAAGCCTGCACCGTGTCAGCGGCAATTTCATCATTATCATGCGCCATGAGCCCGGCCGCTGACAGGCCTATCAGCTTGCCAAGCAAGAGTGAGGCATCTAAGCGGGCACTGTCAATGCCGGCCTGACGCAGCGCGGCGCTGCCTTCAAGGAGCAGATCTGCAAGCTTACAGCCCGCCAAGGCGCGCCATCTCCGCTAACTGCTCAGCCTGATATTCTTCAATCACCGGCTTTAAGATGAGATCTAAATCGCCTTCCATCACTTCATTTAAGCGATACAGCGTAAGATTAATGCGGTGATCGGTCACTCGGCTTTGCGGGAAATTATAGGTGCGGATACGATCAGAGCGGGCACCGGAACTTAAAATACTGTGGCGGGCTTCCGCTTCCTGTGCAGCGCGCTTTTCTTCCTCTAACTGCGCCAAACGCGACAGCAACACTTCCATCGCGCGTTCACGATTGCGATGCTGCGAGCGCTCATCTTGGCATTCCACCACAATACCGGTCGGCAGATGGGTAATACGAATGGCTGAGTCAGTCTTATTAATGTGCTGACCGCCCGCACCAGATGCTCTAAAGGTATCAATACGCAGGTCAGCTGGATTAACTTCCGGAGCCTTTGACGGCGGAATTTCCGGCAATACCATGACGGTACAGGCGGAAGTGTGGACGCGCCCCTGCGTTTCGGTAACCGGCACGCGCTGTACGCGATGTCCGCCGGATTCAAACTTCATATAGCCATAAGCGCCTTCCCCTGAGAGCTTGGCGATCACTTCCTTAAAACCACCGAACTCACCTTCACTGGCCGATACCTGCTCAAGCTGCCAACCCTTGGCTAGGCAGTATTTACTGTACATGCGATAGAGTTCACCGGCAAAAAGACTGGCCTCATCACCGCCGGTACCAGCGCGAATTTCAAGGAAGCAGTTGCAGTCATCGCGTTCGTCATGCGGCAGCAGCTGCAGTTGCAGTTCATGCTCTAAGGCCGCGAGTTTTTCCTGAGCCGGCTCCAGCTCTTCCTGCGCCATCGCCTGCATGTCCGGGTCATCGCCTGTCAGCATCTCCTGCATGGCGGTTATATCCTCAGCGGTGGTTTTATAGGCGTTGAAATCTGCCACTAAGCGCTGCAGGCGCGAGTATTCACGATTTAAATCACGGAATTTTTCCTGATCGGCAATAATTTCAGGCTGACTTAACAGCTGCTCAACTTCCTGATGACGCTCAGACAGCGCTTCAAGCTTGCGTAAAATGGAATCCTGCATAATCTCTTATCTAACCTAAACTCGAATGATGTACGGCCGATGAACCGCACGAGCGGGAGCTTTGCGGCAGCTGCCGCCTGCGCCGGCACTTAAGCTTGCGGCAAAATGAAGTTTTTTCGGCGCTCATTCTACCAGATTAATCCGGGGTACAGTGCGTACCTCCGGCAAGTCAATGCCAAAGCGTCACCAATATCTGTTGCGAAACATACGCATGCCGTATCGCTTAAGCTCAAGCTAAAGCTTATTGAAAATCTCCTGCAAACGCTCGGGGCTTAAAGTATTCACGGCGCTGTGCAGCGCTTTAGCCAAATCCAGCATGGTAGGTACCGGCGCCGGAGTTTTGCCTAAAGCTGAACACAATTCCGTATAAAAAAGTTGGAGCTTAGGATTAAGCGGCAACGCTGCGCGCCGCCCCGCCCAGTAATAGCCATGCAGAACGATGATAAGCAGCGTCAGTACGCAAAGCAGCGCACTGGGCCAATTGACCTTTTGCGTATAGATAAAGGAGACGCCCTGCAATCCGCCGCCCTGCACAAAATTCCACAACAGAATAAAGGCGATAAAGGGCGGAATCAGCCGCCGTCCCCAGCACAGCGCATATTTAACCCGATTTTCCGGGAAGACTGCGCCTAAGATCGGATGATCCGGCCACAGCGCTAAATACTTACTACCGCGCCGCAGCAGCGCACACCACATGCCATGCCCCTCTAAGTCCGTCCTAACTATGCTCCCGCCGAAACGGCATGCATAATTCTACCATGCGCAACTGACGCCCCATCAGCGAGCAGCTCAAAGGCTACGCGCAAGTCAGCCCGCTCCACACACGGCTTTAGGGAAACAAAAGCGCGGCCCGGATCATAGTTACGGGACAAAAGCGCTTGTGCTCCCGGATTGACAGGCGGCGAGTGTTATAATTTCCGGCAAGTTAATCCTGCTTTCTGCCGGTGCAGAAAGCTAATTGTAAATTGGAGTTTAGCTGTGTCACGCAACGTAATTCTTGTTCCCGCCGGTAAATCTCAAGGCCTATATGTCGCTAGCTTAGGTTTAGTCAAATCCCTGCAGGAAAATGGGCTTAAAGCTGTACTGTTCCGTCCGCTGGACTGCTGCCGCAATGTGTGCGGTGCTGACAGCCTGTCTGTCAGCATGTGCGAAGCGAAGAAGCTCATCGCCAGCAATAAGCGCTCTGAACTGCTCGAAACCATTGTCGCTAACTACAATAAGCTGCAGGCCAAGGAGCAGGCGCAGGTAGTAGTGATTGAAGGCGCCGTGTGCGCAGATTTTGATCAGGACGCCATCAACGCTGAAATCTGCCATGCTTTTGATGCGCAGATTTTAGTGGTAGATCAAGGTACCTGCTGCAAGGCTGCGGCAGCCCGCGCCATTACGCTGCAGGCCTTCGGCAATGCCGGCAAGAACCGCGTGCTCGGTGACATTATCCTTAATGCAGATGCGCCGAAGGATGCGCACGGCAGCAAGACCTTGGTTCTGGCCAAGAAGACTGAAGCCTGTTGTGCCGGCAGCTGCGGCTGCGGCAAGGCCGAAGGTGAAAGTGCCATTGAACGCATTGCTGCCAAGATCCCGTTTAATAGCGAGCTCTACGCGCCGCGCGCTTGTGATGTCGCTGCGTTCCTCAAAACTGAAGTAGTGAGTGGCGATGCTGCCCGTTACTGCACGGCAGTATGCTTTGATGCTGCAGCTGCTGATGCAGGCAGCCTGCTTATCACCGACAAGGTTCCGACTGAGACTAAGGCCGGCACCGTGATTTTAGCTGGCGGTGCCAAAGGTACCGTAGCCGATGCTGCGGTGATTGAAAGCGCGCTACCGGTATGGGAAGTGGCCGCTGCCGTAGCTGCACTGCCGGTTCGTCTGCCTGCTGACGATGCCGCTAAAGCTGACAAGGCTGCTGCCTTTGCCGCTCCGTTCTTCTGCTCGTGCCTCGCCGAAGCTTTAAAGGGCGATGAAGATCGCGTGCCGTTAATGAGCCCGGCGTCGTTCCGCTATAAACTCACTGAATTAGCCCGTGCCGCCCATAAGCGTATTGCGCTGCCGGAAGGTGATGAGCCTCGTACCGTATGCGCAGCTGCCGAAGTAGCTCGTCAGGGCATTGCCACCCCGGTGCTCTTTGGTAAGAAGGATGCCATCTTAAAGGTTGCCGCCGAAAAAGGCGTCACCTTAGGCGAAGGCGTAGAGTTTGTTGACCCTGAAGCCGTGCGCGAGAATTATGTTGCCCGCTTAGTTGAACTGCGCAAGAAGAAGGGCCTTACTGAGGAGCAGGCACGTGAGCAGCTGCAGGATAACGTGGTCTTAGCCACCATGATGCTTGAGCGCAATGAAGTTGACGGACTAGTCTCCGGCGCCGTGCACACTACCGCCAATACCATTCGTCCACCGTTGCAGATCATTAAGACTGCACCGAATGCCTCGCTGGTATCTTCGGTCTTCTTTATGCTGATGCCCGAGCAGGTATATGTCTTCGGCGACTGCGCGATTAATCCTAATCCTAATCCTGAAGAGCTCGCTGAGATTGCTATTCAGTCAGCGGATACGGCTAAGACCTTCGGTATTGATCCGCGCGTGGCCTTTGTGACCTATTCCACCGGCACCTCCGGCAAGGGTCCGGATATTGACATGGTTGTGGCTGCAGTCAAGGCTGCTAAGGAAAAGCGTCCGGATCTGAACATTGACGGTCCGCTGCAGTACGACGCTGCGGTGATGCCGGATGTGGCTGCCCAGAAGGCTCCAGGCTCTACCGTTGCCGGTAAGGCTACAGTCTTTATCTTCCCGAGCCTGGCTACTGGCAATACCGTATACAAGGCAGTGCAGCGTTCGGCCAACTTAGTTTCTATCGGCCCGATGCTGCAGGGTATGCACAAGCCGGTCAATGACTTAAGCCGTGGGGCGCTGGTTGATGACATTATCTACACCATCGCTATTACGGCTATTCAGGCCACACAGGCCTAATTAATGCCGCAAATCGGCTGATAAAGGGGCAGCACATAACGCTGCCCCATTTTGTTTATACCGAAGTACACATTTTATGAACGCGCTGCAGGCTGGCTTTTTTCGCTGCAGAACGCGATATTTTAACTTATTTTTAACTTTTTTGATTTTGCAGGAGCACATGCATGCGCTATGTCATTGCCGGCGCTAGCGGGCTTATTGGGCGCGCACTGCTTGCCGAACTTGCCGCAGTAGCCCAACCGCCTGACGTAATGGTGCTGTCACAAAGCGCGGCGACCATCCAAGAGCTGCAGCTCGACTTTCCCGCACTTAAACTTTCCGGACTTACTTACGCTACACTGCAGTCCGCGCCTCCACCGCCTAATACAGACCCTACCATCATGTTTAATCTTGCTGGCGAGAACATCGGAGCCAAGCGCGTAACTAAGCAGCGGCTACAGGTACTGCTGCACTCGCGCATGAAGGTTCTTGCCGCACTGCAGCAGTTAACTGCTTCCTGCAAGGTTCACCTATTTATCCAAGCCTCAGCCATCGCCGCGCTGCCTGACAGTGATATAGAACAAAGCGATGCCGCACAGCCCAACACTAGTGCCGTCTTTACCCGCACAGCACCGCCCCGCCTGAACAATTTAAGTGACATGGCGCTGAAGCTTGAAAGCGCTGCAGCAAATTTTGGCGCCCCGCAGCTATGTGTGCGTCTGCCGCTGGCCCTAAGTCCGCAAGCGCCGCTGGTACAAAAGCTGCGAAGGCTGCCACCGCTTTTCATCCTTGACGGCAGCAATTACATCCCGGCAGCCTCTGTACGCGACTGCGCCCGTGCACTGTGCTTTGCGGCACAGCTGCAGCTAAACGGGACGCTTACTATCAATGCGCCGCATTACGTGACGCTGCAGGAGCTGATGATGAAACTAGGTCATCCCAAACTACCGGCGCTACCGCTGTGCCGCACTCTCTTGAACCTTGGCAGTAAAGTTGATGGACGGCTGACACTGTTTTTAGAAAATAAAAAGCTAAAAAGCGCCCAGCTACTCCAGCGCGGCTTTACGTTTTTAGATGAAGATCCGCTGCAGGCGATCTGAGTCCTGTCCAGCTGCACTAGAGTCGCAGCTTGCCGCCTTCCCCATGTCGGCACCATAGCAGTTCTCCAGCGCGCGTAACATAGCGGTGCTATAATGCATGCCAAGGCTAAAATGCGTAAGCCTACACGGCTCCGACTTTGTGATAGAGCGCATTGATGTAGTGGTTAATCAACTGCTGCACTAAAGAGTTCTGCAGACCGAACAAAGTTTGCAGGCTTTCAGCGCGCGCATTTAAAATGACAGAATTGAGCAAATCGCCGCTGTTGGCACTGTAGGTATTAATCAAAAGCGACACTTCCTTGGCATACATCGGATTATCAGAAAGACGCTCTATGCGCGCTGTCATCACTAGATTACAGCCGTGATACTGCGCTTCCTGCATCAAAAGCTGCGGGTCAAAGTAACCCTGCTGACGCACCGCTTGACTGCCGTGCTGTTCAAGCGCCGTACTGAGCTGCAGCTGCAGATAGCGCCCTGAATTTTGATAGAGAGAGCCCTGCGTAGTGTAATCGCCGCTGTTTATCACGTAAATCTTATCACTCGGAGTCAGCATATAGGTCAGCTTCTGCGTGATGAGTTGACTGTCAGCCGGCATATTCTGCTCCAAACGCTGCACTGAGCTATTCTGTCCTACCGGAGTGCCGCTCACTTCAGGATTGGCACTGTCAGCGGCAAACAGCGAACAGCCGGTAAACAGCAGGGCCGCGGCTGCGGCTGCACATAACTTAAACATCAGCATCACTTAAACTCCTCTTTTACTACGCTCGCCGCATCTGGATAGCATCTCGCCTGCGGGCACTGTGCGGCCTCACGAAGGCAGTCCGCCCCGACTAAATATAAACGGGACACCCCAGCGGCCTTAGCGGCCAGCACATCTCCGGCATGATCCCCTATCATGCAGCAGTCCGGCAGACTGAGGTCAAAATCCGCAGCCGCCTGCAGTAGCATGCCGGGAGAAGGCTTGCGCCCAGGGCAATCTTTACAATAAGTGCTCACCTGCCCGGTGGAAAGATGCGGGCAGTAATAAATAGCATCAAAGTGTGCCTGCTCGGCGCGCAAACAACGCTGCATGTGGCCGCAGACGCTTAAAAAATCCTCACAACTGTATCGCCCGCGGGCAATCCCGGATTGATTCGTGGTCAAAATAAGCAGGTAGCCCAGCTGCCGCAACCGCTGCAGCGCCGGAATTATCCCTGCAATAAAGGTAAAATCCGCGACGTGACCGACATAGCCGTAATCAACATTAATAACGCCGTCGCGGTCAAAAAAACAGGCCCTGCGCATCAGTAGAGATCACACTTAATCAGCTGCGCCCGATAGCGGTCAGCACGCTGCTGCACCGCCTGTGCGGCATGCTTGAGCCAATCCTTATTCTGATAGGAGCTCTGCGCATAACCCTGCCAGCCTTCATGATAGTTTAAATACTGCCGATAGGCGTCACCGTAAGGAATATGGTTAATTTCCTTTGTTTTCTGCATGTACCAACCGATGAAGTCTAGGGCATCAGCAAAATCATCGCGATCGGAGAACATAGAGCCCTCCTCCTGCACATAACGCTCCCACACTTCATCCTGCGCTTGCGCATAGCCGTAAGCAGACGATCCACGTCCGTAAGGGATAAAAAGGAACCAGCGCATCGGCGGCTTAGCATCATCAATAAAGCCGGATTCCTGATACATGATGGCCATAGCCGTATTGATAGGAATGCCGTATTTATTATGCACGTCGTGTGCAGCCACATACCAGCTGTCTTTTTCTTGGAAAATGCTGCACAGATTGTCTGGCTCAGTAGGAGGAGTAGCTGAGCAAGCACTTAAGACTGCCGCCAACGCGGCGGCAGCGGCGGCCAAGCCGAGGTGTATCTGCATGGAGGACTCCTAAATGGCGTCCTCGCCCTCCTCACCAGTGCGGATGCGAATGACGCGCTCAATATCGGAAACGAAAATCTTGCCGTCACCTATTTTACCTGTATGGGCCCCTTTAGTAATAGCCTCAATACACAGATCAACATCCTCATCACGCACTACCAGCTCAATTTTGGCTTTAGGCAGAAAATCCACCACATATTCTGCACCGCGGTACAGCTCAGTATGCCCCTTCTGCCGACCAAAACCCTTTACCTCCGATACCGTCATGCCGGAAATGCCGTTAGCGCTTAAAGCCTCTCGCACATCATCGAGTTTAAAGGGCTTAATAATTGCAACTATTTTTTTCATTTTACGCTCAACGCTGCAGGAGCTTACGCTGCAGCCCTCTCTCACGCTGGAAACTAACGAATTAGACGCTGCCTACACATGCGTAATGCAGCATCTGCCCTGAGTACAGCCGCACGATAACACGTCAGCTGCCGGCACGCCACATTTTAGTCGAAATTCCGCTATAGACAATTTTTTGGCACCAAATAAAACCGCAGCGCCCGTCAACAGCGCAAGGCCGCGCGCAGGTAGGAAGGCATCAGCTTTAACATTAAGTGGCATGTGTTTTGCATATAGTCAAACACCGGCAACAAGGACTGCGGCAGATGCCTTTACCGGAAGAGGATAACTGCAGCTACGTGCACTGCACGTGCCATGCAGCAGAACTAATTGAAGTTAAAGCAAATTCACTAAGGAGCTGAGAATGAACGAAAACACTTCTGCACTGTTTGGGCCGTACCGTACCTTAAATTTAATTATGCTCTGGCTGTTCACGCTGACGTTGCTTCTGCTGCTGTTACCCTACAGCGAGCTTGCACCAGCATTGGCAGCAAAAATTGAGGCGCACCGCTCGCTTTTAATCACCGCCCTTATTGTCAGCATTTCCAACTTCATTGCTCAGTTTATAGGCGGCATCTGCTGGCGTGCTGCGCAGAAAAAGGTACGCCGCCATCAAGAGCAACATATGCAGCAAGCGGTAGAACGTTTAGATTTTGCCGAACGCGCCCTTCTGCGTGAATTTGTCCTGCAGCGAAAATCCGTGCTCGCCCTGCCGCTAACTGAACCTACGGTCCGCTCACTGCTTGATAGCGGCCTGCTGCAGGTGCTTAACGTTCCGCAGGACAGTAACGGCAAATATCAATTTGCCATTGCCAAGGCCGCCCGCCCCTATATTACTTACCGTGCCATTGGCCTATCGCGCAGCAAGATGAGTGAAGAGGCGATTTCCCAAATTTTAGCTGCCCGCCCGGATTATGCCCGCGTAAAGACAACTCCGCAGCGTGCTTATCGCGGAGTCCGCGCCGCTTAATTTCTGCTCCTAATTGCGCTTTAACTGGGGTGAGCACAAAGTGCCACCCCTGATTAACGCTGACATATAACAAAATAGCTACTGCCACATTGGCAAGTTACCGTAATCCAAACTTAACGCTCTACTTCGACGGATCGCGCAAATCCCTGAAGCTTTAGCTTAATGGTAGTTCACAGCAAGCTCCCAGTCTAACTGACCTCCGCAATATTTTGCTGCTGCCAATCAGCATAGGCAGATAAAATTATGGTGGTCATTAGTCGCTGGGATTAAACTCTATACTGAAGCAAGCTCCGTCGTGCAGCTGTGCTGTTTTTCGCCGAAAAATCTAATTTTGTGATGTTTGCGGAGGTAAGGCTTTGCAAAATGCAGGATGCTAGATGCAGTGATTTAGGAGATTGTGCAATGCCAAATTATGATGATGTACTGCTGCAGGACAAGCCATTTAATCGTTTTAACGATGCCTTTGTGAAGTATTTGCTAAATAAAGAAGAACACAAAGGTTTTCTTATTGACTTGCTCAATGCGATCTTTGACGATAAGCGTCCGGTTTGTATAAAAAGTCAGGTAACTGACGTGACGCTGATGGATCGCGAGATAACGCCCGATGAAAAAAACGAAAAAATAGGACGGCTAGATATCAGGTTAGAGACAGCTTCAGGCGAAATGATCGATCTTGAGGTGCAAACTACTAAGGATACGGATCTTGGCGATCGTATCGTTTACTACGTTGCCAAAATGT
>CALXOV010000009.1 GCA_944390105.1 uncultured Succinivibrionaceae bacterium
CGCCCGATGCGCTGGATGTTGGTTTTAACAGCCGTCATGCCGTCGCCATGCTTTTTGGGGCGCCACACATTGTGGTAGGTACGGACGTAGGTGTAGTTACCGCACTTACTAAAGTAGACGGTTGGCAGCTGAGGGGTCGAAACTAAAGCAACCATGGCAAACCTCCATAAAAGGCCTTATGGGTAAGATAATATTACCTAGAAAAAGAATAAAAGTCAAGCGTTTAAAAAAATTTTTTGAAAAAATAGTTGATTAGCAATTTGGGGTGGATGGGTTAAGACAGATACGGACCTAGAGTGCAAAATTCAAGATAGTACCTACAGAACAAAGTTCAGGTCGTAGTGGGATTCGGGCGCTTTGATGCCAAAATACTTAAGCGTGGCGCGTTGCGCTTTTGATAAGGTATTGACAATGTGGGCATGGCGATCGCTGAAGTAGTACTCTTCGATGCCTCTGAGCTCGGCTAATAACCCCGCAATGCTGTGGTGCGGGCTTGCTTTGCCGCTAGCTTCGGCCTTGTCGGCTGCTGCTTGGATAAATGCATAAAGCGTATGGTTAAAGCTAACTTCCTGTCACGCGGCATGCTGCCCTGCGAACGGGTCATCTGCCACTTCTCCTGCAGCAGAGTTAAATCTGGCATGATTTTCTCTTGTCCTGCAATTGCCTTTGCGGCATTTTTACGCGCGTAATAGAGCACGGCGACCTGAGACGGAGCCATTGCTCCGATTTTCTCCTGCGTTAAACACAGTTCACGTACCTTGGCGCATGCGCTTACGGCGGTACCATGTTTTAACCCCATCACTTTTTCCAACTAGCACGGACGATATTTGCAGGCGAACAATAAAACTTTCTTTAAAACTACGTTGTCCATATGTTTTACTCGACCGATAGTCAGGTTTTTAACCTAAATGTAAGTATTACGCGGTATATATTTATTCTCCTTGCCCAATAAGTAGGCCTATAGTACATAACTGTAGTCGGGAAACAAAATGACGAAAATAACAGAAAGATGATCGGAAAGTTGATCCGGACCCGTGAGATTGGAGGTTGAAAATCATCTCAGACAAAACCGGAACAAAGCTTTTAGTTTTCAGCTCCGATCTTTCTCCTGAGATCTCAGATCTTCTTCAGTAATATTTAACAGATGTAAGGCGCCTAGATGCGCGGCTTGCCGAGGCCGTGACCTAAGTAAGGGAGAGAAAGTACGGGCTGAATGACAACAGCAAGACTCGCGTGGCCATCTTTGTCATGGTGTTCTGCGCTACTAAAGATAAGGATAAGCGCTGTCTGGCGCGGGTGAGGTTGCCTTGGTGGACGTGCAGTACAGGAAGCGCCGGGTAGAGTTGCAGGATGAGCGCAGCTAAACCGCTCCATCCTGCAGGCTTTAAGTTTAAGATCTAGCGACGTAAGCGCAGGATTGGGGTAGCCGTCAGACCGCAATCATCTAAGGGCGCACAGCGCCAGCGGCTGTGCTGATAATAGTAATTAGCCGCTGAAGAATATACTTTGAGGATAAGCTCATAAGTGCCGCACTTGATTGCGCCGAGGTTATGGCAGCCGGCGCCGAAGCTAGGGCCGTAACTATGGCCGTTGAGGATAAGCTCCATCCCACCGCCCAAGCTGGGCACATCCAGTTGTACTTCTGCAAAATCCTGTTCTAGCGTAAAACTACAGCTATAGCTGCCGATGCCGCAGTAGGTCGTAAGCTTGGAAATATGCTGCCAGCCGTGATTGACATCCACATCCGTGAAACTACTCCCGTTTTCTAAGGTTAGCGTCCATGGCCCTGAGAGCGGACGGTGTTCCGGTGCTGGCAGATAGTTTAAGACTACGCAGTTAAGTTCATGCGGAGCAATGACTAAGGGGAAGCTGTCGCTAGTGGCACTATCTGGGGTAAGTTGTCCGCAGGTGAGATCTAGTTGGCGCAGCGTGCAGCGCTGCGGGGATACCATATGCAGGTACAGAGGTGTTGAGCTGTCATTAAAAATTGCCGCTTTATAGCCAGTGGCTGTTTTAATCAGGCGTGAGAATACAGCATCATTACGCGGCGCAAAATCAAGATGTAGTCGCATCTCTTTAAGTGGATGTAGCACCTGCTCAAGCTGCGGAGCATAGGGAGCGGAAAGTTCGTTGATGTTGGCAGGTAACAGCACACAGTGCTCTTGTAGCTCCAAGCATAGTGTTTTTAGTTTATCAGCATCGTCAAAACTCAGACTCAGCTGCGGCAGCTGACCAACGCACAGCAGTTTTATTCCTTGCTTAGCTAAATTTAGCAGCAGCTCTAAAGTGTGTGCGGACTTAATGGAATGCACATCCGGCAGCAGTAGCGCTGGGAAGCTTTCATTTTCAAGACACAAATGGCCATCTTGCGTCGCTGCGCGCGGCAGATCATCTTCATCGACAAAGAGGTAATCATAGCCGTGGGTGCTTAAATATTGACACAAAGCGGCAGTGTAAGCCCCATGCGCAGTATCCATTCCGCGATTTAAGAGATCGCGGCGCGGGTAGAAGATTGCCATATCAAATAAAGGTTGGCCGTCTTCTAAAAATTGTGACAGGGTGCCAGAGAGTGCGCATAAACGTTGGAATAGCGGTTTGGCCCACGGCTCGTAGTTGATGCCCGGGGCAAAATCTAAATGCGGATTGATAAAAATGTCGTCGTTGGAGAAATCTCCGTCAGTAAGGTAGAAGGCATGCATTAAAAATTGCCGCATACCCAATAGATGATGGCGCACGACCTGAGCATACAGATCACAAGGCTTAAGTTCCCAATACCCAGCGCCAAAGTGCGAGTTTGCAATATCACGGCCGTAGTACTGTTCTAAAATGCAGCCAGAGCGGCCATTGCTGCGCGCTACGCTGTCGCCGAATTTAGCTGACAGTTGCGGGACGTTGTCTTTGGCATCCACTGCGGTAAGATCACGCATCCGGTCAAGACCGAAGTAATCTAAAGCAAAATTGCAGCGATTATCCTCGGTAATTACCTTGTCGCACAGATTCCATGAGCGAACATGCCCGAGGACCTCATGTCCGGAGAAGGCGATATGATGTTGCTGACACCACGTGCGTAACGGCTGGAAATAATGATCAAAGGCTAGCTTGGCGTAGGCCTCAAATAGTGCGCAGCGATAGCGCGGACTGTCAGGCTCAATATCGCCAAACAACGCCACTAAAGCGTGCAAGCGTGATTGATCGCCCGGTAGTGCATCAAGTTTTTGCATAAACTCAGGAGAGTACATTAACGATGAACGCACTTGGGCATTATTTTCTGCCCATTGATAGAAACAGGCATGCGGCTGATCAAAGAACATGTAGCGCACCGTGGTGCCCAAATGCGGGCCAAAGGCTTCTGCATAGGGCTCGTAGGTTACTTGAATAAAGGTGCGCGCGGTTTCTTTGAGCAAATAATTGACCATGCGAGAGCTGGCGCAACGGGCGCTGACAAAAAGATAAACCTCACCTGCAGGCAGTCCCGTAAGGGTAAGCCTAAAGCTATGGGCATCGCTTTTAATGGTGGCCGCGGTACTGTCAAGGGGCAGCAACTGTCCTTCAGGGGTCAGCAGCGCCAGACCCTGCACCTGCCATTCATCCCAGAGCGGGCGTCCACCCTCGTAGATCCAGTTTTTACCGACGTCAAATAGACAATCGGCATCGCTAGAGCTGATGTGCGACAGCGTCAGCGTGGCGGCGCCGTTTTGGACTGCAGCGTGCGACCAGAAAAGCTGGCTTTCACGCAGCGCATCATTCGCCGCTACGACGCGTCCGCCGGCATGTCCGGATTGCCAATTGTAGTCATCATAAATGCCCATCATTAATCCGGCCTTGGCCGCAAGGTCAGCGCAGTCGCGGCAGGCTTTAAGGTAGGGGGCGGCTAGATAATCTTCACGCGGGGTACTTAAGCGTGCGGCTATTTGAAAGGAGCCGAAACCTAAATCCTGCAATTCATTGAGTCCAGCGCTTATCTCAGCGCGCGTCGGGACATGCTGCCAAAACCAATAGCAGGCAGGTTTATGAAAGGCATTGGGCTTATCCGGCGTTCCGCCTGCAATTTCCTTTACAAACATTATTTAGCCTCCTTGTAATCAGGTGGCAATACGCGCAAGCCGATGATGAAAGTCAAAATATAGTACAGCCCGCCGCCGACTAACATTGAGACAATGACGCCGACATTGGCGGTGGCAAACACCGATTGTGCGGTTTCCTCGGTTAAGAGAAAGCCCACTACGGTGGCAATATACGGGTCAGCCGAGGTGATAGTACCCAGGCCGATGATGGTGGCGATAATGAGCGACACCATGGCAGTCCAACGATAGTTCAGACCGCCTGCGCCTAAAGGTTCAGCTAAGCTAATATCCCACTCAAGGCGTTTTTGGCGGATGAAGTCGACCAAAACGATGGCGCCGGTGGATCCCATTACTACCGATACTGCAGCGAGGAAGGCTTGGAAGGTAGCAAGGAACGAGTCTGAGATAAACAGCAGATAAAAAGATCCGACCGCAATAATCAACGCATTGAGAAAAGTGGTTAAAGCACGGGTTGCCGGCAGACCTAAGGCCATGAGTGCTAGTCCTGAACTGTAGACTCCGGTCATGGAGGCGGCAAGCAGTGAGGCGACAATCACCACCGAGAAGGGCACGAAGAACCAAAATGGCAGCAAATTGGTAAGTGCGGCAATCGGCTGTGCGGCCGCGGCAGCGCTTAGGTCAGGATTGGTATCGGCCAAGAGAACGCCGACAATCAGTAAAATGGCCACTGGCAGGGAAATTCCCATGGATGTCCAGAAGATAATGCCCGAAGCCTTAGTATTGCGCGGCAGGTAACGGCAGAAATCACCGCCGTAATTGATAAAGCCGAGGCCCACCATAGTCATGGCCATTACCATGCCGCCGATGCAGGTCATGAGATCGGCAGACGGCTGCGTTCCAAGCTGGGACAGCTCAATATGGGGAAACATCAGTCCTAAAAACACTACCGTCATGAAGGAAGTGACAATCGCGATATATTTTTCCACCCGCACAATCAGCTGATAGCCGTAAATGGCGACGGTCATAACTAAGGCCAACACTACTACAAACCATCCAAATAGGCAGACCAGCGTCGGACTGCCGTCAGCCTGAGCACAGCTTGGCACCAGCTTGGCAAAGAGATCGGCACCGGTGGAGGCGGACAGGGTAATGATGATGACCTGCCAGCCCATGTTGGAGATATAGGCAAATAGAGTGGGGAATTTATTGCCCAAAAAGCCGAAGGCAATGCGGTTTTGCGTTAAAGACGGTAGGCCGGTGCGTGGGCCGCCGACGGCCTGCACGCCAACTAAGGTACTAGATAGAAAATAGCCGAGGATGCCGCAGACAATTGCCTGCATAAAGCTAAGCCCCAAGCTGTAGACGTAGATACCGTAGGCAATGCCCATGATGGACACATTCCACGAAAACCAGACGGGGAAAACTTGAAAGGGTGTGCCGCCGCGCTCATTGAGCGGTACCGGGTTAACGCCGTTGGTTTCAAGCTTGAGAGAGCTGTTGTCATTATCCTGCATGAAAATTTCTCCTTAATTGGCAGTTGTGCGCAGGGAAAAAAAGAGGGCGCTGCCGCAGCGCCCTGAGGGAATCATAGCGCAAAAGCTTAAGCTTTGGGCTTGGGCTGATAATTGGGCGGCAATACAGGTTTGTGCAGCATAAAGGTGATGACATAGTACATCATGCCGCCGACTAACATTGAGACAATGACCCCGACATTGGCGGTGGCAAAGACGCTCTGTTTGGCTGCGTCGCTTAATAAAAAGCCGACAATTTTGGCAATATATGGATCGGCCGAGGTAATGGTGCCAAGGCCGAAGATGCTAGCTACAATCAGCGAAAGCATCGCGCTCCAGCGGTAGTTGAGCCCGCCCTGGCCGGAGGGCTGGGCCAGCGTAATGTCCCAGTTTAGGCGGCGCTGGCGGATAAAGTCCACTAGCACAATTGCTCCCATCGAGCCCATCACCACCGATACTGTGGCAAGGAAGGCTTGGAAGGTGGATAAGAAAGAGTCGGAAATGAACAGCAGATAAAAGGCACCGCCGGCGATTAAGAGCGCATTTAAAAAGGTAGTCATCGCGCGTGAAGTCGGCAGTCCTAAGGCCATTAAGGCCAGTCCCGAGCTGTAGACGCCGGTCATGGCAGCAGCCAACAGCGAAATGATGATTACGATGCTAAAAGGCACGTAGAACCAAAACGGCAGCATCGCGGTCAGTGCGGCAATCGGCTGCGCCGCAGCGGCGGTACCTAAATCGGGGTTAGAGTCAGCTAGGAGTACGCCCATGATAAGTAAGATAGCGACAGGCAGCGAGATGCCCAAGGAGGTCCAGAAAATGACACCGCCGGCTTTTGTATTAGTCGGCAGATAACGGCAGAAATCGCCGCCATAGTTTAAAAAGCCAAGTCCCACCATGGTCATAGCCATTACCGCGCCGCCGATGCAGGTTAAAAAGCCGGCGCTCGGGTGGCGTCCTAAATGGGCAAAGTCGATATGCGGAATCATGAAAAAGAAAAAGATCACTGTCATTATTGCAGTGATGAGGGCAATGTACTTTTCTACTTTTACAATGAGCTGATAACCGTATACTGCCACCGACATCGACAGCACTAAGGTTACCACGAACCAGCCGACTAAGCAGGCGGTAGTATAGGTGCCGTCAGCATTGGCAAACAGATTGGGGGCCAGCTTGGCAAAGAGATCGGCTCCGGTGGTAGATGCAAGCGTAATAATAGTTACTTTCCAGCCCATATTGGAAATGTAGGCAAATAGGGTGGGGAGTTTATTGCCGCTAAAGCCGAAGGCAATCCGGTTTTGGGTTAAGGTCGGCAGGCCGGTGCGTGGGCCGCCCACGGCAAGGATGCCGACTAAGGTACTTGAGAGAAAATAGCCAATAACGCCGAATACGATGGCCTGCATGAAGCTCATGCCAAGGCCATAAACATAGATTCCGTAGGCAATGCCCATGATGGAGACGTTCCAAGAAAACCATATCGGGAATACGCCAAACGGCGTGCCGTAGCGCTCACTTGCCGGCACCGGGTTGACGCCATTGGTTTCAAGTTTAATGGCGTTGTTTGCATGACTGGCGGTCATTTGCGTGAAGATCCTTAAAGCAGTTCTTTTTTTTAGTTAATATTTGGGTTTACATGCTTGTGGCCGACAATAATGCCGGTTGGCGCATGGGGGGCTCATTGTCGTACGCTTTGTGTAAATTTAGCAAGTCAATCAGGGGGAAAGTGCTAGCTTTTTGCACAAGTGGATCGGCATTTGCGTGTAAATTGTTGCACGCGGGGGCGCTTTTTCAGCATTGTATGAGCCCAACGCCTGCAATATGCTAAAATCTGCGAATTGTTTGAAACCGGCTTAAACCAGCGTTGAGGTGAATTGTGACAGAGTTAGTCTCTCCGGACTTATGGCAGCAGTTTTCTGCTTTCTTTACCCGTCATTACATGATGTGCGGCGGTTGGATTGTGGTTTTGGTGCTGTTGATTGTCGTACAGTTTAAGCTGCTGACGGCCCGTATTAAGAAAACCACGACCAACAGCGCAGTGCTGATGGTAAATCGTCAGGAAGGCATTTTTGTGGATGTGCGCTCTGCCGAGAAATTCGGGCAGGGGCATATTGCCAATGCGGTGAATGTTACGGCGGCTGATATTAAGAGCGGAAAGCTTCAGCGCATTGAGCGCAATAAAAACAAGCCGGTTATCATTGTCGGCAAGGACAAATATGATACCGACTGCTTCAATAGTGCGCGTGCACTGAAGAAAAACGGCTTTACTCAGGTCTACGTGCTTGATGGGGGGATCCTTGAATGGGATGCCGCTAATCTGCCGCTGACCTCCAAGCGTTAATTTTTTATTTTAGGAAAAACATCATGAGCGATAACGCAAACAATCAGAATGCACAGGCAAACGATCAGGCAAAGCAGGCAGCTGCTGCGCGTCCTGGATATGAAATGGTTCGTCTGTATGCTAAGAACTGCTCGTTAGAGACTCCCGAGCTGCCGGAAATCTTCCGCACCCCGTGGAAGCCTTCCTTAAAGGTGACCTTCGGGACGCAGAGCAAGCTGTTAGAGCAGAGCAAGGACGAAGATCCTGTTAAGCTCGCCTCCTATGAGGTGGTGCTGCGCGTGACGGTGACCTGCACGGTAGGCGAGAAGACGGCCTACATCTGCGAGGCTAATCAGGCTGGTATCTTTGTGTTGCGCAACATTACTAAGACCGAGGAGATCGAGGCGATTTTAGGCGCCATGGCTCCGACCATTCTGTTCCCGTATGCGCGTGAGTGCATCTCCAACTTAGTCAACCGTGCCACTTTCCCGGCCCTGAACTTAACTCCGATCGATTTTGTGCAGCTCTATCGCGTGCGCAAGCTGCAGGAGGCTAAGAAGCAGGCTGAAGCTGCCGCTGCAGACGGCAAAAAGGAAGAGCCGGTAGCCTAAGTTTAAATTTTTGGGCTTCAAGATAGGCATGTTTAGCTGCGCTTTATCCGTTTTAGGAGCTGGCTCCTATGGCACGGCGCTGGCCATGGCTGCGGCCTCTCAAGGGCAGCGCGTGCTGTTGTATGCGCGCAGCCCGCACAAGGCTGCAACCATGCAGTCATTGCGGCAAAATCCTTTCTATTTAAAAGATCTGCCCTTTCCGCCTAGTCTTGAGGTGACCGCGGATTTAGCGACAGCGGTTGCAGCCGCCCGTGTGTTGCTCTTGGTGGTGCCGAGCCACAATTTTAAGGAGACGTTACAGGCGGTGCAGCCCCTGCTGCAGCCTGATCAGGCGATTGCTTGGGCCACTAAGGGTCTTGACCTGCAGTCCGGGCAGCTCTTATCAGTAGTGGCGCGAGATATCTTAGGCTCTAAAGTGCCGTTTGCTGTGCTCTCGGGGCCGACTTTTGCTCGTGAGCTGGCACAGGGCATGCCTACGGCAATTGCGCTGGCAAGTACGGATGCTGCCCTATCGCATGAACTGATTGGCCTGCTGCACACCCCGTCCTTTCGCATTTATGAAAGCGCTGACCTTATTGGTCTGCAGCTGGGCGGTGCGGTCAAGAACGTGATTGCCATCGGCGCCGGCATGTCGGACGGCTTAGGCTTTGGCGCTAATGCTCGTACTGCGCTCATTACGCGCGGCCTAGCTGAAATGATCCGTTTAGGTACTGCCTTAGGCGCCACTGAACGCTGCTTTATGGGGTTGTCGGGCCTTGGCGATCTCATTCTTACCTGTACGGACAATCAGTCGCGCAATCGCCGCTTTGGTCTGCTCTTGGGGCAGGGCGTGAGCGCCGCTGAGGCTTTGACCCAGATTGGGCAGGTGGTTGAAGGTTATACCATGACCGAGATTGTGCATCGCTTGGGGCAGGAACATCACGTCAAGATGCCGATCTGCGATGAAATTTATGCGGTACTGCGCTGCGGCAAATCCGGCCGCGCCGCGGCCTATGACTTGTTAGGCCGCGAGCTGACCGCTGAATAACTGCCGCCTGTTATCGGTGCGGCAGCAGGTTTAGGCTTTTTTTTTTTCTTAGCCGTAAGTGGCATCGGTTACCGCATGGGCCGTCACGTCTTCAACGCCTTTAATCATCCCGGGAAAGGCTTGATTTAACTGCGCTTCAATGCCGTCATGCAAGGTGGCGCCGACCATCGAGCAGCCCATGCAGCCTCCTGAAAAGCGCACTTTGACGATATTGTCAGCGCTAACTTCTACCAGCTCAACGGCACCGCCGTGGCCAGCAAGGCTTGGGTTGACTACGCTGTTTAAAAAGTGCGCTACCTGATCAAATAAACTTGCATCCTCAGGCAGTACTTTTTTCTTTAAATTCGGCGCGTGGAAGGTCAGGATATCCTCACCCTTATCGTCCTTGCCCATATCGATGTACGATTCATCCAAAAACTGCGTAACCCCCGCATCAATGACAACTTCAAAACCATCGAGTTTGAAGTGCTCATCGTTAGGGGTAATGTAGTCCTTGGGACAGAATAAAATGCCGCATTCCACGCCTGGCGTACCCGGATTGGTCACCGTCAAGCGAATGGCTAAGCCGTCCATCTTCTGCTTTTCAATGATCTTGCGGAAGTAGGCCTGCGCAGGCGGCGTAACAGTAATTTTGCTCATGTTTATGCATCCCATGGTTTTAGCTGTGCTGATTATAGCAGTGCCGCTTGTGCAAAGCAGAGCCCTTGGCCGTGTAAAATGCCGTCGCCTTGCAATAAAATTTCGCAAGGACGTGTGAAAAAACGTGCCAAGATATAGCTTATGATAAATTTATTCATTTCCAAACGAGCTAGCGCATTCAGAGAGTGACTTTGCAGGTAAAAAATGCGAGCACGGTCATTAAAAAATTGTTGTGATCATACCACTTTGCGCCACCGCAGCTGCACTTAGGCGGCGTCATGCGTCCACAGGACGGGGTTAATCTCGGTGAAAAAATCTAAAATAGATAATACAAAAAGCGTTTAAACAATAAGTTGGCCTTACTTTTGATTTGTTTGAACGGAGGTCGGCGCAACCGCCTATGGGGGCAGATAATTTTGCATGAGAGTGTGAGCCCTATCGCAGAAAAGCTGAGGAAAATAGTGTTTGGAAAATTGTCTGACGAGCTTAACCTGCGGCGTTTTTTCAGGTAGAATGAGCTCAGTTAAATGAGTAACGCAGGGAATGACCCCTGCCTTAAGCGTGGAGAAAAAAATGAGCTTAGTTCAAGAGCTTGCTTCTTTAGGCATCACTGCTACCGAGATTGTGCACAACCCTTCTTACGCGGATCTGTTCACCGCTGAGACTGCTGCAGATCTGACCGGCTTCGACAAGGGCGTCGAGACTGAGATGGGTGCTGTTAACGTCATGACTGGCGTTTACACTGGCCGTTCTCCTAAGGACAAGTTCATCGTGATGGATGACACCACCAAGGATACTGTGTGGTGGAACAGCGATGCTTTTAAGAACGACAACAAGCCGGTCACCCCTGAGACCTGGAAGGTGCTCAAGGACTTAGCCGTTAAGGAAGTCAGCAACAAGAAGCTGTACGTCGTTGACGCCTACTGCGGTGCTAACGAAGCTACCCGCTTAAAGGTTCGCTTCATTATGGAAGTGGCTTGGCAGGCTCACTTCGTTACCAATATGTTCATTCGTCCGAGCGCTGAAGAGCTGCAGAGCTTCACCCCGGATTTCGTGGTCATCAATGCTTCTAAGGCTAAGGTTGATAACTACAAGGAATTAGGCCTCAACTCCGAGACTGCGGTCGTCTTCAACTTAACCGAGCGCATGCAGGTCATTCTCAACACCTGGTACGGCGGTGAGATGAAGAAGGGCATGTTCTCCATGATGAACTACTACCTCCCGCTCAAGGGCATCGCTGCGATGCACTGCTCGGCTAACACCGATCTGAACGGTGAGAATACCGCTATCTTCTTCGGTCTGTCCGGCACCGGCAAGACCACCCTGTCCACCGATCCGAAGCGCTTATTAATCGGCGACGACGAGCACGGCTGGGATGACGAGGGTGTGTTCAACTTCGAGGGCGGCTGCTACGCTAAGGTTATTAACCTGTCCAAGGAGAATGAGCCGGATATTTGGGCTGCCATCAAGCGCGATGCTCTGCTTGAGAACGTGACTGTGGATGCCAACGGCAAGATCGACTTTGCTGACAAGTCCGTCACCGAGAACACCCGTGTTTCTTACCCGATTTACCACATTGAAAAGATTGTACGTCCGGTCTCCAAGGCTCCGGCTGCCAAGCGCGTGATCTTCTTATCCGCTGACGCTTTCGGCGTGCTGCCTCCGGTCTCTATCCTCGATAAGGATCAGACTCAGTACTACTTCCTGTCCGGCTTCACCGCTAAGTTAGCTGGTACCGAGCGCGGTATTACCGAGCCGACCCCGACCTTCTCTTCCTGCTTCGGCGCTGCCTTCTTAACTCTGCCGCCGACCACCTATGCTCAGGTGCTGGTCAAGAGAATGAATGCCTCCGGTGCTTCGGCTTACTTAGTCAACACCGGCTGGAACGGCACTGGCAAGCGTATCTCCATTAAGGATACCCGCGGCATTATCGACGCCATCTTAGACGGCTCCATCGATAAGGCTGAAACCAAGACCATTCCGTACTTCTCCTTCAAGGTACCGACCGCTCTGCCGGGTGTTGATACCAACATCCTCGATCCGCGCAACACCTATGCGGATCCGGCTGAGTGGGATGTGAAGGCTAAGGACTTAGCTGGCCGCTTCATCAAGAACTTCAAGAAGTTCGAGAGCTTAGGCGGTGACTTAGTTAAGGCAGGCCCGCAGCTCTAAGCTGATTTCACTGCGAAATCGTTAAAAGAACCCGGCCTCATGGCCGGGTTTTTTCATTTATGTAGTCAAAAATTATGTAGTCAAAAATTGCGGCGTGAAAATCCGCAGTTAACGGTTGCTGAAGGTAGCAAGAATGGGAAAGCCTTATATTACGCGTGAGGGCTATGATGCCTTGCATGCCGAGCTGGATTTTCTGTGGCTGACCAAACGCCCAGAGGTGACGCAGAAGGTTGCCTGGGCAGCAAGCCTCGGGGATCGCTCAGAAAATGCTGATTATCAGTACAACAAGCGCCTGTTGGCGCAGATTGATCGGCGTGTGCGCTATCTGCGCAAATGCATGAACACTCTGCAGGTGGTCGAGCACAGTCCGCAGCAAGATGGCCGCGTCTTTTTCGGTGCCTACGTGGAAATTGAGGCCGATGATGACGGCTCGCTGCTGCAGATTAGAATTGTCGGAGGCGATGAGATTTTCGGACGCTCCAATTACATTTCCATCGATTCACCGATGGCACGGGCGCTATTGGGTAAATCCGCGGGGGATGATGCCGCGGTGCAGACGCCTAAAGGGGTGCGGTTGTGGTATGTCAACAAGATTGCCTATGATAAGCCGGACTGGTTTGTTGAAGAGAAGATGCAAACCCATGACTTAGAGCCCGATGCTGAGGATATTGCTGCCGATGTGGCGGCTGCCGCAGATTTGGACCCTAAGGCGGTGGAGCAGGAATATTTAAAGAGCATGATGCGCTAAAAGGCGCTTTACACCGAAAGGTCAAGCTGCGTGCCACGTCGCTGCAGCGCGGTAGTTTGATTGTAGCGCCGCGCAATCACTGCACCGGCGGAGTTATCCGCCTCATCGCTGCTTTTACGATAACGAGCCTGGCTTGACGCTGCGTTGCCTGAAGGCACGGCTGACGCACGGTCAAGCGCGGCGAACTGCGCCAGTGCGGTGCTGGCTGCGGCAGGGGTACTCGCAGCGGTAAGCGACGATCGCGGCGCAGTTGATGCGGCATCCTTAGGGGTAACGCTAGGCGTGCGGGGCGCAGGCGCGTCCGGTGCGTTAAGCTTTGCCGTGCCCTTACCCGCACCCTTTTCGTCGTCGCGCCGCTTTTGCGCGCTGAGCTCGGTTAAACTGCGCCGGCCTGATTCGACTTGTGCCGCATTCTGCGCCGCAAGGGTGGAACTTGCTGACATCGCGCCGCCGCGCTCGTCGGCGCTGCGGCTTTGCGCTGCAGCACGCTCTGCAGGTTTAGGTTCAGGGATTTGTTCGCGCAGTTTGGTGTCGCGCTTGGCCTCTTCAGTGGCCAGCTGAAACGCTGGTGGCGCTACGCTGACGGTATAGTTGCCTGCAATTTCCATAACGCCTCCATTTACTATGACATTAACCCGTTACTTCTTTATCGGCCGCCATGGGCGCATTCTTCAGTAATCGGGACTGAATTAAAGCTAAAAATGTGATCATATACAAAAAACAAGATTGCCGTAAGCTAAACTTGCCATCGCTCTGACGGCGTTTTGACCGCAGATTACTTCAGACAAGGATGGCTCTTGCAGGCAGCGCTTCTAAGCGCATAGGGCTTTAGCGCAGAAAGCTATGCACTTTATCGAAAAACTCGCGCACGATCCGCTCAAATAGCTGCGGCTCAGTCAGATAGGGGTTGTGACCTGAATTGACGAAGATATAGCTTGAGCGCAATTGCGCGCGTTCAAGGGCATAGGTCAGCGCGGCGGGCACTAATCTATCTTTGGCGCCAAAGAGCTGCAGACAAGGGAGCTTCAGATATTTAAGCTCAGCGCGTACATCAGCGTAACTTGCGATATTAATGCCGTTCATTAAAGTCTCGTAGCTCGGCAGGCGGCAGTGCTCTAAGTTTTCTTTTAAGAAGGTCGCATGATCGGCGTGCGGGTCAATAAGCTGTAGCTTGATGAATAAATGCAGCAGCCGCTTGCAACGTGTCGGCGTCAGCAGGGTGCGGCATTTATAAATTAACTCGGAGCTAAAGCCCGGCCACGTCGGATCTCCGGGAAAGCGGGCATTTGAGCATACCGTAATTAAGGATGAAGCCTGCGGAGCTGCCACATGCGCCAGCGCTTTGATGGCATACAAAGCGCCCAGCGAAGCGGCGATTACATCTGCAGACGGTGGCAGGGTGCGGGCTAAAGCTGCTACGCTGCGCTCAAAATCAGCACTTAAGGGAGCTAAATCATAACTCTGCCCGTAGCCTGGCAGATCGATAAGGTAAACATCGCGCTCCGGAAACATGCGCGCAATCGGCCGCATGAAGGTGGAATCAAGCCCCCAGCCGTGAATAATGCACAGCGGCATGCCGCGGGGATCACCGCAACGCGTATAGCCTAAAGTCGGTTCCTGCATCATGGTTATTGGGGATCTAATGTTCCTGCACGCTAGGGGGTTTTATTGCATAATTATAGGAAAAATGTTTGAGCTCAGCACGTTAATTAGTCCGTAATTGACGGTATACGTGCAAAATTCGCCGGAGCGGCCGCGCTCAGGCTAGGCATTTGCCTACGCGCGTTTTGCCATATCGCCATCTTTAATTTGGCTTGATGCAATAGCCCTAAAGGTTGCAGATATTTAAACTGCCGTTTGGCGGTAAAAAATCCATGCATCGCCAAAGCGCGAGGATAAGGCGCATGCGGTAAAAAAGGGTCAGCGCACGCCAGTGTTAGCGCTGCGGGGCAGATAGCTGCCGCTGTGGCGAAAGCTTGGCGCCGCCTTGGAATGTGCGGCAACGTCAGCGGCACTGGCTTTTGCTATCATTAGTTGATGAAAGCCCGCCTTTATGCCTTAGGCTTGGGCGCAGCGCCAGCGGCAGATGTGGCGAAAAATGCGCTGCGTTGTCCAGAAAAGGCGGCGGAACATTGTGCAACTATTTGTTATACATGGATTAATGTAATATGAACCCGGTTTTGGAATATTTGAGCGCGCGCGGTTTTGGTGATCGTTACATTGATTTGTCAACGTCAAGCGCTACGGTGGCAGAAGCAGCCGCCGCTCTGCACTGCGCTCCGGCGCAGATTGCTAAAACTCTAAGCTTTTTGGTGGAAGATCAGCCTGTGTTAATTTTAGCCGCCGGCGATGCTAAGGTTGATAATCACAAGTATAAAGGTTTTTTCCACTGCAAAGCCATGATGTGTCCGCGTGAGCGCTTGGAGGAATTAGTCGGCTTTGCCGCAGGCGGGGTATGCCCGTTTGCCTGCAAGGACGGGGTTAAAGTGTATTTAGATGCCTCGCTGCAGCGTTTTTCGATCATTTACCCGGCAGGCGGCAATAGTCACAGTGCCGTCAAGCTCAGCGTAGCCGAGTTGCAGACGCTTACGGGCTGTAGCGCTTTTATTGATGTGTGCAAGCTCCCGACAGCGGCTGCAGGAGTAGCTCCTTAAGGCCGGTAGCTAACCTGCCGCCAGCTTAGAGTCAATTTCGCGTGATGAGAGAACAAGATGTATCTGCAGTCCTGTCAAATTACTAATTTCCGCGGCCTGCGTCATTTAAAGGTCAGCTTCGAGCAGGGCAGTACCGTGCTTATCGGTGAGAATGCCTGGGGTAAATCATCTTTATTAAGTGCGCTTTATCTGATGCTGGGGCAGGGGCGCATCTGCCGCTTTGAAAAAGACGATCTATATATCCCGATTGAACTGCATCTAAGCTCCGATACTGAACAGCATGAACGTACCTCGCGCGCGCTGCGCCGCAGTCAGCGCAGTAGCAAAGTGTCGACGCGTCCGCCGCTTAATTTTGCGGGCAAGCTTGGGGAGACCGCGCCGCAGGCAGAGTTGGGCGTTTTGGCGGAGGATGAGGATGTAGCTCCGTTGTCCGAGCCGCTGCGCCAACTTTTCTTAGATGACTATGACTTTGTTAGACAGGATGTTTTCGTTAAAGAAGCTCCGTTTTTAGCTATTGATCTGATTTTCTGTGAACCAGGCTATGGAGTGCTGCAGAAATCACGTCGCTTGCAGGCCTTGCAGCCGGCCTGGCAGTTGTGCGGCGACGGTTTATACCGCATTCACTGGCAGGCTTTAGGCTACGCAAAGGGCGATACTTTCATTACCGAGCATTATCTTATCGATCAGCACGGCAAAACGATTGACTGTCCCACTGAGCGTATCCTGCAACAGCTTATTATGATGAATCCGGTGCTGCGGCTGCGCGACAGTCGTACGCTGTCGCTGTGCGAACAAAGCGGCAGTGACGATAGCTGCAGCGATGATCCGGAAATCGCCAACTTTACTAAGCTGCTGTCGGATTTAGAACACAGTGAGGAAGTCAGCGCCGGCGAAATCGTTGCCGGGCTTAACACCATCAATCAAATTGCACAGAAATATCTATCCTCTTACGGGCACAATCAGCATTTATTCCGCAAAGGCCGCATTCGCGAGCGCAGTCTCAAGGAAATGGTCACGCGGCCGGTGTCGCTGGAATCATTGGCTTCGCTTAAATCCTCGCTTAAAAGCAATACGCTCAATAAAGAAAAAATTCTGGCGGTGTTGTTTGCCTCAGTGCTGTTTTTATCTAAAGGTGAACGGCAGTTGGATGCTCTCGCGCGGCCGATTCTTATCCTTGAGGATATTGAAGGACGCTTTCATCCGTCGCTCTTGCTGTCTTTCTGGTCGGTCGTTGAGCATGTACCGGTGCAGAAAATTGTGACCACTAACTCCGGCGACTTAATTTCCGCCATTCCGCTGTTTTCATTGCGCCGTTTGTGCCGACAGTACTATGATACCCGCTGCTATGCGGTGCCGGACAATTGCTTAAGCCCGGACGATCTTAGACGCATCGCCTTTCATATTCGCCTGAACCGCCCGATGACTTTATTTGCCCGCTGCTGGATCTTAGTGGAAGGTGAAACCGAGATTTGGCTTATCAATGAGATGGCCGCTATCTTAGGGCTGGCGCTGGCCTGTGAGGGCATCCGCATGGTCGAATTCGCCCAATGCGGGCTACATCCTTTAATGCGGCTTGCCAGCTCGCTGGGTATTTCCTTTTACGTGCTGACGGACGGTGATGATGCGGGGCAGCGCTACGGGCAGAGCGTGCAGGGCTTTGTCGGTAAAGCGCGGCTTAAAGAGCATTTAACCGTACTGCCGCATTTGGATATTGAGCATTTTCTCTATGTCAACGGCTTTGCTGCGGTCTATCAACAGGCTGCCGGCCTGTCAGCGGCGCAGTGCCGCAACCTGCATGCCGATAAAATCATTGAGCAGGCGGTGCATAAAAAGAGTAAGCCCGGGCTGGCGCTGGCGGTACTCCATGAAATGCAACAGCGCGGCCCGGACAGTGTGCCGTCACTCTTCAAGCATATGTTAAGCCGTATCATGCTCTTGGCCAAAAACGAAATGGGGCTGGATTAGGGCGCGCTACTCTAGGTTTTGTACCTGTTCGCGCATCTGCTCAATTAAAACTTTAAGCTCAACTGCCGTATGGGTTAGCTCTAAGCTTGAAGCTTTAGCTGCCAAGGTATTGGCCTCGCGATTAAACTCCTGCATCAGAAAATCAAGACGCTTGCCAACGCTGCCGCCTTGCTGCAGGATATTGCGTGCAGCGGTAATATGCGAATGCAGGCGGTCATGTTCTTCGGCAATATCCGCCTTCTGCGCCAAAAGCGCCACCTCCTGTTCCAAACGTGCCGGATCCACATCGATTTTAAGCTCGTCAAGCCGCCGCTGCAGGCGCTCGCGCTCCTGTGCCACTAAGTTATTAAGCGCCTGCGTTACCGGGCAAAGCGCGTATTCCAAGGCCGTAAGCTTGGTAAGCAATACGTGCTGCAACCTTTCCCCCTCATGCCGGCGTTGCTCAATTAGCTCACTTAGCGCCTGTTTGAGTGCATTGAGTACCGCAGCGTCCAGCTCGTCGCGTAAGGCGGCGTTTTCTGCAATTACTCCGGGGTAGAGCAAAAGCTGCATCAGATCGATATTGCCCTGCGGAACTTTATCCTTAATCTGCTGCAGCGCTCCGGCTAAAGCATTAAGTAGCGGCTCATTTAAGGCCAGGCCGGCCCGCGGACTGGGGATAAAGAGCATTACCACTTCAACCTTACCGCGTAGCACCTGCGCCGCGATCTCACTGCGCAGGCGGCCTTCTAAATATTTGAAATTATCTGGAAGCTTTAAGTTAATTTCCAAGTAACGGCTGTTGACGGATTTTAGGTCAAAGCCAAGCTGTCCCTGCGGCAGATTGATGCGTACCGATGCAAAGCCGGTCATGCTTTTGATGCTGGACATAATTAATCCTTTGTTATACATGCTAAAGACGCTGCCAAATCGGGCTTGGGCCGTAGATAGCAGCGGTATTTTGAGTGTTGTAAGCACTGCCTAGGGCTGTAGTTTACCGATATTAAGCCGGTTGCGGCCATTTTTTCACGAATGACGCGTGCGTAGCGTAAAGCATGCCTCGCGCTTTTAGGCTACAATGAAGCTTAGGTAAATTTCGCTAACTGTATACTTGAGGATATAAAAATGCAGGATTACCAGCGCAGATTCATTGAGCTTTCCTTAGACAAGGGCGTGCTCAAGTTCGGCAGCTTCATTTTAAAGTCAGGCCGTGTCAGTCCGTATTTCTTTAATGCCGGCTCTTTCTGTACCGGTGCGGATCTGGCGGTGCTCGGTTCCTGCTATGCTCAAGCGCTGATTGACTCCGGCCTGTCCTTTGACATTCTGTTCGGTCCTGCTTATAAGGGCATTCCGCTGTGCTGTGCGACGGCGATGGCGCTCGCGTCTGATCATGGCATCAATGTGCCGTGGTGCTTTAACCGTAAGGAAATTAAAGATCATGGTGAAGGCGGTAGCTTAGTGGGTGCCACCTTAGTCGGGGATGTACTGCTTATTGATGACGTCATCACTGCCGGCACCGCGATTCATGAGGCCGATGGCATTATTAAGAAGGCGGGGGCGAACTTTAAGGCGGCCTTAATTGCGCTTAACCGGCAGGAAAAGGGTAATGGCGACATTAGCGCGATTGATGAAGCTAAGGGCGATTTAGGTATCGACATCATTTCCATCATTAACTTTGAGGATCTGCTGCGCTACTTAAATGATGACCCGATCCTAAAGTGCCATCTTCCGGCCATGGAGCGTTATCGCGAAGCGTACGGCGCGTAGCGTAAACTTAGTGTGATGCAGACTAAAGCCGCTTCCGGCAGCGTGCCGGAGGCGGCTTTTGCATGGATGCCGCTGCCTTGCAGCAGCGGCGGATTGAGCTTGGCGCTTACTTCATCGCTTTGTAAGCATTGATGAGGCCGTTAGTTGAGCTGTCGTGGCTTGTAATCTGCTCATCGGAGGTCAGCTCCGGAATGATGCGCATCGCCAGCTGCTTGCCCAGCTCTACACCCCACTGATCGAAGGTGTAGATGTTGAGAATAGCGCCCTGCACGAAGATCTTATGCTCGTACAGCGCAATCAGCTCGCCTAAGGTGAACGGGGTAATTTCCTTCACTAAAATGGAGTTGGTCGGACGATTGCCGTTGAACACCTTAAACGGCACAACCGGCAGATATTCATCAGGCTGCTTGCCCTTCTTTTCAAACTCAGCAATCACTTCTTCGCGCGTCTTGCCGAAGGCTAAAGCTTCAGTTTGGGCAAAGAAATTGGATAACAGTTTGACGTGGTGATCGCCCAGCGGATTGTGGGTACGGGCCGGGGCGATGAAATCGCACGGAATGACCTTGGTGCCCTGATGGATCAGCTGATAGAACGCATGCTGGCCGTTGGTTCCCGGCTCACCCCAAATGATGGGGCCGGTTTGATAATCCACCGGATTACCGTTGCGATCAACGCTCTTACCGTTTGATTCCATATTGCCCTGCTGGAAGTAGGCCGGGAAGCGGTACATGTACTGATCGTAAGGTAAAATCGCTTCAGTGGCATAGCCGTAGAAATTGTTATACCACAGCCCGATTAAGGCCAAGATCGCCGGAATGTTCTTCTCAAGCGGAGTGTGACGGAAATGTTCGTCCATCGCAAAGCCGCCCTTTAAGAACTGCTCGAAATTGTCGTAGCCGCAGGCTAAGGCAATTGACAGACCGATAGCTGACCACGAAGAGTAGCGGCCGCCCACCCAGTCCCAGAACTCGAACATATTGTCAGGGTCAATGCCGAACTTGGTCACTTCGGCGGTATTAGTGGACAGCGCGACGAAGTGCTTGGCCACATGCTTGACGTCGCCGGCGATCTTTAAGAACCAGTCACGGGCGGTGTGGGCATTGGTCATGGTCTCTAAGGTGGTGAAGGTCTTAGAGGCAATCAGGAACATCGTGGTCTCAGGATTGCACTGCTTCAAGGTTTCTGCAATGTGGGTGCCGTCAATATTGGAGACGAAGTGCGCCTTGAGGCGGCTGTGATACGGAGTCAGCGCGGCAGTGATCATGCACGGGCCTAAGTCCGATCCGCCGATGCCGATATTGACTACATCGGTAATTTCCTTGCCGGTATAGCCTTTCCACTCACCGGAAATGACCTTATTGCTAAAATCCTTCATTTTAGCAAGCACGCGCTGTACGTCCGGCATGACATCCTTGCCGTCTACGTATACCGGCTTACCTGAGAAATTGCGCAACGCCGTATGCAGCACTGCGCGATCTTCGGTGCGGTTAATCTTCTCACCATTGAACATGGCTTCAATATCACCGGCTACATCGCACTCTTTGGCCAAATCGAGCAAAAGCTGCATAGTTTTGGCGTCGACTATGTTTTTGGAGAAATCAACTAATAGATCGTCGCCCAAGCGCAGCGAGAATTTATTGAAGCGATCAGGATCGGCGGCGAATAATTCCTTAATGGTGCGACTCTTAGTCGTGGCAAAATGAGCGCTTAAAGCCTGCCACGCCGCAGTAGTAGTCGGATTGATGTCTTTGAGCATGAGTTTCTCCTCTATAGCTGCAGGGCAACACCGCTGCCCCGCTCAAGACTGAAAATTATCTGTGTCAAATAGTAAGAGAAAGCACCGTTTGGCGCAAATCCTAAAGCGCAGAATTTAGGCCTTGAGCACCTTTTTCCGGGCGATATTCCGCAGATATATGCCGTTTTAGAGCGTAAGCAAGCGGCGGCGCGTCAGATCTGCACTGAAAGTGGGGGCACTCTTGGCTGCCACTTTGATGCAGGCTGCCAAAATCGGCTCGTGAGCGCGGGATTGCCGGCAGCATAGCGCCAGACGAAAATCGGGAAGCTTGGGGGCATCCAGGGTTACCACATCTCCTTTAAAGGGGGACAGATCAACGACGAGTTTGGGCGCAATTGCTAGGCCAAAACCTAAGGCACACAGGCTGACGATGGCCTCGTGGCCGGCAACTTCGGCATAGATATTGGGTTTTAGCTGTTGGGCTTTAAACCAAGCATCAACTTCGTAGCGCAGCTGTCCATGTTCAGCCAAGATAAAGGGGGCGGCACTTAAGTCATAGCCGCTACTGGTGCAGCCTACAAGCGGATGGACTGGCGCTTTAGGGGCAATTAGCACTAACGGGAAGGTAACTAATGGCACCGCCAGAATGGATTCGGGTAGTTTGTCCGGCAGTGCCGCAATCACGAAATCAATGCCGTCGCCAGAGAGCAGCTCCAGCGCATTGGCCGGATCGCCGGTCTCAAGGCTGACTTCAATTTGCGGATGATCAAGCCGCAGCTCAGAGAGCAGGCGCGGAATAAAAATGTAGGACGCCGATACCGAGCAGTAGATTTTCACTGCCCCGGACAATGGGTTTTCACTGACTTCAAGCTCGGTGAGCATGGCCTGATAGTCCTGCAGGCAGTTCACCGCAAAATCGCGAAAGTGCCGCCCAGCCGCGGTCAGTGCAATGCCTTTTTGATCGCGGGTGCACAATTTGACGTGCAACGTCTCCTCTAAACGGTTAAGCGAGCGGCTTAAGGTAGAAGGGCTGACCTGCGTCAGCTGCGCCGCGCGGGTCAAATTAGCAGTTTCACAGATGCGTACAAAGGCGGCGGCGTCGTCCAAATTAATCACAGGCGATCCTTATTTTCAACTAGGTGGTAGGCCACATTATAGCGTGAATTGTGAGATGTCTTGCATAAAATGCAATATATAAAAAATTATGTTGCACATATCAAAATATGTGCTATGCTGACTGCAACGTTAAACCATAAACCCAAGGTTATTTGCTTATATTTAAGAGGTTTTTTCATCATGGCAAATTATTTCAACACGCTGAACTTACGCCAGAAGCTGGCTCAGTTAGGCTGCTGCGAGCTGATGGATCGCTCCGAGTTTGCGGACGGCTGCAATTTCCTCAAGGGCAAGAAAGTCGTTATCGTCGGCTGCGGTGCGCAGGGCCTCAATCAGGGTCTGAACATGCGTGATTCCGGTCTGGATGTCGCTTATGCGCTGCGTCAGGCCGCCATCGATGAAAAGCGTGCTTCCTTCAAGCGTGCTACCGAAAACGGCTTTAAGGTCGGCACCTACGAGCAGGTGATCCCGACGGCTGATTTAGTGATTAACTTAACCCCGGATAAGCAGCATTCCAATGTGATTGAAAGCATTATGCCTTTAATGAAGGAAGGCGCTGCCATCGGCTATTCGCATGGTTTCAATATCGTTGAAGTCGGTCAGCAGATTAGAAAAGATCTGACCGTAGTCATGGTCGCCCCGAAGGCACCAGGCACTGAGGTGCGTGAGGAGTATCGTCGCGGCTTTGGTACCCCGACCTTGCTGGCTGTCCATCCGGAAAATGACCCGAAGGGTGAAGGCTGGGCAATTGCTAAAGCTTGGGCTTCGGCTTTAGGCGGCGATCGTGCCGGCTGCTTAAGATCTTCTTTCGTGGCTGAAGTTAAGTCCGACTTAATGGGTGAGCAGACCATTCTGTGCGGCGTGCTGCAGGCCGCTTCTATCCTGTGCTTTGACCGTATGGTGGAGCTGGGCATTGACAAGGCTTATGCCTGCAAGCTGTTGCAGTACGGCTGGGAAACCATTTGTGAAGCTTTAAAGCAAGGCGGCATCACCAATATGTTAAATCGTCTGTCCAACCCGGCTAAGCTGAAGGCTTGCGAGCTGGCTGCTGAGCTCAAGGACATCATGCGCGACCTGTACTTAAAGCATATGGATGACATCGAAAGCGGCGAGTTCTCGCGCGTAATGATGGAAGATTGGGCCAATGGCGATGTCAAGCTGCATACTTGGCGTGAGAATTTTGCCAAGTCCGGCTTTGAGACTGCCCCGGAGTGTGCCGAGAAGATCTCTGAGCAGGAATACTTCGATAAGGGCATCTTAATGGTAGCTTTCTGCAAGGCCGGCATTGAACTTGCCTTTGAGACCATGACTAAGTCTGGAATTTACCCGGAGTCGGCCTACTATGAGTCGCTGCATGAGCTGCCGCTGATTGCCAACACTATCGCTCGCCGTCGTCTGTATGAGATGAACGTAGTGATTTCCGATACCGCAGAGTACGGCAACTATCTGTTTGCTAATGTGGCTATTCCGCTGCTGCGTGACTTCATGTCCCGTCAGGGCACCGATGTCATCGGCAAGGGCATGGAAGGCGACAACAGCGTGGATAATATTGAGCTCATCAAGTGCAATGAGTCCATCTACAATCACCCGATTGAAGTGGTGGGTCGCAAGCTGCGCGCCTACATGTCCGATATGAAGGAAATTTCGGTCGGTAATAACTAATTTAGTAATAGCTTCTGCCGCCTTTTGACGCGGCAGCAGGAGACTCCGCCTTATTGGGGTCATTCTTAGCGGCACGGTGGCGCTTAGCTCTCCGTGCCGTTAGTTTTTTATATAAACAGGCCGCTTCATCCGCGTAGCTTCGCTGCGCGGATGAAGCGGCTGCCTCAGAGAACATCAGAAGGGCAGGACTTGCCCGGATAGCCGGGATTGCAGACTCGCTGAGGAGTCGTCTCCCGGAAGGGCCGTAAGCTTTAGCTTACGCGAGGATGTCACTAGTAATGCCGCAGTATTCCTTATGGACTGAACCCGTGCACACGAGTTTGTTCTTGACGATGAACTTACGCTCACGCTGCGGTCAAGCTAAGTTTGCGGCATTGCCTTAAGTTACAATGGAATTGTAGCGAATTAAGTTTAGCTCAAGCCCATTATGCGGTTTAGCTGCTGCACTACGATAACCACGCAGGGGATAGTCAGCATCGACAGCAGCGTGGAAATGAAAACAGCCTTAGCCATCAGCATTTCATCGCGTCCGGCCAGCAAGCACAGCATCACGCCGATGGTGGCAACCGGCATGGCAAAGAGTACCGTATTGATGGTAATGACCAGCGCACTGTCGGTAAACAGCATGCTAAAGAAATAGACGATAAGCGGCAGGATGAACAAACGGCTGGCGCACATGGCATAAATGCCCGGATTACCTAAAATCTGCCGCAGCGGCATTTGAGCAATTGATGAGCCGATGATAAGCAGCGCGCCGGGTACTGTGATGCTGCCAAGCAGCTGCAGCGGCTCGCGGATAATGCGCGGACAGCCGGTATACTGCAACATTACTAAGGCAATTGAAATATAGCTGGCGCACATCATCGGCGAGATGAGAAAGCGCAACGAGATTTTGTGATGTTGTAGTGTGGATTGTCCAGAGATGAGTAGGGGGCCAGCAGAAAAAATGAACAGCGAGTTGGCAAAATTAAGCACCGAGGCAAAGAAAATCGCCTGACTGTCGAAAATAGCCGCGACGACGGGATAACCGATAAAGCCGACGTTACCAAAGAGTAGCATGAAGGCGTACAGACCCTGTTCTTCGCGTTTGCGCGTAAAGAAGCGGCCGCACAGCCAAGATAGCAGCAAAATAGCAACGTAAGAGGCAATCCCGACCGCAATGAGCGGCAGTACTAATTCCTTGGGCGGAACTTTATCGCCGAGCACTGAGGAAATGACTAGGCAGGGGCAGGAGATATTAATGATAAAGCGCGACAACATGCGATCAAATTCATGATCTTGCAGCTTACATTTGCGCGCGAGGAAGCCTACCGCGATGATGACAAACAAAATCGCCATCTGCAGAAAGATATTATCCATGGCCGTGGCTCAATGAAAAGGCTGTAAATTGATGCTTGCAGTGAAAAAACCGCCTGCTAGTTTAACCGATTTTGCCCCAAGGCTGTGAGTTAGGGATCCCGCGCTGCGCTCAATTAGTGCAACAGCGGCAGGGCGGTTGTGAGTCGGTTGGCACTTTGCAACATCCGCATGTGAGAAAAACTGCAGAAAAAAGCGAAAAGATGATCGCCGCAGGCAAAATTAAGATATAATATTCAGGTTTTCTGTGTGTACAAAACACACAGGACAGTTGCTAACTGTCTATCGGGAAGCGTTCTTACGCGATAATACCCAATTTTGAGGATTTTTTAAATGGCAAAGAAAGTTACTGCCTACATCAAGCTGCAGGTCGGCGCGGGTAGCGCTAACCCTGCTCCTCCGGTTGGCCCGGCCTTAGGTCAGCACGGCGTCAACATCATGGAGTTCTGCAAGGCCTTCAACGCCCAGACTGCCAAGATGGAAAAGGGTGCTCCGGTTCCGGTGGTGATCACCGTTTACCAGGACAAGTCCTTCACCTTCGTTACCAAGACTCCTCCGGCTTCCTTCTTAATTAAGAAGGCTGTCGGCATTCAGTCAGCTTCGCACAAGCCGGGTAAGGAAAGCGCAGGTAAGATCACCCATGCTCAGCTCTTAGAGATCGCCAAGACCAAGGAGCCTGATATGACTGGTGCAGATTTAGAAGCTTCTGCCCGTTCGATTGGCGGTACTGCCCGTTCCATGGGCATTCAGGTGGAGGATTAATCCATGGCTAAGTTATCCAAGCGCATGAAGGAAATCCGTTCCATCATCGACAGAACTCGTGAGTACAGCATCACTGAGGCTTTTGAGACTTTATTAAAGTGCCCGCAGGCCAAGTTCGTAGAGAGCGTGGACGTTGCTATTCAGTTAGGCATTGATCCGACCAAGTCCGATCAAAACATCCGCGGCGCTACCGTGCTGCCGCACGGCAATGGCCGCACGGTCCGTGTCGCCGTGTTCACCCAGGGTGAGCTTGCCGAGCAGGCTAAGGCTGCCGGTGCCGATTTAGTTGGTATGGATGAGCTGGCCGCTGAAGTTAAGAAGGGCATGATGGACTTTGATGTTGTCATCGCTTCTCCGGATGCGATGCGCGTGGTCGGCCAGTTAGGTCAGATCTTAGGTCCGCGCGGCTTAATGCCGAACCCGAAGGTCGGTACTGTGACCCGTGACGTTGCTACTGCAGTGAAGAATGCTAAGTCCGGTCAGGTGCGTTACCGTAATGACAAGACCGGTGTGATTCAGGCTTCCATCGGCAAGGTCAACTTCTCGGTGGCTGATTTAACCGATAACTTAAACGCCTTATTAGCCGCTATCGTCAGAGCGAAGCCGGCGGCTGCTAAGGGCACCTTTATTAAGAAGGTCTGTGTCTCCACCACTATGGGCGGCGGCATCAGCGTGGATAAGTCCACCTTAAAGACCGACGGTGCGGCAGCTCAGGCTTAATTTAGCCTTAGGCGTCAAGGCGCTTTATGGATACTTAGGGCGCCTTAAATAAAAGATTTTGGCCGGGAGCTTACTCCCACCAAAGACCGCAGGGGGAAGTATCCTTAATCATCCTGCGCAGGCGGAACAGCTCCTAAAGGATTTTCCTTTGGACTGATTTCCGGTAGGTACCCGTAAGGGTGTACGTTCGGCAAGGTGATGCCTTGTCGAATATTCCAGGAGTCACTGCTAAAAATGGCATTGAATATCGAAGACAAGAAGGCGATTGTCGCCAGTGTCAGCGAAGTAGCCAAAAAAGCTGTGTCAGCTGTAGTTGCCGATTCTCGCGGCATCGAAGTTGTCCAGATGACCAAACTCCGTAAGCAGTGCCGCGAAAACAATGTGTATCTGCACATTGTGCGCAATACGCTGCTCGCTCGTGCCGTTGAGGGCACCGAGTTCGAGTGCATGAAGGATGCCTTCAAGGGCCCGACCATCATTGGTCTGTCCTTAGATCATCCGGGCGCCGCTGCTCGCATCTTCAAGGAGTTTGCCAAGACCAACGATAAGTTCCAGGTCAAGGCGCTGGCCTTCGAGGGCAAGTTCTACGAAGGCAAAGACATTGATGTGCTCGCCTCGCTGCCTACCTACGAGGAAGGCATCGCCCACCTGCTCGCTACCCTCAAGGAAGCGGCAGCCGGCAAGCTGGCACGTACTGTCAAGGCTTATGCTGACAAGCTCGAGGCTGAAGGCGGCGCTGCTGCTTAATCAGCTGATAAGAGCACACATTTACTTTTTGTTTTTCACAGGACAAAGTCCTGCAACGATTTAAAGGAAAATTAAAAATGGCTTTATCTAAGGATGAAATCATTGAAGCGATTGCCCAGATGAGCGTTATGGATGTGGTTGAGCTCGTTAAGGCAATGGAAGAGAAGTTCGGTGTTTCCGCTGCTGCTGCTGTGGTTGCCGGTCCGGCTGCTGGCGCTGCCGCTGCCGCTGAGGAGAAGACCGAGTTCGACGTGACCTTAAAGGAAGTCGGCGCTAACAAGATCGCCGTGATTAAGGCCGTACGTACTGCCACTGGTTTAGGCCTGAAGGAGGCCAAGGACTTAGTTGAGTCCGCTCCGGCCAAGATCAAGGAAGGCATGCCTAAGGATGACGCTGAAGCCTTAAAGAAGAGCCTTGAAGAGGCCGGCGCTAAGGTTGAGCTCGCCTAATTAAGCTCACACTTTCAGGCGGGATTGGCACCAGTCCTGCCTGACGGCCGCAAGGCCGCTCCAAGATGACCCGATCAGCCCGTTTCTGGGAGATCGGGTCTCGGTGCCTGATAAGACAGTAAGATGCACGCTGCATCTGCCTACGAACCTATCAATCTGAGGACCCACAATCCATGGTCTACTCGTATACTGAGCAAAAGCGTATCCGCAAGGATTTCGGCAAGAGAGTTAAGGTTTTAGATACTCCTTATCTGCTTGCGGTTCAGCTGGATTCCTACAAGCAGTTCATCAGCAACGATCCCTTAAACGAAAACGGCCTGGTAGCTGCGTTCAAATCGGTCTTCCCGATCAAAAGTTATTCTGGCAGCGCTGAGCTGAGCTACAACAGCTTTCATTTAGGTGAGCCCAAATTCAACGTGCATGAATGCATGATCCGCGGCACTACCTATTCAGCTCCGCTCAAGGTTAAGCTGAGCCTGATCCGTTACGAGAAGGATGCGCCTAAGACTGTCAAGGAGCGTATTGATCAGGACGTCTATATGGGCGAAATTCCGCTCATGACCGATAACGGTACCTTTATCATCAATGGTACTGAGCGCGTAGTGGTCTCTCAGCTGCATCGCAGCCCGGGCGTGTTCTTTGATAACGATAAGGGTAAGACCCACCCTGGCCGCATTTTATTCTCCGCACGTATTATTCCGTACCGCGGATCATGGCTCGACTTTGAGTTTGATCACCGCGACAATCTGTTCGTGCGTATTGACCGTCGCCGTAAACTGCCGGCTTCGGTGCTGCTGCGTGCTTTAGGCTACAGCACGGAGCAGATTTTAGATATCTTCTTCGATACGGTGCAGATCGATATTAAGAGCAATAAGATTTTAATGGAGTTAGTGCCTGATCGCCTGCGCGGCGAAACCGCCTCCTTTGATATTATGCTCAATAAGAAAGTGCTGGTGGAAAAAGGCAAGAAGATCACTGCCCGTCACATCCGCGAGCTCAAGAAGGCCGGGCAGACTTCGCTTGAAGTTCCGCCTGAATACCTGCTTGATAAGATTGTAGCCAAGGATTATCGCAATAAGGCCGGCGAGGTGGTGCTCGCGGCCAATACCGTGCTTACCGAGGGCAATTTAAGTGCTATTCGTGATAACGGTATCAAGAAGTTTGAAATTCTTTACACCAGTCAGGTTGATGAAGGCGCCTTCATTGCCGATACTTTGCGCGCCGATACCACGCGCGACCTGACATCCCTCGAGGCCGATCGCTTAGCTGCGCTGTTTGAAATTTATAAGATGATGCGCCCGGGCGAGCCGCCGACGGCGGAAGCTGCTGAAGCGCTGTTCCATAATTTATTCTTTGCTGAAGAGCGCTACGATTTATCATCAGTCGGCCGCATGAAGTTTGATACCCGCTTTGTCGAAGATAAGTTCTTCAAGCTAGGTCTTGAGCGCGCGTTTGCTGACCCGGATTTTGACTTCAATAATGCCGATAGCGGCGTGATTGTCGCCGACGGCTTAATCTATGCCCGCTTCCCGCAGGTTATTGATACCGTTAAGGCGCACTTAGATGACGGTGAAGTGGAGTGCATGCCGAATACCGTGCCGGAGCGCTGCGCTGACAAAGTGTTAGATTTCCTTGATCACACCTTAGTGAAGTTCAAGGATGATCCGATGATCACCGCCGCTGAGCGCTTCGTTTCCAAAGTGAAATTTACCAAGGGCGATGAGAGCTTTGAGTTTGAACGTTGCGTAATTCTGCCGCTGAATGCGCTGTCTTTAAAGAGCAATGTTACTGAGCTTGAGGGGCTGCAGGCTACTGATGCGCGCGGCAAGGCACTGTCCTTCCAGCGTCCGGTGCGCGATCGTCACGAGGGCATTCTTACCCACAATGACATCATTAAAGTGATGCGTTACCTCGTTAAGATCCGTAACGGCAAAGAAAGCATTGATGATATTGACCACTTAGGCAACCGCCGCATCCGCTCGGTTGGTGAAATGGCCGAAAATCAGTTCCGCATCGGCTTAGTGCGCGTTGAGCGTGCGGTCAAGGAGCGTTTGTCCTTAGGCGATCTTGACAATACCACGCCGCAGGAGCTCATCAATGCTAAGCCGATTTCGGCGGCGATTAAAGAGTTCTTTGGCTCTTCGCAGCTGTCGCAGTTCATGGATCAGAACAATCCGCTGTCAGAAGTAACCCATAAGCGCCGTATTTCGGCCTTAGGTCCGGGCGGCTTGACCCGCGAGCGCGCCGGCTTTGAAGTGCGTGACGTGCATCCGACCCATTACGGCCGCTTGTGCCCGATTGAGACCCCGGAAGGTCCTAACATCGGTCTTATCAACTCGCTGGCCGTGTATGCACGCTGCAATGACTACGGCTTCTTAGAGACGCCGTACCGTCAGGTTAAAGATTGCCAAGTATCGGATGACTTTGAGTATCTGTCGGCGATTGATGAAGGGCAGTTCGTGATAGCCCAGGCTAATACCGATCTAGATGCCAATGGCCGCATTAAGGATGAATACGTACAGTGCCGCTACAAGGGCGAGAGCGTTGTGCGCAAGGCTACTGATGTGCAGTACATGGACGTGTCGCCGCAGCAGGTTATTTCAGTGGCGGCAGCTTTAATTCCGTTCCTGGAGCACGATGACGCTAACCGCGCGCTGATGGGCGCCAACATGCAGCGTCAGGCTGTGCCGACCGTGCGCTCAGAAAAACCGTTCGTTGGTACCGGTATGGAGCGTGCAGTAGCGGTAGACTCCGGGGTTACCATCATTGCCAAGCGTGGCGGCGTGATTGAGCACGTTGACGGAGCACGTATTGTCGTGCGCGTCAATGAAGACGAGATTGCGACAGATGGGCATGATGCCGGCATTGATATCTACAATTTAATTAAGTACACCCGTTCCAATCAGAACACCTGCATTAATCAGCGTCCGTGCGTGTCGCTGCATGAAAAGGTGCTCGCCGGCGACGTGTTAGCTGACGGTTCGTCCACCGATTTAGGTGAGCTGGCTTTAGGGCAGAATATGCGCATCGCCTTTATGCCGTGGAACGGTTACAACTACGAGGACTCCATCTTAGTGTCCGAGCGCGTGGCGACTAAGGATCGCCTGACTACCATCCACATTCAGGAACTCTCCTGCGTAGCGCGCGACACCAAATTAGGGCCCGAAGAAATTACCGCCGATATACCGAATGTGGGTGAGGCTGCGCTCTCTAAGCTTGATGAATCGGGTATTGTTTACGTTGGCGCTGAAGTGGTCGGCGGCGACATCTTAGTGGGCAAGGTTACCCCTAAGGGCGAGACGCAGCTGACTCCTGAGGAGAAGCTGCTGCGCGCTATCTTCGGTGAAAAGGCTTCTGAAGTTAAGGATTCGTCGCTGCGCGTCCCTAATGGCGTGTCCGGTACGGTGGTAGACGTGCAGATCTTCACCCGTGAGGGCGTGGAGAAGGATGCGCGCGCCAAAGAAATTGAAGAGATGCACATTAAGAAGGCCAAGAACGATCTCGATGAAGAGTTCTCCTTCTTGTGCAACGGCATTAAGGCCCAGGTAGTAAGCCTGCTGGCAAAAAGCGGTGTGAGCGCAGCGCAGCTTGAAGGCCGCGATCTTAGCGACCTCTTGGCGCTGCATTTAAAGGATGATGCCGCGCAGCGTCAGCTGGAAATTTATGCCGAGCGCCTTGAGGCCTCGCGTCAGGAATATGCCGATAAGTTTGAACAGGCTCGCCGCAAGATCACCGAAGGCGATGATCTGACACCGGGCGTGCTCAAGATCGTCAAAGTTTATCTCGCGGTCAAGCGGCGCATTCAGCCGGGCGATAAGATGGCAGGCCGTCACGGCAATAAGGGCGTTATCTCCAAGATTTGCCCGATTGAGGATATGCCGTTTGATGAGCAGGGTCATCCGGTTGATATTGTGCTCAACCCGTTGGGCGTGCCGTCGCGTATGAACATCGGTCAGGTGCTGGAAGTGCATTTAGGTCTTGCTGCTAAGGGCGTGGGCGATCTCATCAATAAGATGTTAATTGAGCAGCGCGCGGTCGGCGAAATCCGCAAGCTTCTGCAGCAGGTTTACGATCTTGGCAATACCTCGCAGCACGTCAAGCTCGATGAGCTGTCAGATGAGCAGGTAATGACGTTGGCGCAGAACGTGCGTGACGGCATGCCGGTAGCCACGCCAGTATTCGACGGCGCCGATGAATCCTCTATTAAGGAAATGCTACGTTTGGCAGGCTTGCCCGAGTCGGGTCAAATGACGCTGTACGATGGCATGACCGGTCTGCCTTTTGAGCGTAAGGTCACGGTGGGCTACATGTACATGTTAAAGCTCAACCACTTAGTGGATGATAAGATGCATGCCCGTTCTACCGGCTCTTACAGCTTAGTCACCCAGCAGCCGTTAGGCGGTAAAGCCCAATTCGGCGGCCAGCGCTTCGGTGAAATGGAAGTGTGGGCGCTGGAGGCTTACGGCGCGGCTTATACGCTGCGCGAGATGCTGACGGTGAAGTCCGATGACGTCAACGGCCGTACCAAGATGTACAAGAATATCGTTGACGGCGTCTATCGCATGGATGCGGGTATTCCGGAATCCTTTAACGTGTTGCTCCGAGAGATCAGATCCCTGGGCATCAACATTGACCTGGTCCGCAAGGACTAAAGAACAGCACGAAGCCGCGGCGTAGCCTGTCTAAAGTGCACGCGGCGGCTTGTTATCACTCTACAGGAGAAACTGTTGTGAGCATGCAAAACGGTCAGAATGATGAGAACCTCTTTGAGGGTTTTGGCCCTGTAGCGGGGGCCGCTGCGCAGCAGGACGACTTTTTAGACTTGGGTTTGGGCTCAAGTCTGACTAAGCTTGCCAACCGCAGCAATGCCTTCAAGCAGCGTCTTGAGGACTTTGACGCCATTAAGATCGGTCTGGCTTCCCCGGAGATGATCCGCGCCTGGTCCTACGGCGAGGTGAAGAAGCCTGAAACCATCAATTACCGTACGTTCAAGCCTGAGCGCGATGGTCTGTTCTGCGCCAAGATTTTCGGACCGATTAAGGATTATGAGTGCCTGTGCGGTAAGTACAAGCGCTTAAAGCACCGTGGCACTATCTGCGATAAGTGCGGTGTCGAAGTGACGCAGGCTAAGGTGCGCCGCGAGCGCATGGGCCATATTGAGCTGGCATCCCCAGTCGCCCACATTTGGTTCTTAAAGTCGCTGCCCTCGCGTATCGGCTTAGTGCTTGATATGAAGCTGCGCGATATTGAAAGCGTGCTTTATTTTGAAAGCTATGTGGTTACCGATCCTGGCATGACCGAGCTCAATGAGCGTCAGCTGCTTAATGAAGAGCAGTACATGGAAGCGCTCGAGCAGTACGGTGATGACTTTACCGCCAAGATGGGCGCTGAAGCCATTTTAGAGATCCTGCAGCATATGGATCTGCAGCAGGAGGCTAAGACTTTACGCGAGGCCCTAGAGACTACTACCTCGGAGTCCAACCGCAAAAAGTTTTCTAAGCGCTTAAAGCTCTTAGAGGCCTTTATCAGTTCAGGCAATAAGCCGGAGTGGATGATTTTAACCGTGCTGCCGGTGCTGCCGCCCGATCTGCGCCCCTTAGTGCCGCTTGACGGCGGGCGTTTTGCGACCTCGGACTTAAACGATCTGTATCGTCGCGTGATCAATCGTAACAACCGCTTAAAGCGCCTGCTTGATTTAGCCGCCCCTGAGATCATCGTGCGCAACGAAAAGCGCATGCTGCAGGAATCAGTGGATGCGCTGATGGATAACGGCCGCCGTGGCCGTGCCATCACGGGCTCGAACAAGCGTCCGCTCAAATCGCTGGCTGACATGATTAAGGGTAAGCAGGGCCGCTTCCGTCAGAACCTGCTCGGTAAGCGCGTTGACTACTCCGGCCGTTCCGTAATTACCTGCGGTCCGTTCCTGCGTCTGCATCAGTGCGGTCTGCCCAAGAAGATGGCGTTAGAGCTCTTCAAGCCGTTCATCTACGGTCGCTTAGAGCTGCGCGGCTTGGCTCCGACTATCAAGGCGGCTAAGAAGATGGTAGAGCGCGAGGATGCGGTGGTATGGGATGTGCTCGATGAAGTCATCCGTGAGCATCCGGTGATGCTCAACCGTGCCCCGACGCTGCACCGCTTAGGCATTCAGGCCTTTGAGCCGATCTTAATTGAAGGCAAGGCGATTCGTCTGCACCCGCTGGTCTGCCCGGCCTTTAATGCCGACTTTGACGGCGATCAGATGGCTGTGCACATTCCGCTGACCTTAGAGGCGCAGCTTGAAGCCCGCGCGCTGATGATGTCGACTAACAATATTCTGTCTCCGGCCTCCGGCGACCCGATTATTGTGCCGGCGCAGGACGTGGTGTTAGGCTTGTACTACATGACCCGCATGCGTGTCGGTGCGCGCGGTGAGGGCATGATTGTTACCGATGCTAAGGAAGCAGAGCGTATTTATAAGGCGGGCCTGGCAGATATGCAGGCGCGCATCTGCTGCCGCATTCACTTCTTTGAGAAGAATGCCGATACCGGCGAATACGTTGAGAAGAATGAACTGCGTTTGACCACCATCGGTCGCGCCATTTTGTCGCTGATTCTGCCCAAGGGTCTGTCCTATGACTTAATTGATCCGCCGGCAGAAGGGGTGACGCAGGAGAATATCAAGGAAATCTTAAGCCACGAGGATTGGTTTACCCGCGTCTCCAATGTGCCGCTTGGCAAGAAGAAGATTGCCGCGCTGCTCAACAGCTGCTACCGTCTGCTCGGCCTCAAAGATACGGTAATGTTTGCCGACCACATCATGTACACCGGCTTCCGCAATGCTGCTATCTCCGGCTCGTCAGTGTGCGTGGACGACATGCTCATCCCTAAGGAGAAGCAGTCGATCATCGCCGCGGCGCAGAAGGAAGTGATGTCGATTCAGACGCAGTACGAAAACGGTCAGATCACTCCGGGCGAACGCTACAACAAAGTGATTGACGTGTGGTCCAACGCCAACGATAAGGTGATGAAGGCCATGATGGCCAATCTGTCGGTGGAAACGGCTACTAATATTCTCGGTAAAGAAGAGAAGCAGGCTTCGTTCAACAGCATCTACATGATGGCTGACTCCGGCGCCCGCGGCTCACCGGCGCAGATCCGTCAGCTTGCTGGTATGCGCGGCTTGATGGCAACCCCGGACGGCTCAATTATTGAGACCCCGATTATCGCTAACTTCCGTGAGGGTCTGAACGTACAGCAGTACTTCATCTCAACTCACGGTGCGCGTAAGGGTCTGGCGGATACTGCACTTAAGACCGCTAACTCCGGTTATCTGACGCGTCGTCTGGTTGACGTGGCGCAGGATCTGGTCATTACGGAGTTTGACTGCGGTACCGATGACGGTCTGGATATTACCCCGCATGTTAACGGCGGTGATGTGATTGAGACCTTGCGCGATCGCGTTTTAGGCCGTACGCTGGCCATCGATGTGATGCGTCCGGGCTCGCAGACTGATGTGCTGCTCCCGGCCGGCACGCTGCTTGACGAAAAGTGCTGCACCATCCTTGAAGAAGCTAAGGTTGATCGCGTGCGTGTGCGCTCGCCTATTACCTGCAAGACTAAGTACGGTGTGTGCTCAAAGTGCTACGGCCGCGATTTAGCGCGCGGTCACTTGGTGAATGCCGGTGAGGCCGTCGGCGTGATCGCCGCCCAGTCCATCGGTGAGCCGGGCACGCAGCTTACGATGCGTACCTTCCACATTGGCGGTGCCGCTTCGCGTGCGGTAGCCGAGAGCGGTGCGACGGTGCGTAACAGCGGTACCATCCGTATCATGAATGCCAAGACCGTTACCAATACTGAGGGCAAGGAAATCGTTACTTCCCGTCAGAGTGAGCTCTTGGTGTTAGATGAGTTCGGTGCTTCTAAGGAAAGCCATAAGATCCCGTACGGCGCAGTGCTTGAGGTTAAGGACGGCGATGCGGTTAAGACTGGCACCACGGTAGCACGTTGGGATCCGCACACCCATCCGATTATTTCGGAAGTGCACGGCCGCATTAAGTACATCGATATTATCGAGGGTGTGACCGTGGACCGTAAGGAAGACGAGGCTTTAGGTATTTCGTCGATTGAAGTGCGTGAAATTGCCGCGCGTCCGTCGCAGGGTAAGGAAAAGCGCCCGGCGGTAAAGATTGTGGATGATAACGGCAATGATGTGCTGATCCCGGGCACTACGGTGGCGGCGCAGTACATGCTGCAGGCTAAAGCCATTGTGCAGCTGCAGGACGGCGCTGAGATCAACATCGGTGATACCATTGCACGTATTCCGCAGAAGGCCGGCGGTACCAAGGATATTACCGGCGGTCTGCCGCGTGTGGCTGACCTGTTCGAGGCCCGTGCGCCGAAGGAGCCGGCTATCTTAGCTGAGATTTCAGGTACGATTTCCTTTGGTAAGGAGACTAAGAGCAAGCGCCGTCTCATCATTACTCCGGATGCCGGTGCCGTTGATGAAAGCGGCAATCTGATCCCGGCGCATGAGGAAATGATTTCGCTGTCGCGCAACTTAAACGTGTTTGAGGGCGAAAAGGTGCAGCAGGGCGAAATGATCGCCGAAGGTCCGGAGTCGCCGCATGACATTCTGCGTCTGCGCGGCGTTAATGCGGTGGCTAACTACATCGTCAATGAAGTGCAGGATGTGTATCGTCTGCAGGGCGTGAAGATCAACGATAAGCACATTGAGGTGATCGTGCGCCAGATGCTGCGCAAGTGCGAGATCTTAGATCCGGGTGACAGCACTGAGTTCCTGCAGGGCGAACAGGCGGAAGTGTCGCATGTGCGCCAGGTCAATGAGCGCTTACTTGCCCAGGGCAAGAAGCCGGTGCGCTACCGTCACATCCTGATGGGTCTGACTAAGGCGTCGCTGTCCACTGAGAGCTTTATCTCGGCAGCCTCCTTCCAGGAGACTACCCGCGTGCTGACTGAGGCGGCGGTTGCCGGCAAGGTGGATGAGCTGCGCGGTCTGAAGGAGAACGTGATTGTCGGCCGTCTCATTCCGGCAGGTACTGGCTTTAAGTACCATCAGCAGCGGCGCGCTGATATTGAGCGTAGCCGGCTGCGCCGTGAGACTGAGGCGCAGAACGTAAGCACCGATGAGCTGCAAAAGCAGTTAGGTGCGGCCTTAGAGGCTGCCGATGCTGCAGCAGCTTTAGGCGATCTGCATTAAGTTCAAACTGCGGTTGAGGCGGCAGCTTAAGGTGGCCGCTTATCTTCAAAGCCCGAAGGCGCGTGATGCCCTCGGGCTTTGTGCTTAATTAAGCGCCTTGGCACGCACTGCTTGCGTGCAGTACAATCAGCACGTTGCAATTATTGAGGAATAAAAAACATGAGTATTAAAGTACTGCAGACTCCTAACGCTCCGGCCGCTATCGGTCCGTATGTTCAGGGCAAGATTGCTGGCGGCTTTCTTTACGCCTCCGGTCAGATCCCGCTAGACCCGGTCAGCGGCGCGGTAGTCGGCACTACCATCACTGAGCAGGCCGAGCAGGTGATGCGCAATGTGTGCGCATTAATTGAAGCAACTGGCGGCAGTGTGGCGCAGGTGGTCAAGAGCACTTGCTTCCTGCATGACATTGCTGACTTTGGCGCCTTCAATGAAGTCTATGCCAAGTATTTTGGTCAGGCCGCGCCGGCCCGCTCCTGTGTTGGCGGACTAGATTTGCCTAAGGGCGTGCTGTGTGAAGTTGAAGTCGTCGTCTACTTAGGCTAAATGCAGACCCTAATGGTGTTGCGCCGCGCGCCGAGCGCGGCGATGCTGACGCAGTGCCTGCATCTGCTCCAGGCATTATCGGCCGCTAGATTTAACGTAAATGGGGTCTTTTTGCTGGGTGAGGCAGTTGCGCTGGCGCACCCCGATTGCACTCTTGCGCCAAAGGCTGTGCTCCTGAATTGGGCATTAGAGCAAAAGCTTATGCTGTACTGCTGCGGCCGCGCCGCAGCGCAGCACGGAGTGGATGTCAATCAGCTGACCGCGCCTTTTGTACCCGGCGGCTATTTCAAGCTCCTGACTATGCTGCAGGATAGCGCGCGCTTGGTGGAAATCTGATGTTGACTATAGTGTTAAGCGCTGCCCCTGATCATGAGCTCTTTTCCCAAGGCTTAGATTGTGCGTTAAACGCTGCGGACGGGAGCGAGCCCTGTCAGGTGATCATTACCCCGCCGCTGCTTGAGGCCTTGCGTACGCTGCCGGAAGATAGTCCTACGGTAAAGCAGCTGCATCAGCTCGATCTCTTTGCTATTCCTACCAGCTGCGCGTTAAAGCCATGCGCGCTCTTGGCTTTTGCTACAGTTTTAAGTGCCGCACAATGGGCGCAGCAGCTGCGCGACAGCCGCCATGTGCTGGTGTTTTAAGCTACAGATTAGATTATGCTTCATCTTATTTTTTCTAAAGCCGCGCTGCAGCGTTGCACCGCGTGTCTGCAACCTGATGATGAGCTATATTTAAGCTTTGAAGTAGCGTTGACGCCTGTAGAGCTGACGGCGCTGCGCTTGCGCTGCGCGGCGGTCATGAAACTTGATGCAGACGGCATGGGGCAGCTTACGCAGCGCCTTAAGCATGCGGTGGCAGTATCTTGGTATTAGCTTACCGCAAGCTGCAGTAAGGCTGCAGCCGCAGCGAGCGATGACTAATATTAGATGCAATTTCATTAACCTCATCCCCGGTATGACTTGCGGGATAGACAGGTAGCGCTGATGCAGCACTTCGTTGCTTGGGATACTTTGGCGCGGCCTCAGACGAACAATAAGCAGTAGTTGCCGGCCAGAGAAATGCTCAGTCTCCACCTGCGATGGCGTTTGCTTGTGGACAACTTACGCATGCAAACAGCGATGCGTGCAAGAGCTACTTTTGCGAATTTAGCTGTGATAAGGCACAGTATTTTTTGCAGCTGCAAGTCCATACTCTGTCCGCGAGAGTGATGCGGGCTCTGTGAGTGCAGACTCCCATCTCAAAGGACTACAGCGGTAACCTGCTCAAAGCGGATCAGGGAATTGATGAGTCTGCGTTTGACAAAATTATGCTCGATTGTTCCTAATATCGCGGTTGTTGTGTGGCAATCCCCACCTCGCTCTAGGACGGTCGAGGAATAAGTCGCTGTCGCGAATGTACCTGTTCGCGCTTTCTTTACGCTAACACTGGTTTTTCCATTCTGCTTTGTAATGGTCTGCGTAGCTTGCGCAAAGCTCTTTCCCACTATGGGCGGCACAACAACCCTAGCTTCAATGCAATAAATAGATTATATTTATTATCAAAAATCTACACATCACACCTAAAAATACCAACTATCTAAAATAGATCCGTTGATAATACGGATTTTTTTTTTTTCAAATTATGTGCCAATAAAGAGAATTATTAGATTAAATGATCTATAATTTTCATATCACTCATACAGGCTGCATGACATCCTGAAGATACCGCAGTACTTAAGCGACGAGCTATGACTGTCCGCTAAACGTGCTGTATAAACAAAGACTTAAGGAGAGTTTTATCATGTTGACTAGGCTCAAAACTTTAGTCATCGGCGCCGCGCTACTTGCTGCCGGCAGTGCTTGGGCAGAAGCCCCCATCATTTTCTGCACCAATTTTAGTGATCAGTTTGTCCCAGAGGGACAAGCCGAAGAATTTACCGGTACCCAAGTATCGTGGATGACCATCTTAGATGGTCCGATCGGTGAAAACGCGATGATAGTCAGTCTGTATCAGAACGATGCAAGCAATTCACAGACGCTGCTTGGGCGCATCAAAGTGGATGTCAACCCGAAGTGGACGGCATATGGGGTACGCAATGCGGTGTTCCCTGCGGTGGGTAATTATGAAATTGCTTTTGCGCTAGAGGACGGTACCACCATTGCTTCCGGCCGCGTGAACCTGTTGGAGGAAACTCCGCAGGAAGAGATCAAGCCTGAGGAAAAGTACGGCACCACTTTAGAAGAATTGTTTAACAAATATGCTCCTAAGTAAGGGGAAGGTGAAATTATGCAAAAGTCATGGTTAGCACTATCGGTCGCGGCTTCGCTATTGGCGTTGAGCCTCAACGTTCAGGCCGGTACACGTGATCTGGTTTTTGAAGATGAAGAAGAGCCAGCAGCTGAGAGCACGGCTCCGACTGCGGATGTGGACAGCATTGCGGTGAAAACCACTGTGCTGCTGACCCGTGGCGGTAAGGAAAGCACCGTGTTGCCGACTGAAGAGTTCAAGTCCGGTGACAAGGTTAAGCTGATGTTCACTACCAATATTGATGGCTATGTATATTGGCTGGCCCAGGGCAGCTCAGGCAGTTATGCGATGTTGTTCCCCAATGAGCAGACAGGCATGGACAATGCGGTTAAGCGCAATGAACAGTATATGGTTCCGGCAAAAGGAGCGTTCCGCTTTGACGATACCCCGGGTGATGAGACCTTACTGTGCATCGTCTCCACCGAGAGAATGCCGGATTTAGATGCTGCGGCTAACAATAACTTTGAGGATGCTTCAGCGGTAGAAGAAGCCAATGAATCCAGCGGTACGCGCGACCTTGTATTTGAGGAAGAGGAAGACACCGGCGTCAGTACTGCTGAACAAAGCGCTCCGCAGGGTGAGCCGGTTGTCATTCAGTACGTACTCAAGCATGTTTGATATCGCTTAAATTTAAGAACAGAGTCATGTCGGCTCTGTTCTGCTTTATGGATTGTCTTATATGAAAGTAGCCAAACTCGCAGCGTTGTCCTGTGCGCTGATGTTTTCGCTGTGCGCTGCTGCGGCAGGGATGGAAGAAACCTTTAAGCAGGCGGCAGCCGCCTTTAAAGCAGGTAATTATCAGCAGGCGGGTGAACTTTTTGTTAAAGCGGGTGATTTGGCGGTAAAAGATAATCCGCAGCAGGCTGGCATGATCTGGGGAAATGCGGCGGTAGCTTTAATTAAAGCCGACAACTACGCAGATGCCGCTGCCACTTACGAAAAGATTTTGAAGATTAATGGCCTGAAGGCAGAGGACAAGCTTAAATACGCCAAAAATCTGTTCTATTGCTACGGTCAGCTGCAGCAGAACGCTCGTTTGATCCAAGCCATCAACGCTTTTATAAAGGCAAACCCCAAGCTGGCTAAGCCCGAGCTGGCACAGCTGTATGCCACCTTAGGCGACGCCCAACGGGATCTGGAAAATTATGCCTCGGCAGTTGCAGCTTACCGTCAGGCGCTACAGCTTGGTACTAAGCAGGATGATGCGTCAAGTCAGGCGCGCATCCTTACGGCAATGGCTCTGTGTCAGGGTAATTTAGGCGATTTTACTGCGGCAGTGGAAAATCTGCAGCAGGCGCAGGCCCTTGCTGCAAAGCTTAACCAAGCGCAGACCTTGACCGATACCCTAAGCAACTTGGGCGTATTGTCATGGGAATGCGGTGATTATCCGCAGGCGCTGCAGTCCTTAACGGCAGCTCTTGACAATTCCGCTAAGGCCAAACTTGAGCGCAATATAGGCGTGGATAAGAATAATTTATCCTTAGTCTATAAGAGCATGGGCGATCACAGCCGCGCCATGCAGCTTGTCAATGAAAGCTTAAACATTGCCAAGCAGGTTAAAAATCAGCGCGATGAAGGTATCGCGGTGGTCAATCGTGCGCTGCTCTACCGTATTGCCGGCAATTATGCCGCCGCCGCTGCGGATTACTCTGCTGCGGTGAAGCTGTTTAAGCAGGTTGAATTTAAAGAAGGTCTGGCCGGGGCATATTTAGGCTTAGGCCGCATGGCAATCGCGCAAGCTGAAGATTATGCTAAAGCGCAGGAGTACTATCTACAGGCGCTGCAGATTTATCAGGATTTGAATTTACAGCGCGGCCAGGCCGAAACGCAGTTGCAGTTAGGGCTAATTTATAAGCATTTTACTGACGATGCTGTCGCTGTGCCGGGTACGCGCGATTTAGTTTTTGAGGATGAATCTGCACCACAGAAGCCTGCGGTAGTAGCGCAGGCCTTTAATAAATACAAGCCGCTTTTATCTAAGCCCGAGGCTTTAGCTAAGCTCAAGGCAAGCGGCGAAGTTGCCCTAAAGCTTGCTGAGCGCATGGGAGCCAAAGAATTTTTCTGGGCGGCGCATCAGGCGCTAGGCTATGCCGCGATGCTGGAGGGGAAGTATCAAGACAGTTTTGCGCATTACAAACAGGCGATTGATACCGTCACCGGTCTGTACGTGTCGGTCAGCGATGCGGAAATGTTCGGTGAATACATGGCCGATAAGGAAGACTTATACACCGAAGCGCAGACGGTGTGCGGCATTCTGTACGATGAGACTAAAGATCAGTCTTATTTGGACAGTATGCTGCGTTACGGTCAGACCCTGCAGAATGAAATTCACAAGGCCAGCGCAGCTTTGGCTAATCTTAGCTTTGAAGATCCCAATAAGCAGGAGCTGTATACCAAGCTGCAGCGGTTGAGTAAAGAGCGGGCCAGTGCGCAGCGGGCGGTACCGACACTGCCTGAGCTTGCGCCGGATGCCAGTGCGGAAAATCAGGCGCAGCATCAGTTAAAGCAACAGGAAGTCAGGCTGCAGCAAAAGCGCATCGAACAGCTTAATGGCGAATACGAGCAGATCTTAGCGCAGTGGAAAGAACAGTATCCTGCCGATGAGAATTTGTTTGAGTCCGCCGCGCGCGTTGATATCAAGATGGTGCAGCAGCATATTACTCCACAGGATGTGGTGCTAATGTATACCTCCCTGCCTGAGCGGCTGCTGATTACAGCCATTGCTGCCGATAAGGTCGCCTGCACCGCAGTCGATGTCGGTAGCGACTACTTTACGCATAAAATTCGCGATGAGTTTTCCGTTGGCTATATCGCAGAAGGCTACGGTCGTCAGCGTTATAAGAAAGGATATAGCAAACAGCAAGGAGAGCAGGCGCTTACCGAGATCACCGCTCTGCTGCAGGAACTGTATGCTAACTTAATTAAGCCGGTTGAGGACAGTCTGCAGGGCAAAAAACGCATTTATGTTATCAGCGATGGCTTTTTATCGCAGCTGCCGTTTGGTGCCTTGTCCTCTGGCATGCGCGCTGACGGTACTCCGCAGTTTTTAGTTGATGATTATGAACTAGCTTATCTGCGCCCGAGCTTTATTAATGTGCTACAAAAGGAATTCAGTCAGAGTAAACCCAAGACGCTGTTTGCGATGGCCAATGCGGATAATGCTAATTTTATGATGCCGCTGCTGCCTGGCACGGTGAATGAGATAGCCAGCGTCGTCAGCACTCTGCCCGGCGGCTTAGAGGCAAAGGACTTTGCGCTGGAAGAAAAGTTCAAGGAAAATCCTAACCAGCTTGAGAAGGCTCGGGCTCAGGGACGGGTTAAGAAGGCCTTCCCGCTTCTGCAGGGCAAAGCTCCGGCGGAGCCGACTGAAACGTGGGTGCGCAGCATGCTTAATGCCAATAATTACGAAATTATTTATTTCGCAACTCACGGCATGCCGTACTCTAATGTCTATAACACCTATCTGCAGGTTAAGTCATATTTAGACAAGAATAAATATGACTTCGAGCAATTGTATGCCGCTGGCGTCAAGCAGGGCAAGATTGCCACTCCGCCGAAGATGCAGGGAAAACCTTCCAAGCTTTTCTCCATGGCCATGACGATTATGGCTACTAAGGAAAAACTGCTCCACGGCACTTCGCCGCTTAACGGCTTTTTGTATTTGAGCTCGGAGCCGGGTAAAAATTTCTATAACAGCAAGGTGACTGCCGCCGATGATGGTCTGCTGACCTTGCGCGACATCATACAGCTGTCGGATAAATCGTTTGCCAAGACCCGCTATGTGATTTTGTCCGCATGCAATACTGCCGTGACCTACGTGCCAGATGCCTTGGCATCAGGTATGGATGAGGACGGCACTTTCAGTAGCGCTGAGATTGATGCGGAACTTAAAGCGCAGGGCTATCTGCCGGGTGTTGATCAGGTGAGCTTCATTGATACCTTTATGCGTAAGGGCGTACAGAACGTCTACGGCACATTGTGGTTCGTTGATGATAATGCTTCGGCCGAAATAATGTCGCGTTTCATGGCCAATTTAGTCAAGCAGCAACAGCCGGATGCGGTTGCGGCGTACAACGCGGCGCAGCGCTCAATTCTGGCTGATGCTCGCGCTGATCGTCCGGCATCCGCTCACTTTAAGCAAAATCCGCGCGAGATGTTGCATCCTTTCTTATGGGCGCCTGGCGCATTGTTTGGCAAATAGTTTTTGTTTAACTAAACTCAGGAGAAAGCAAATGTTAGCAATAATAAAGAAGCATAAGCTGATGCTGTGGATGGCCGCGCTGCTGGCTGCCTGCGGTATTGTAGTGGCAGCGGTTGAGCTGGCCGGCCAGGCCAACAAGACCTGTGGCGACGCCGGTATAAACGGCGCTGACATGGAGATTGCCTCGCTAGATACCATCAAGCAGAGCGAAACCAATCCGGTAGATTGGATGAAGGAGCGTGAGCTGCGCCACAAGATTGATGCGGTTGATAAGCAGTACAAAGATCTTGCCGTCAAGGCTCAGGCCGAGCGCGATGCTTCTGGAGAAGTTACCGCAGCCACCCATGATGCCGGCATCGCTTGCGCTCAGGATTTCAAAGCGGCTAATGAGGTGTATGCTCAGTTCTGGGAGCAGAATAACGGCATTACCCGTGCCCGTTTAGCTCGCGAGGCAGGTGAGGCACGCGTCAAGAATGCAGATATGACCTTTAATGCCATTGATTCTGATAAGATTTCAGCCTACAACGATCAGATGGATAAGTTAGCTGAGGCTCGTTCTGCTTACCTAGAAGAAGCTAAGACTGATGTCTCGGCTGAAGATCGTGCTGATATTAAGAGCAGTTTAACTCCGCGTCTGGAGAAGTTAGGCTCCAACCTGATGGACTTAGTCGGTCAGATTAACGGCTTAATCTCGCAGGTTAAAGATCAGTTAGGCGGCGGCGATATCGGCGGTTTAGTATCCTGCTCGCGTCAGGCTTTGACTTCCGACAATCCGGTCGCATCCCTACTCTCTCCGTTAACTAGCCTGCTGAGCTTAGTTCAGTCCTTGGCTTCGGATGCGCAGTCGCTGGCTTCGGATCTGTCCGATATCTAACTAGTTTCTGCTCCACTATTAGACAGGAACCCCTATGCTGCGGCATGGGGGTTATTTGCATGTATAAAATCTTAAGTTCTTTGCTTATGGCTGCGCTGTGTGTCAGCGGCAGTGCTAATGCTCACATTATTGAGGAAATCGTCAAATCCCCGGTCGGCAGCAGTGTCGCGCTAGCGGATCCGGCGGCTACCCCAAAGCCACATTACGCTGAGCCTAAGGTGATGGCATTTCCGGGGCGTAAAATCGGGATTAGCACGCATAACGGCGAGGCCAGTTTTGATTATCCGTGGGCGCATCGGGAGACTACCTACGAGTTGCATTATGCGGATGCGCTGTTCTTAGCGCGCTCTATTTTATCTTTGGCGATATCCGCCGGCGATGTGTCTGCTGATATTGATCCTGATAAGTTCTATCACGGAGTGTCAGCCTTTCATTATTCCACCGATCAGCTTTGCCAGTGGCTGAATGCCGCGCCCACGTTGACACGCAGCGAAGCTGCCTTAGTGCAACTGCTTAAAGCTGACGGCGTCCTGCGTCAGCAGGAGGACAAGTGGGTGCCGGGTAAAAATATTACCAATGTCTTAGGCTGTGCTCCGGGTAAGCAGCGCAGTTTTGCGCAAAATCTGCGTCATGAACGTTTGCATGTGTTCTGGGACAGGTCAGAGCGCTTTCGCGAGGGGTACATTAAGGCTTGGCATAACTTAAGCGCTAAGGAGCAGGCCGCCGCGCGTAAGAAGCTCAAGCAGTACAATCCAGATAATGAAGCGCAGCTCATTGAGGAGTGGGCGGTGTACCAAGCCGAGCAAGAGGCGCTGCCAACGGCGGATTAACGCTCAAGTAAACTTTATATAAACTGTCAATGCCTTTAGGCGCAACGAGTGTTAGCTTACAGCCTTATTTGTAAGGAGCTTTCATTGTTAGGCGTTTAGCCGCAGCTTCCCCTTAGGTGACAGCTCATGTTGCAAACGTAAGCGGCACGCGCTTTGCCGCTAATTTCCCTCGCTTAGTAGAGGGGAGATTACGCGGCATGAGTTGAACGGCTGCAACTGCGTTGGCAGCTTATTTGCGCAGATAGATATTTTCGATGCGGTGATCGGGGCCTTTTTGCAAAATTAAATGGGCACGATTGCGGCAGGGGAGAATATTCTCAATTAAGTTCTGATGATTCACTGACTGCCAGATAATGCGCGCCAGCGCTACCGCTTCCTTTTCGGGCATGTGCGCATAACGGTGGAAATAGCTCTTAGGGTCATCAAAGGTGCTCTCACGCAGCTTTAAAAAGCGCTCGATATACCAATTGATGAGATATTCCTCGCGCGCATCAACGTAAATGGCAAAATCGATGAAGTCCGAGATAAAGATGCGGTTGCGCACCTGCGGATAATCGGCGCCGTTCTGCAGCACATTGACGCCTTCAATAATCAGGATATCCGGGCGATCGACTAAGGTATAGGCATCCGGCAGTACGTCATAGGTTAAATGCGAATACTGCGGCACTTTTAAGTTAGGCACGCCGTCTTTGACATCAATCAGAAACTTCATCAAGCGTTTGACGTCATAGGACAGCGGGAAGCCCTTTTGATTCATGATGCCGCGCTCTTCTAAAATTTTATTGGGATAGAGATAGCCGTCGGTGGTGATAAGCGACACCTTAGGCGCGGTCGGCCAGGCTTGAATTAAAGAGTGCAGCAGTTTTGCGGTGGTGGTCTTGCCTACAGACACAGAACCTGAGATGGAAATAATAAAAGGCGAGGCCTCAATATCTTTGCCTAAAAACTGCGTGATCACGCGCGCGCGGTTGTGGCGCGAGCGCTCATACAGGTACAGCAGACGCGACAGCGGCAGATAAATGGAACGCACATCATCTAAGGTGATGCGGTCATTAAAAGCCAGACAGTGCTTTAATTCTTCTTCAGTCAGGTTCAGACGATTGGAACTGTGAGCGAAGGTCGCCCACACCTCAGGGGTGAACTTAAAAAAGGGCGAGGTAAAATCAAGCTTATCCATGCGCAATCCTGTGGTGAGCGAGAATGCGCTAACTATACGCTTCTGCGGCACGCGGCTCAAGAAAACAAATAGTTAAGCACCATGCGTGCTGCTAAAGCGCGCGGGCGGGCGCAGGGAAAAGGGCAGCGCAGGAATTGCCCAAATGCAGAGAATGCCGTGGCTTATAAAATAATCTTTTCATTTTCAATGAATTGATAAAAAGATCGCAAAATTTTAAAAAAAATGCTTGCCAAAGGGGGATTCATCCCTTATCATGAGCCCCGCTTTACGACGCAACGCGATGTAAAGCAGGTTGTCCGGAGACGGGCTGCCAATGTGGAGGGGTTCCCGAGCGGTCAAAGGGATCAGACTGTAAATCTGCCGGCTCTGCCTTCGAAGGTTCGAATCCTTCCCCCTCCACCATCCTGCCGTTAAGAAGAGAATTTTCTCCGGTTGCAATACTTTCAAAAATTATGCGGGCATCGTATAATGGTTATTACCCAAGCCTTCCAAGCTTGTGATACGGGTTCGATTCCCGCTGCCCGCTCCAGTGTCACACTCTGTGAGCATTCACAATCCGTTCATAGGAAATACTAAACATGGCAAAGGAAAAGTTTGAACGTAATAAGGTTCACGTAAACGTCGGCACCATTGGTCACGTTGACCACGGCAAGACCACTTTAACTGCTGCTTTAACCAAGGTTTTAGCTGAGAAGTTCGGCGGCG
>CALXOV010000010.1 GCA_944390105.1 uncultured Succinivibrionaceae bacterium
AAAACAGTCAGGTGTTTTTAATGGGTTTTGTCAATCCTGATGAAGCCAAGCGCGCTGTCAATTTGACGGCGGCTACTGAAGGAGTAACTAAGGTTTATACTATTTTTGACTACATGACCAATGAAGCTATCTTAAGCTCTCGTCCACAGCAGGATGAGAGCTATGTCGTGCGGCGCGTTGACAACAGCGGCAGCACAGCTCCGGTTTACAACAATCCGCAGAGCAATAATTCTACCTATATTACACCGATTGATAACTCGGCCAACGGCGGTGCGGCAATTGTGGATGACGGTGCGTCCGATCTGTTAGCTCCGGCGCAGCCTTTGGAAATTTACTAAAGATGCTGAGCTAAGATGCCAAACAGCTCATTGTATTTTTTAGATTTTTATGTTCCCAACGAAGGCGAACCGGAAACAGCGCTGGAGGTGGGGGTACTGCGTTTTGAAGCGAGCGAAGGCCGTCCAACGGTATTTTTGCACTCATTTATAAAACCGCTGACCCCCAAGCGAGTGCGCTGGTCTAATGCTTACGCGCAGGGCATTATGCGTGAGCGCATCCTAGGTCCGCAGGGAGCGGATCTGCCAACGTTACAGGAATTAGAACTACGCAATTTCCTGAAAGATAAGACGGTGATCTGCTTTAATCCAAGTTTAGAGCCGTTTAAATCTTTCTGTAGTAAGGCCCACGCGGTACATGGCATTTTAGCAACGTGGCTTGAGGTCCATGCTAAAGATGAAAAAGCCTCTAAGTTGCTGCGACCAAGTCAAATGCTCAATTACATTGGTTTGCCGGATGCAGATAACTCCAATACGCGCTATACCGCATTGCTGTGCCGTTTGCAGTCACTGATAGCGATTTGGTGCTATCTAGATGACTACAAGCGTGCACAAGTACTGCATCGCCGTCACAGCGGCAGCGGCTTATCCTTTACTCAGACTTGGCCTCTGTCGGATGTGCGCCTTGAGTATTTTGAGGCGCTAAATCATGCTCATAGCTTCTCTGAGGTGCAACCAGCTATACTGCGTAGCATCTTTTCTGATGCGTTGCCAGATTATCTAGATTGGATGCAGCTGCAGGTATATTCGCATGATTGGGTGTTCCGGCGGCGCAGACAACGCAGCGCTAGTCATTTAGGAGCGCGGATAAATAGCATGGCGGACCTGATTTTTAATAAGGTTCTTAGCATGCAGATGAAATTCTGGGTGCTGATTTTCTATGCTATTTACGACAAAAAGGTTAATTATGCCCAAGAAATCGCTCTTAAAAACGGCGTGTATGCACAGCTGTCAACGGCAATTAAGGATGACTTTTCGCTCTTTATCATCAATCATTTAGATGATTTTCTGGCGCCCAATCAAAAGCGCATTCTGCTCAAATCTATTATTCATCAGGTGATGGGAGAGCAGGCCCGTACATCGTTTGAGACATATGACTACGATGCGCTCTATAAGCAGTTCAGTCAAGAACGTGGTAGCAGTTTGCTCTTTCATCAAGCTAAGCCGCAGGGATGCTCAATTCGTTGCTTTAGAGAAATTCGGCGACGCAATGAGGGTACGCTGTATCGCCGCTACGATATTGCCGGCAATGAGCATGAGCGCACTTTGTGCATTGAGTATGTCAATGAGTTGTTGCGCGCATTCATCCGCGAGGTTCAGGATCCGTTTGCTGCGGTATGGACTCCGCTAGGTTTGAGAATGTGGGTACAGTACATTACTGGTTTTGCGTGGCAGGATCTGTTCGCAGCTCCGCAGCCTAATGAAGATGAGCAGTTAAGCCGCAGTCGTGAATTTTTGCGCGAGCTTATCGTGCAGGAGAGCAAACCATGGAAAGAGGAGCTTAAGCGCAATTTAATTGAGTCTGTTCAGGCGATTAATAAGAACCCGGATGGCGAGTACCATAATGCTTTTACTTTCCAAGGCATGTCAGTAGAGCTTAATGTAATGGCCAAGACCAAGAGCTCACTCTGGTCGCGGATCTTTAATTTTTAAAAATGAAAGTTACGAAAATTCATGGCCTTAAGCCGTTCAGTTTAGTGCTTGCCTTCAGCATGGCAATCTGCACCGCAGTGCAGGGATCCCCTAATACTCAGATTTACGGTTCGTATAATTTAGGTTGTATGGAGCATGCACAGGCTCTGCCGGTTAAGGGAGATCATTATGTTATGCAGCAGTGGGGGCCGCAGCGTAATTACGCTTCTATGCAAATGATTGATTACCTTCAAAAATTAACTGATGCTGCAAAAGCTGCAGGTTTGCCGCCTATTGTCATCGGAGATTTGTCTCGCCCTAATGGCGGACCTTATGGTAAATCTAATCACGCAAGTCACATGATTGGCCTCGATGTCGATATTCCATTTGGTTTTGCACCAGATTTGCCGCAAAAACTACAGACTCCGCCTTCGTTTTATTTAGTTAAAAATGGCAAATTAACAACTAATTTTGACAGTGCGCGCGTTAAACTTATCTATCTTGCGGCACAGGATGAAAGAGTCGAGCGCATCTTTGTAGCGCCGCGCATTAAAGAGGGAATGTGTCGTTTATTTGCTGATAATCCGGATAATGCGGTGTGGCTGCGCCGTTTGCGCCCTTGGTTTGGTCACCGCGCACACATGCATGTACGCTTGTCTTGCCCTCCAGACAGTCCGTACTGCATTCAGCAGGCTGCAGTACCGCCTGGCGACGGCTGTGGCAGTGAGCTTGCTTCTTGGTTTATGCCGCCGGATCCGCACTATCAAGCTCCGCCCAAGCAGAAAAAAGATAAACCGCAGTGGCCGCAGCAGTGCAAAATCCTGCTGGGCATTGATAAATAATGTTGTAAGGAAAAATTCATTTAATGCTCAATAAACTGCAGCTGATGCTCAAAGTGCCGCTGATGGCACTGTTTTCTAAAGCTTTTTATTTGCACGTGCTGGCTATGCGCGGTGTGGGGTTTCGCTATCTGTTAATATTAAGCTTAGTCTGCGCGCTACCTGCTACATATAAGGTTTATGAAGTGGTGGAGCTGTTTAAAAGCTACGAAGTGTCCAAACTTGTCGCTCAGATCCCGCCGTCTTTCATTAGCTCCAGCGGTACCTTAAGTCCCAAATCTGGCTCAGCCGACTTTGCGGTTATCACCAATTCTGCTGGAATTCCTGTCATGGTTTACAACCCGCAAGGCCATCCGCTTGATGATGAACTGAACCATGTGCCGATTGAGCTGCGCGCCACCGAGTTGATGATCCGCACTCAAAACGGTAGCAGTGCTCTGCCATGGAGTTCAATTTTTAGTACTAATGCTGATTTTGAGCCGTATCAAAGCGCTAAAACATTGGATGAACTGCTTAATTCCTCGCTACTTACCTTTTGGCCGGCAGTAGCGCTGTATCTCTTTTCAATGCTGGCTTTTAATACTCTGCTAACAGCGCTTATCTGCAAACTGATGTACGTTTTAGTATTTAGGATGGTACTGTCGCTAAGTCAATGTCTTCGCCTGATGGCGTATGCTAATACTATCTGTGCTGTGTTATTAGTTCTGCAGTTCTTTGTTTATCTGCCGCTATCCTTCGGTATTACCTTAATTTTGCCGCTGCTCTACGGTCTGTTTTTTGGCCGCGAATTGCGCACGTTGGTGCTACGTAAAACCGAAGCGGTGCTACGTGAGCAGCGCAAGCGCCAGTTTACCGGACAAGGTGGGGAAGATAATGTACAGGCAGCACCGCAGGATAAAGATCAAAACGGTAAGGGCGGCACCTTCGTTGCCTAAGAAAGGAGCTAGGATGAAACAGTACGCACGTGCATTTATGCTGGCAGTTGGTCTTTGTTTGCCGTTTGCCAGCATGGCATTAGATATGACGATCGTCAATAAAAGTGCAACCACAGCAGTTTTTGCCTTTTCGTACGCCGATGCGGACAGTGGTAAATGGGTGGTAGACGGATGGTATAACGTGGCAGGCAGCAGTAAAGGGACGCTGACGCTTAATACCAATAATGACGTCTATTACCTGTACGCAGAGCTTGAAAACGGCAAATCAATTAATGATCCGCACGGTGTGGCCTTGGCAATTGAAGATAAGCCGTTTTATTATGTGCAGGAAGATGGATTGCCTAGCGCTACGCGCACCGTAAATTTTGTGCGCGCCAGCGCAAATCAGGGCAAAGCCATAATTAATATTAATTAACAGGTTTTAAGTGTTGCCAGCGCGGATCCCAGCGTCCCTGTACCAGCCAGCGTCGGGCCAGCTCTAAGATAGTCTCAAATTCAATGGCTCCGCCGGTAAAACCGCTTTTGTGGACAAAGATAGTCCCCTCAAGTCCTGTCGCAGCATCTAATGCCTTGTCGTCCAGTCCGCACCACGCTTCCGGCGCCGTGACGCGGTTGCAAAAACGCTCGCTTAACGATACTGGCAGCGACTGTACGCGCCAACCGCGCTTACGATCAGGATAAATCGCCAGACTGCAGTGGGCAAACTCTTCCGGATTAGACAGCACTGCCGCGCTCCACGGAAGCTTTTCATGCATAATGAGGAGAGGTCCTCCGTCATAGAGCTCTAAAGTCCGAGCAATGCCGTGCTCAGTATGCAAAGCATTAATGGCAGTATTGATTAAGATTTGGCGTAACATTTTCACCGTGGCTAAGAAAGATTTTTGCTGTTCAGCCGCATTAGCTGTCGGCAAATTCTGCATCGCTACGATATATGGAATGCTAGGGTCTTGCTGATAAAAAGCATTTAACGCATTGAAAACACGTAGCTCACCCTCAGAATGCGGGGCAAGCTGTGCGCTAAGATAAGAGTTGAGCTGACCATTATCATTTAAGTCAATCAGCTCCATCATTTCATGATCAATGCGCTGTTGAGCTTTTACAATAATGTCTGTGCTGAAGTTAAGCGCATTCTGCTTGCATACTTTGGCAAGAAAATCCCGACCGAATTTGTCCCACATCAAGCCTGCGGTGGCATAACTGATGCCGTTTAGACGGGTTTTAGTAAAATTCTTGCTGTGATGGTCAAAATGCTTCTCATCATTAAGACCTGACACATCGATCACAATATCGGCACGTTCAAGTTCATCGCAGTCTCGGCTACGAATAATCGAAGAATTTTCAAAAATATAAGTTAAGATAGCGCAAGCTATAGTTTCGTCGGCATGGAATGAGCCGTCGTGAGTGGCGATCAGCATAATGCTCTCCTTACAATATGCCGCGTATTGTACTAAAAAGCCGGCGGCAAAACTTTTAATTTGCGCATGGCTAAGCTAAAATCTTAAGATTTTCTTTTTTGTAATATAGCGTGATAATTGCTTAAATCTGCCATAAGTTTATTATGACTCCCGTAGAAAAAGTTTATTTAGCGCCGATGGAAGGTGTATGCGATCCGCCGCTGCGTAAAATCTTGTGTGCGCAAGGTGGCTACGATGAATGTTTTTCCGAATTCATTCGCGTAACTGATGTGGTGCTACCGACCAAAACTCTACTGCGCGATGTGCCGGAACTTACGCAAAACTGCTGCACCGATGACGGTACACCAGTGCGTATTCAGTTTTTAGGTGACAATGCTACAACGATAGCGCAAAGTGCACAGCGTGCAGTGTCCTTAGGGGCCCGCAGCATTGATCTTAATTTTGGCTGTCCGTCACGCTTTGTCCATCACGCCGGAGCTATGCTGCTACGTGAACCGGAATTACTCCACCGCATTACCGCCACCGTACGAGAAGCCTTGGACCCCTCAATTTGTTTATCGGTAAAAATGCGCCTTGGTTTTGCCTCTATTGACGAAGCTCCTGCTTTGGTTAAAGCAGTATGCGTTCCTGGGCTCAATGAGCTTATTGTACATGCGCGTACTCGCAGCGAACTTTATCGTAAGGATGCGCTGCACTGGGAATGTATAGCGCAGTTGCACGAACTGTGCGGCAGCACTGTGCTTGTGGCCAACGGCGATATTATAGATGCTGCTAGTGCACAATGCTGTCAAAAGGTAACGCAGTGCAGTCGCCTGATGGTGGGACGGGCAGCAATGGCGCAGCCAAATTTAGGTCGTATGATTAAAGCAGGAGCTGTTGCACTCAGTTTCAAAGAAAAACTGCAGCTGGTACCGGTGTTGTTTGCCGAGCTGATGGATCGCGGCTTTGCCGAAAAAGCGCGACTGGATCGCGTTAAGCAGTATTTAGGCTTTGTGCGGCGTGTAGATGCTGTCGGAGCAGAATTTTTTAAGACGTTCTGCCACGTATCCTCGCAACAAGAAGCTTTGCACTTAGTGCAAGAGTATTGTGTCAGCTTGTAGCGGTCTGACACTTAGCGCGCGGCTTTGTCCCCTTTAGGTATAATAGCAGATAATAAATTTAGCCAATTCGCAGCAGGATTTATGGCAGAAAAAAACTTGCGCGACATGAAGTTGCGGTCTTAGAACCCCACTTTTTGGTGCGCATAGCAGTTCAGATAAAGGAGTTCCCACGATGAAAAAAGGCCGACTTGCGCTGTTACTTTGTTTAAGCTTTGCGCTGCCGGTTACTGCCTGCGGCCGCATTGATGCGCTGTGGGATTCTTTTTTCGGCGATGACAGTTCTGCAATGGCATCTGACTCGGTGGAAAAGGCTTCGTCAAGCGGTACAGCAGCCGCCTTCTTTAAACCGGAAACGGAAGTGGATATTGTCCCGTTTCCTCCAGTGCCATTACGCTGGACGCAGAGCATCTCCGGCACTTCAGTAATTTATACATCGCCGCAGGATAAACCTTCGGACAGCCGAGAGCAGAATGAAAATACCGCTACGCTTTCTTCCGAGGTTCGGATCACTTATACCAAGCGTACGCAGGGAATGGATGCTTACGGCTACATCAATGCTTTTGTCAGTAAGCATCAATGCCGCGCACCGCTGCGGGTTGGCGTTGGCTTTTATACTGCCGCCTGTCCCGATAGTGGTAGCAATGTCGTGGTTATCGGAGAGGTGGGTAATTTATATTTAATTGAAATCAGCGGTATTTATGATCGCAGTGTTAAAGCGCTGGTTGAAGGATACGTGCGGGCCATCATCAGCGGCAAACGGGTCTTCCATGATCGTAATGTTGGCATGGTTGAGCGATAGCCCGCCACTGCATGCGGCGGCAGCAGGAGATCATGATGTTTTGCCCGGTAATGATACATGAATGAACTTAGTGAAAAGCAGGGAGCCGATGCCGTTGCCGATGACCATGACCGCTAAGCGCAAGAAGAGATCAAAATTAAGCGGAACCTTGGCCATAGCAAAATATCCGGAATTGGCAACGCAATGCTCAAAGCCGCAGATGATAAAGAACATAATCGGCATAATAACGTAAAGCGGATGACGTTCAGCCTTAAAATTAAAGACTGCCAAATGCATCATCGCGCCGCAGCCCACGGCTAGGATAAAAATGGACAGCAGATCATCTTGCAACTTAGTGGCGGCAATGGTCTGTACTGCTGATAAATCCAAGCGGGTAAAGGTAAACAGATAGGCAGCAAGCGCAGCGCCGATGCCGTTTAAGCAGAACATGATAAGTAAAGTTAAAGTCTGACGCGGAACCCAGTCACCGACTCGTCCGGTGTACAGATAATATCCTTTGATGAGAATGGTAAGCAACCCCAAGGCAAACAGGAAAGCGCCAACATAACGGTTTTCGCAGACCACGTACACCAAACAACCTAAACCGATTAAAAAGCCCGACAGCAACGAGCGGACAATGAAATTGAGGAGAGGATTTGAGTTAAACATCGCTTCATTCCGTCAAGGGTAACAGCATCATAAATTCAGAGCCGTAATTTTGCCATAAAGCGCAACTTTCTCCAAGCTTTTGCGCAAGCTCAAACATTTAGCTGTCAGCTTTAGTTAAGCTTAAAGCAACTAGTATGCAAAGGGGAACGAACAATGTCTTACGTAGTGACCATAAGCCGCCAATTTGGCAGTATGGGAGCGCAAATTGCTAAGCTGACGGCTGAACGACTTAATATCGAGTTTCTTGATAAGCGCATTATTGAGCGTATTGCTGAGGAAACCGGAATTGAGCAGGAGCATATTGACGCCCATCATAAGCATGGAGAAAAATTTTGGCAACGCAATAAAATGCTGTTCAATTTCAGCTCTTATGATTTAAATCAGCAAATTTACCGCAAACAAAAGGAAATTATCCGCGAGCATGCCGCTGCACATTCCTGTCTGATCTTAGGACGGAGCGCTGATGCGGTACTTGCCGATTTTCCGCAGGTACTTAATGTATATATTTTTGCACCGCTGGCTTTCCGTTGTCGCAACATTCAGCAGTTTTATGAATTGTCAGAGGATGATGCTTTAGCTGCAATTAAGCGCGTTGATGCGCAGCGTAGCGATTACCGCAACTTCTTTGGGCACAATATTGATCGCCGCCAGTTACTGTTAGACAGTTCCTGCTTTGGTCAGGAAGGCTGCGTCAGCATGATTGCGGCGGCAGTCAAAACTCTGTTCAACGAAAATTAACTAAAAGGTCGCAAACTGCGCCACGCGGTATATTCGGCATAAAAAGCGTCTGCGTTGCCACCTTGAGCAATAAAAGCGCGGCGCGCCATGCTTTTTACTAGGGTACTGCCGCAGCAGGCGGCAGCCGTGAAATGCTCTTGCTTGCAGTATTGAAAGGCCTGCAGGGCGTTAAAACGACCCTTATCTTTAGTACACCACACCTCTAAGGAAAAGTTCTGGGGGTAGTGTGCGGCAATGGCATTAGCTTGCGGCAGTAAATCTAGCAGCAGTTCATCGTAGCGATCGTGAACCAGACAGAGGGCTTTAATTTGTCCGTTAATCGTGCCGGACTGGGCGGCACGCTGTAAACGCGGCAGTATTGCCATAAGCTGAACCATCCCAGAACCTTGACACAGCCACCAGATTTTATCAGCTGACGTATACGCAAGAGGCAGTACTGTAGCACCGTAGGGGCCTTCTAGTTGTAGTGTCGCTGTTTGTGGCAGATGCTTCAGACAGTGAGCAAAATGCCCGCGTGCGCTTACATACAGGGTGAGGGTGTTCTGCCAAGTGGAGGCGATGGTGTAGGGATGCGCGGTTTCATCGCGCTGTTGCGGGAGTTTTAACAGCACAAAGCTCCCCGGTTTTAGAAACGGCGGCTCAACCTGTAGCTCCATCTTAATATAACGCGTTCCTACATGAAGGCTTAGCAGCGGGGCACTTGCAAGCAGTGTGCTGCCGCTGCCCTTAAATAGCAAGCGCAAAGCATAGGGAATGGCGATAAGGCTTAAGACAAGACACCACCAGCTGAGCAAATTTACATACTGATACTTTTCTGTAAGGACACAAGCATGTAAGAGTAAGCCCAAAAAGATGAGCGAGAACAATTTATGGGTTTTCTGCCATAGCCGATAGGGCAGTGACGGTACAAAAGTTAGCACTATCAGCAATGCGCTTAGATAGGTAAGATATAGTCCGCTGATTTCCGCCACTTGGCGCAGACTGAGGCCGCTGCCGGTGGCACGTTTGATGGTTGCAGTTGTCGTCTGCGGTTCAACGATAAGAGGTAGCAGAGCGCGCCCGACATCTTTGGCATAAAAGTGTAGCAATACTAAAAGAACGCAGACTAAGCCAATGATTTTATGGAAAAGGTAATACTGATCGAGCGCAATAATTTTTTGCAGCCAGCATGGTCGGCAGGCGCTTATTATTAAGCAGGCTGCCAATGCGTAGCTGATGCCCCCGCTTGCAAACTGGATTTCGCGAATGCCGCCTTTAAGCGTCGGGGGAATATCCTGCCACAACAGGCTGATAGCATACAGCAAGGTCGGTACGATAAGACAGATAAACGCAGCGCGTTTAGGTTTTATCGGTTGCATGGACTACCTCCTGATGCTTTGCGCTTTACTAAAAATTAAGCACAGCCAGTATAGCTGTGCTCGTATAGTTAAGACTTAGAAAACATGCCTGCCTGTGGCTTATTTTTGCAATCTCGCATCCTCAGACGCGGCTTTGCTTGGGCGTTTGTCGGGAAAGACTAGGCTTGCAGCAATGCCTAAACCTAAAATTATTGCAATGACCGCAAGTGACGTATAGACGCTGATATCAATACCGAAGCCGAATAAATGCAGCGACGCGCCAGCGGCTAACTTAAACGCAATAAAGAATAGCAGCACAGTGACGGCTTTTTCTAAGTGAATAAGGTACTGCCGCATGGCATCAAGTACAAAATACATTGAGCGTAATCCCAGCACTGCAAAAATCATCGCAGAATACACGATAAGTGGCTCACGGCTGACTGCAATTACCGCAGGTACGCTGTCAAAGGCAAACATCACATCGGTGGTTTCGATGATGGCTAGACATAAAAATAGCGGGGTAGCAAACCACGGGCCATGACGCTTTAACACTAAGCCGGCATTTTCCGGTTTCTGCAACTCTGCTTGTACTTGTGTCTGTGAGATGAAAAAGCTGTGTCCACAAAGGCGCGGGAAGACTGGAATAAAAAAGCGGACAGCTTTATAGGCAAAGTGCGAGGAGAAATCGGCATTAGCATCAGCTTCATCATCTTTTTTACGCAACATCATTAGGCCAGAACCTGCCACTAACAGCGCAAAGATGAATTCGACAATTGGACCTAAGGCAAACAACGAGGTGCCGATCAGCACAAAAATGAGGCGGAACACAATTGCACCTAATACGCCCCAATAGAGCACGCGGTGACAATAAACGTCTGGGACTTTAAACCAGGCAAAAATTGCCATCATTACAAACAGATTGTCTACAGAGAGGGCTTGTTCAAATAAGTAACCTGCCAAAAACAAAGAGGCAACTTCACCGTTAAAGTGAAAGTTTAAGAACACCGCAAAGCCCATCGCGATACAGATCCAAAACAGCGTCCAGCCAATGGCCTGTTTTAAGGCGATTGGTTTGTCAGAACGGTGCGCCCAAATATCAACGCAGAAAGCTACTACGGCAAGCACGCTGAAAATGACAATCGTCTCGGTCTCAAGTCCAATATGGGTATTTACTGTAGGTACAGTCGTCTCCATCAGGTCTTTTTCTCCATTTAACACTGTGGTACTCACGCCTGCTTCTCCTCTTTGTGCTGCATCATATAACGGGCTGTCGCATCGGCAAACGGCGATGCATCAAAGCAGCTGATGGTCCCCTTGTGACAGGTTGGGCCATCGGGCAGAGCCAGCACTAGGAGCGTATCCTGATCGCAGTCAGTACACATGGCGCGTACATGCAGAAAATTGCCGCTCTCCTCACCCTTAGTCCACAGCTTTTTACGATCGCGGCTGTAGAAGGTGGCCAGGCCGGTCTCCAAGGTTTTTTCTAGGGATTCCTTATTCATATAGCCGAGCATCAGCACCTGTCCGGTCTGTACATGCTGAATGACCGCCGGAATTAGTCCGCCGCCTTTATTGAAATTAAGCTCACTTACGTCTTTAAAACCGAAGCAGAATTTACGTACGGATGGCAATTCCTTTCTCCTTTAAGTACTGTTTTAATGCCGGGATGGCAATCAGCTGCTTATGAAACACGGATGCAGCAAGCGCACCATCGGCGTCGGCTTGCGTAAAGGCATCATAAAAATGCTCCATTGCTCCGGCACCACCGGAGGCAATTAGCGGTACCTGACAAATTTCACGCACCGCCTTTAACTGTGTTAAGTCATAGCCGTTTTTCATGCCGTCCTGATTCATCATATTAAGCACAATCTCACCAGCTCCACGATGTTGCACTTCTTGCACCCAAGCTAAAGTCTGCCACTTAGTGGTAATGGTGCTTTGCTCACTTCCGGTAAATTGCTTGACCTGATAGGTATTGCTTACCGCATCGAAATAACTATCAATACCTACTACCACGCACTGTACACCGAAGCGATCGGCCAGGCGCGTAATTAAGGTCGGATCGGACAGAGCCGGAGAATTAATCGAAATTTTATCAGCGCCGAAGGCCAAAATTTCCTGAGCATCCTCGACGCTCTTAATACCGCCGGCTACCGCAAAGGGAATATTAATGACGGCAGCGACCTTGGATATCCATGAACGATCGACACGCCGGCCTTCGGCCGAGGCGGTAATATCATAGAACACTAGCTCATCAGCGCCTTCTGCCGCATAACGCGCAGCTAAAGCCACGATATCGCCCATGATTTCGTGATGTTTAAACTGCACTCCTTTAACGACAAGCCCGTCGCGTACGTCCAAGCAGGGGATTATGCGTTTTGCCAGCATGCCAATGCCTCCTGTAAACTAAAGCGTCCTTCAAGGAGCGCCCGCCCTAACACTGCCGACGGTACCTTAGCTTGGCGCAGCGCGCGTAAATCATCAAGTGAGGAAATTCCGCCAGATGCAATGACATCCAGCTGCGGATATTCCTGCATCAGCGCGGCGTACATGGCAGTATTGGGTCCCTGCAACATGCCGTCTTTGCTGATATCGGTAATCAGCACATGTAGCAGCCCTGCTGGCACAAAGATCTGCAGGAGGTCATGCAGGTTTTGAGATGACTGTTCTTGCCATCCCTGCACTGCCGCATATGGAGTTCCGTTTACGATATTAACGTCAAGGGCCAGCGTAATATGCTCTGCGCCGTATTTGCGCAAAAGCAGCAGACCAAAAGCCGGATCTTTAATGGCCGCAGAGCCTACTACTGCGCGGCTGATGCCAAGGTTCAGCAGTGCTTGAACATCATCTTCCGTACGGATGCCGCCGCCTACTTGTAGCGGCAGGGTACAGTGCAATGCCAATTTTTTAAGCAGCGTCAGCTGACGGCGCGCCGGGTTTTTTGCACCGTCCAAATCTACAATATGCAAGAGCTGCGCGCCGGCGGCCGCGGCCGCGGCAATACGCTCAGCCGGGTCAAAAGCAAATTCAGTTTTTTTTGCAAAGTCACCTTGCTTGAGGCGAACTACTTTGCCGTTGATTAAATCAATTGCCGGAATCAGCATGGCAGCTTTCCTTATAACTCAATGAAATTCTGTAGCAGACGGCTGCCGACGGCGCCGGATTTTTCCGGATGGAACTGTACGCCCATAAAGTTGTCGCGAGCAATCGCGGCAGAAAAACTCTGTCCGTACTCACTGCGGCCGATGGTGAAATCGTTAAGCGGCAGACAGTAAGAGTGTACGAAATAAAAATAACTATCCTGCGCAATGTCGCGGAACAGCGGATGATCTGTATGGCGTACTGTGTTCCAGCCCATATGCGGCAGGCGCAATCCTTGGCTGTTAATTTTCTGCACGTGCCCAGGAACTATGCCTAAAGTTTTAATTTCATTGAAATCAGCTTTAAGAGGAACTTCGTCAGAGGTCTGAGCCTGCACCTGCATGCCAAGGCAGATCCCAAGTAACGGCTTGGTGCTATTAACAATGAAATCCTGCAGCTTAAAGTGCTCAATGCCGTGCATCACGGCCTGTGCGGTTCCTACGCCTGGTAAAATCAGCTTGTCGGCGTGCTGAAGTTCTGCAGCGTCGCTGCTGACGATGACCTCAGCTTGCAGACGCTGCAGCGCCTGCAACACCGAATTTAAATTGCAGGCCTTAGTATCAATTACTCCAATGCGCATAGCTATCTCCGTAAGCCCAAATTTACAGGCTGCCTTTAGAGGACGGCAGTTCACTGCCGCTTACCGCAATGGCACGGCGTAGGGCGCGGCCAAAGGCCTTAAATAAGGCTTCAATCTGATGATGGCAGTTGCCGGCGCTTACCTCAAGGTGTAGTGTAAGTCCCATGGCACAGGCTAAGGAATAGAAAAAATGCTCCGTCATCTGCACAGGGAAGTCGCCGACCATGCCATCTGTAAGTTCACCTTTAAAATTCAGCACGCAGTATGGGCGTCCAGAGATATCAAGGGCTACCTTAGTAGTGTCCTGCGGATCGTCATTAATGCTATCGGCAAAAACTGCAGCATAGACCTCATCCATTGGCAGCACAAAACCGAAACGTCCAATGCCACGCTTGTCTAAAAGCGCCTGCTTAAGAGCCTGGCCTAGTACAATACCGGTATCTTCAATGGTGTGATGCGCATCAACGTGCAGATCGCCTTGAGCTTCCACCTTTAAGGAAAAGCCGCCGTGGGTAGCAATCTGATCGAGCATATGGTCAAAAAAGCCGATGCCGGTGGCAAAATAATTATCACCGCTGTGATCTAGATCGACGCTGACTTTAATCGAAGTCTCACGGGTAGTACGCTCCAGTGAACACACGCGCTCACGTCTTGTAAGAGTAGATGCAATCTCACTCCAAGAGAGGCCGTCATTGATGCCGTGCTGCGAATTGTCATCGCGCAATTTAAGTGCGCGAATCCCCATGTTAGCTCCCATCGCAAGGTCAGTATCGCGATCACCGATAAAACATGAGGCGCTTCGATCCCAATTCGGATCTTTTAGATAGGCCATAACGAGTCCGAGCTTGGGCTTGCGGCAGTCGCAATTATCCTCGGGAAGGTGCGGGCATAGCAGAACTTCCTCAAAATCAATTCCCTGTGAGTGCAGCAGTTCTAAAATGAACTCATGGGCAGGGGTAAAAGTGTTAAGCGGAAAAGTAGCTCTCCCTAAACCGTCTTGATTGCTTACCATGACGAAGCTGTAGCCAGCTTGCTTTAAGGTAAGCAACGCTGGGATAACGCCTGGGACAAAACGCACTTTGCTGAGGCTATCTACCTGAAAGTCTTGCGGCTCACTTACAAGCGTGCCGTCTCTATCAATAAATAAGTATTTTTTCATGCCGTTTAAATAAGCTACGCAGGCTGGGGCAGCTCACATCTGCGCCTTAGTCTCTTGATTGTGCATTAAGCCAGCGTCGTTAACACCCGCATGACTTCATCTAATTCCTCAGCACTACCAATGGTAATGCGGATACAATTCTCAAGTCCCGGCTTGTCCTCAAAGGAGCGCAGGATAATGCCGCGCTGCACCATCTCGGCAAATACCTTAGGTCCATCTTTAAAGCGTACTAAGAGGAAATTGGCCTCTGAAGGAAAAATCTCTGCAACACACGATAGGGTCTGCAGATGGCCGCGCAACTCCTCGCGGCGCTTGACGATTTCCTTAACGCGCTCCTGCATCAGTTCAATGCCGCCGCGCGCTAAAGCCTGTTTAGCAATTTGCGCTACCGGATCGGGGACAGGATATGGATTAATCACCTTTAACAGATACGCAATGATCTCGGGGCGTGCAAAGGTAAAGCCGCAGCGAATACCGGCTAACGCAAAGGCCTTGGACAGAGTATGCAGTACCACTAAATTTGGATAGTCCTTAATGAGCTGTACGCAACTGTGTTCTGGGGCAAACTCAATATATGCCTCATCCATCACAATTAAGGTTTCAGGTAAGGCGGAAAGGAGCTTTACAAGCTCTTCGCGCGGGAACAAGGTACCTAAAGGATTAGCTGGGCTATCAATGAACACAGCTTTGATCTTAAAGTCAGCTGCTTGCACCGCCTGTACAATGGATTCAGCCTGCAGCGTAAAGCTGTCCCCACGCAGGACCTTCAGCACGCGGGCATCATTGGCTTGCGCGAAAATAGCATACACGCCGTAAGTAGGTGGAGCAATTGCAATGCCTTCACCTGCCTCACAGAAAGTGCGGATGATAAGTTCAATTGCCTCATCTGAACCGCGCGAAATCAGAACGTTTTCAGGACGTAGACCCACATAATCAGCCGCCGAGACCTGCAGTTCAAAAGGTTGGCAGTCTGGGTAGCGGTTGAGCGTGGTTGAGTTGAAAAAATAGAGCTGACTCTTGTGATACTCATTGGCATTTAAAAAAGTATGCCCATGCCCGCCAATACGCCGTGCTGACTGATAAGGGGTTAAATCGCGCAAATGCGCTTTGGCAAGTTTATTAAAATCCATCGTTTCTCCTCCTTTTCCTTAGGCTTTACGCGCCTGCGTTTCTGCGCGGATGGCAGCGGCAAAACGGTGCGCCTCTAGCTCTTCGGCGGCAGCAAGTGCCGTAACCGTAGGAGCGATTTTGGCGATACCGCTGCGGGTGGCACTTTGTACCGTATAACGGCGGCGATAATCATCAGTACCTAAGGCCGAGCAGGTCTTGGCATAACCGTAGGTCGGCAGGGTGTGATTGGTGCCTGAGGCATAATCGCCCAAGGATTCCGGAGTATAGGCGCCAAGAAAGATTGATCCAGCATTATGCAACTTAGGCAGTAGTTTACGCGGAGCCTTAGTTTGCACAATTAAGTGCTCTGGCGCATAACGTTGTGCAATTGCAGCGCATTCATCCAAATTCTGACATAAAATCGCGGTGCTCTTGGCTAGGGCTTGAGCCGCAATTTCACGGCGCGGCAGCTTGGCTAATTCAGCTTCAGTGTATTGCAAAGCATTATCAATAAGTTCTTTACTGTCGGAAAGCAAAATAACCTGCGAATCCGGACCATGTTCAGCCTGCGATAGCAAGTCGGCAGCAACAAAGAGCGGATTGGCATGCTTATCAGCAATGACCAACACTTCAGACGGTCCTGCCGGCATATCGATCGCCGCGCCCTGTGGATCATCACTTACTAGGCGCTTGGCCATTGTCACATACTGATTGCCCGGACCGAAAATCTTTAAAACTTTAGGCACGCTTGCAGTACCAAAAGCCATTGCACCTATGGCTTGGGCCCCGCCTAAATTGAAGATGCGCTGTACGCCGGCCAAATGTGCGGCATAAATAATTGCCGGATTAATCGGCGGCGGCGAACATAAAATCACCTCGCGGCAGCCTGCGATCTTAGCTGGCACTGCCAGCATTAGAGCGGTGGAAATTAACGGAGCCGACCCCCCTGGGACATAGAGGCCAACGCTTTCAATGGCGTGGGTGTGGGTTTCGCACACAATGCCCGGGAAGGTCTCAAGTTTAACGTGTACCGGTTGCTGCGCTTCGTGAAAGGCCTTGATATTAGCATAGGCCTGTTTAATGGCAGCCTTTAATTCCTGTTTAACGCTGCGGCAGGCCGCTTTAATTTCTGCGGCGGAGAGTTCTAAATTTTCCCCGGTGTATTTATCAAGAGAACGCGAATATTCGCGCAGCGCCGCATCGCCTTCTTGCTTGATGCGCGTCAGCATAGTGCTGACCGTCTGACGTATCTGCGCCCCGCTTGACTGCGCCGGACGGGTTAACGCAGCTGTACGCTCGGCCTCAGTTAAATCCTGCCAATTTTTAAGTTCCATAATGAACTCCTACCTTAATCCAGCATTTTTTCAATCGGCACTACCAGAATTGAGCTGGCGCCTAAAGCCTTGAGTTGCTCCATGGTTTCCCAGAACAGCTTTTCACGCGATACCACATGCAGCGCCACGCGATCGCTTTCGCCTTCAAGCTCAATGATAGACGGATTTTCTGCACCGGGCAGAATGGCGCGGATCTCCGCAAGCTTAGACTTGGGAGCATTCATCATGATGTACTTGCTTTCGCGCGCGGCCATGACGCCTTTAATGCGCGGTAGTAACAGATCGACGATGCTTTGCTTTTCAGGATACAAAGGCTCATCGCGACAGATCAGCACTGCCTTGGAGGTAAAGATAGTCTCCACTTCCCTCAGACCGTTGGCATGCAAAGTTGCCCCGGTACACACTAAATCGCAGATGGCATCAGCCAGGCCTGCGCGCGGTGCTACCTCTACGCTACCAGTGAGCAGCACCGGCTTGAAGGCGATACCCTGTTCGCTTAATTTGCGCTTTAATAAGAAAGGATATGTAGTAGCAATCTTCAGACCGCTAAGATCCTGCAGTCCGTGCCATTGCTGTTCGTTGGGAATCGCTACTGCCAAGCGGCAGTCACCGTAATTTAATTGCATTAAGGTGCGATAACCGGTTGGCAGGCCATCAACGGCGCGTTGCATAGTGGTTTCTTCAAGCACATTTTCACCGACAATTCCGAGATCCACCACATGATCCATCACCAGCCCCGGAATATCATCATCGCGCACGCGCAAAATATCTATTGGCAGATTCTCAGCATGTGCCAGCAGATGGTCGCGGCTTTCAGTGATCTTAATGCCGCAGTTTTTAAACAGGGCCTCAGTGTCATCGGTAAGTCTGCCGGATTTCTGAATGGCAATACGCAGCCGTTTTTTGCTGCTATCTTTTTCAATACACATGCTGTTACTCTTTAACTTGCTAAATTAAATGTATATCCGCAAAGCCACAGCAGTTTGTCTGCCGCTCTTGCGCCCTTAATTGTACATGATCTGTGATGTTGCGCCCAAAATAGCGCAAAATTCACTGTTTTGGCCGTTTTCCTTGGATCGGTTCATCTGCCTTTGTAGTGGTAGATGGCGCCGCAGGCACCAGAAGTGGTTCTGGTTTTTGCGGATTGAAAGGGGCTGATGTTGTTTGGTCCAAAATATATTGTTTGGCAAACATGTCTAAAAACAGCAAAAACATCGCGACCAAGAGCGGTCCAAAGATCACGCCCATAAAACCAAATAGCGGTAGACCGGCAATTACACCGAAAATGGTGATGAGCGGATGGGTATCCGCCATTTTCTTTTGTAAAAACATGCGCAGCACATTGTCGCACTGTGAAATAATGACCACGCCATAAACCAAGAGGCCGCTGGCTTCAATTAAACTGCCATCAAAATACTGCAGCACGGTAAGCGGCACCCATACTAGCATGGTGCCAACTAAGGGAATGATAGAGGCGCAGCCGGTTAAGGCGGCAAAAAGGAGAGGATTGCTCACTCCGCAGATAAGATATCCCACGTAGGCGACCACGCCTTGCAGCAGGGCTAAAAGCGGAATGCCAATGGCATTGGACTTGACGATAAGATTGAGCTTTTTAATGATGGCTTTTTTATTGTCATCAGAAAACGGTAACAGTCTTGCAATATAGCGCTCCATCTTCCAGCCGCCGGAGAGCAGGAAAAAAAGCAGCAGAATTGAGGTAAAGAGATTTACCGCAAAATTATTGACTCCTGCCATCAGCATATTGGCTACTGCGGTGAGTTTAGTTGCGGCAAAAGACATGCTCTTTTCGGAAATGAGATCAATACCCGTACGCTCTTCAAGCTGGGCAATTAAATGCTGTGCGCGCTCAATTAAAATATTAACATTAAAATCCTGCAGACTGCCGATAAGTTCAATCACATACCATACCGCAAAGGACAGCGGGATTAGACAAAACAAAGTCACACTTAAGGTGATGATCCACGGAGCGCGGCGCGGCGAGGTCTTGCGACTTAAATAAAAGTTAGTGCGCCGTAGCAGAATATAGAGAGTTAAAGCGCCTAAGATGCCGCTTAAAAAAGGTAGGGCCGCCTGCACTAAGGCCAGGCCCAGTAACACAATCAGGCATAGCAGGGTATATTCAAAATAGCGCTCTTGAGAAGTGCGTTGCATTACAGTGCCCCTTAGCAATATGAGACAGAAACCTGTCAAAAGAAGACAGGCTTTATCTGCGTTTAACCATTAAACGGTGACGGATCGCCGCGACCGACGCGCCGCACCAACGGGTGTCCCTCTTCAAAACGGATCACGGTGGTAGCCTGTGGCTTCAGCACGCCTCCATCGACAATTACATCTACAATTGCCCCGATCTTATCGTTAATGGCGACAGGATCGCTTTCGGGCTCCTCATGTTCGGGCAGAATCAGCGTACAGCTCATTAAAGGCTCGGCAAATTCCGCAAGCAGCGCTTCAATAATCGCGCCCTGAGGTACACGGATGCCAATCGTGCGGCGCTTTTCATTCATTAGCCTTCGCGGTACTTCCTTGGTAGCCGGCAGAATAAAGGTGTAGGGGCCTGGAGTATTGTTCTTCAGCAGCCGGAACACGCTGTTTTCTACCTTAGCATAGGTTGAAAGTTCAGATAAGTCGCGGCAGATTAATGTAAAGTTATGCTTTTTGCTGATTTGGCGGATGCGGGCGATGCGCTCCATCGCACTTTTATCGCCCAAGCTGCAGCACAGGGCATACGCACTGTCAGTCGGCACCACGCCAACCCCGCCTTGCTGCAGAATTGCGCAGGCCTGCTTAATAAAGCGCGGCTGCGGATTATCTGGATGAATAGAAATAAATTCAGCACTCATATGGCAACTCGGTATGAAGTAAGATTCGTACAGGCTTCAGTTACAAATATTGGTTAAACTCTATTTTTTCTCCATTAGGCCCGCTAATGGTAAAAAATTTGACCCCATGTGCAAAAAATGGCAACTGGTGAATGCAGTCACCGGTATTATTCAGTCCTATGGCATTGACAGCAGCAAAGGCGGCGTCAATATCCTGTACATTCAGCGCCACATGATCAATCGCTCCGCTCTGGCCTACAGTCATATCGGTAGCATAAAGCTCTAAAGTAAGCGTGCCAAGCTGCATAAAACGGGCCTCTCCCGCCATACACGCCTCATCAACAAAGTCTTTACGAAAAATTTCATTAAATCCCAACTGTTGATAAAAGCTACAAGCCGCGTTCAAATCGCGACAGGGAATGCCAAGATGTTGCAGTCCGGTGATATTGTCTTTAAGTTCCACGATATTATCTCCTCAGCATGCGGTGCACATGCTAGGCTGCGCTGTGCTGGCAGGGGCAATTTTGATTAAGAAGCTAAGTTCAGCATCAAAATCAGCGCAGCAGGGCAGCGTCACATGATGACCGTCTCCCGGCGCCAGCGTGCAGGGCGCACCGTCAAGGGTCTGCATAGCGCGTGCGTCAAGTTCAATCAGCCCCTGCGGGGTAAAAAGTACCACTTGATCGTCTGCACTAAATTTATTTTTAACCCGTATTGCAATGCGCCCGTTGTTAGGCTCGCTGACCGCTCCTACCACCAGCCAGCGGCCGGGGTGCGGACAGTTAGTATCATATTGTTGTGCCTCATCTGGGCGCTTAGGAACTAACAGACCTGTTGTATAGTCCCGCGAGGGGATAGCATTAACTAAGTCAAAACTTTCCTGTGGGATAGCTTGCCCCCGCGCTAAGGCATCTACTGCTAAGCGATAGGCACGACAGATGGCGGCGCAATAAAAAGGCGATCGTGAACGCCCTTCAATTTTAAGGGAATCAAGGTGTAGAGGGAGGATCTGCGGCAATAGTGGCAACGCGCACAAATCTTTGGAATTGAATAGGAAAGAGCCGTGCTCATCCTCGTACAACTCCATCAGCTCTCCGGGACGATTGGCGTATTCTTCAAGCTCCATGCTTAAGGATTTAACTTTATAGCCCCACCGGCAGGAATTGGTACAGGCACCAACATTGGCATCGCGTCGCGCTAAAAGTCCTGAGATTAAGCAGCGGCCGGAAACTGCGATACACAAAGCCCCATGCACGAAGATTTCAAGCTCCATATCGGGGCACGCTTGGCGGATCATCGCAATTTCGCTTAAGCTTAGCTCTCGCGCAAGGATGCATCGCTTAATACCCTGTTTTTGCCAAAATTTAACCGTAGCGGCATTCACCGTATTGGCCTGTACGCTTAAGTGAATCGGGATATCCGGATAAGCCTCTCGTGCCTGCAGGATAAGTCCGGGATCGGCCATGATAAAGGCATCGGGCTTTAAGGCTGCGACTTCATCTAAGGCCGGTTTAAATGAGGCCGTGCGGCGCATGTGCGGGATAATGTTGAGCACGGCAAAAAATTTTTTGCCGTGTGCATGCATATGTTCAATGCCGGCGGCGAAATCAGTCGGAGTAAAGCCGTTGCCGCGCACGCGCAGACTCCAGCGCGGAATGCCGGCATAGACTGCATCTGCACCGTAGGCTACGGCGATTTTAACGTGGGTCAGGCTACCGGCAGGTGCTAAAATTTCAGGAATTGCAGGCATCTTAATCAAGTTCGCACTCAAAAGTCGTTACTAAAGTTGATACTAAGCGCTCAAAGACATCAGCCTGGACTAAGAGTACGGACTGCATATCGGCAATCGCATCATCGGTCTTCTCTGGCAGATTCTGCTCTAGATACTGATCTTCCGGGCGAATACGCTTTAACACTAAATCGGAGGTTAAAACTAAGCTGGCGCTGTCTTCAAACACCAGCTGCAGCTCAGTAATCATCTTGCCGGCATTGATATGCCCTAACACTTCCTCAGAGCGCAGATCTTCTTTGGACATGCGTACCGTGGTGCCAACATCATCAATGCTCTTTAAAATGGCATCGCAGCCTAAGGCAAATACCGTAGGTAGTTCATCGCGCCCAACCCAAGCTGTCATTCGATCTTCTACCACGCAACGCGGCTGATAGTGCTTGGCCGGGAACGATCCTCCGAAAGCTTCGCGTAACATGGCAATTGCCCGTTCCGCACGCTTGGCAGAAGAAACCGAGACTAAAGCAAAATTTTTTTCAGTATTGATGTACACCAGCATATCGCGCTGTGATGAGAAGGCTCGCTCTAGCAATTGGCCGGTAATAGCGGTCTTTAAGGTCTGAATTTCATTTTTATGTAATTCGCGACCTAACGCACTTTCTTTTTTAGCAATTTCGTCTTCAAGCGCTACTTTAATCACCGAGGCCGGCAACAGTTTGGTCTCCTCTAATAAACGCAGAAAATGATGCGGCCCATAGCTGAAGCTCATGGCTGGGGTATCGCGGCCGAACAGTGGAGCAAAGCCGATGGTGGAGAGCTCTTGCGCCATACAAGGGCGAAACGCCTTAGCCGAGATTATTTCTTCAAACTTAGTATCATCGCGCAGAATTGCAAGCTGCTCCGGGGTGAGCTTTAAACCGTAAATCTGGGCATTTTTAAACCACATTGTGAGCTTCTCCTAAAAGCAAAGTACACAAGGGGATGCGGCAGTATGGTCTGCGCCCCTTGCAGCGCTGAGTTTGATGCAAAAATTCTAAAAGAATAATTTTAGCATGAGCTGACCTGTCCCGACGCGCAGGTGCAGCAAGACTGCAGTATGCCGCTATAGAGTACCGCGGCGGGAAAAATTGCATACTACAGCCTTACTTATTTAGTACAAAGTCACCGTGCGCTTAGTGCATCTTTGGTCCATGGACTATAGGATTCAATCTAGTGTAGTTGCTGCGCTATTTTGCACAAAATGCACAACTAAGATGGGGTTGCCACCGTCTGAAAACATCGCTTATTTTTCGCGAGGCCACAGCTTGCCGTTATGTGCGTATTCATACCATCAAAGGCTCAGGCGCAGAGCAGTCGCCAGCTCTAAGCTGGTGCGTAGCAATCCAAAGCATGAACTGTCTACGCACTTGCGCGCGAGCTTGCCTAAAGCTACGGCCTGCTTTTGGTAAGCTACACCTTGTAGCGCGCTTCTGGGCATATCCGTCCGGTGCAAAATTGCCCGTGCCGTAGGCACTGCGATCTTTTAACATGAGCTAAAGATGCTTGGTTCACCGCTTACCTTATTCTCGCTCACGCAATTGGAATGACGCGCTATTGGTTAAAAGTGCACCTTGCTGTACCAGCTCTGCAGATAGCGATGGGCTTTACGAAAGTTTTAGCAGCTCCATGCAGGCTTGCTCTATGGCGTACTGTGGATAAGTCTAAGCTAAAATTATAAATAAATAATGCTAAGCGCCGGACTTTGCAAGTGCGAACTAAAGCCTAGCATCTAAGTTCACAAAAATGCCCTTGGTTGCTAAAATATTAAGGTTTTATAACCAAGCTGATAAAGCTGAGAGCATTTAATTTTTCTGCAGCTGACCTAAAGTTAAGTATAAGCATATAAGGTAAGAATTAGATGGCTGATGAGACCAAAGACGGTGCTGGAGACGAGCAGACCCCTAAACTCGATCCGGGGCTAAATACTAAAAGCGCCTCGTCCGTACCTGAAGGCGAGTCACCGACTGCCGCACCGAGCGTTGATACGGATAATGTAACCTCCGTCAAGCTTGAAGACGAGCTTAAAAAATCTTTTATTGACTATGCCATGTCGGTGATCGTTGATCGTGCGTTACCGGATGTGCGCGACGGCTTAAAGCCGGTGCACCGCCGCGTACTGTTTGACATGTACGATCTGAAAATTTGGCATAATGTTCCGACGAAAAAGTCAGCCCGCGTCGTTGGCGACGTCATCGGCCGTTTCCATCCGCATGGAGATGCTGCGGTTTACGATACCATTGTGCGTATGGCACAGTGGTTCTCCTTGCGCGAGCCATTAATCTTTGGACAGGGTAATTTTGGCAATATAGACGGTGATGGTCCGGCGGCAATGCGTTATACCGAAGTGCGCATGACAAAGATCGCCGAAGCTATGCTGATGGATATCGATAAGGAAACTGTCGATACCTATCCCAACTACGACGGCAATGAGCAGATCCCGGAAGTTTTGCCCACCCGCTTCCCTAATTTATTGGTCAACGGCTCCTCTGGCATTGCGGTAGGTATGGCCACTAATATTCCGCCGCACAATTTGGGCGAAGTAATTGATGGCACGCTGGCGCTCTTGGATAATCCGGAGCTGACTGTTGATGACTTAATGCGCTATATTCCTGGCCCGGATTTTCCTACCGGTGGCTATATTGTCGGCACTGCTGGCATTCGCGAGGCCTATGCCACTGGCCGCGGCCGTTGCATCATGCGCGCACGCACACACACCGAGACCGATAAGTCTGGGCGCAAGACCATCTATGTTGACGAGATTCCTTATCAGGAATCTAAAAGCAACATCGTCAAGCAGATTGCCGAATTAGTGCGCGATAAAAAGATTGAAGGCATTGCTGAAGTCAACGATCTTTCCGATAAGAAGAATTTAGTGCGCATTGCCATTGACTTAAAGCGTGATGCCCATGAAGAGGCGGTACTTAATAATCTGTATGACAGCACCGCGCTGCAGACTTCGTTTTCCTTTAATATGATTGCGCTGGTTAATAATAAGCCACGCCAATTATCCTTAAAGGAAATCTTAAGCGAGTTTATTGCTTTCCGTCGCGAAGTGGTGACGCGCCGTACGGTATACCTGTTGCGGCAAGATAGACGCAAGGCCTTTATTGATGAAGGTCTGATTGTCGCTAAGGCCAATATCAACCGCGTAATTGAGATCATCACTAATGCCGCTAATCCTGAAGATGCCAAGGTGCAGCTGATGGCTGAACCGTGGAACGGTGCTCTGGTTGCTGCGCTGATTGCACGGGATGAATCAGGTAACAATCTATGTCTGCCGGCGGGGATTGATCCTAAGAGCGGCCTGCATGGCGATGTTTATTACTTATCAGAAATGCAAGCTAAGGCTATTTTAGCGTTGCAGCTGTCGCGCTTAACTCACCTCGCCACTGAGGAAATTCAGGCCGATTATCAGGAGCTCGTGGTTAACATTAAGGGCTATCTGGAAATCTTAAATAGTGTTGAGCGCTTAAAAGAAGTCATCCGCGATGAGCTTAATGCCGTCAAACAAGAATTTTACAGTAAGCGCCGCACGGACTTTACCTTAGATTACGGCCGTATGAGCAAGGCTGATTTGGTGGCTCGCCAAGATGTGGTAATTACACTCTCAAGCCAAGGTTACATCAAATATCAGGATTTAGCCTCGTATGCTAGCCATAATCGCGGCGGTAAGGGCGTATCTGCGGCGAAACTTAAAGATGAGGATTACATCACTAAGATTGTGTCGGCCAATACCCATGATACGCTGTTGTGCTTTACTTCAAGTGGGCGCGTATTTGCCACTACCGTTTACGATCTACCGACCTCAGATAATCGCACGTGGCGCGGGCGGCCGATTCAGAATATCTTCAATATATCAGAAGGCGAGAAGATCACAGCACTACTAGCTATTTCCGAATTTGACGACAACCATTATGTGCTAATGGCTACTGCGCAGGGCTATATCAAGAAGGTAGCGCTGTCATCCTTCAAGGGGCTAGTTAAACGCTCAAATGAGCAGGGTATTATCTGCGGAACACTGCGTGATCAGGATGAGCTCATTGGGGTAGCAGTGACCTCAGGTGATGATGATGTCTATCTGTTTACTTCTAATCAGCGCGCGCTACATTTCTGCGAATACTACGCAAAATCAACCGCCGTAGAAGATGGAACTGAAGATGAGAACAGTGAAGAGCTAATTGAGCCTACATCCGATGACAATGACGAAGGAGAAAGCGCCGCGCCGCTTGATCGCCACTTTGGCTCAGGTGTCCGTCCGTCCGGGCGTACCGCAGGCTTCATCCGCGCAATGCGTCTGCACAGCGGGGCAAAGGTCGTGTCCTTAATTACCGCAGCGCCTAACGTCTCATCGGTTATGTGTCTGATGGCTACTGCCAACGGCTATGGCAAGAAAATGCTGCTTGACGACTTTACTTTAAGAAATCGTGGTGGCCAAGGTATTAAAGCGATGGGCCAAGCGGAACGTAATGGTGAGGTCATCGGTGCCGTGCGAGTGGATGATAATTCTGATTACATGCTCATTACGGATCAAGGTCAGTTAATTCGCTCCAAGGTCTCGAGCTTGCCTTTAGCCTCACGTGTCGCTGGTGGCGTTATCTTGATGCGTCCATATGAAGGTGAAAGCGTAATTGCCGTAGAATCTATTTCTGAGGATGCAGTGGAAGCGGCCAATCGAGCCGCAGCCAATCGCGCCGAAGATAAAAAAGAACTGCAGGAACGCCTGTCGGCCTTAAATGGCAGCAGTGCAGTTCCCAGCAATCCAGAACCTAGTTCCACAGAAGACAGTGCCAATACCAGCGCTATCCGGGAACGCAATGAGGAAGCAGAACATGATTAAAGCATGGAATTTTGGCGCCGGTCCGAGCATGTTGCCATCTGAAGTAATGGCCAAGGCACAGCAGGAATTTACTGATTTTCACGGTCTTGGTATAGGCATTGTCGAAATGTCGCATCGCAGTGCTGAATATACCGCCGTAGCCCGCGAGGCAGAAAGCCTGTTGCGCGAACTATTACAGATTCCGGATGATTATGCCGTGCTGTTTGAGCAAGGCGGCGGCCGCGGGCAGTTTGCCGCAGTTCCGCTCAATCTGCTGCCGCAAGGCGGGCATGCTGATTACTTCGTTACCGGTCACTGGTCGCGTTGTGCCTACAAAGAGTGTGCCGAGCGCTATGGTAAGGCTATACTGCATGAGTGTTCTGTTAAAGATAAAGACGGGCGCTGGTGCATTGATTACTCAAAAATGGAAGTAACCCCGGGTGCGGCCTATGCCTATGCCTGCCTTAATGAGACGGTCAACGGCATTGAAATGTTCGAGCTTCCTGATACCGGCGACGTACCCTTAGTGGTGGATATGTCCTCCAATATTCTGTCGCGTCCGATTGATGTCAGTCGCTTTGGTGCCATCATTTTCGGCGCGCAAAAACATGTCGCACCGTCAGGGCTTACCATTACTATTGTGCGGCGTAGCCTGCTGGGACGTGCTCGTCAGTATTGTCCGTCAGTGCTAGATTGGACCGTGCTCGATCAGCATGAATCAATGTACAACACTCCGTGCACCTTTTCGTGGTACATGGCAGGACTCGATTTTAAATGGATTAAGTCTATGGGCGGCGTTGCAGCGATGGAAGAGCGAAATAAAGCTAAGGCACAGCTGCTGTACTCATTTATGGACGAGCATCCGTTTTATCACCTGCCGATTGCCGCGTCTTGCCGTTCACGCATGAACTGCGTATTCACCTTAAAAGACGAACGACTCAATGCAGAATTTTTGCAGCAAGCTGCAGCTGAGCACTTAATTGGACTTAAAGGTCATAAAGTTTTAGGCGGCATGCGCGCGAGTATCTACAATGCGATGCCGCTTGAAGGTGTGCAGGTCTTAGCTGATTTCTTAGCAAGATTTGCCGCGGCACATCAATAAACACAGCTGTCAACGGCAGACATGGAGATTAGCGAGGTTAACATGAAGACAGAGCCGCGACCCTGGCTGCAGTCATACCCTCCCGAGGTACCGGATAACATTGATCCGCATCCCTTTGCATGTCTGCCGGACATGATTGACTTTTGCGCGGAGCGCTACAACGATCGCCCTGCCTTTATTAATATGTTCGGCACCATGAGCTTTACGCAGGTGCACAAAGAAGCTGAAATTTTTGCTTCTTTCCTGCAGCATGAGTGGGGGCTGAAAAAAGGCGATAAGCTTGCCGTGATGATGCCCAATCTGTTGCAATATCCGGTGGCGGTCTTTGGGGCGCTGAAGGCAGGCTTGGTGGTCGTCAACATCAATCCTTTGTATACCCCGCGTGAACTTGCCTTGCAGTTGCAGGATAGTGGGGCTACTGCAATTGTCGTCATAGCCAATTTTGCCTTTAATCTGCAAAAGATCATTGCATCCACGCAGATCAAGCATATTGCAATTACTAATGTCGGCGACAGTTTTGGCTTTGTGCGCGGTCATTTGGTGAATTTCTTTGTGCGCTTTGTGCAAAAAATGGTTCCTAAGTTTTTTCTGCTAGGCGCCATATCCTTTCGCGAAGCCCTCCGCCGCGGAGCTCAGCGTCCACCAGTTCCGGTGATGATGCAGCCGCAGGATATTGCCTATCTGCAGTATACCGGCGGCACTACAGGACAGGCAAAAGGCGCGATGTTAAGTCATGGCAATATCATGGCCAATGTCGAGCAGGCTTTGGGCATGTACGGCAATATCATTAAACGCGGTGAGGAAAAAGTATTAACCGCGCTGCCGCTCTACCATATTTTCGCCCATACTATTAATTTAATGCTCTTTTTTGCTATTGGAGCGAGTAATGTACTCATTACCGATCCGCGCAATTTCAAAGCATTTGCCGCAGATTTAAAGCGTCATCGCGATATTTCAGTGCTAACTGGTGTCAATACGCTGTTTAACGGTCTGCTCAATAAAAACATTTTCAAGGATATTAAATTTTCGCAGTTACGCCTTGTCATCGGCGGCGGTGCGGCAGTACAGAGCGGGGTAGAGGAGCGTTTCTTTAAAGAAACTGGCCTGCATATTTTAGAGGGCTATGGGCTTACTGAATGCTCACCTTTATGTTGTGTCAATCCGCCAACCGCCAAAAACTTTACCGGATCTATCGGCATTCCGGTACCGTCAACTTTAGCACGCATCGTGACGCCGGATGGGGAGATCACCTGGGATTTAAATACCCCTGGTGAACTAGAATTTAAGGGACCACAGGTAATGGCCGGATACTACAATCGTCCCAAAGAAACCGCTCATGTGATGACCGAGGATGGTTACGTACGTACCGGCGATATTGCTGTATGGATCGAGGGCGGTTACCTGAAAATCATTGACCGGCTCAAAGATATGATCCTCGTCTCGGGCTTTAACGTTTTCCCGTCAGAAATTGAGGATGTGGTAAGTCGTTTTGAACGTGTCAGTGAGTGTGCGGTCATCGGGGTTCCCTCAGCAAAAACTGGCGAGGCGATCAAGCTTTACGCGGTACGGCGCGATCCTGACTTAACCGAAGACGAGTTGCGTACTTACTGCCGCGGCTATCTGACGCCGTATAAAATCCCGCGTTATATCGAATTTGTCGATGCACTGCCTAAATCCGCTATCGGCAAGGTTTTAAGACGCTGTCTGCGCCAGCAACATCAAAATTCAGACAACAGTTAAAATTAACCTAAATTTATGAAGCTGCCTTTCATCATGATTGACGACTGTGCCGGAGCACAGTCTTTAGCCGCACGCCTGCAAAGCTTAAGTGCAGAGCAGAGCATCGCAGTAGATACTGAATTTATTCGCGTTACTGAATACTATCCGAAGCTGGCATTGTTGCAAATTAAGCTTGAAGACGATATCTTTCTTGTTGACCCGCTAAAGTCACCGCTGGATGTGCTGCTGCCGGCGTTGCTGCGCACGCAGGCGCTGTTTTTAGTTTGCTCGGGCGATGAAGATCTGCAGATTTTAGTGCAAATAGCGCGCCGTTTTAACCAAGATGCCTCAGCTCCGGTACATTACTGTGATCTGCAGGTCATGGAAGCTTTCAGTGGCCATGCTTTTGGTCGCGGCCTTGCCGCCATGGTTAAGGAGTGGTGTAGCTGCGAGCTTGCTAAAGAAGAAACCTTATCGGATTGGTTGCAGCGTCCGTTGTCGCCCGAACAGCTACGTTATGCTGCGTTGGATGTGGAATTTCTACCTGACCTCTATCAGCAGCTTAAAGCGGCGCTAAATAGCACACAATTACAGTGGTTTTTACAGGAAATGCAGGAGAAGAGCGCCGCACTGCTAACCCCCTCCGACCCCGCAATGGCTTACCGCAGCGTCGGCGGCGCGGGAATTCTAAGCTGTAGCGCATTAAACTTACTGCAACAGCTGTGTGAGCGCCGCCAATTGTTAGGCCAAGCGCAAGATGAGGCCTTAAATCGCATTATTACCGGCAAAGCTTTGTGCGAAATTGCCCGCACGCGTCCGCACAGCACTCAGCAGCTTGCCGCCTGCGGTATGAAGTGGGGGGCTATTCGCGCGCATGGCAAGGAGATTTTAGCTTGGATTGATAAGAGCGCTACGCAGGAGGTAAAGCCCTTGCCTCTGCCATACGATGCCTTTGCTCACCTGCGGGAGCTACAGGATGATTTCCGCAGGTTGCGTCATCGCCTTGAAAGTGCTGCCAAAGCGGTTAACCTTGTTCCGCAACTGATGGGCGGACGAAAAGCGGTATATGATTTGTACTTGTCGCGCTTTGAAGGGCATCCATCAGCGCTTGAGCGCAGCTGGCGGCATCAACTGACAGGTCCTTTGCCTGATATTGATTTTACCTCGCTCAAAAATCCCACCGAGTTGATCCGCGCGGCCATGGCGCTGCGGTGCTAGCACGTTTATGCCGACTATTTTAGCGTTGGGAGCTACCTCGCCGCTGGCTCAGTCCTGCCTGATAAGACTAGCCCAGCGCGGCTATGCGCTGTGCCTTAGCGCCACTACAAAAGAACGCGCGCAGCAGGCACGCACGACTTTAATTGACCAAGGCCTTGCGCCGGACATGCTTTCTATATGTGCCTTACGGCTGCCGGAAACACCTGCGCGTATCGCGCAATTAATTGATAGTATTCCCGATTTTGCCGGAATGTGCTGTGCCGTCGGCTTATATGCCCAAACATCTACGCTTACGGGGGATGCCGCGGCTGAAGAACAGGTGTTGCAGGTTAATTTTAACGGATTAGTGCCGCTACTGCAGCTTGTTAAAACGCGCTTGCAGATGCGCGGTGCTGGACTTATCGTGGTGATTGGCTCAGTGGCCGGGGATAAAGGACGTTCATCTAATTATGCCTACGGCGCGGCCAAGGCGGCTTTAGCCGCTTATTTGTCTGGAATGCGGCAGGAACTATATCCTACTGTACGCGTAATTGAGCTGCGCCCCGGACTGATTGCAAGTCGCATGCTAACAGGACGCAGCCTGCCAAGCTGGCTTATAGCTAAACCCGAATGCGTTGGTAAGGCTTTGACGTGGGCGCTTAACTGCGGGCAGGATATTGTGTATTGTCCGTGGTGGTGGCGCCCCATCATGACTGCGATCAAACTTATGCCTGAGCGCTACTATCGCCGTTTTAAGCTGTAAGCTCTTCTTTTTCTGCAGCTTCGAGATCTTCTATGTTGGCCGACTGCTTTTTGCTGTTTGCGACTAACTTAGTAAAACAAGTGCGGCGCGCCTGCATGATCTGGCTCTGTTCCTTACCTTTGATCTCATCGGCCGGCAGCAAGGTCATACAAACCAAGAGCAGCCCGCAGGGGCGCGTTTGTCCGGCAAAACAGATATCATCACAGAAATTGCAAGTTTGTTCTTGATGCAACAGCATTTCCGCTATTCCGCTTTGCGCGGCAATTGACAGCACTGCGATGGTATCGGTCAACATGCGCTGCAGCTCATGTGCAGCATCGGCGGTGCGCTCATACTGTGTACTCTGTGCTTTTTCCTCGGAGGTAAAGTCGCGAATGGATGCGTAGAGATCAATATACAGCATCTGATCCTTTTTTCCGTTTTCGCCGTGTAGTCGCAGCGGTTTGCTAGTATATCCGGCGATAATCTCATCAACGCCAGCTTCATCCGCCAGCGGACCGATGCGCGCTGACAGTTCGGCACAAATATCCAGCGCTGTCTGCTGCATGCAGATGTTATGTTTCAGCCGCGACATGTTTGCGGTTTCATCAAGGTTATGGCTCACCATAGCTCCATCTCCTTACTTACAATCATAATTGTCATTGCATGCGCGGCTTAAAATATCACGGCGCCATGGCTCAACTTTACCTCCCCAGCTCAAGACCGGAGGATGCTTAAACTTTACTTGCGGCTTCATATAGAAACTCCTAATTAAAAACGTTAACTGCGCATAGCGCTCCTGATCGCTTTTTATTAGAACAAAAAAGTAAAGGGGGCGTGGGAGGCAAAATCTACCCAAAATGGGCAGAAAAAAATACCGTAGCTGAAGGGCAATAGAAGGAGAGAACAGGCTGCAGCCAAACTTAAAATTGCTGCCTTATAGGATAGGCTTAATTGTCCTTACCGCTCACCCCTAATTTATCAATAAAAAAGTTTACGATCTGAGCGATAACAGACAGCATCCCGATACCACAGCAGATCTCCATGCGCGGAATATGTATTTAACATCGACGCCAACCTTCTGCAGAGCGTCAAACATCTTGGCACTCTGTAGCGGCGATACCAGCAGCTCCTGCGCACCGTGCAGCAGGAGCGTCGGCGGCTCACTGCCATCAACATGTGAAATAGGACTAGCTGCTGCGGTCTTGCCCGGGGGAGGGGCTAAAATCAATGCACCGAGAAAGGTGTTAAAAGCCGCACCGTTAATGATCAGCGCTTCGGTGACCGCTGGGCTGGCATGTACCTTAATTAGCTCTGGGTTAAAGCCCTCGCCGATGGTTAACAGATTGCTGATGCCGTACAGTGATACCGCAGCCTGCACATCTGAAGAGTAGTCTAAATTTTCCCCAACATCGAAGTCAGCTTCCCCATTGGTAGCCGCTGTCATTAAACTAAGATAGCCGCCGACACTGGCGCCAAATATGCCAATGCGCGTACTATCCACGCCTAATTCAGCAGCATGAGCTCTGACAAAACAAAAGGCAGCTGCAGCGGCAGAAGCAACATTAATTTAAACTTAAACACCATATCTCCTCCTCGTTAATACTTAGAAAAAGCTTAGTATCAGTGATAATGCCGACGCAAATGTAGCATGCAGATAAGGCAGGAGAGAACAGCGACGCTGAGCATAGCAAACACTGCCTGCAAATTAAAATAATAGGCAATAAAGCCCAATAATGCCGGCCCGCACAGCAGTCCGCCGTAACCGGCAATCGACATCGCAGCAACGGTCGGCAGCAACGGCATGTCCTGCTGTCTAGCTGCAGCGCGGTAGGATAAAGGCGTAATATTGGCCATACCGCAGCCGATTAACCCGAAGCCCAACAGCATAAGCGCTAAAGGCGGGCGTAGACTCACCACCACCAATCCACTAGCTAGAATCGCTGCGCCGCCGGTAACTAAATACAAGGCTCCCACACGGCGTAGTAGCCAATTGCCGCTAATGCGCATAAAGAGCATGGCGGCGCTGACTAAAGCATAGCCGCAGACCGCATGCTGTAGCGTAAGTGTGCTGTTCGATGCCAAATATACCCCAGACCAATCGACCATGGCGCCGCCTACCATATAGGTGACAAAGACAATCAGACACAGACATGCTACAGTTAGGTTAGGTAGCATGTAAGCTCGTTCAGTGCACGCTTTAAAATTGCTAGAACTAATACAAGGAAAATAACGTAGCGCACATATAAGCAGCAGAGTAGCAAAGCATAGCGTAGCGCTCAGTGGCGTCAAGCCTAAGTTTAAAAAGATAAGACAGCATCCGGCTCCAAATAACTCTCCTGCTGAATAATAGGCATGCAGCGGGGTGATGAGATTTAATTGGTATTTGCGCTCTAAGCTGACCCCGTAAATATTGATGGCAACTTCCAAGAGCCCTGCCGCCATAGCAAACCCTCCGGCCAAAATGCAGGCTAAATGAAAGGACGGCTGTAGCGCAATCAGCACAATGGTAAGAAGAGCTCCAACGGCGGCTAAGCTGCAGGTTGCGCGCGAGCCCCAAGCTTTAGTTAAGGGACTGGCCAATACCATACCTCCGATGGAACCTGCGCCAAAATAAAACACTAGGGTACCGACTTGGGCATGGTTAAGCTGCAGTGCCGCCTGCAGATAAGGGATCTGCGCTGCCCACAGAGCAATCAGCGCCGCTGGCAGCAGATAGCCAAGACGCGCAGCGCGCAATTGATGGCGCAGTTCCACCGCGCGTTTCGGCAGAAAATGAGGCTGGAGTAGCGCACAAGGGTTTATCCACCACCTCATGTTGTAGCCGCCAGCTTCTTTTGTAGGCTGTATAAAATCAATTTGCGACAGCCATCAAGCCCAAGCATGCCGACATTGAGACATAGATCGTAATTGCGCGGATCATCTAGCGTACTGTTGAAATATTGGCGATAGTATTCAGCACGGCTCTTATCAAAATGATACATTTGATCGCGCGCCACCGTAACATCTTCATGATAATTTTGCTTGCAGTAGTTAAGTTTATAGTCTTCATCGGCATACAAGTAAACGCGAAGCAACTGCGGATTATCGCGTAAAATTTTATCGGCCCCCCGACCGACAATCACGCACGGCCCTTTAGCTGCTGCTTTACGGATAGCACGCGCAGAGGCGACAAATAAAGCATCAGCACGTGATAGCGATTTATTAAGAGGAACGCTGAAATCCTGCAGTACCATTTGATAAAGTAGCGCATTATCAAGGCGCCCTTCCTGTGCTGCCACGCTATTTTCATCTAATCCTGCCTCTTGGGCAATCATGGCAATGAGTTTAGTATCTAGATACTCGAAACCAAGCTCTTTAGCCAGCTCTTGCCCTAAAGCTCTTCCGCCGCAACCATATTGACGGGTGAGCGAAATAACCGGATGCAGAGCTTCCATTGCCGGAAGATCCCTGGTGATCGCCTGTGGCTTACGACGAGAAAAGAAGCGCTCAAAATGCGGCTTTAAGCGCGGTAGCAGTACGCGCACCATGGGGCCGATAGACAAAGCTCCGATTACGGTGCCCTCGCGTACGCCTTCAATGGCGGTAAAGTCAGTTAACACTAAGGACAGTACCACCGCTAAGGCTACTAAAGACAAGTCAAAGCCTGTTTTAACCCAGCCAAAATCAAATTTGGTACGCATTGACAGTGCTTTAACAAAAGCTTCGCCTGGGACCATGGCCACATTTGCACACACTTGTAACGAAATTCCCAACGCTAAGGTAAAGGAACCTAGGGCTAAAAGTAGCAGGCTAATCGGATAGATAGGTTCAGCTGGCACGAAATTACGAATAAAAATCATTCCACCATCGATGGCTGCAGCAAAAACTAAAGTTACCGGAAACTGCAACAGCATGACCAGCATGTGCTCTTTAAAATATTGGCGACCTAAAATGACAATCTGCAGCAGGGTCAGTATGCCGTTAAAAATGAAAGTCGTCATACCTAAGGTTAAAGGACTGTGCAGCGAAATAACATAATTGGAGCTGGAAATCGGCGTGGTTCCGACATTGGCGGCGGTAACCTCCGCAATACCGATACCGCCTAAGAATACGGCGAACAAGAAAACCATATTGCGCTCAATGATTTCGCCAATAGGCATGCGACGTTTATGCGACATACGACCTCCGGCATACAGTAACTAGGAAGAAAAGGGAAAATAGAACTGGCGGCATTTTACGGCCAACAGCTTGATTGCGCAACGCTTTATATAGATAAAAACTGATTATACATCAGTTGTATCACACCAATAGCTAAGCTGCCTCCGTGCTATTGGGGCAGCTTAGAGGTAAGATAAGTCCAGATCACTTTAACTCTCATGCGGCGCGGTGACATTTTCGCTAGGTTCGTCTAAACGTCCCTTTAAATCATGATCGACGATATTGGCCACCGTGGCATCCGACCACACATTCACCCCGGTCTCAAGCATATCAATAACCGTGTACACGGGCAAAATTACGCCCATTAAGAGCACGGGCACCTGCATAGATGATAGCAGGCTGATAGTCAGGAAGTAGCAGCCCATCGGCACGCCGGCATTGCCGATAGCGGCAATCGTAGCAATAAAAATCCAAGTGATAATCGTCATTGCAGTGATTTCCACGCCGGCGTTTTGCATTAAGTACAGCGAGGTAATCAAAATGAAAGCAGCGCAACCGTTCATATTTATGGTAGTGCAGATGGGCAGCACAAAGCGCGAAACCTTAGGATTAACTCCTAAGTTATCCTCAGCCGAAGCCATGGTGACCGGAAGCGTGCCTGCCGAAGATTTAGAAAAAAAGGCGACGGCAATTGCTGGCATCATGCCCTTGGCAACTCTAAGCGGATTTAAGCCGCGGGCAAGCTGCACTAAAGGAAGAATGACGAACATCTGCAATAAGTTTGAGCCGATAACCACAGCAAAATAGGTAGCAAGTCCGCCTAAAATCATCCCGCCTTCAAGCTCATGAATGAGTTTGGCAATAAAGCCCATAATACCGATAGGTAAAATCGCAATCAGCCAACGAATGAGCTTAAACAGCACATCCTGCAAACCGGCAAATAAATTCTCTACCGCATCGCGCTTTGCAGAAGGCTCAAGCAGCGCCAGAGCAAGTCCGATGGCCGCAGCAATCAAAAGCACCGACAGTACATTGCCCGATACAAAGGGCTGGAGTAGATTATTGGGGATCACGCTGATGATGTGATCAAAATAGGTCGTATTCTGTACCACATCAAGGTCGGCCTTGCCGACTACCTCAGCCGGTAGATTAGCTGGCTTTAATAGTTTAAACAGCAGCGCTGCAACGCAGGCGGCTATAATGGTGGTGAGCAGGGTATAGAAAATCGTCCGGCGGAAAATCAGCCCACTTTCCTTGCCTTTGCCTAATTTTGCTAAGGTATTGATAAGCGATAGCGCAATAATCGGCACTGCGATGAAGCTGAACAGACGAGTAAATACGGTAGCGATGAAATCCATCAAATCTTGAATAAATGGATGGTCCATAAAGCCGCAGACAATGCCTAAGATAATGCCTGCGCTATAAAAGAGCACGCTTTTCAGGCGCTGCTGCTTGGAGACTGCAGATAAAGTATTCTGCGTGCAGATATTAATGCGTGAGGATTGGGTCATGTTGTTCCTTAAACTTGACAATAGCCACAACTTCGGCTGCGATGATTGTAACAAGCGCGTCAAGACAACCGCGCACAATGCACCAAAAAAGCACATTGTGACGGTAAAAACGACTGCGCCGGGTGCAAGCAGGTTAATTTACAATGCGAACATCGGGGTGGAAAGATAACGATCGCCGCTGTCTGGGATTATCACCACCACTAATTTATCGGTAAATTCATCGCGCAAAGCGACCTCTATGCCAGCCTGCAACGCAGCTCCGGCCGAAATACCGCAGAATAAACCTTCGCTACGGCAGGCAAAGGCACCCATGGCAAAAGCATTTTCCGCCTTGACCGGAATAATTTCATCTATCAGCTTGCGCTCAAGCACGCGCGGCACAAAGCCGGCACCAATTCCTTGCAGCTGATGAGGCCCGGACTTACCGCCGGACAATACCGCAGAGCAGTCGGGCTCTACCGCGATCATCTTAATGCGGCTATTCTTACTTTTTAAAAAGCGCCCAATGCCAGTCAGGGTACCGCCGGTGCCAACGCCGCATACAACTGCGGCGACTTTTCCGTCGGTGTCATCCCAAATTTCCGGTCCGGTGGTAATAGCATGAATGCGCGGATTCGCTTCATTATCAAATTGACTTGGAATAAAAGAATTTTCATTCTGCTTGGCAATTTCCCGAGCTTTGGCTATTGCTCCAGCCATGCCATCTTGGGCCGGGGTTAATACCAACTCTGCCCCGAAGGCGCGCAAAATCGCGCGACGCTCAAGAGACATGTTGTCAGGCAACGTTAAAATCAGCTTTAATTTGTAATGAGCACAGGCTAAGGCCAAACCAATCCCTGTATTACCCGAGGTCGGTTCGACAATGAGCGTGTCCTGATTGATGAGATTCATTAAAAAGCCATCATTAATCATCGATAACGCGGTGCGATCTTTTATCGATCCCCCAGGATTTAAGCTTTCTATCTTGGCAATCAGCCGGCCTTTGAGCGTAAAGCGCTCTTTAAAGCTGTGAAGTTCCACTAAAGGCGTATGCCCAATAAGCTCGAGCATTGAAGATTGGATCCGCATAAACACTGCCTCATTTGCTGTAGTTTTGTAAGATTGTAGCACGCCCGCTACAGAGACTACTTAGTTGTACAGGTATTATGAACAAAGTATAGCGCTGCAGAAAAGAGCTGACGGCGCGCGCTAAAACAGGCTACAATCCCAAACAGAGCCGTTTATGTGGGTAAAACCTATCGGTATTTAAGGGAAAAACGACCTGCACTAAGTTTCAGGTCAACTACACAGCGGCATACGCCGCATTTACTGCGTATGTCTTTGCTACTTAAAGCTTTAAGGAGAGTTATTATGGATTTTCTGCAGATGATGCAGCAGCGCTATACTTGTAAACATTACGATCCGGCAAAAAAAGTCGCCAAAGCCGATCTTGAAGCTATTTTGGAGGCAGGCCGCTTAAGCCCCAGCGCTGTAAATTTGCAGCCATGGCGTTTTATAATCATTGAAAAGCCTGAAGATAAAGCTAAACTCGAGCCGGCAATCATGCAGACCAATAAACTGCGCTTTGCTGATGTACCAACTGTCGTGCTCATCTGTGCCCGTACTGAAAATCCTGACAACGATGTAGAGCACGTGCTTTGCAAGGAAGAGGCGGATGGCCGCTTCCCGGATGCGGCGGCAAAAGCAGCGCAACGTACCGGACGCTGTAATTTCCGCAATCTACATTTGCACGATGCGCTAACTTGGAATGCCAAGCAGTGCTATATCGCTATGACTTCAATGTTATATGCTGCAGATAGCCTAGGCGTGGACTCCACTCCAGTAGAAGGCTTTGAAAGCGATAAAGTAAATGCCATTTTTAAGCTGCCGGAACAGGGGTTGTCCTGTGAGCTCATTATGTTTCTGGGGCATCGCAAAACTGATGACAGCAATCAGTTGCAATTCAGACCAAAATCCCGCCTGAGCACGGATGATATAGTCACCTATCTGTAAGTAAACTAAGGCCGCAATAGATTATGAATATTGTTATTGTCGGGGGTGTTGCTGGCGGTGCGGCTTGCGCTGCCCGTCTGCGCCGTATTAACGAAGCATGCTCTATTACCATCGTGGAGCAGGGGCCCTACATATCCTTCGCCAACTGCGGTTTACCATATTATTTATCGGGAGCAATTGCACAGCGCAGTAGTCTGTTTGTTACCACCAAAGAAATTCTCGAGCAGAATTTTAAGCTTAAGGTTTTGGTCAATACTCAAGCAACTGCCATCGATCGCGCTACTCGCACGCTTACGCTGCAAAGTGAGCATGGTCCAAGCTCGCTTGCCTACGATGTGCTTATCCTGTCTCCGGGCAGTCTGCCGATCGTTCCACCCTTTGCCAAAGGACTGCCGCATGTCTATACCGTAAGAACGGTGCCGGATGTGGACGGCGTCAAATCAGATTTAGCTAAAGCTGGGAAGAAAGTCCTGATTGTAGGCGGTGGATTTATCGGTCTTGAATGTGCAGAAAATCTGGTTGAGGCGGGCGTCAAGGTCACTTTAGCTGAAGGTATGAATCAGGTACTTCCTCCGCTTGATTTTGACATGGCTCAGTTCATCCATGCTGAGCTGTGTGCGCACGGGATTGAACTTAAACTCTCTTCGCTGTTAAAAGGCCTGACGCTTAAAGATGACGGAAAACTGTTAGCAGACTTTGACGAGAGTCAAGACAGTTTTGACGGAGTCATTTTAGCTATCGGCGGAAGACCAAATACCAGTCTGGCGGCTACCTGCGGTCTGACACTTAACTCGCGTGGTTTTATCGTTACTGACGAGTACATGCGCACCAATGACGATCGCATTTATGCCTTAGGCGATGCTGTTGAGCTGTCAGAGCCGATCCTCGGGGGCCGAGGGTCCATCGCTTTGGCCGGACCTGCCAATAAAGAAGCCCGCGTTTTAACCTCTGATGTCGCCAAGCGCTTCTTTAAGCACGATTTATCTATGCCTGGCTATCATGGTGCAATGGGAGCAAGCGCGGTTAAAGTATTTACACAGGAAGCAGCTAGTGTCGGTTTTTCTGAGCGTAGGTTGCAAAGTTTAGGGCAGCCGTACGCCGCAGTATGGCTGCATCCGACGCAGCACGCGGGTTATTATCCGCAGGCTAAGCACTGCCATTTAAAGGTTATTTACAATCCTGAGAACTTTAAGCTCTTAGGAGCTCAGGCTGTTGGCGCAGAGGCAGTAAAGCGCATTGAAATTATCAGCGCGTATCTGCACATGGGGGGCAATATTGATGATTTGGCTTTCCACGAGCAGGTATATGCACCGCCTTTCAGTTCAGCTCGTGATGGCGTCAATTACGCTGGCTGCGTGCTGGAAAATATCCGCGCAGGTTTAGTAAAAATCGCGCGCTGGGATGAACTTGAGACTAAGTTTAAAGATGCCTGCTGCATTGATGTGCGTTCTCCTGAAATGTATGCAACGCGTCATATTGACGGTTTCATTAATATTCCGCTTAGCAAATTGCGCAGTTCCCTTGACGAATTACCCAAAGATAAGCCAATTGTGCTCACCTGCGTAGTAGGCATCAGTGCCTACAATGCTTGTCGTATATTACAGGAGTCAGGTTTTAAAGAGGTTTATGATCTTTCAGGTGGTGTAACGACTTATTTTGCTGCCACAGCTCAGTTTTAGCTTGAGTTAAAACTGTAATCAAGGCGGTAGCGTCGCTGTAAAACGACTGATGGAACAAATGCTGCCGCCGCCTTAAGAAGGAATAAACGCATGCAATCGCAAAATCGCTTTCCTTTAGAACGCATTGATGAAATCGTTAAGCATCCGGAAAACTTCCGCCTGCTTGAGCGCATCCCGCTGACACAGGATGGCATGCTGGACAAAATCCCCATCAAGCTGCAAGAGCCGCAGGATGGAGATACCATCAAATATGCCGTCTTTCTTGATACTGAAACTACCGGTATGGATCCGACATCCGATCGCATTATTGAGCTTGGCATGGTGCGTTGCAGCTATGCGTTTGAAAGGCGAGTTTTGCTGTCCATTGATAAGTACTACGACGAATTTGAAGACCCCGGCAAACCGATTCCCGCCGAAATACAAAACCTTACTGGCATTAATGATGAGATGGTAGCCGGCAAAAGTTTTGACAGTGATTTAGCTGCACAGCTGTTGGCTGGCCGGCCTCTGGTAATTGCCCACAATGCACGCTTTGACCGTCCATTCTTTGACCGGCGCTTTCCTTTATTTAAAGATTTAGCATGGGCCTGCTCTTTAACCGAGATTAATTGGGATGCTTTAGGCGATTCTGGTAAAAAACTTGAATTTTTAGCGCAAAGCCGCGGCTGGTTCTATCTGGCACATCGGGCCTACAGCGACTGCTTAGCCTTAATTTGGCTAATGCATCTGCAACCGGAGGCTTTTGACTGCTTAATTGACAGCGCGCTGCGCTGCGATTACCGTCTATTAGCATGGAACTCGCCGTTTCGCATCAAGGATGAGCTTAAAGCTATGGGGTATCGCTTCGACGGACGTCGCAAAGTGTGGTACAAAAACTTTACATCAGCAGTTGAAGCGCAGGCTGGGCGGCAACAACTAGCCTCATTATATGATGTCAGTGCCTGTGAAATCGTTAAATACAATTCAGTAACACGCTTTAAAGGCTAATGCGGTATGGCCGTTGCGCATTTTTTGCAATAGCAAAGCACGGTTCATGCTTTTACTCTAAACTAGCAACTATTGTTGCGCACAGTTGCGCATCTTTATTACTTGACCCATATTTTTGGAGAAATACGCATGGCCTATTTAGCGGAAAACAGCCAAGCACCTGACTTCACGCTCCCTGATGCCAACGGCAATCCTGTAAGCTTAAGTTCCTTGCGCGGACGAAAGGTTATTTTGTACTTCTACCCGCGCGACAATACCCCTGGATGCACCAAACAGGCCTGCAGATTTGCTGAACTTAACGATGAACTAACCAAGCTCAATGCACTTATTGTCGGAATCTCGACAGACAGCCCTTCTTCACATCAAAAATTCATCGCTAAATTTAACCTGCCGTTTATCTTGCTTTGCGATGAAGATCATACCGTTGAGGAAGCCTACGGCGTGTGGCAGCAGAAAAATCTGTACGGCAAAATCTCCATGGGTACGGTACGCACAACTTATATCTTAGATGAGGAAGGGAAGATCATTAAGCTCTATAAGCGCGCCCGTGCGGCGACCAACCCGCAAGATTGTCTGAAATTGTTGCAAGAGCTTCAGGCTTAATCCTGTCAGGGCGTACAGCTACCGCCTGAGAGCTGGGCAGGCTGCTTTAACCTAAATAACGCGCTCGCTTTTGGCTAAGCGCAGCTTGGATACAGCTAAAGCAGCCCCAAAGCGCCGCAATGTGCCGCTTGCTGACAGCTACATGATTTGGCGCGGATTTTTCACTAGGCACAGGGCCAATGTAGAGAGCAAAGCCAATGCGATGCCGGCAATATAGATATAGCGATATGAGCCTAAATCAGCCAGAGCAAATAACGCTCCACCTAAGATCTGACCTACGGTACCGGCATTGACGAAAAGCGAAGTGGCCTGTCCTGGCAGCTTTGGTTCTAACTCTTGGAAAAAAACCATTCCCATACTAGACACTAAACCGATAAAGAGTGCGCTTAATATCTGCATACCTAAGAAGAGGTAAGCCTGGCGCACCCAGCACATCAGTACTAAAAAGATAATTAATGCCACAAAGCCCGATAGCAGAATACGTTTGAGTCCAACCCGGCGCGCAATACGTGCAGCTATCAGCATGATAGGGATCTCTAAAAATGCACACAACGCAAAGACCGCGCCTGGCAGCTTATCGGGCAATCCAAGCTCTTTAACTAAAAACAACGGCATTGAAATAATATAGCCGGAAAACGAGGTAAAAATGCCGGCGGTACCGATGAAAAGCAACAAAAGCTGCGGTTTGTGCAGCAAATCAAGCCGAGCTTGCGCCGCCTCTCCTTTGGGCAGTGGAATTGAGGGCAGACGGGTAAAAGCCAGCAGTGAGCTTAAAGCGAACATCGTTCCGGCAATCATAAACAGTACATCAAAGCTAAAGCCTGTTACCATGAAATATGCAATGGGCGGACCGCCCACCCAGGCCAGAGAGCACAAAGCGCGTAGGATAGTGGTAAACATTAGCGCATTGGATAAATACTTTAAGGAAAACTCTCGCGCAGAGGCAAAAAGCTGTGGAAAGCTTACCGCATAGGCTCCCATCAAAATCACGCCGCACGTGCACAAAATGAGATAGTTAGGCCGTTGGCTGAGCAGCAGACATGAGGCCACGCCGCATAAAGCCGACAAGGTAATAATAAGCGGACGCTCTAAGCCCTTATCCGAGTATTTGCCGCACAACTGCACAATCACCACAGTGCTTACTGGCAGCAGCATAAAGAGCAGGGATACCTGCAATGGCGACAGGTTGAGCTCTAAGGTGGCAAATAAGCTTAATACCGGATTAATCAAAGAACCGGAAAAAGGTATCAGTATGGCGCACAGAATATAAACGAGGCGCGATCCCTGACGAGTAGATCCCCAAGTTCGCATCAAATTTTATCTCCACAAAAAAAGTGTGGATATTTTAGTGATTACCGCACGCAACTCAAGGTTTAATCACTAAAAATAAATATAGACAAAAGCAGCAGGACAGTGTACCGCCATATGGAAGAATTCCAACGGCGGTGCAAGAGAAAGTTTGGCTTAAGCTGTAGCTTGCAGCTGCGATCTCAAGCGATCGTAAAGACCTAAAATCGCAAAAAGCAGTAAGCAAGGCAAAAGCCAAGATAAACTGTCGTGATACAGCGGCAACGCATTCTGAATGAATTGCGGCAGCAAAGACAAGCCTAGGCTTTCAAGTGCATCATTAAACCCGAAGCATAGTGCACACAGGGCTGTCGGAGCAATCACTAAAGCTGGCGTACGCAGATAAGGCGATAGAAAACTGCCGAAGACCAGCACGATGAACATCGGATAAATGGCAATCAGAATCGGAACGGATATCTTGATAAGCTCCGTTAAGCCAAGATTGGCAATCAGTCCGGAAAAAAGCGAGAAAATAAAGACATAAGTACGATATTTAAGCTTAGTGATGGATGCAAAGTAGCTTGAGCACGCGCAAATAAGACCAATGGCTGTCACTAAACAGGCAATACCAATGAGTAACGCGAGGAAAATACTGCCACCCGCACCGAAAGCATAATTGACATAGGCGCCGAGTACCTGCGCGCCGTTCTGCGCGTTAGGAGCTAAGCTGTAAGAGGTATAGCCAATGTGAAACAGCCCTAAATAAATCGTAATAAACCCCACGCCGGCAATACAGCCTGAAATTGTAGCGTATCGCACCGTGGACTTGCCATCAATGACGCCACGCGAACGGATGGCATCAACAATCACAATACCGAAGGCTAAAGAGGCTAAGGTATCCAAGGTCAGATAGCCGTTAATAATCCCTTGCGAAAAAGCGCCGCTGACAAAAGGACCTTGCGCCAGACTGCCTTCACCGGGAATTAAGCACATTCCGACCGCCACCAAAACCAGTAGCGCGGCAATCTTAATTGGCGATAAAATTTTGCCGACAGTATCTAAGATCTTATTAGGATACAGCGCAAACAACAGGGCTACTATGAAGTAGACCGCGGAATACCACGGCAGCAAGTTATCAACCTTAATAAAAGGCGCAGCTGTCAACTCAAAAGATACGGTTGCGGTACGCGGAATTGCATACAAAGGGCCGATGCACAGATAGCAGACCACAGAAGCCGCTAGTCCTGCTTTAATGCCGATGGGGCGAGTAATTTCATTAAGGCTGCCTTTTACACGGGCTAAAGCGATAGCCGCAATAACCGGCAAGCCTACTCCGGTGAGTAGAAATCCGATGGTGGTCTGCAGCACGTGTTCTCCTGCCTGCAGGCCTAAAATTGGTGGAAAAATAATGTTTCCAGCCCCAACATAGAGCGCAAAATTGGTCATGCCGAGCAAAATAATGTCAAGCAGGGATAGTTTTTTCATAAAGTTCCTTAAGTCAGCAACCGTTGTCACAGGCTGAGACTTGCTACGTACTAAAACAGTGCCGATTATGTCACAAAATAGGGCATAAGTGTGGAAACGCGAAGCAAAAGCCAAAAGCAGAAAACTAAGAAACTAAAAGGAAAGCAGCGAGGTCTGCCGCCTGTGGCGGCAGACTGATACGATTAGACATGCATATGCTTAACGCGGTCATGTTCTTCCGCGCGTTTTGCGTTATTAAAACGATCTAAAGTCCCAACTAGATAGCCGGTAACACGCCGAATCCGTTGGAATTTAATGCCCTCACCGATAAGTCCATTATGTGGCCGCAGCCTACAGATAAAATTACTCATATGACCCTCCACCCAAACACTTTTTCTATTGTAGCGACTTTGTCGCAAACGTGTATGCAGTTGCATAAATTTTGCAGTAAATGAGGATAGCCAGAGTGTAAGTCCAAAAATCTTCTATGGAGCTTTTTTAGTATGAAAAAGTTGTGACAAACATCACAACTTATCACAAACGCTATATAATACGCGCGCCTTGAATATAAAGGGCAGAAAAATCCAAGATAGAGAAAAAAAAATGTTTGTTCACGGTTTTTTATGCTGTTGCATTGTTAGTTCTGTCGAATGTTTTTATGACCTTTGCCTGGTACGGGCACTTAAAAATGCGAGAAGAGTTTTCCTGGTTCTCCGCACTGCCTCTTATCGGCGTAATCGCCTTTAGCTGGGGCTTGGCGTTTTTTGAGTATTGTCTGCAGGTGCCAGCTAATCGCTTAGGCTTTAAAGACAACGGCGGTCCTTTTGACATTATGCAGCTTAAGGTCATTCAGGAAGTAGTAACTTTAACGGTGTTCACTATTTTCTCCGTTTTAGCCTTTCATACTGAGCTTAAATGGAATCATCTGTTAGCTGCGTTATGCCTGATTGCGGCGGTATACTTCTCGTTCAGACAGTAAATTCGTTGTAGCAAATCATCTAAACCGCCTGCATTGGCATTTTCTGCTATGCTGTTTGCGGAAAAAACTTAACCTTAAGGGAGCTGTTATGGATTTTTCTGCACAAAGTACGCGCTGCCGTACGGCCGATGATATTTTTACGCTACGCGACGGACGTACCATCCCGTGTATTGGTTTCGGCACGTGGAAAGTATTTGATGACCAAGACGGCAGTCGCATCATTACCAAAGCAATTGCCGCTGGCTACCATCACTTTGATGCAGCCGCTTTTTACCATTCAGAGAAGTCAGTCGGGCAGGCGCTGCAGGCAAGCGGCCTGCCGCGCAGTGACTTCTTTATTACCTCCAAAGTCTGGAAAGACGACCTAAGCCTGTAGCGAGCGCGTGCCTCGCTCGAGCAGACCTTAAGCGATCTGCAGACTGATTTCGTTGATCTACTACTGATTCATTGGCCCAAGCAAAGCCGCAGGGACGAAGAGTGGCAGGAAAAGTTGCGCGTCACTTGGAATGCTTTTCAGGATTTTAAACACGAAGGTTTGGTAAAATCCATTGGCGTAGCTAATTTTCTGCCGCATCATTTTGCCGCGCTAGAAGGTGAAGTACCAGTCATTGATCAAATTGAATATCATATCGGCTATCTGCAGGAAGAGGCCTTCGCTTACTGTAAAGAGCATGACATTTTAGTGGAAGGCTGGGCCGCCTTAGGCCGTGCTGAACTGTTGCAATCTGCTACTGTACAGACGATGGCGGCAACCTATCAGGTAAATCCTGCACAGCTGTGCTTGCGTTTTTGTCTGCAGCAGGGTGTACTGCCGCTAGTAAAAAGCGCCGATGAACAACGCATGCGATTAAACCGCGACGTATTCAGTTTTACCATCACAGCAGCAGACATGGAAAAACTCAAAAGCGTCGGGCAGGTCGCATGGTCCGGAGAGCATCCGGATAAAGCGATTCCGCTTGATCCTGCCGATTAGTTGCTGACTAATCTAAGTCCTGCTGCAGTAGCCTGCAGCAGAACATTACATAAAATCGCGGCACAGCCCGTACACTTAATGCAGAAAATTAGGTTAAGCTCCTAGCCTTAGCCTAAGCGGTAGGACGTGTTGCAGCCTTCATTTTCTGCACGAAAATATACAACTCCTCAAGCATCGCCGCCTCATTGGACAGATTTGCGGCAATAATCTTCACTATTGCCGATCCGGAAATCGCGCCGTCAGCGCCGCACTGCAACGCAATCTTGACATGATCAGGCGTCGAAATGCCAAAACCGAGCAGCGTCGGGGCTGCGTGTAGCGCTTTTAATTGCTGAATTAACTCTACCGGGCGTCCGAAGACCTTATCGGTTCCGGTAATGCCAAAGCGAGATAAGGTATAGACATAACCTTCGGACTTCGCGGCAATTGCCGTAAGCGTCTCCTGCGAGGCATTGGAAGGAGCTATTAACACCAGCTCAATGCCGTGTTTTTGCGCCGCTGCATGGAAATCTTCGCCAACATTGAGCATATTAACCGGCACATCCGCTATCAGCACCGCATCCACTCCAGCAGCTGCAGCCTTAGCAAAGAAACGTTCTGTGCCAAAAACTACCACTAAATTGACATACACTAAAAGGGAAACCGGGACATGTGGAAAATCTTGGCGCAGCGCGGCAACGGCATCTAAGCAACGCTGCGTATTGGCTCCGCTCTGTAAAGCGCGTTTATCGGCTGCCTGTATTACCGGGCCATCGGCACAGGGATCAGAAAAAGGCAGTCCTAATTCTAAGGCATCAGCGCCCGCTTGGCATAAAGTTTTTAAAATCTTTACGGAGGTCTCAAAATTAGGATCGCACAGCGTCACAAAAGGAACAAATGCGCCTTCACCCTTGGCCTTTAAAGCACTGAACATTGCGTTGAATCTTGCAGTCATGATTTTCTCCTTATCTTGGGCTTAGCGCTGCGGGTTGATATCATTGATTAAAATATGTCCGTCGGCTGCAACCAATCCGCGCTGATGCAGAATTTTATCGACATTAAAAATGTCCTTATCACCGCGTCCGGACAGATTGACGAGCAGCACCTGTTCCCGATCTGGCTCTTGGCGCATGCGCTTAATTGCATAGGCCAAAGCGTGCGAAGATTCCATCGCAGGAATAATCCCTTCATGCTGCGACAACAGCACAAAAGCCTCCAACGCTTCATTATCGGTCACGCTTTCATACTTAGCGCGGCCAATTTCCTGCAGATAGGCGTGTTGCGGTCCGACTGAAGGAAAATCTAGTCCTGCAGAAATAGAGTATGACTCATGAATCTGACCATCTTCATTCTGCAGGTTAAGCGAGCGGGCTCCGAAGAAAATTCCCTCGGTGCCTTTGCCTAAAGTAGCGCCATGCTTGCCGCTGTCAAGCCCGAGACCTGCCGGTTCAACGCCAATCAGCGGAACGTCACTATCAAGAAATGCGGTAAAAAGACCTATAGCATTGGATCCTCCGCCAACACAGGCAATCGCAGCATCCGGATCGCGTCCTTCGGCGGCCTGTACTTGGGCACGCGCTTCTTCGCCGATTACTTTCTGGAACTCACGTACAATCGTAGGAAATGGATGAGGACCAGCTGCCGTGCCAATCATGTAATGCGTAGTATCAAAGTTGGCCGCATAGTCGCGCAATGCTTCATTGCAAGCATCCTTTAAGGTGCCACTTCCGACGGTGACCGGACATACCTCAGCGCCCAACAGGCGCATACGGAAAACATTAGGCTTCTGCCGCTCCACGTCCACCGCGCCCATGTAAATGCGGCACTTAAAACCAAGGAGTGCACAGATAAGTGCCGTAGCAACGCCGTGCTGCCCCGCGCCAGTCTCAGCAATAATACGCGTTTTACCCATGTGTTTGGCCAAAAGCGCCTGACCGATGACTTGATTGGTCTTATGAGCACCGCCATGGAGTAGATCTTCTCGCTTTAGATAAATTTTAGTTTTGGTGCCAGCGGTTAAATTACGGCATAGCGTCAGGCAGGTCGGACGTCCAGCATAATTTTTCAGTAAGGCATCTAGCTCCGTCTTAAATTTTGGGTCCTGCGAAGCTTCAATAAAGGTAGCTTCCAATTCCTCTAAAGCCGGTACTAGCAGCTCAGGGACATACATGCCGCCGAAACGGCCGAAAAACGGATTTAACTGCATCATTTTCTCCTAATATTGATTAATCTGCATAAAAGCCTGCGCCACTAAAGCAGGATCTTTATCGCCCGGGGCGCGTTCTAAACCTGAGTTCAAATCAAGACCGGCAAAACCTTGAGCTAAAGCCATCTTAACGTTAGCAATATTTAGTCCGCCAGCTAGCAAAGCGCGACTATGCGGCTGCGCCTGCAATATCTTATAGTCATAGCTTAATCCCGATCCGGGATTTGCACCATCATAGAGCATATATAATGGCATCGTCGTCTGCAGTCTTAAGTACGGCTCCGCCTTGATTGCAATATCAGCGCTCGCCGGCAGCGCTTTAATGATGTTAAGTAAAGGCCTTGCAACATGCAGTTGCTGCACATAATCCACATTTTCTTGACCATGCAGTTGCACAAATGGCAGGTTGAGCGCATCAACAATAGATAAAACTTCGTCGAGTTGTGCATTAACGAACACTCCGCAAAATGACAACACCTGATCGACATCTAGAGCTATTAACCGCTGTGCCTGACTCAACGTTACACAACGCGGGGATTTTGGTGCAAAAATAAGGCCGGCCAAGGAGGCTTTTGCCTGCAGCGCCGCCTGAACTCCATCCGTAGTAGCCAGACCGCAAATTTTATTCATGCCAAATAACAGACTTTTTACTGCCGTATCAGGATACAACTGCGGCGTACAAACTGCCGAGCCAATTAAAAAGTTCTGCACCATCGGCAGGCGCTTGAAATCAGCGTGCTGCTTGATGCCAGACTCAGAAACTACCACACTGTACGGAGACAGACGCGGCTGCAATTGCGCCACAGTATTTAAATCAATCTGTAAAGTTTTTAAATTGCGATTATTAATGCCGACAACCTTAAGCTGCGCATCACGAGCAAAATCGGCCTCCCGCTCATCGGACACCTCGCATAGCACCTCAAGCCCTAACGCATAGGCAATGTCATAGAGTTCTAAAAATTTATCTTGCGTAAGCAGCGAGGTCATTAATAGCACGGCATCGGCACCAATATGCCGAGCATTGATTAGCTCACGTGCATCAATGACGAAATCCTTTAAAATAACCGGAAGATGCGTTTGTTTTTTAACCTGCTTAAGAAAATCATATGAGCCTTTAAAGTAAGTCTCCTCTGTCAGTACCGAAATGGCGGCAGCATAACGGTTATAGCATTTAACCTGTGTTCTAAAATCCAGCTGCAGATTGATGTCGCCCAACGACGGAGAGGCACGTTTGCACTCTAAGATAAAATGCCGTCCGGGTCCCGACAAGGCCTGCTGCAGGCTTACGGTATTCTTTAAATGCTGCGGGACCGGAGCCGGCGTAAAATTATGTAATTTTTCTACCTTGGCATTAACAATAGCAGCAAGCACCGTGCCGTCGATATTGTCAATGCGCAGCCCCGGGAATTTACGAGCCTGCGAACTTAAACGCTGCGGAGCCAACATTTAGGCAGCCTCCGGAGCATGCACGTTTTCATTGGAAACCTTGACTAAACGCTCCAGCTTCTGCATACCAATGCCGGACTTTAAGGCATCCATGCCCATATCGAAGCCAGACCTAAAGTCCTCGCACTTGCCAGCGAGTGACAGCAGGGCGCTTAAATTCACCGCAATCGCGCTGTTTTGCGCATCATTGCCGTTCCCGGAGAGAATTTGACGTGCAATCTCAGCATTTTCCTCAGGGGTGCCGCCAATTAAGTCTTCAATGCGGTACTCACGGGAGATCCCGAAAGATTCTTTGGTGAGCACGCCGCAGGTTACCTGGCCGTCATCATGCAGATGGCTGTAGTAGGTAGTACCGAAATTGGCAATTTCATCAAGGCCACTGCCGTTGACGCACAGAGCCCGCTTTACGCCAGTGAGCTTTAAGGTATGCGCCATCATTAACAGCAGATCTTTATCGTACACTCCCATTAGCTCATAGTCAGGATGCGCCGGATTGGTCAGCGGACCTAACAAATTGAAGATGGTGCGCGTCTTGAGGCTTTGGCGCACCGGTGCGGCATAGCGCATTGCCTGATGAAATTTCTGCGCAAACATAAAAGCGAAACCTTCAGTGTTCAAGCAGCGGCTTAAAGTAGCGCAGTCAGCTTCAATGTTATAGCCCAAAGCCTTGAGCAGGTCAGAAGCACCGGTCTTTGAGGACACTGCACGATTGCCATGCTTTGCAATCTTAAGTCCAAGTGCTGCTCCCATGATGGCAGTAATAGTAGAGATGTTAATAGTATTGAAACCATCACCGCCGGTGCCGACGATCTCGCCGATCATGCCCTGTGGACGCACAAACGGGCGGGCTTTATCGAGCATTGCCAGCGCTGCACCTGCCACTTCACTCTCACTCTCTCCCTTAATCTTCAGGGCAGTAACTAAGGAGCTCAATTCAATATCCGACAGCTTTCCGGCAAAAATCGAGGCAAATACCTCTTGGCTTTCATCTAAGGAGAGAGACTGACCTTGATAAAGTTTGCTTAACTGACCTAACATTTTTTCTTCCTCTTTTCCTTTCTATACAGAGGGCTAGGTCTTGTTTGGCATAGCCCTCGTTATCCTTGTTAACGCGGGCTTTTTGGTACTGATATAAAAAAACCCGCTTAAGCGGGTTTTTGATGAAGATCTTTTTACTCAAACAGCAAAACCCCGCTAACATGCGAGGCGCCACCAGTTAATAAAGCAAAAAAACATCTTCATCGTAAAATCCTTAACAAGTAAGTTCGTTTCAACCTATGAGCTTAATCTACACGAATCTGCAGACTTTGCAAAGCATATTTAAAAAAAAACGTCAATTGGACCGTAGCAGTGCATTTATTTTAACCGATGCACCAAAGATGTCCATAAAAGTCAGCCCCGCGCTCAGCCCTAGTGATTAACTGTCAAGTTTTAATTCAGCAAGACCGCCTAAGGCTGTCTCTTTATATTTAAAGCTGATGTCCTTTCCGGTGAGATACATGGTTTGAATGACTTCATCTAGCGACACGCGAGGCTGACTTTGACGCGCCTGCGCCATACGTGCTGCAGTAATCGCCTTCACAGCGCCAAAGGCGTTACGCTCAATGCAGGGGATCTGCACTAAGCCGTCCACCGGATCACAGGTCAAGCCCAAATGATGCTCCATCGCAATTTCCGCGGCAGCACAAGCCTTAAAGGCATCGCCGCCTGAGATAGTGGTCATGGCAGCAGCTGCCATTGAGGATGCCGAACCAATTTCCGCCTGACATCCGCCTTCGGCACCGGAGATGGTGGCATTATTTTTATAAAAAGATCCTATCAGCATGGCCGTCAGCAAAAAGTCGCGGACCAAGCTAGGGGAAAAATCATCACGAATATCCTGCAGAAACAGCAGTACCGCCGGCACTACGGCGCAAGCACCGTTAGTTGGTGCGGTCACCACTTTTGCGCCGCTGGCGTTTTCCTCGGCAATCGCAATGGCGTACAGGGATACTTTGTCTAGCAACGCAAAAGGATCGTCAGAGGACTTTAATTCCGCAGCCATGCTCGGCGCACGACGCTTTAAGTGCAAAGAGCCTGGCAGGTATTCATTTGTAGGGTGCAAACCGTTGTGATATGCCTCCTGCATCACTTGCCAAATATCGCTACAATATTGATCGATATAGGCTTCATCGTGAAACTGCAGCTCGTAGCGCAGCGATAGCTGAGCCAGATTTAAATTATCATCTTGGCACAAACGTAATGCTACGCGCGTATTATCAATACTAAAGCGATCGGCAAAATCTATATCGTCGTCTTTTGCTAGCGCCATTTGCTCTTTTGTTTTAATAAAGCCGCCGCCTATCGAGAAATAAGTTTCGTCACACATGAGTGCGCCATCGGCGGCAAAGGCCTGCAGCCTAAGTGCATTTTGATGCTCTGGCAAAAAGTCCTTGGAAAAAATTAGATCCTCTCGATAATCAAAGTGAATCTCATGTTCACCATTGAGCTTTAACTTATGCTCGACAAAGGATTTGTTAACGATTTGCTGCTGCAGTTGCCGGGTCAGCTCAGTAGGTTGTAACCCCGACAAGCCCCATAAAATCGCTTTATCCGTAAGATGCCCGCGTCCGGTAAGGCTTAGTGAGCCGTATAACGTGCAGTTAATGCGTGCCGTTGCGTGAACGTTAGGCCCCAGCTTAACTAAAAACTGAGCTGCGGCCAGCATTGGACCTAAAGTATGCGAGGAGGATGGTCCTACGCCTATTTTAAAAATATCAAGATTCGATTTAATCATGGGGCGTATTGTATAGCACTAAGCTTAATGGCAAAAGTACCGTACTTACAAAGCTTACGCCATCAGCCGACAAATACATGCTGCATCAAGAGCATATAGCCTACTGTACCGCCGACTACCGAGATCATCATAGAATGAAAAAGCTTATGTAGTACTACGATAAAAGCAATCGCAATAAGCTCCGGCAGCGCATGACGTGCACTAAAAACTGCGTCCTTTAGGCAGTAAATAACCAGCATTGCGATCACTGCAGTCGGCAAGACTTGGCCCAAATAGCGAATCACCGTTGGGGCTTTACGTCCGGCCGGAAAGAGCATAAAGGGCAGAAAACGTGTCAGCATAGTGGCTATCACCACCAGCGCAATCGTCACAATACTTTCTGTAACTGACATGGACATCTTACTACTCCTTGCACGTGCTGACCGCCTGCGCTATCTGCAAACGAGGCCGTAACAACAGCAGCACCCCCAAAATAGCTCCCATCGCAGGCAATACAAAATTCTGAGGTCCGCACAGCAACAGGCATAATGCCGATAAACTAAACCCCAGCAACGCAGGACGATGCTCTGGAATGCTGTCCCATTGCTCAAGCACAATAGCGGTAAAGAGAGCGGTCATCATGAAATCGATGCCTTTTGCATTAATATTGATGAGATTGCCAAACAAAGCACCAGCGAGCGCGCCTCCCACCCAATACATTTGATTTAGCAACGTGACCCAAGTCATGAAGCAGCCGCGGTCAATATCCTCAGGAAGCTTCGCGCTGCAATTTATTGAGAATGTCTCATCGCACATGCCGAAAATTAAATAAAATTTCTTCAACCCCATCCCTTTGAATTTATCAAGCATCGAAATACCGTAGAACACATGACGCGCATTGACCATAAGCGCAAGGAGAAATGCATGTAACGGATTAAAAGGCGATAGTAGCAGATTAATCGTCACGAACTCCATAGCACCAGCATAAATGAAAAAGCTCATCGCCGCCGGATAATACCAGGCAAAGCCTAAACTGTGCATTAAAAAGCCGTAAGACAAACCTATGGCGAAAAATGCTGCGCAGATAGGTATAGTTCGCGGCCACGCAGATTTAAAAGCACGCAGCCATCTATGGTACTGATTTGCTTTCATCTCTTGACCCCTTTTATAATGTTCTTAGCTCTATGAGAGCTGCCTCGAACGGTTTTTCAGTAGATATCAAGGTCAATTATGTTTGATATATTTTACGATCGTTCATTAAATCTTACAACGTTCAGAGGATATAAATGATTTTAGGGGAACGGCTTGCAGAAAATTTAAAGCAACTGCGTGCCGAGCGACAGCTGAGTCTGAGTGATGTCGCTAAACTCAGCGGACTCAGCAAAGCCATGCTCTCGGATATGGAAAAAGGAAGCAGCAATCCCACTATTAATACGCTGTGGAAGCTTGCCCACGCCTTCAATGTTCCGTATACCCGTTTACTCGAAGAGCAGGAAAAGACCGGCGCAATTGTGCGCGGCTCCGAAGTCGTGGAGCAGATTGAAGAACACGATAAATACAGAGCTTATTTCTACTTTAATGTCGGTCCCAACCGGGATTTTGAACTTATCCGCTGTGAGCTTGATGCCGCCAGCATTCATCGTACTGACGGACATGGACCAAACAGTACCGAATTTATTTATCTGCTGTCTGGCAACTTAGAGGTGCAAACGCAACATCGCGCTTTTGACCTTGTACCAGACGATGCCTTGGAATTTGACAGTTCCCAAGAACATACTTATGTTAATACTGGCAATGAGCCAGCAGTTTTCATTTGTCTTAACTACTATCCTCGGCGCAACACATAGCTACAAGCACTAATCGCTGATCTTAACTGCAAGAAAATCCTGCGGCCGATGAAAATTAGGGACAGAAGACTTCAGCGGACGCAGCGCTGCATAATGCTCGCAGGCAGGAGTTTCACAAATCTTATACAGGTTATAGGCAAAATTACATCCAGTTGCAAGCACATCAAAGCCCGCAATCTCAGTAAGTAGCGGACGCGGAACCTTCAAAGATAAACTCCAGGCATCGCTATGATGTGTGATGCATACGTCAAGCACAGCGAGCTGCTGTTGTGTCAGTTCAATACGTCCATGACGTTCGCGTCCGTATTTAGCGTAGATACAACCGACTGCATTTATCTCAATATTAAGATACAGCTGATCCGTCGCACGTGGTACAAATACTGCACTCTTACTCTCCGCTTCATCAGGAAAGGCTAAAAACAACTCACATGCAGAATCCGTACAGACGCGTCCACCGTTGGACTTTACTTCGCAGCGCGGCTTAGTTTCTGCAACGCTAAAGTAAGCTTCAATTGCCTGTGTGGTAACTCTAAGGACGGCATAAGTTTGAGGTTTGATTTGGTTATGCCACAAAAACTGCAGAGGCATATAGTTTAAAGGCTCATCGGAGGACGCGCGTTTAATTTTCTGCATTTTTACTCCTTGCGCGGCACTTAAGGGGGCAAAGCCGCATTTTCACATTTTCCATATGCTGAAGCTTTTGCTTTGTAGCAAAATCATTTAACGTTAAGTACTAAAACGGACAGCACCAAGGCTGTCCGTCATAATAAATTGAACTCAAAGCTCAAGCTTGCCTTAAGATTGCTGATCTAACAGCTTTTTCAGCTCATCGGTCACAAACTGTACTTGTGTACCGACAATTACCTGCACCGATTTGGCAGACGGACGTAGAACACCAGCCGCACCCGCAGCCTTAATCGCGGCTTCATCAATGATCGATGCATCCAGTACATCCAAACGAATGCGGGTAATGCAGTTATCTACCGCTAAGATATTTTCCTTGCCGCCTAAAGCTGCCAAGACTTTAGCTGCATACTCGGCATAGCGCTCCGATCCTGCGGCAGCCGCCTCTCCGGAGGCATCGCGCAACGTGTCATCATCCTCGCGCCCCGGAGTCTTAAGATCAAAGTGCACTATCGCAAAACGGAACACGAAGTAGAACACCACAAAGACCACTAAGCCGACTGGAATAATGAACCAGGGATTCTGCGCCAGAGGCATCTGTGAGGAGAAGAACAAGTCAAGGAAGCCTGCAGAGAAGGAAAAGCCGGCGCGAATCGGCAACATTACTGTAATCATAGCTGTAATGCCGGTCATCAGAGCATAGAGCACATAGAGGCCTGGGGCTAAGAACATGAAGGCAAACTCTAAAGGTTCAGTCACACCTGTGAAGAATGAACAGAAGGCTGCAGAAGCGAGTAAACCCAACACGGCTTTGCGACGTCCTGGTTTGGCGCTACGATACATTGCAAAAGCCGCCGCTGGCACACCGAACATCATCACAGGGAAGAATCCTGTCATGTACATGCCGGTAACTCCAAACTCGCCAGTGCTAGACCAGAACTTCGTTAAGTCAGAAATCCCCGCCACATCAAACCAGAATACGGCATTTAACGCATGATGCATGCCAATAGGGATCAACAAGCGGTTTAAGAAGGCGTAAATGCCGGCGCCGACGGCACCGATAGACAGCACGCTTTCGCCAACTAAGATAAGACCGTTGTATACGAGCGGCCACAGGAAGAACAGCACCGCCGAAACAACAATCGCAACGAGTGCAGTAATAATGGCCACTGAGCGCTTACCTGAGAAGAAAGCTAGGAAATCAGGTAGCTTAGTGGCAGAGAAGCGGTTATAGCAGGTCGCACCAATGATACCTGAAATGATGCCGATGAACTGATTATTCACTTTACTGAAGGAGGCATCCGCTTCAGCACCGGTCAGGACTGAGACAAAGCCAGGAGAGAGCAGGGTCTGAATAACAAACCATGCCACAATACCGGCTAAAGCCGGGGTACCATCGCGCTCTTTTGCCATGCCGACTGCCACACCAATAGCAAACAGCACTGACATATTATTAATGATGGCACCGCCGGCTTGCACACAGAAGGTGCCTAGTACCAGCATAAAGCTCTGATCAGCTTGACCGCCCTGCATGGTAGTAGGGGCAAATAAGTAGCCAAGGCCCATTAAAATGCCTGCCACCGGCAAACATGCCACAGGGAGCATCAGCGACTTTCCCAGCCGCTGAAGATACTGCATCATAATCTATTATCTCCTAAAGGTTCTCTTGTAAAAATTGCAAAGCCGCATCAGCCGCTTCCTTTTCATCAGCGCCGGCAAACTGCAACACCAAACTGTCACCTTGCTGTAGCGATAGCTTCATCACTGATAACAGATGCTTACCGTCCACCATCTTTTCCGGACAACCTAACTGACAGTCCGCAGCATACTCTTTAATCAGTTTTACGAGCTGTCCGGCCGGACGGGCATGAATGCCGCGCGGATCCGTGATTTTGTAAGTTATTTCTTGCATGATGCTCCTTCTTTTTTGATATTAAAATAAAATTTCTGACCCGCGCCGATTGCTACACTCAGCATCACTGCTTAATATCTGGGCACGCACCGGCAGAATACGACTTGGACTTACAGATAATTCATCAATGCCGTATTCAATAAAGGTATTAGTCAAGGACAAATCGGCTGCTGCCTCGCCGCAGATCCCCACCCAGATCCCTGCAGCGTGTGCGTTTCGCGCCGTAAGCTTGATGAGTTCAAGCAAAGCCGGATGATGCGGATCGTAAAACGGCGCTAAGCTGGAATTTTGGCGATCCAGAGCGCAGGTATACTGCATTAAATCATTAGTGCCGATGGAAAAGAATTCCACCTCGCGCGCAAGTTGCGCACTTAACACCGCGGCAGCCGGAGTCTCAATCATGATACCAAGCTGTGGACGCGTGCAAGCCTTACCCTCACGAATAAGTTCACGCAAACTTTCCTCAAGCAGGGCCTTTGCCTTTTGCACTTCACTTACAGCCGTTACCATCGGAAGCATCAATAAGATATTGCCCCGCGCAGCGGCACGGCAGATAGCGCGTAGTTGAACTTTAAATAACTCAGGACGCGTAAGACAGATGCGTAGTGCGCGTAGACCTAAAGCTGGATTTTCTTCGGCAGGCAGTTCAAAGTAGGGACATTTTTTATCTGCGCCAATATCCAAAGTACGAATGACTAGGGGACGTCCATTTAATGTAGTAGCAACGCGTGCATAAGCCTGATACTGCTCCTCTTCTGTAGGATAGGTTTCATGCCCAATATATAAAAACTCACTGCGCATCAACCCCACACCTTCACAGTCATTATCAAGCGCAAATTCAATTTCATCGGGGCTGCCGATATTAGCGCATACCAGCATTTTATGTCCGCAGGGAGCTATTGAAGCCTTGCCGCGCAGCGCAAACAGTTTAAGTTGCTCTTTATCCCAATCATCCTTAGCCTGCTGCATCTTAACAATGGTGGGTTCATCTGGTTCTAAGTAATAGCAACCGGCAGTAGCATCTACCGCCATAATTTTACCGTCAATATTCAGCGGCAACGAGGCTTCAATTAAGGAAGGGACCCCCATGTTACGAGCCAAAATAGCGGCATGGGAATTCAAAGTGCCTTGACGTAGCACAATGGCGGCCACATGCTCTCTAGCAAAAGCTGCGGTCTGCGACGGAGTTAAGTCATCGGCAACAATCACTGAACGCACGGAAGGCTTAGTCTGTAGCTTAACACCGGCTATGCAAGAGGCAATGCGCTGTGATACATCGAGCATATCAGCCGCGCGCGCCTGCATGTAAGGATCATCCAAGGCTTTAAACTCATCAGCCTGCGCTTTACCTGCTTGCAAAATCGCAACTGCCGCATTAATGCCACCTTGTTTAATTAGCTCTCGCGCAGGATCTAAAAGCTCATCTTCCTGACAGAGCATGGCGTGAAATTCTAAGATCTCAGCGGCCGCAGAGTCGGACCCTTGCTCGTCAATCAAGGCTTTAATCTGCTCTAAAGCATCTTCAGATCCTGCCTGCAAGCGTGTAAGCTCATCCTCAATGCTTAAAATCGCCAGATCGCTTACTTTGAGATCTTGCGTTTTGATTTCAAACACCGGTCCAATAGCGATGCCGTTGCCAGCAATTTTCGCCTTGCCTTGTTGCATAATATTTTCCTTCTTTAAAAAGTGAGCTGACGCAGCGTGGCTTATTTTTCGAAGGTGCAGATGATATCACCCTTGCTAACCGGCTTAGGAGCAACAAACTCAATCTTCCTAAAATTGTCTGGATTGCAGATGACCAGTGGCACTTCAATTGAGTAGCCTTCGTTTTTGATTAAAGGAATATCAAACTTAATTAAAGGATCTCCTTGTTTGACATCAGCATCTTCCTGCACCAACGCGCTAAAACCTTTTCCTTTTAAATCAACGGTGTTGATGCCAACATGAATTAAGATTTCAATGCCGGAGACACTTGTAATGGTTAAAGCATGACCGGTACGGAAGATCTGAGTGATCACGCCATCACAAGGAGCGTATATCATGCCTTCTCGCGGATTAAAACCAATCGTTGGACCTAAAATACCCTCAGCAAAAGTAGGATCCGGAATGATGGATTTATCAATAATTTCACCATTTAAAGGTGATGCAATGGTGAAGGCATTCGCTTTTTTAGTAAAAAGTTTATCAAGTCCAAACATAGCTCTCTCCGTGGCGCAGCGCACGTGGGCACTGCCTTCTGCTACAAATTCGGCGCAAATAATAGCTTATAAAAGAGTAGAGAATTAGGACACAGCTCAAAATTTCGTGAGAACGTTTACATTAAGGATAAGAAATGAATCACAAATCACATTGTGCTAAGCAAAATTTTTAGTAACTTCAGACCTGAGAGAGAAAATTGTATGAAGCCGATACCTATAAGTTAAGGATATTGACGCAACAACATACGCAAGAGAGCAATGAGTAATACTGTAGTTAATCAATTACAACATCCCCAGCGCAAATAAAAGCGTATGACCTGCTTAGAAAGAAGGCATGCAAGTTGCTGTAGCTTGCGTTACTTTAGTATTTGATAGCGCAAGTGAGGCGTTTGGTAGGATAAAAACGAAGTTATTTGCAACTTGCAGTTAAAAATCAGCATGCCGCTGCGGCAAAGCGCACGGCCACATAGTTACCGCGTGTAAGAAGCATGGCATCTGTGGATAAATATAAAATCTTACATAATATAAATTATGCGAAGTTGCATATCGTAAAAGACAAGCAGTCATTTTCAGGTGACTGCAAATATAATCAATAAAATTAACAGATTATAACGCAAATACACTAGGCTAGTATGAACTTTAAGGTCTCAATCCTTAACTCTTACACCTAATTATTTGTTCCCAATTTTACCGCAGGATTTCTGTAAAGATCAAGGTAAAAAATCAATTTTATGATTTTCTCAAAGCGCGGAAATTACTGGCACAGTAGGGTAAGATACAGCATTAGAGAGATAAGCGTGAATGATGTGCTTTCATGCTGTTATAGGCGATTTCGTTAATTTTAGCGATTTTCCATCAAGTCGTCTCTTAAAAAAAATCCCTTTTTAGCTTTGCTCAATTTCAATAAAGACAGATTTTAGGCTTGCTGCATATTTAAAAAGCGCGATTCTCAGCTCCCTCCTCTGGTCTTAAAAATACGCTGTTTGCGGGTTAATTGACGGTTATAAAGACGGGAGGTTTTATTGTCTTTATAAGCGACTTGAAATACTGATTTAGCCAAATCCACACCGACGTGAAGCATGGGGTTTTCTTGAAAAATTAAAGAGGCAGTCTTAGCAAACTCCTTGTTTAATCAAAGGATCTGTTTTTATCTTAATCGGAATCCGTCAGCGATCCTTTGTCGTTGCTCTCAATTCCATATCACTACCCCCTCGGCAAGCCCCAAATACGCAAAAGCATAAGGCTTTGCATATATTTCAGCGCCTGAACTAACCATAAGGCAATAATCACGGTTCAGCATATCAATAAATACAGATCGCCATAGCAAAAATCACGGACAACTGCGGAGCGGATTGAACATTACTGCTGTCGCTACGCTCCATCCGTGCAAGCTCAGTCCGCCTCTCAGATCTCAAGCAAGATGATCCAGAGATTGACAATCATCTGAGGTTTAACTTAAAGTAAAAAGAGGAACAGGAAGGTAAGAGAAAAACGCCAGACTGGATCCACAGATCTCTCCAAGATGATCTTTTCTGTAAAGTTCAATTACGGATCATCTTAGGCAATAAACTCAGATCATCTTAGTAATAATCTACATTTGATAGTCATAAACACACATCGCGTGAATCTCAGTGTGTCGTATTTGTGGGGGTCAGTTCACATGTGGGGTAAATGCAGGCCAGGCGTCGTACTCTAATCCGGACAAAGTCCCCGGCTCATCCCTACGCACGTTGGGTAAATTTTAACTGCCGGATATGCCGCGCTAACAGGTGAATTTACTGATTATTGCTTACTTCTACTTATGTTTTGTTATCATAACGTGATTTTTTAAATAATTAAATTAGGCAGTTTCATGCAAAAAATTTCACCTTCAATGCAGGATTTTCTGCATATCAGTGTCAAACAGGTCAATGACCATAGCTTGCGCGCCGTAATGCCGGTTAATGAGCGCAATTGTCAGCCTTACGGACTGCTGTGCGGCGGCGCATCGCTGGCTTTATGCGAAATATGTGCTGGCATGTACTCTGAGCATCAGCTACAAGGAACCAATCAAGTGGCTTTAGGCATTCAGGTAACAGGCAATCATATAAAAAGCGCCCACATTGGTGAGCAGGTAAGTTGCGAAATTACCCCGCTCTCCTGCGGACAGACGTTACATGTGCTACAGGCGCGAGTGTGTAATGCCCAAGGCGAACTGCTGTGTAGCGCTACGATCACCAACGCAATTCGCCCTAATCCTAGACATACTCCTGAATCTTAGCTTAATTTATAGTAGCATTAAAAACTTTATCCTTCATGCTTGATAAACGCTTCTCTGTTCTGCGCACGATACAGGCACTCATTTGCAGTAGGCATAGTTTTGCCCTGCTGCGCCTGCCATATGCCGCAACCATTGACTGTATTATCACCACACCGGATTCATGTAATCCACTGCAGGCAGATTTCCAGCTCGCGCCTTTTGCTTCGACGCGCCATTCTATCGTTTTTAAGGCAGCCTGCAGACTAAGCTGCTCACTGGATGAACTGCCCAAACAACTGATGCATCATGGCATTCTAAACGCAGCAGACATTGATGCGATATCTCTTACCATGTCGCACGATGTTGCTAAGCTGCAGGAACGCTGTCACAGTCTCAATGCCACAGTTAAAGATCGCTATACGACAGCTTTTACCACTTTTGTACAGGCTCTCAAAGAGAGGCGTTTTAGCAAACTTGTGCTAGCTCGTCCCTTCTACTGCCTGCCGCGCCGCCTGCTTGGCGAAGTATGGCTACAGCTACAAGAACATTATCCACAGGCCTGCTGCTATTTAGTACATGACGGCGGTGATGACATTTACCTTGGCGCAACTCCGGAGACCTTAGCAGATATTGAAGCAGATGTGCTTCACACTATGTCTTTGGCCGGCACCATGCATAAAAATTCTTCTGGCAACTACGTGTGGTCAAACAAAAATCTGCAGGAGCAACAGGTGGTAACTGATTACATTCTGCAGACTCTACAGCCTTTCTGCCAAGCTATTAAAGCCCAAGGCCCTGCTACGCACGACGCTGGCCCTGTGGTGCATTTGTGTACCCGTATTCAGGCTACATTACGTCCATCAACTAAAGCTGAAGAAGTCATTGCTGCCCTACATCCGACTCCTGCTGTCTGCGGCGTGCCAACGGCAGAGGCTATGAACTTTATTCGACAGCATGAAGGCTTTGATCGCAATTTCTATGCCGGCTTTATCGGATTTAAACAAGGATCGCGGCAACACTACTTCGTCAATCTGCGCTGTCTGCACTATGATGGAGCCATCGCCTGCTTATACGCTGGCGGCGGTATTCTAGCGAATTCGCAACTCGACGCAGAGTGGCAAGAAACCGAACACAAATTGCAGACTTTACGGGAATTTATTTAATGTTCAGTGCAAAAGAAAATGTGCAGATGACGTTGGCACTGCTGCGTGCCTATGGCATCAGACAAGCGGTGCTGTGCCCGGGGTCACGCGATATTCCTCTGATACAGGGCTTAGCGCAGTGTCCAGAAATTACCTGCCATGCCTTTACCGACGAGCGCTCTGCTGGTTTTGCTGCCATCGGCATTATCACGCAGCTGCACGAACCCTGCGCGGTAGTGGTTACCTCAGGCTCGGCTTTGCTCAATCTTCATCCTGCAGTGGGTGAAGCCTTTTATCGACATCTGCCACTATTGATCCTGTCAGCCGACCGTGCTCCGGCGTGGATCGATCAAAATGATGGACAAACCTTGCCGCAGCCGAGAGTTTTTAAGCGTTTAGTTAAATATTCCGGGATTGCATATGAAATTAAGGACACCGAAGATCGCTGGCACTGCCGACGTGTTGTCAATGAAGCCTTGCTGGCACTTACCTGCCCACCGTATGCTCCCGTGCACCTCAATATTCCGATAAGCGATCCCTTCTTTGATTTTAATGTCTCTAAGCTACCATCGGCAGCTCGAATGGAGTACATTAGCCTAAGTAAGCTGGACAGGCTCTTAGCAGACTATCATCGCATCCTGCTTATCTTGGCACAGAATGATTATGCTCAACCACCCTCAAGGGAAGAGCAGTCGGCGTTGGCCCAGCGTTTTAGTGTAGCAGCCGAGCAACTGTCCAATGCACAATCCACCTATTTTATTAATTTACCAGAAGTTTTCGCCGCCAAACTGTTACAAAGCAATGACGCAAAGCAGGAGCACTTTGCCCCGGATTTAGTAATTACCTTAGGTGGTCAAATCTTGTCTAAATCCTTGAAGCGTTATCTGCGTCGCTGTAGATGTGATCATTTAGATATTAATGCCGAAGGCGCGGTCAATGACGTCTTCATGCACCTGCGCTATATTGTGCAGGCCGACTACCATATGGCTTTGCAGACTTTATGTACGCTGCCAAGAAAAAATCTGTCTAAGCCCTATTTAACGCCTGCCGACGTAAAGCCTAAAGCTGATCCGAATACTCTGCCCTTGCCTTATAGTCAGTTATCCCTGCTGCAGCTTTTAATCGCTAAACTGCCAAAAGACAGCGTTCTGCACTTGGCCAACAGCTCAACCGTTCGTTATGCCGCATATTTTGCACTGCCGCCTAGAGTGCGCGTTGTGGCCAATCGCGGCGTCAATGGTATTGAAGGCTCACTATCATCCGCCGTCGGCGCTGCGCTAGCTGATCCAACACGGCTGCACTTTATCTGCATTGGTGATCTGTCATTTTTCTATGATTTAAACGCACTGTGGACGCGCAGTACACTGCGCAATCTGCGGGTTGTGCTGTTTAATAATTGCGGAGGGGAAATCTTTGCCGCGCTGCCGGGGCTGTCTCTTGATGACCGTAGCGCCCGTTTTGTCACAGCGCCGCATTATACCTCAGCGGTGTCATGGGCGATTTCTTGCGGATTTAATGCCGTCCAGATACAAGATGAAGCTGCTTTCACTCAAGCGCTGCCTGCCTTTTTGCAGGAGAGTGATACGCCACAGCTACTTGAAATTTTAACAGCTCAGGAATCTGATCTAGCCGCCCTACAGCTACTTAAAGCAGCACTACAGTAAAGCATTTTATAGTATAAATTTTATAGGATAAAATATGAGTACTGAGAATATACAGCATCGGCCACGCAGTAATGGTCGCAAATGGCAACCGATTGCAGAGTACAGCAATATTTTGTTCGATTTCTGGGAGGGGATCGGACGTATTACCATCAATCGTCCACGCTGGCGCAATGCCTTTACTCCAAACACCGTCAAAGAACTGTCAGATGCCTTTAACCGCTGCCGCGAAATAGGCGACATTCGCGTGATATTCCTGACTGGTATGGGAGATAAGGCTTTCTGCTCTGGTGGCGACATGCACGTCAAAGGACGAGGCGGCTATATTGATGAAAACGGCGTGCCTCGCCTGAACATTCTTGATGTGCAAAAACAGATCCGAACGTTACCAAAGCCCGTTGTCGCGCTCGTTAACGGCTATGCCATCGGCGGTGGGCATGTGCTTCACGTGGTATGCGATCTATCGATTGCCGCAGATAATGCAATTTTCGGCCAGACCGGACCAAAAGTCGGCTCGTTTGATGCAGGTTTCGGTTCCTCTTATTTAGCCCGCGTGGTAGGTCAGAAGAAAGCCCGCGAAATCTGGTTTTTATGCAGGCAATATAGTGCACATGAAGCTTTAGACATGGGACTGGTAAATACCGTCGTGCCGTTTGCTGAGCTGGAAAATGAAGGTGTTGCATGGGCAAAGCGCATGATGGAGCTAAGTCCGCTCGCATTGCGCATGATAAAAGCGGGACTAAATGCTGAGCTTGACGGCCAGACCGGCATTCAGGAATTAGCCGGAGATGCCACGATGCTCTATTACATGACCGATGAAGCGCAGGAAGGCGGCCGTGCTTTTTTAGAAAAACGTCAGCCACAGTTCAATCTTAAGCCGCGCTGCCCTTAAAAGCAAAGCGCTATTATCTTCACCAGTCTGAGATCGGACTTAACTTTAGTTAACGACGTATGAATATCACTGCAAAAGGAGCTCATATGAGCACTCAGCTTAAATTTATGGTGACTGCCAAACAGCTACATTTTAAGTTTAAAGCCGGAACCTCGCGCGGCTGGTATGAAACGCGCGATTGTGCTTATCTGTTGCTGATCAAAACCACATCTGACGGAACGCGACCTGCTATTTTAGGAGTTGGTGAATGCGCTCCGTTGCCGCTGCTGTCCCCTGAGCTACCGCTGGGCAAAAGCTTTGCTGCTTACCTGCAGGACTTGAGGCAAATTGCATCTGCTGCCAATATCTATCTTGCACACTGGCTTAATGCCGATGACTCTGCTAACGCGCATATTCCACAGCTAAATGAAATACAAAGTCATCTGCAAGGGCATAGTGCCGCTCGCTTTGCCCTGGAAACAGCGCTGCTGCAGGCTAAACGTCACAGCTGGACTTTATTTGACACCCCATTTGGGCGCGGCGAGACAAGTATTGCCATCAACGGTCTGATTTGGATGGGTGATTTTGAACTGATGCGCAAGCGTATTATCAACAAACTTGCGCAAGGCTTTCGCTGCATTAAAATAAAGATCGGAGCTATTGATTTTGCCCGCGAACTTGAGCTATTACAGCTTATTCGTGAAGAATTTTCGTCAAATGAACTTACGCTGCGTGTTGATGCCAATGGTGCTTTCAGTAAGAAAGAAGCGCTCTTTAAGCTTGAACAACTGGCCAAATTTGACCTGCACTCCATTGAGCAGCCGATAAAGGCCGGTCAGCCCACTGCCTTAGCTCGCCTGTGCCAAAATAGTCCAATTGCTATTGCACTGGATGAAGAGCTGATCGGGATTGAAAATAACACCGCCCGCTCCGCATTACTTGATGATATCAGGCCGCAATATATTGTACTCAAACCTACACTGCACGGGGGGCTTGCCGGCACTGCTCAATGGCTAAAAATGGCAGCTGCGCGCGGCATCGGAGCTTGGCTCACTTCTGCTTTAGAATCATCGGTCGGCCTTAATTCTATTGCACACTTTATTGGCCAAGCGGGAGTCACCGGTTATCAAGGCTTAGGCACAGGACAGCTCTTTACTGATAATCTGCCTTTTAGCGCGCTGCAACTCAACGGACAATACATGCACTATAACCCAAAGTCCACACCGCAACCTGACTTGGATAATTATTTTGATGATATTAAATGATTTTACTTTTAGTACGGCAACAGCTGCCGCAGGCAAGTTGTGCGACGAGATGCAACGCTGCATACCTGCGGTGGATAAATTTACCTTACAGTGTGCGGCTTTTATAGAAGAATTCTTAAATGACACTCCATGCGTGTCGGTTCTAACCTCAGGCTCCACCGGCAGTCCTAAAGTGATGCTAGCAGAAAAGTCGCGTATGCGCGCCAGTGCCCGCATGACATGTAAATTTTTAAGTCTCAAGCCAGGAGATAGAGCACTCTTGTGTATGCCCCTAGAACACATTGCCGGCAAAATGATGGTAGTACGCGCGCTGCAGGCTGGCCTTAAGCTCTATACCGTCTCTCCGTGCGCCGATCCATTTGCCCATGCTCCAAAGGATTTGGATTTTGCAGCAATTACTCCGATGCAAGCCCATTGTGTGCTGCAAAATGCACACAGTACAGCAGCGATGTCTCGCTGCCGCCAGATTATTATCGGCGGCGGATTTATTCTGCCGGAGCTTGCACAACAGCTAGGCCGTCTGTCATGTGCCGTATATCATAGCTATGGCATGACCGAAACGTTGTCACATATTGCGCTGCGCCGCATTGATTCCGCGCATCCAGATGCGCCGTTTTATCCGCTGCCTGGCGTTAAGCTTAGTCTCAACACAGAAGGAACACTGTGCATTGACGCGCCGCAGGTGGCCGCAGTACCAGTACAAACAAATGATCTGGCCGCTATTTCCGATGATGGCAGCTTCGTCATTTTAGGGAGGCGCGATAATGTGATTAACTCAGGCGGTATTAAACTGTTGCCGGAGTCGATTGAAAAGAAGTTAAGTCAAGTAATCACTACGCCGTTTGCTCTAAGTGCACGCCGCAGCATCAGGTACGGCGAGGAATTAGTTCTAGTAAGTGAAATCCCGTTACCCGATAAATTGCTGCAACAGGCCTACACTTTACTTGATCGCTATGAAAAGCCCAAAGCCGTGCTAACCGCTGTGCTGCCGCGAACTGCTACACAGAAAATTGACCGCCCGCGGCTAAAATCCCTCATCGCCGAAATGCACATGCTAAATTACGATCCTAAGTTATGAATAGAGATAAGGGATAGTATTTAGTGACTTACCCCTCCCTGCGAACCGTGCGTGCGACTTTACCGACACGGTTCCCCGTTAATGCTTTAAGTGGATTGTACAAGATCAAACGGAAAAGATTACGTGGATGAATTGAGTACGCTCCGTGAAGAAGACGACACACTGACGGAAAGTGCTTATCTGCAGGCGGCTATTGACTCCTTAATTCCTGAGCCCCCGACATTTACGCTTAACGCCACTGATGACACGGAAGCGACAGCTACAGGGGAGCAGAAAGAAGACGATGATACTTATTTTGACGGAAAGATCGTGATTAAAGCTCCGGTAGCAACCGCAGACGTTACAGCAAAGGATGAGCGAGACCTCTTTGTCAATGAAAGCGGCATCGGTTTTGCTCTAGGCTTCCGCCAAGGGAGGGGGCTAAGTATTAGTTTTGTTTATTTAAAGCAGATTATTGAAGATAAGGAATATGCCGGCAACCGTTTTGAGTGTATGCGTACTGTATCGCGCCTGTCGCAAATTTGCCTGATTTTAAGTACGCTGCTGCAGAACCAAGAGGGCCAGGGCACTATTGACTTAGATGATTTAGCTCCGATTGTCAGCTCATCTTTTCCGGCATTAAAATTGTTGGGCGTTGAACTCATCATTCACAAGACGCTGCGCAATATCCTGTAACCAAGTCAACCTTATCGCTCAAATTAGCCGATGACTTCGATCCTGACAATTGTACCGGTTTGTTGGGCCTAGAGCAGATACTGTCCTTTAATTGGAATCTTGCCATCGGCTCGCAACGTATCAGTGAAGACGAATTTGCCCTTTTGTGTAAAAAGGCCGGCTCCATCGTGCTTTTTCGCAACCAATTTGTCTACGTTGACCCCAACGAAATTGGTCGCATTGCCAAGCGCTTACAGCTAGGCACCGGTCCAGTCAATGGCCGACGCCTGATTGCTGCTGCACTTAACGGTAAATTTGGTGAAGACAATGTGCTTCTGTCCAAAGAGCTCAAAGCTGCGCTCGAGCAATTGCTTGCCGAAAAAGAAATTGCAGTAAGTCCCGATCTCAATGCCAAACTACATCCCTATCAGGAGCGCGGCTTCAGCTGGCTTGTGCGCAATTTAAAAGCTTCAATGGGCTCAATAATTGCCGATGATATGGGGCTTGGCAAAACCATGCAGGTAATTGCGGCTTTGGACAAGCTACGTTACGACGGTGTACTGGCACAAAAAGGCGCCCTGATTGTTGTGCCCAAGTTTCTACTCGTCAATTGGCAACGCGAACTGTCGCGATTTGCCCCCAAGCTTACCTACAAAGAAATCTACGCTTCCAAGCGCGATTTTGCCGAGCATTGCGACATTACATTGACCACTTACGGTCTGGTGCGTACGCGGCTTAAGGACTTTAAAGCCCAGCCGTGCTCTGTGATGGAGATCGATGAAGCCTGAGCCATTAAGAGTCACAACTCACAGATCTTTCGCGCAGTACGCTCGATTAAAGCCGATGCTTATATTGCTATGTCCGGCCCACCGGTAGATAACTGCCTCCTTGAATACTAGTCTATCATGGACCTCGTTAACCCTAGCATGTTAGGCTCGGCTGAAACTTTCAGCCGTGAATTTGCCAAACCAATTGAACGTCTGCATGATGCGGGCGCAATCGAGCGTTTTAAAAAGCTGACATCACCTTTCATTATGCGCCAACTTAAAACCGATAAATCCGTCATTTCCGATCTGCCGGATAAACTCAGTTACGACAAATACTGCGCGCTGACTAAAGAGCAGACTGCTTTGTACAATGAAGTCGAGGAACAGACAATGAACATGATGCAGATCATGTCACGCAAAGAACGTTCGGGGATCGTTCTTAATTTAATTGCAGCCTTAAAGATGAGCTGCAATGCCCCAGAACAGTACGAAAATAACTGCCCGTACCACGACCCTGAGTATTCCGGCAAAGCGCAAATGCTGTTCTCGATTTAGACACTATGTTTAACTCTCGCCGCAAAGTGCTGATTTTTACCCAATTTAAGCATACCGGTCAGTTACTGTGTTAATGGATAGGCGAGCGCTACGGATTGACCCCTGATTTTCTCTCAGGATAGACACCGCTTAAGGAGCGCTCGCGTATAGTTGATAAATTACAGCAAAATAGAGCTTGCCGCCCCATAGTACTTTTATTAAAAGCCGCCGGCACCAGACTAAACCTTACTGCAGCCTCTGCTGTGATACATTTTGATTTATGGTGGAATCCTGCCGTTGAAGCGCAGGCTACCGAGCGTGCCTACCGCATTGGACAGAAACGACAGGTGGAAATATTCCGCTTAATTGCTAGCGGGAGCTTTGAAGAGAAAATCAATGAACTGATGTTGCCTAAACGTGAGCTGGCCGATCTCAGTGTCGGTGAAGGCAAAACTGGATTGGAGACTTGTCAGATATACAGTTAAACGAGCTTTTTGCAATCTCTGAGCAAGATGAAGCGCTACAAGAGCAGATTACAGAACGCCGCAAACAGACCGCAGAAAAAAAAGCTCAACAAAAGGACAGTGGCGTTATAGTCAAAGCTCCTGCCAATCAAGGAAAAACCGTTAAAGCTAAAGCTAATCGGCGTAGCCGTAATACTTTCACACAGTAAAGTGTATACCCTCCTTTAACATCATGAATAGAGGAGGAAAGGATTTACAATAATAAAATATGGCCGTGTGCTGAAGGCTTACACAAATCAGCAAATTAGAGTAAGCAAATATTTGGCAAACCTGCACTTTCAGAAACTAAACATCAACCTACAGCAGATTTAAGAAAAGAAAACAACACACTGAAGCTAATATTAAATATTATTATTACAATAGCAAGTTTAAATTATACAATTTTATGTAAATAACTATTTTATACTAAAGCTCCAGAAATTTATATTATAGAATCACACTTACAGCACTTAAAAAAAAAAAAAAAAAAATTAGCAAAACAAAAATTACCCAGCATAAAAACAAAATATATAAATTACACAAACATGAAATAATTTAATCGACACATCTGCCTAGATGTTTTTCAAAATAAGATATCACAACAAATCCAGCAAAGCCCTATATTTAAGAAAATATGCCTAACATTATACTATGTTATAAAAATAATTAACAATTGATTTCTTTTCATGCAATTAATCCAACATAAATTAATACCAACAAAATAGTTACACAAAATAAATCAATTATTTTCACAACAAATAATTTTATAAAAACAGATATATACTCATACGACACGCTAAGGCAGAATTTATAAATTAATCAGTAATTCATAACAAATAAACATTTTTAATACAAGAATCGTTTTCTAGCACTCAACTACACTTTTCCTCTTAAGATTTAACGAAATAAAAGTATGGGATTCTATTTTTGTTTTTGGTTCTTAAACAATCTGTTTATTTAAAATAAAATCCATGAACTACAAAACATTACTTATGATAAGTTATACTTATAACACTTACATAGTAGCTCATCTAATTCATCATACCTGTTTTTCAATCTTAATACAGAAAGGCGTTAATTTATGAAAATAAATTTTTCATAAATTTCTTTCATGACTTTCAAAATCTGAAAAAATGAAATATTCTTTCATAAAATGAAAGAATCATCGTTTTATGGAATTTCATATATAACAATTCACTACTTTAACTAGGTAGAGATATTTTTATAATTTCTATAATTTATCATATAGTTACAAGATAAACTTGATGAAAATATTGCTATTTATATAGTATGTTTGTATTTTTCTTTTTCTTCTTCCATGTGTGCTTTCGATTTTTTATCGCTATACTTTGATCCAATGTAAAGCAGTCCGCCGTTTTTCAAATTATGAAAGATTTAAACTTCGTCTTTTCCTATCACAAGCTCTGCAAATGCTATCAGTAAAATTAAAAAAACCCGCGTACAGTTAAAGCGCTGTGTCATCTCCCCACTCATCAACATACATATAATACTTTGAAATATATTTTGATTTTATTATCTCTGCAATAGACTTTCCCTCACCTATTGCCCCAGTAGCTCTGCTTGTAACAGATGTAATATTATGCGATTACCAACTGGCGATTGCAGCAGCATCGTCGTACATATTGTCTTATGCCTGTAACTTATCTACGCAGCGATTTGTAACTATGAGAGGAGCGCTAAAATAAAAAAATCCCCTCAAGGATGGAGCTACCTGAGGGGAAAAATTCTTAACAAAGTTAAGAACTACAGCAACTTAGGAGAGAAAGAAAACTTTAAGCGTAACGCGCATACCTCTGCAAACTAATAGAGCGATACGCGCACAGACAATTTTGCGGCACTCGAATCATAGCTCCAGCCTTTAGCACTAAATGTTCCAAATCCCACTCTTGATTGAGCAACATTACCCGATAAACATCACCGTCTGGCACAGCGTCAAGCACCATAAAATCACCGACCCCGCCGTCCTTAGAATAAATCGACACCACCTGGCCGCGCTGCGGTATTTCGTTACCAGCAAACGGCAGGAATAAACGTCCGCACGGACGCGGTAATTTTACAAAGCGTGCGCAAGCCAAAGCATTTAACGCCAAAGGCAGACATACTTCATCCTGTACCACTTTAATGCTGTACAGTCCTTCCTGAAAATCTGTCAGCAAAGCTGCATCCTCAATACAGAATGACTGTCCTGCTACAGGAAACTCACGTAAATCTGCTGTAGTGTAATGGGTGGTAAACACGTAGCGCTTGCCTGCGTCATCACTGATATTAAGGATCAAGGAGCTGACACCATTGCGTTCGCTGCTGTATCCCCATGACCACTCATTACCTGGCGTAAATTTCACTGATTTGTCCTTACTGAAAAATCATTTCAATGTCTCTATTCTATATAATTCATTTTTGAAAGTAAAAACCCATCTGCAAAAATTTGTGAGTTGCCCCATAAAAAATGGCATTTACATATGCTAAAGCTTAAGTTACGGCATAAGTGCTACCTTGTTATCAAAGCGAATGCTACGCCGCATCCATGACACGTTGCAGACGATTTTATCTTACCTCTGCCTAAAACTAAGGCTGCTCTACACCAACATGCAGTGTGAATAATATTTTAAATATCACTATTCTCACCTATCACTCCCTTTATCCTCTGCTATTGTCTATATGTTGATACTGATCAAAATAATCTTATTTACCCTATCCCCCCTCTCGCTGACTTTCTTTGAGTAGCTACCTCTTAACTATCATCTGTCACCAATAATTTGGTCTGGCATGCGTCCTTTATGTTGTCCCCTAAATCGTCCTTTTATTTGACCATCTGTTGACGTTAGTTAAGTCAGCGCTGTGACAGCTACCCTAATTAAAATTAATAGACCTTCCTTTAGCTTTTCCAGCAGTCGATAGCAGGCTCCCCCGTATTACTCACCCTCACGCTAGTGTAGCAATCGATCCTCTATGGCCTGCTGCGCAAACATAAAGCAGAGCTCAAGCGGTCGATCCGTTTGCGCTCTGCTGTCTTCATCCTTCGTACTAATGCATGAAGAATTTCGAAGCTTTCAGTTAATACTCTTGCCGACACTGAAAATGAACTGGTAGCTCTGACTGTCTTAACTTAGGTCCTCATGCGCACTCCTGACAGCACCACGCAGCAACTCCTGTCACTGAGCTTCTTTTATCTTTTGATTTAAATTTCTAGTCAAGAACATTATTACACCCAGCATGATAATTAGTAGCGCAGTACCTATCAGCAAGGCATAGTTTTCTGCATTAACGATAGCATAGAGCACCACATACAGTGCCAATAGAATTAGCAAGATAATCCCGCATTTCTGCCAACTTTTAAATATACCTTTAAGATATAGACTTATCATTAAACTCATAAGCAGCGCGCTGACACTGTATGATAGACCAAAGCTCAAATGCTCACTTAAACTTAGCAGTACCATATAGAATAAGATTAAAGCGCATCCCACTACCACATATTGCACCAGCGACACCATAGTGCATGACATGAGTTCAAAGGCCAGCACGGTAACAAAAGTTAAAGCAATGAAGAACAGCGCATATTTAGATAAGCGCTCAACAAAAGCATAATGCTGACGTCCCTGTTGAATATCGATCACGATGTCCTGCTTGTCTGGCAACTCATCTAAGTACAGCCCGGCATAGCCTGTAGCAATATTACTGAGCACATAGTCGGCACTGAAACTGTCATTAGCAGACTGATGCGACAACGGCAGGAAACGCCCCATGAAGCTCGGGCTTAACTGCGTACCTTGAGCTGTTACAGACACCTTAGCGCCAAAGGCCTGCAGCGCAAAGCTCAGTGCGCCACGCATACGGTAACGACAGGTAAACTGCACCTTATCTGCGGAAGAATCAAGCCTGAAAGCAGCGATGAAGCTGTCATACTGCGCTGCGCCATAATAACTTTGCCCAGGACGCGGCTGCAGCGTACGGTCATTGACAGTAAGCGCGGTGACTTCATCAATTCCAGATGCATCACTAAGTAGCAAGGTAAGATAAGACTGCTGCGAGCTTAACTCTATCCCGGAAAAAGAAGGCTCCTGCAGCAGACGCGAAAGATCAGATAATGCAAAGCTTCCTTGCATGCTGACCTCTGCACGATACAGCGTTGCGCTGTAAATGCCGCGCTGCCTCTCCTCACCTAACAGCTTAATATCAATAGATGTAACTTGCGGCAGGAGCAACAGTTTATGCGGCTCCACCACATAACGCGCACTTCCATCCTCAGCATTAACCGACAAACGCTTACCCTGTGCCGCTAAAACCAGTATCGGCGGGGTAATCGTCTGTTCTTGCGACCAAGAAGTGGTAATAGAACGCACCGCCTGATTTTGCATTAGCAGCCGATCTGACAGCACCATATCAAAAAAAATCTTTGGGATCAGCAGACACAGTGAAATGATAAAAATAAAGAGCAGATGCAGAGAAAGCTCTTTATTGATATTGGATTTTTTAGTCGGCAGCAGACTGTCCATCGCCGTTCTCCTTAAGGTAACACTTTACCCCTAGAGTAACCGAAAAAGGTCAGCGTTGACAGTTAAAACTTAAAGATATTCAACAATATCCTGAATAATCTGCGGTCCTTGATAAACAAAAGCACTGTACAGCTGCAGGAGCTGTGCGCCTGCGACAATTTTTTCCCTAGCGGCAATCGGACCGTCTATACCTCCAATGCCGATAAGCGGGATTTTATCCCCAACCTGCGCCTTAACCGCAGCCAGCACTGCGGTACTCTGCTCACGCAGCGGTTCTCCAGATAAACCGCCCCATTCCCCCGCATGCGGCATACCGTCAATGATAGCGCGATGCGTAGTGGTATTAGTACAGCTGATGCCGTCTATCTGATGGTGTAAACAAATTTCGCACAACGTCTGCAGTTGCTGCGCCGTAAGATCCGGGGAAATTTTAACTACCAAAGGCACGTAACGGCGCGTACTAGCAGCAAGCTTATCGCGCTCGTCCTTAATACCGGAAATTAAATGCTCCATTGGCTCCGCTTCCTGCAGCGCAGTTAAGCCCGGCGTATTGGGGCAGGACACATTGACCGCCACATAATCACAGTGCGCGTAAACTTTCGACAGGCAAATTAAGTAGTCATCCAGCGCATTTTCCAGCGGCGTAGTTTCATTCTTGCCAATGGAAACGCCGACAATACCGCTAAAACGGCGAGCGAGTAGATTACGCACTAAATAATCGACACCCTTATTATTAAATCCCATACGGTTAATGAGTCCACGCGCAGGCTTAACCCGAAACATACGAGGCTGAGGATTACCATCCTGAGCGCGCGGTGTCACGGTACCAAGTTCTAAATGCCCAAACCCCAGCGCTCCTAAATAATCGATGGCATCACCGTTTTTATCCATGCCAGCAGCTAGGCCCAAAGGATTACTGAATTTAAGCCCCATTACCTCAACTGGCCGCGCTGCTACCTTTTGAGAAAACAGCGCCGTTAACGGCGGTTTAGACAACAGATGTCCAAGCTTAATCGTCACGCGATGCGCTGTTTCCGGATCAAGCACAAAGATGCAAGGTTTAATTAAGTGCGGATAAAGTGCGTAAAAAGACATGCTAACCTCAGGAGATCTGTTTTAGGGAGATAAATTTATTGGCAGAATTTACCGTCAGGACAAATTGTCCATAAATTCCATGAGTGCTAATAAAGGGACGCAGCCGCTCAGCTGGCAGATCGAGCACCAGACCTTCCTGCGAGCGCACAACAAGATGGCGGGCCTCGCCGCGGTAATAGCGCAACATCTCATCGCGTGAAATGCTGAGCGTAAAGTGATAAGTGCGATAACCGTACATATCAGGCACCTAAAGCTGCCTCTACCTTTTCAAATACCGAGCGCGATACTTGCGGTAGCGCACGAATCTTTTGTAGAGTCTCCTCCGCTAAAGCGCGGCGCTTTGCATCTAAGCGCTTATAGTTAAGCAGCGGAGTTAACAGTTTGGCGGCCATCTGCTCATTGATGGTGTTAAGCTCCTGCACCATGTCTGCAAGCAACACATAACCGGTACCATCAGCCTTGTGGAAAGCCTGCGGATTACTGTTAACCAGTGCGCCGATTAAGGCGCGTACGCGATTGGGGTTAGTCTTATCAAAGTGCGGATCGCGCATCAGCTTGCGCACGTTGTAGACCGTACTATCAAGCGGCGCCGTCGCCACCACACGGAAGTAATTATCATACAACAGTACATCGCTGTTGGCCTCGCGCTTGAAATCATCGCCAATTTTAACGGCACACGGTAGATCTTCATGCACCGCTGCCATCATGGCTGCTAAGCGATCGGTAAGATTATTAGCGTTGACATAGTGGGTAAACACTAAGTCATCCGCTTCCTCAACTTGACCCTGCGTCTTTAAGGCTATAGTCTGCATACGCAACGCTAAATTACACATGGCCCGGCGACCGGCTTCCTCATGTGTATAGCGATAGGCTGCGCGGCTGTAGTACTTGCGGTAAATTTCTGCAAAGCGATCGGCAAGCACACTGGCCACCTCGGTACGCAGATGCTGTCGCAACACACTTAAGGCATCGATGTCAATATCTGTAAAGAACTCCATCATCGCAGTCAGCGGAGGAATATCGATCATCATCGCCACCAAAATGGGATCAACCGAATTATCGCTTAAGACTAGAGCAAACGCGCTGCAAATGGCTTCAGGCTTAGGCAGCTCCTCCCCGGCATGAACTCGGGACAAATTGGTTGCACAATAGCGCTTTATTAACTGCAAAGCACTGTCGTGTTTAATAAAGGGATCATCGCAATAAGCCAACATGTGTTGCAGTTCAGCGTCTCTATAGTCTGCCTCTAGCTTGACTGGAGCAGAAAAATCGCGTAGCAGCACCGGCAGCGTATCTTTATTAGGCACGGTAAAAGCAAAGCGCTGCTGTTTTTCTGTCAACAGGATAATGCCGTTCATGCCAAGCTCCGGCGGCAGTACAGTTTGACCGGCCTGATTTAAGAAAGAAGTACGCAGCGGAATTTCAAACGGCTCCTTTTTGGCCTGATGCTTAGTGGCGCAGGTATGCTGACTTAAATCTAAAATAAGCTGCCCTGCGGCTTCATCAAAGTGCCAGCTGGCCGTCACTTGAGGAGTGCCGTCCTGGGTATACCAGCGCATAAACTGCGTAAAATCACGGCCAGAGACTTCGGCCATACATGCGACAAAATCATCAATAGTCGCCGCACTGCCGTCAAAGCGCTCTAAATAAAGTGCAAGCCCCTTTTTAAACAACTGCTCTCCCAAAAGAGTATGGATCATGCGAATGACTTCCGCACCCTTGTCGTAAATGGTCACAGAATAAAAATTATTCATCTCCATGACCTGTTCGGGGCGAACTGGATGAGACATTGGTCCTGCGTCTTCAGCAAACTGTACTGAGCGGATGACATTTACTGCCTGCAGACGGGTCAGCGCGCGTGAGGACACATCTGAGGAAAATTCCTGATCGCGGAAAGTAGTTAAGCTTTCTTTTAAAGATAGCTGGAACCAATCGCGTAGCGTCACGCGATCACCGGTCCAATTATGGAAATATTCATGCCCGATTACACCTTGCACATTATAGTAATTGCTATCAGTACCTGTGATGGGGTCAGTCAGCACATAGATGGAATTGAAGATATTAAGCGACTTATTCTCCATCGCGCCTTGATTAAAGAAATCTACCGCCACAACTTTAAAGTTATCGAGATCATACTCAAGGTTAAAGCGCTTTTCATCCCAAGCCATAGCCTGTTTAATACTTTCCATCGCCCACAGGCCGCGCGCATAAGCTCCCCGATCCACGTAGAGTTCTAACGATACCGTACGTCCAGATTTAGTCTTAAAAGTGTCTTTAATGATGTCAAAGGTGCCAGCCACGAGCGCAAACAGATAGGACGGTTTAGGGAACGGATCTTCCCAAGTACACCAGCGCCTGCCGTTCTTGACTCCTTCATCAACTAAATTGCCGTTTGACAGCAAGACCCCACACCCGTATTCTGGTGCAATAATAGTCACGCGATATTTAGCAGACACATCCGGGCGGTCTAAAAAATAAGTAATGCGGCGAAAGCCCTGCGGCTCACATTGCGTGCAGTAAGTGGTACCGGATTTGTATAGTCCCATCAAGGTACTGTTGAGCGCCGGGGCAATCACATTTTCTACCGTGAGTTCAAACTCATCAGGCACATTGTCAATCACAAGCTGCCCGTCTTCAATGCGCGACTTACAGTTAAGGCCATTGAGCAATACTTCATTTAACTCTAAATCCTCGCCATCAAGACGCAGCGGAGCTTTGCGATCATCGGTCAAGCGTTTGTAATGCGCTACATTGCGCACTACCGTGTATTCATCGGCTAACGTAAAAGTAAGTTCAATATCAAGCGCGGTAAAATCAGGTGACTTATAGTCAGAGCGTTTCTGTACATGAAATGAAGGAACTGTAGACATAGCAAGGCCTTAACCTAGAAAAGACAAATCAACTATTAACCCCAATGCTACAGCCGACCTGCCTAAGTTATAAACTTGCGCAGGCGGCAAGACGACCCTAATTGGCACCGATCTGCAGTTTGGTGTCGTGCAACAGCTCATCTGACTGCGGATTACTGCTGCTTAAAGAAAAGCGGGTAAAAATCGGCGTATCTTCAGCCGGATAGAGCTTAATGGCGATGGCATCGGCAAAATCACTGGCAATCGCGGCTGCTTCATTGAGCAGTGCATCCGGGAACTCAAAATCCTCGGGAAGATCGTCAAGCGCCTTAATCGGAGCTTTACCCATATCCTCAAGACGCAAATTAATGCTCTTTAAACGGAAAGCATCATCTTCCTGCTTCATTTGCCGGCGCTCAACTAAATTAATCGGCAACACCTTTTTGGCCTTACGCTCCAAATAACGCTGCATATCTTCGCGCAGAATTTGGAACGCGACATCGTCCTTTGCCCGCGACTGATGCTTGGACGTCAGATCCGGCACGTAGGCATCAATATTAAGATATCCTTTATAGGACGTAGGCTTAATCTTATCCCACGGCAGCGCATACGGCTCGGATGACTCTCCTATTTCGCTGTCATCAACCTGCGGCGGGAAAGCAATATCGGGGCTAACGCCTTTTAACTGAGTTGAACCTCCGGTAATACGGTAAAACTTGGCAATAGTGTAATGAATCGAGCCTAGCTCGGTGTTGGAAAAATCATAAACACGAGCCAGCGGGCGATTCTGTTGCACCGTGCCCTTGCCAAACGAATTATCACCGATAATAAGCGCACGCCCATAATCGCGCAGTGCTGCGGCCATAATCTCCGATGACGAGGCCGACAGACGGTTAATCAGCACTACCAACGGGCCCTGATAGGCTACTGACACATCTTCATCGGATTGCGGAACCACATTGCCGATCGCGTCACGCACTTGCACCACCGGTCCTTCATCAATAAACAGCCCGGTTGACATAATAGCTTCCGGCAGCAAACCTCCGCCGTTGGAGCGAAGATCAATCACTAAGGCTTTAATGCCGTCTTTGAGCAACTTGTCTATTTCGCGCTTAATATCCTTATGCAGATCGGTATAGAAACTCTTTATTGAAATTACACCGATCTTATTGCCCTGATATTCTTTAATCTCGCCTTTAGCCTCGCGATCCTGCAAACGAATTTTATCGCGCGTCAGCTCCACCGCAAAAGTCTTAGCGCTACCACTACCGCTACCGTCGCGCTCAATTTCCAAAGTCACCTTAGTGCCTTTAGGGCCTTTAATCTTTTTGACTACATCAGTAAGACGCCAGCCGATAATATCATCATAAGAACCATCTTCCTGCCGTACACCGACAATCTTATCCTTGGCTTTGAGCTTTTTGGACAATTCAGCCGGTGAGCCTGGCATCAACCCATTGATAACAGTGTACTCATCCTCTGATGTCAGTACTGCACCGATGCCTTCTAAAGACAGATTGATGTCCTCATTAAAGCTCTCGCTATCTACCGGGCTTAAATATGAGGTATGCGGATCAATGGCACTAGCAAAAGCATTTTCAAAAGTCGAGAACACGTCCTCGGAATTGGTCTGCGCCAATTTCGACAAGGCTGCCTCATAGCGGCGGACTAAACGCTTACGCGCTTCAGCATCACTTTTGTCATTGAGCAGCTGATTGACGTATTCATTCTTGATCTCAGCCACCCACTGCGCACGCAACTCCGCAGCACTTTTAAAGTATGGACTGTCCTTACGGTCGTACTCTAAGCTTTCATGAGTAGTGACATCAATAGGAGCCTTAGCAAAATCCACAAAAAACGAATACTTAGCAAAACGCCGCCGCAAAGCGTCATTATAAATTTCGTAAGGATAACTTAAATCGCAGAAATTCAATGCCCGCAAGATACGTGAGCGGTTTTTATGAATTTCATCCGCTTCATCCTGAGTATACAGGCTCTTGTTAAAGTCTAAAAAACTTAAGTAACGATCAATTACATTATCAGCAAAACGGTCATTGATTTCGACTGTCTTGTAGTGAGCCCGAATGAAGTAATTAGCAGTACGCGAACAGGCTAACTGATGCTGCGGCTCCTGACTTAATACCGGCAATTCCTCAAGCGAGGGGACGGAAAGTTTAGCCTCAGCCCATGAAGCAGTGCACAACAACACCGCTCCTAAAATTAATTTAGCTTTAACGCGCAACACTGGCGACCTCAGTTATTATTTTTTAACTTTAAGCAAATAGCAATTACTGCAAAGATCTGTCTTTCTTGAGTGCAGCTGGTTTACCCGGCAGTAACACGCGCTCAATCGGCAGCGCCATAATCAATCCAGTAGACAGCTGTACGCGCACCATGCCATCCTTCGGTGCAGCCACCACAGAACCTTTCATATAGTGATTATTATTCAAAACGAGGACGGATGTGCCTGCCTTGAGATCTGCTTCCGTTGACGGTACGCCGAAGCTGCGAGCGCTTAAACCACGTCGGACACTTGATGCACTTACATGCACCATTGGTTTGCGCACCGGATGCCCCCCCGGCTTGCTTTCGTCCCGCTGCGGACGAACAAAAGAAGGCTTCTTAAACTTATTAAATTTCGGATTTGCGCTATTTGGACGCGGAGCTGCATTCTTATTGAAAGGACGCTTGCCGTTCTTATTGAAGGGACGTTTACCGGCTTCAGCTTCTTCCTTATTATCTTTATCCTTAGCTACTTCTGCACGCTGCTCCTGCTTTTTTTTACGCTCTTCATTAATCTGTTCAAAGCGTTCTTTAGCATATTTAGCATGCTCAGCAGTAACGGCCTCCACCTCATTGCCATGCAGATCAATGCGCTGCGCGCCCTCGCGCACATTGAATAAATAACGCAGACGCGTGCAGTACAGTCGTACGGCCGAACGGAGTTTGGACATAGTCATGCCCGGCAGATTAGGAACCTCTTTTTTCAGATCATCAAGAATACCTATCTTCAGCGGACGCGCGTCCCCGGTATTCTCACGAACGAAAGCCTTAGGGAAGTGCTCATAAAGGATAGCTAAAGCTTCACGTACATGCTCAGCCCGAGTTCCAAGCTGCGACTGATTTTGAGTATCGGTAGGCTTATCAGCCGTCTCACTAGCTGCAGCCGCTTCAGGAGCGGAGGTCTCAACGGGTGCTGTAGTCTGATTATCAATTTTTTCCTGAGTTTCCATCAAGAAGCTCCTAAGTATTTGATTATATTTTTAATCTGCATATAAACTTTTAAAACGCAGATTGCCAAAGAATGCTTTGGCTGTGTCCTCGCGCATTGTACAACAGTCCTTTGCTGAAAAACATCAGATTTCTCTGCCGTTGCACGAAAAAGAGCCTTAGCACAGCCAGCACCAAAGCTACAAGCGTGCCCATTAATTGCGCAATGTTTTTCTATCCATGCATTTTTGCGGCATTATTTTGCCTAAAAATAGCAAAATATCCCACTTTGGCTTAACAAAAAGCACCTCTTCTGTTTATAGTTAACACATTTTGTGGTCGGCAACAAAAGCAAGCACTTCATCAAAGTGAAGAACTGCACCATACGGCCTTGATTGTAATCTATTTTTTAAACATCATGCACGGAATCAACGTAATTTTCGTCATTATTATTCTACTTTCGGCTGGTTGTACCTTTTACGGTCTGTTACATATTCTGCGTCAGCTACGAATGCCGTGGCGCTCAAGCTGCCTGCTTGCTTTGGGATGTTCCCTGCTGTCTGCAGCTCATCAATTCATGCTGCAGCTTGGTAACTATAATGATATCAGTACATTACACCCGCTGTTTTACCTGAGCGCACTATGCGCAAATTTCGGCATTTTAGCCCTACCGCTAGCGCTCTTTGTCGATATATTTCTCAGTATCATTCGTCTGATAAAAGGTCCTATTTTAACCTCTGCTCCACTAATTAAATGGCGCAAACGCTACGGTGCTGTAGCTCTGTGCATCGTTACCGCATGCAGTGCTGTTGCACTGTATAATGCGCAAGCCTTGCCGCAGCTTGATCGCAACGACATCTATATTACTGATCTGCATTCTGACCTTGAGGGACTGACTATTGCGCAAGTCAGTGATGTACATGCATCCCCCTTCTTTACTCAGGATCGATCCCACAACATAGCAGCCATCGTTCAATCAGCTCACCCTGACCTCATCGTCTTTACCGGAGATCAAGTGGACGGCACTCCCGAGCAGCGTGATGCAGCCATGCAGCCGTTTGTAAAGCTACAAGCCCCATTAGGCGTCTACTTTATCCCTGGTAATCATGAATACATTACCGGTATGCGTAACTGGCTGGAGTGGTATCAGCACCATAATCTTAATTTGCTACTTAATGCACATGTAACCAAAAACGCAGGGCAGGCACGCATCTCAATTGTGGGACTTGATGATATGCGGGCACTGAGCGCCGGAGAACAAGGTTTTAACGGACCTAATCTGCCGCAGGCCCTAGCCGGCATTGCAGAAGATGATTTTCGTCTATTGCTGGCTCATCAGCCGCGACTGGCGCCAGAGTATGCTAATCCGCAATATGGCATTGATTTAATGCTATCTGGGCATACGCATGGGGGTCAAGTTCCAATCCTATCTGCGCTTACAAAAGCGGCCAATTTAGGTTTTCTTAAGGGGCTATATCAGATCGGTACATTGCAACTGTATGTTAGCGAAGGTACTGGACTATGGCAGGGCTTCTGCGCCCGTTTAGGCACTCACTCACAGATAACGCTGTTTACACTCAAGAGGGCTCAGCCGTGATCTTTTCTGCGTCAACCAGAGTTTTTTGCTAAGATTGAGCGAACATCTTATTTCTGGAGTTTTATATCATGTCTCAAATCACGCGATTGACACCTGACTGCCCGCCCGATGCGCACAAGGTCATGCGCGAACCGGAAAATCGTCTCGAGGCTCTACTAGCAGTCCGTGTTGAAGATGCAGAGCTGCAGCGTTACGGCGCCGCTGATTTATGCGAGGTACTAGCCTTAATGAGCTCCACTCCAAATATCATCTGCAGCGATGCCTGCCAAGAAGCGATCAAGCCTCATGCCGCCGCCGCAGAAATTAAGCCTAATTTCATCAAAATATACGGCAATGAGGCCTGCATTCTCTATGCTGATGGAGCGCAGAGCTCAATGCTACCATTTTTAGACTTTGCTGATAATTTCAATAAATACAGCGATTTTTTAGCACATTTAAGCGATAAATGCCTCATCAGTGTAGACACTCTTTCTATGCTGGTGCTACGATCCATCTCCACCGTATTTCCTTGGGATAAACTGTTAGCCGGAGACTTTGTACGTCAATACTTAAGGGCTAGCGAAAAGCTCAGTACCGACGATCGTTTGCTACTTACGGACATCCGCTACGGCAGAGCATCAAGCGAAATAAAGCAGACTAAGCCTGCGGCTTATCAATTTTTGCGCTTAGAACGCAAGCTATTCCTACAATACCCTTCTGATGATTAAGGATAAGTCATGAGCGATGTGCCGCATGTATCGGAAACCGTAGCCTTAGCACAGAGCCTAATTAAGCGCCGCAGTTTGACTCCGCACGATGAGGGCTGCCAAGATCTGTTGGTGTCATATTTAAGCCCCTTGGGGTTTCGTACAGAGATTTTCTGCGAGACTGGAACGATTAATCTGCTAGCACTGCACGGCAGCGGCCGGCCCTTTACGTTGTTTCTAGGCCACAGCGATGTGGTACCTCCAGGGGATGAAAGCGCGTGGAAATATCCCCCTTTTGCCAGCGTAATTGCGCCGGATGACAGCGGACGCTGCATGCTGTGGGGCCGCGGCGCAGCTGACATGAAAAGCTCGGATGCTGCTATGACCTTAGCGTTGCGCGACTTTGTCGCAGTGCACCCGGATCATTTCGGCACCGTAGGTCTGCTTATCACCTCCAATGAAGAAGGAGACGGTGCTGGCGGAATCAAAAATGTAGCTGCTAAGCTTAAAACTATGAATCTTGTCCCAGATTACTGCCTAGTTGGTGAACCATCGTGTAACGCAGTATTTGGCGATACCATTAAAATCGGTAGACGCGGCTCGCTAACTGCGCTCATTACAGTGCACGGTGTACAAGGACATGTGGCGTATCCTGAGCGTTTAGTCAATCCGATTCACCATATGGCTGCGCTCATCAGTGCACTGCAGGAGCCGCTTGATCACGGCAACGACGTTTTTCCGCCGACTTCCTTTGAATGTACCAATCTGCATGCTGGCACTGGCGCAGAAAATGTAGTACCCGGAAGCTGCACTTTAATGTGCAATTGGCGTTTTAACAATATGCAAAGTAAAGACAGCATTATCGCTGCTGTTGATTGCTGCATAGAAAAGCTCAAAATTAAAGCCTCAATTGACTATACGTTAAACGGCGAACCCTTTTTATGTCCACAAAAAGAGCTGTGTACTAAACTGCAACAGGCCATCTGCACAGTCTGCGGCCAGGAAGCCAAGCTATCTACTGCAGGCGGCACATCGGACGGACGATTTATTGCACCACTTGGTACACAGGTTTTAGAGTTTGGCCCATGCGCTACTACTATTCATCAGGTCAATGAGCGTGTAGCGATAGCAGATTTAGATAAGCTCAAGGAAATTTACCGCCTGCTGCTACTAAAACTGCACGCTTAAGCTAAAACGCCCCTAGTTCTTAACTGCAGAGGTGGTTGCATCTTGTCCTACGGCAAAGCAATTCTAATTGCTAGTTCCTAAGGTTTTGCAGGCGTTCTGTTCTTGTTGTTAAAACGCTGCGGCACAATATCCGCTGCGTTTTAACTGAAAGCCGCTTATATCCCCATGCGTGAGCGTGGATATATAAGCGGTCAACCCTGCACCTTTTGAACATGTACAAATGCTCTCTAAGAACAAAGGAGCAAGCTTTTTGCTCAAACCTGTTGAGAGCATTGTGCAAATGGCCGTAAGTGCCCGATAATGGGTACTTACTCAAAGCCTGGGTTGCAACCTTAAACCTCGCACCTAAGTGCGTAGATAAATTCTGTTAAGCTAACAAGAAGTGCTCAGCATCCAGAGCCGCTTTGCAACCGGATCCTGCCGAGGTTATCGCTTGGCGGTACACCTTATCGGCGCAGTCGCCAGCAGCAAAGACGCCAGGCATCGAGCAAGAGGTTTCAGAGCCATGGCCGATGACTAAATAGCCCTCAGCGTCGCAAGTCAGCTCTTGCTTAAACAGTTCAGTCTGCGGCAGATGACCGATAGCAGCAAATATGCCGGATACAGGCAGATCAAAGACCTTATTATGCTGATTTACCGTCAGCGCCGTAACGCGATCTCCGTCGCCTTTAACCCCCGTCACAACGGCATTTAAAATGAACTCAGCTTTACCTGCGGTAATCTGCTCCTTAAATTTATCCACCAGCACTGCCTCTGCTCTAAATCCCTCGCGGCGATGAATTAGATACACCTTGGAGCACATCTGGGTTAAAAACAGCGCTTCCACAAAAGCTGCAGAGCCCCCTCCGACGATAGCAACTTCCTTACCTCTAAAGAAAAAACCGTCGCAGGTAGCGCAATAAGACACCCCGCGCCCACGATACTCATCTTCACCAGGTACCTGCAGGGGGCGCGGTGCTGCGCCGGTCGCAATAATAACCGTCTTGGCATTAAGCACGCGCCCTGTAGATAAAGTCAGACGCTTTGGCGTGATTTTAAGCTCCGCTTTAACTACTTTATCGGAGATAAATACGGTGCCTAAACTCTTAGCATGCTCCTGCAGTTTAGCCATCAGATCAAAACCTGACGGAGAACCTATAGCACCCGGCCAATTTGCAATTTCCGGTGTAGTTACCAGCTGACCGCCTGGCTCATCGCCGGTAATAAGCACCGGCTGTAGATTGGCGCGGCTAGCATAAATGCCGGCGGCACAGCCGGCAGGGCCTGAACCGATGATTACGACATTGTGCAGTTCTTCCGTCATTTTTCGTCCCTCTTAGGCTGAGAACAGCCGCTGTTTAGTAGTGATGCCAATTACGGTGATGACGCATGAAGTGATGCGGTCTACGTCCGTCATAGTATCCGGGCAAGGCATCATCACCATTGTCGTCTACGTATTTTTGCATAAGCTCATCGTATTTGGCATCTAAACGATTTTTTAAATCAACTACAGTTTTAGCCTGTGCTCTTAAATCGGCTATTTTGGCCTCAGGATTATTCTGCATACCGCGTAGCACATTGCGCTCGACATACAACAGATCCTCAAGCTTTTCAATCTCACCGACCTGAGCACTGTAGCGATCATCTGTAAGCATGCGTTGCATGCAGTCACGATAGCCGCGCGGACAATAAGCACGGTCGCCGCGTTGCCAATAGCCGTTGTCATAATAGCCAGAATGTCTCCACCCAGGATGACGGTAATAATAGTCATCACCATCGGCAAAAGCCGGTGCGTAACCGCGACCTGAATCAGTAATGATAATCGGACGCGGCCCTTGTCCTGGATTAAAACTAGGGCGCGGGCCTCTATCTGGACGGCTATCCATCACCAGCGGTACACCATTATCAAAGCCTTGCGGGCCCTGCGGCTGAACCTGAGCTGTCGGCGCAGCAGGAGGAGCCGGCGGTACCGGAGTCGGAGTGTCCGCAGCTTGAGCAGCCGACGTTACTCCTTGTGTCGTGATCACCAAATCTGCTGCCTGCACGGTCAATGGAACTGCCGCCCCTAGCAGCGAAGCCACACCAACTGCCATCCAAGTTTTATTCTTCAGCATATTTCACCTCTTGTAATACGAATTAACAATGTTTACAGTCTAGGTCTATAAACTTAGTTCATGCATAGCAGATTACGATAATGCTGTTTGGCAAAGCCTATCAAGGCTGGCATGAAATCATCATCAAATAAAGCATACAGCTTAAGTAACGCCTCAAAGGAGAATCCCGACAGCAACTGCCTTGCTCGCTGGCTGTATGATAAGTGCCACGGTTCACGACCTCCGTGCCAAGTTGCCATGCAAAATGGCTGCACAAAACCACAACTTGGAGCCTGCACCTGTAAAAACTGCCCTAAACTATAAAAATACGCGTCTGGCGCATATTCACGGCAGGTTAGCTGCAACATCTGACCTTCAGGCAACAGATTAGCAGCATACACATCAAAATCTGTTCCCATATGATGACGTGACAGACCAGGCAACGCAGAAAAATACGTAATGGCTTTAATTTTCTCTGAAGCTGACAGCCTACTGATATCCACAGGCTGTTCCGTGGCATCTAACACCTGCCGTTTACCTGTAAATTTATCTTTAAAAATCTGATACTGCCGTTCAACACTGCGATAAGCTGAACACACCTGTAGCTTAAATCCTTGCGCTGTCGCCTTTACTTGGAGGTGTTGCAGCGCAACTGCACTTTCCGCATCGGCCCAATAATTGAAATTTTTCTCCCTAATTTCAATTAAACGGCGCCCCGGAAACAGCTCTGCTTCAGCTTCAGCCAGCTCAGCGACGCTGGGCATAGCGCTCCTCCAAAATATCTGCACGCACGCTTAAAGCAGGATCTCCTTGCGCTTTAATCTCAGCAATGATCTGCTGTGCTTTGTCCATACTACCTGCCTCAAAATACAGCAGAGCTAAATTAAGTAGAGGATTGTCTAACTTCTCCGGTTCCGGAGGCGCAGATGGCAGCGGCTGCATCATTTTGACCAAATGCTCTGCGCTAAGGCCACTTCCCAAGAAATCATCTGTCTTTGCAGAAGACAGTGTCGGCGCCTGAGTACTTGGCTGCAGCATGTGCTGCAATGCAGCATCATCAGGGGTTTTCTCCAACACCGCATCTGACGTCCGAGAGATGCCGGTGGCAGAGGTAATATCAAAATCGTCCTCCTCCGGTACCGTCCAGCTGAAGGTAGAAGTATCAGTCGCAGCTTCATCCGGCTCCGCAGTTACAGTTGATGCAACCAAACCATCCTCTACCGTTGTCACGCAATCTTTCAGAGAGCGTTCTGGTGCAGCTGGCTCAGGAGCTATGGCGGATGTTGCATCCCCTTTTTCCGGAGTAGAGGTCGACACTGGAGTAATAAATTCTGCTCTGCTTGTTGCCGCTGCCGATTCAGGCATATCTAGCGTAGTTTCAACTGCTCGTGTTTCGTTTTTAGGATAATCCTGCTGTGCATAAGCCGAGCTTCGTTTTAAATTGTCGTCAACCGTCTTACCGTTTAAGAAAGCATCATAGACCGAAAACAGCGGATCATCAGGCTTAATATCTAAGATATCATGTAGTACACCTTCGTTTTGCGTCGTCGGGGCGTCTTCAGGCAAAGCAGGCTGCGGATACTCCTTATCCACAGTGGAACTTGCGGATGGGTTAGTTGCCGAAGCCTTCATCGACGACAATAATGCATCAGCATCTTCCTGCGAACTGTCGGTATCATGTTCCTGGACAGCAATGTCCAATGCCGAAAGCGCTTGCTGCTGCGCAAGCGGTGCTGGCGGAGCCTCAATATCTACTGCCGCACCAAATTTTGCCGCCAGCTGCTTAGCCTCCAAACTATCCGCAGCAACTGCTGAAGCAGCAGCCGTCAACCCAGAGAACGCATTGACTTCTTCAGGTTCAGCCTCCGTCTCGTATGCACCGACAGCGCGGCTGTCTTCAGCCGACGGTGCCTCAGTTTTTGGGAGGGACTGCTCATCAAGGGGAACTGCCCGCTGCTCTGTTAATTGTGCATCTGCGCTTGGAATTTTAATTTCTGTATCTGCAGCCGCAGCGTCACCCTTAGCTTGTTCCTTAAGTGCAGCCGCCCACTGTGCCGCTAACTCTTCATCAGCGCTTGGAGTTTTAGTTTCTGGCTTTGCTGCCGCGGCGTCACCCTTGGATTGTTCTTTAAGTGCCGCTTCCCATTGCGCCGCTAGCTCTTCATCAGCGCTTAGGTTTCTAGTTTCTGGCTCTGCATCCGCGGCGTCAGCTTTAGACTGTTCTTTAAGTGCCGCTTCCCATTGCGCCGCTAGCTCTTCATCAGCGCTTGTATTTTTAGCTTTCGGTTCTGCTGCCGCGGCGTCACTCTTGGCCTGTTTTTTAAGAGCCTCATCCCACTGCGCCGCTAACTCTTCATCAGAACTAGATTTGGCTGGAGTATCCTGCAGGTCAAGCTTAAGATCTGCATCCTGTTCTTTGGCAGCCTGCTGCGCGGCCCAATCATCTAAGCCCCCACGATTTACCGGTTTATCCTTTACCTCTTTCCACGCCGCGGCCAACTTATCGCCAGATGTTGCCACTGAAGCATCCATCATATCAGCAGGGATCTTAACTTCATCCACTTGACGATCCTTGACAGCGGCAAATTCAGTACCATTTGCCGCCACATCTGCGGAGGTCTCTGCGGTATCTTTTTTAGCAACTGCAGCCACTTCAACTCCGGCCCCGGCTTTAAACGCATTATCCGTTCCGCTCTGTATACTAACGCCGCCTGTCCTTTGCGTCTGCGCTGCTACCTTAACCCCTTCCGGCGCACTTGACGTTTCCGGTTCAGAGTGCACCTGCGAGGCTGCTTCCTCGTTGGCCGTTGCGCTAGCTTGCGCTGTAGCTTGAGTTGAAGATCCTTCTTGCACTTCAGGAGTTTCCTCCTTTTGCTCAGCTACAGCTTCACTTGCAGATTGCTCTGCAACAGGAGGCTCAAGGCCGATGACACTTGATGACAGCAATTCAGTAGATGTTAAATCATCATCAAAACCAAAATCCTCATCGCTCTGCGTCTGTGCATGCGTACGCATCTTACGCTTAAAGATAAACAGCGTCAGCGCCAAAATCAGCGTCATCATGCCGATGCCAAGCAAGATCCACATCAGCGGCCCCTGTGGCACAATATCACTACTACCGGATTGCTCTAACGACAAGTTTTGTTTAACAAATTCCAACTCATCGGCACTGTCCAAGCTCATCTGGCGGACCTGATCAATCTGCTTGGACAGTTTTGCAATATTGGCGCGCAATTCGGCATTAGATTGCTGTAGATCAGAAATAATTCCTTCATAGCGATTCATGATAGAAAAAACTTCATCATGCGCGGCAGTCTGCGCTGCGCTTTTCGCGGTCGTCTCAGACTGCGAGATAGCCTCTGCTAAACGCTTATCAATCTGCTGATCGTAAATTTCTAGACTTTTGCGAGTAGAATCAATCAGCTCGCGAACAGCAGCAAAATTGATATCATCCTCAGAAACCGGAACTGTTGACGTATTAAGGCCCTGCGCCAACGGATCATTTTCAGCTGTAACCGTAGCGCCTTCACTGTCTCGATGGGAGCCATCATTATCGCTGTAATATTCATCTGGACGTGATGCTTCTGCAGCCGGCAAAGATTCGCTGATAGTCGATGTGTTCTCTAAACGCCCATCCCCTTCGCGAATTCGGGTCTCCCGTGCCACGTATTCGCGCGGCGGTAAAGACGAAGGCAACACTTCATTAGCACTCTGCGCCTGAACTGTCGACTGCGGGAGTGTCGCCTCTGGAACAGCAGCAGGCTGTTGCGCAGCCACCTCAGTTAAAGGCGGCAGCGTATGCAAACTGCCGTTAAGCAAATCAATACCGGTCTGCTGATTCTCTTGAGCAATTGTTGCCGTAGGCGGAATCGTTAAGACGGTACGACGCAAACGATTAATATCGCCATTAGAAAAAGCCTGCGGGTTAGCACGGTAAATAGCTGCTACAGTTTGAAATTCATTAACGGAGCCGTCATTTGGCAGGAAACGATTGGCAATCGACCAAATAGTGTCATTGCGCTGCACCGTATAGCGCTGCGATTCACCAATTGGGTCAGAAGGGGTTGCTGGAGCATTAGCGTAGGTAGTTTGGCGGACCGGCTGTGGAGCCAGAGTACGGCGAGGGGCAGCAGCGGGGATCTCAGCCGAGGAAGGAGCGGCCGCAGCTTCCTGTTCTGCGTTTGGTCCAGTGATATTAATGACAAAGGTTCCGTCCTCGGGGGCTCCCTGCGCTGACAGCGCTGCCAAAAGCCCCCAAGCCAGCACCGCTAAACTTAATTTACGCATCGATCACCTCTGTCAAAACAAACCATTCTCCGCCATATTAACTAGCAAAAAGCATGCTAATTTTTCTGCAATTCCTGATCCATTAGTTCAGCAATCTGCACGCAATTCAGCGCTTCGCCACGGCGCGTATTATCCATAATGCACACCATATCAAAACTACGCTTGGAGTTCTGCCGTAAGCGTGTAATGTAGATCTTATTATCACGTACTCCATGCGTTACCGGAGTTAACAGCACCTGCGGATCTGGTAGCGCCAGATATTCAAGCGAAGATAGACTCTGTTGTACAGCAACAGCATCCGCATCTTGTTCCAATTCAAAATGCACCACCGCAGTATGCCCATAAAACACCGGCACCTGCAAGCAGGTCAAAGAAAAGCCCCGCTTAAGCGGGCCTAATAAAGCATTGAGTTCTTTTAACGCTGCCTCTTCATGCACAGAGCTACCGCTTAACAGCAACTCACCGATACGTGTATGCAGATTAAACGCCAGCTGTGCCGGGAAGGACGAGTCCTCAGCCGGCATACCGTTGAGCAGTAGTGCCGTTTCGCGCGCTAAGGTCTCAGATCCGGCACGTCCGTGCTCTGAAACTGACTCCAACATTACAGCATTCACGCTCTGTAATCCAAACTCGTCATGCAATGCGGCAAGCGGCAATGCCAGCTCAGTAGTTACACTAGAGGCAGGCACCACCGCCTTCACATGCAGCGCATCCTTAATTAAATATGGATTGAGCTCAGGTAAAATAGCCGGAATTTCCTTAGATCCTGCATACAGGCGACTATTGTCAATAACCACGCATCCTGCTTCACGGGCTCTAGGGGATAAACGCGCAGTTTCATCCGGCGTAGTAATGAAAAAAGCGGCATCCGCGCGACTGAAATCAAACTCATCCGCGGCGTTAATCATATAATTGCGTCCTTGAACCGTTACAGCATCAAATTCTCCAGACAGCGGAGCCAACGGGAAAAAGTCAGCCAAAGGGAACTTACGCTCATCAAGCAGCTCGATAATCAGCTTACCGATATCCGTATCGTAACCGTAAAGTGCAATGCGTAAAGCCATTGTAATTTCATCCTTGTTATAAATTTGTCTTATTTTAGCTTAAATAAGGGTAGAAGATGGCGTTTGGATCCTTGCCTATCTCTGCGAACCGTACATGCGACTTTAACGCAAACGGCTCCCTGCTAAAGCTGCCGAGCAGATACTTCTTTTTATCTCTAACAGTGCGGTGAGCGATAGCAGCCATTGCCCTTTTAGTATCTAGTTGCTCCAGATACTGTTGGCTGTTTTGACTTTAGCTCAATACATTTCATGCAAGAACGTAATCATATTATATTGCGCTATCAGCTATGGACTTCCCCCGTGCAACTTAATCAGTCCCTCAACAGGTATCCTATTTCTCTTCTATTTCTTCAGATAAATTTGCCTTATCCTCCGGCACATCTAGCCGACCTCATTGGCTCCGTAGCATTTACTTGCGGTAAATGCTAACAAACAGTAGTTGGACCCTCTTCTTTGAAAGGTATGGCAGCGCGCTTTAAGCATTTTGTTGCTACGCTGTTGCTCGCTGCAACTACGACCGCATCTGCCTTCTGATAGTTCGATTTTTCTATAGCATCATTAGCTTACAATCAGTCTTTCTGTGGTTAAGCGACATTATCTTTAACCTGGTGCCCCATCATTTGTCCCAGCGCCTTACGTTATGGAGTGATGCGATTTATGTTCGTCAATATGTGCCATCGTACTGCTTTCGGCTGATGCTTCACGACATCTACCTTGCACTAGACGATAAGTATTACCATCTACATCCTGTCTATGGACTTTCGCCCATTAGATAATGGTCATGCTACGCACACAGCAGCAAAAGAGACCGCAGCCAGTTTTGCCCAGAGCGCTTTTGCGCAACGTAAGCGTCTACAGCAGAGAGTTCAGCGCTAGCGGCGCGTTTTAAGCATAAAAAAACAGCTGATGCCAACTAACAGCACCAGGCCAGACATCACCATGAAAGTCTGCGGCAACCCGATAGCATGCGCTAAGAATCCGATAAAAGCCGGACCGCACAAAATGCCGGTAAAGCCAATGGCGTTAACTAAGGTTACGGCAGCATTAATGGATATCCCCTGTAGCGTCACTGTAAAGGAAATCAGCTGCGGCACAATATTAGCTGCACCAACGCCAATTAAGAAAAAGCCACACAGCGTGGTCAGAGGATGCGGTACCATGACCGTCAGAGCGTAACCACAGAAAATCACCAGTGCGCCAAAGGACAGGGCCCGCCTGCGTCCAACAAACTGTACTAAGCGATCACCGGTTAAGCGAAATATCGTCATAGCTACCGCAAAAGCAGCATAGCCATAGCCTGCGTGCTCAATTGAGACCTTCCGCTCCTGACGCAAGAAAACGCCAGACCAATCGAGCATTGATCCCTCGGTCATAAACATGATGAAGCACAACACCCCGATAAACAGCACCAACGGATGAAAAATTCGTGACTTTTCCGTATGCACTTTTTCCTGTGGGGCGACATCGTCGGCAGTCAGCAGATGTAAGCAGCTGCTAAAGGTTACCGCGATAAAAATAAGTACGGTAACAGCTCCGGTCAGCGTCAGTCCAAAACCGGAGCTTAAAGCAAAAGTCACACCAAGCGAGCCAATAAATCCGCCAACGCTGTATAGCCCATGCAGTCCGGACATGATGGGCCTTCCTATCATCAGCTCCACGCGCGCGGCATTGATATTGGAAGTTACATCTAAAAGCACTGCGCTGATACCGAAAACGAACAGCACTCCCCCCATCAGATAAAGATTATTGACTTGGGTAATGGCCATCAGGCAAAGTGACAACAATAGCGCCCCTCCGTACACTAAAGTACGACACCCCAAGCGTGAGGCTAAGAAACCGGCCAACGGCATGGCGCACAACGAGCCGATACCAATACACAAAAGCAGCAGTCCTAGTTGCTGCTCCTGTAGCATAAATCGTTCCTGCACAAAAGGAATCATCGGTGCCCATGCAGCAACGCCGCAGCCTGCAACTAAAAACGCAGCACGATTAGACAGCATCAGCTGCCTTTGTCTTATTCTATCCATAAATAGCTATTCCTTAACGGCATAGACACGGCGCGAAACACAGCGTCCGCGCAGTATAGCAGATCTATCTTGAGTATTTTAAAGTAAAATGCCCGCGTGGGCAAAAACCACTGTTGCTTACTTTAACTCAAAGCCGCGAAATTCATCTTGCGTCAGCAAGGGTAGTTCATAGGACTTGAGTTTACTTCCTATAAAGTGATCTGCAGGCTTGGCATCGTTTCTAGACTTACTTTCTTTTCATGAAAGTGTGGCATTAAGCTTACGCGGGTAGCATGATGACAGAATGGATCATCCGATGCAAGCGGCAACGTTACCCGAGCGTGGGTGACCGCAGCTTTGTACAAACCTGCTATAAGCATCAGCGCCGCCAGACCTTCACTGCCGCTGCCGCAGGGAATAGCTCGGCCTAAGATCACTTGAGCAAAATGTTCCAATTGTGCCGCATGTCCGGAGTACGGTGCAGGCGGCAAGCGTTGCAACCACGCGCGAAATTCCATTGCGGCCTCAGGATTTAGCTGAGGGTACCCGTTAGGCATGCCGCGAAGACAGTGCACATCAATCCCATCAAAGCTTGCCTGCTGACAGTCTAAAATCAGCCCCTGCTCTTCTTGATGATGAACTAACGAGCAGATAAAGCTGACATTAAAGCGACCATAATCAAAATCAGCACTAACGTAGTCCTCACATTCACTATTGTCATGCGCGATATTGCGCATCTGCGCCGTTACCGCCTGAGGCAAACCAAGTACCCACAGCAAAAGATCAAGCTGATGCACCGCATGGCTCATCAGACAGCCGCCACCTTCTCGCTCCCAAGTGCCGCGCCAAGCTAGATCATAGTAATTGCCATCGCGCCACCACAGGCTGCGCAGCTGCCCGGCCGTAATAGCTCCGCCTTGCCTGCTGTCCACCCATGCTTTTAAGTTGCGACTACGGGCATTCCAACGGTTTTGACAAATGACACCCAAATACTTTCGGGATTGCACGGCCGCCTGCACCATATTCTGACATTGCGCCACAGAAAGTGCCATCGGCTTCTCCACCATCACATGACAACCAGCATGCAGTGCTTGTAGCACCGCATCATGATGTTGCTCTGGCGGCAAGCAAATAGTAAGAACATCACACTGCTCATTGCGTAGCAGTGTAGCGGGATCTGTGTAAAGCGGAAGATCAAGTTGCAACTCGGCAGCAAGCTGTTGCGCCTTATCCAGATGGCGATTGCACAAAGCCGTAAGTTCGTATTCCGGCAACGTGCGCAAAGCCAGCGCCTGCACACGTCCGATGGCTCCGCAACCAATTAAAGCAATCTTAAGCGCAGACATGGATATGTTCTAAAACTCAAACTACAAAAAAACAAAGCCCCCGTTCTTGAAAGCGAGGGCTTATGTCACAGTCTAAATCAGACCGGCATCGGAGATGGTCGATTGTTATCGCCGCCGGCATCATCATCTGCTTGCTCACTTGTGGCTACATCGGGCTCGCCTTCGATATGCGGAGATACCGGTTGTGCGTGCGCTAAATGGTTCAGCTCATCTTGATTGAGTGCCTTTTCATCCAACGTGAAGAACTCCAGATCTTTCATTAAGGTCTTAATCAGCTCTAAGCAACGTTCTGCCATTGATGCAGAGTGATTGGACACATCCACGCTCTGCTGCGCCATTTCGGTAATGCCTTGCATATTGCTTGAAATTTCAGCTGTAGCAGTGGTTTGCTGTTCTGCGGCAGTAGCAATATGAATGATCTGATTGTTGACGTCATTGACCTTGCTCATGATGTTATTGAGCGTGGTCTCAAGCTCACCTGCATGATCAGCCATCTCTTCCATCTGCTCCACCGAACGGTGCATAGAATCGGTTGCTGCCTGAGAATCAGCCTGCACAGTCTTAACCATAGCCGAAATTTCCTGCGTGGACTTGGAGGTACGCTGAGCTAAAGCACGCACTTCATCGGCCACTACTGCAAAGCCGCGACCTGCATCACCGGCACGCGCAGCCTCAATGGCAGCATTAAGCGCCAACAGGTTTGTCTGATCGGCAATTTCGTCAATAGTGCTGACAATAGAGCCGATTTTCTGGCTCTGATCGGCCAACTGAAGAACTTTCTCTGCATCCTCACGGTTTTGCAGGCTCTGCTCCTTTATGCGGGTTACAGTATTACGAACCTTCTCAACTCCTTCATTGGTCTCCATGCGCGTATTCTCAGAAGTCTCCTGAGCAATATGACAATTTTTGGCGATGTCAGTGGTGGTAGACACCATTTCATCAGCGGCTGCGGCCACCGTAATTGAGCGATTTTCCGATGACTTTGCGCCTTCAGAGATACTTTTAGATGATTCATCAAGTTCTTCTGCATATTCCGCAATAGCATTAGATACTGCGATGACACGTGCAATAATACGGTTTAATGTGCTGCCGATAGCTATAAAGGCATGATAGATGGTGCCAATTTCATCTTCTGGAATTTTGTCATGCTGTACGCCGAGGTTGAAGTCACCGCTTTCAATAATGCTAGCAATTTCCGACAAGCGTAACGTGTGTTTAATTACATAATTGGCAATCAAGAAAGACAACAATAAAGACAATATAATCGCTACGCAAGTAACGCCAATCACCAAATAGAGATTACTAGTCATATCTAAGTTGATGATCTCCTGCGAGATTAAGTCATTATAATCACGCACTAATTCAGCAAAATCCGCATTAGCAGCTGAAGAATGCGGCAAGACCTCTTTTAAGAAGATAGCATCCGCCTGCTCATACTGCCCCGCCTCAAGCTCCTCGATAAAACGTCCATTGATGGAAGAGGTAAGAGAATCTACCGCCTGCATAGTACGCTCAATCAGCTCTGTAAAGTGAAGATGAGGTTCTTGCTTAAAGCTTTGATTTAGACTGGCCAAGGCTTCATTGTCAGCTTTGCCCTGTGCCACTAATTGAGGGGAAGGATTAACCTGTAGCTGATGCAGCCAGCTGTGAACTTTATTGTAGGAGTTATTCAGCGTCAGAACCTTGGCCATCTCATCTGTGACCATCACCCTTAAATTCTGCTGTGTCAGCAGAGTTGTGGAAATCGAATAAATCGACACCGCTGAAACAATTAAGGACATGATCAGCACTAGCATGAAGCCGCCAAGTAGCTTCTTGCGCATACTTAAATGTTTAAAAAAGTTCATAAGGCATCCTAATTTTTGAATTCTGCAGTTCAGCCCTGCGTCCTTAAGATTAGGAACTCAGTGCCGATTTTATTATTTTTTTATTGATTATAAACTTTATCGGGCGTACGTGCATGCTCTTTAGGCATTTCTTTGTGAGCTGTCTTGCGAAATACGGCACAGACCACCCCAACAATCTGCGCATGATCAAGCTCAGAGCATTTATTTTCCGTAAATTCCATCAGCCGAAAGCGGCCACGTAAATACACAATGAGTAAGCACCCTATCGTCGGTAGCATATCACGGCGCATTACCACATAATCCCCCGGCATAATACCCAAACGCTCTCCGGAAGCAGAGCGCATTCGAAAGACAAAAGCACCCGGCACATTGAGTCCAATCTTTGCATTGAGATCCCAATCAGCCTGCACAACACTAGGAGCCGCAAGCAATGAAGGAGCATCATCTAACGGTAACACTCGGTTTCATCTCCTTGTATTTCACGACCATCTAAAGTTATGTTCCGAACACGAGTACTGCGCAACTGCTCAGGGTACTGAAAAATAGTGTCTTTGGTCAAAATTTTAGTATAAGATCTTAGCAAAATGAAAAATTTCCGGTAAAATTGTTCAAAAGTTTGAGGGGATACCGCACATTCTCAGCCGACAAGCTTTAAAGCTCAAGCTGAGGTTCAGTCGTCTGCCGTGCCTTAACTGCCGCATGAGGCGTCAAGGACCTTTTTGCTTTGCCTGCATCTTGTGTCCTATTATCTCGCAAACTTGTTGGTTTATTTAACATTTTTCCGATTTACACAGAGATAAGAAAGATGGCTTTAACCAGAGCTGACATAGCTGACAGATTAGTGTTGAAATGCGATTTTCCCAAAGGCGAGGCACAACTGTTCGTAGATGACTTTTTCGAGACAATCGCCGCTACTTTGGAGAGCGGAGAAATGGTTAAATTAACCGGATTTGGCAATTTTGATCTCAAAGATAAAAACTCACGCCCAGGGCGTAACCCTAAGACCGGCAAGGAAGTCACCATTACCCCGCGCCGCGTAACAACTTTTCGCGCTGGGCAAAAGCTCAAAGACAGAATTGCTAGCGCTCGTAGCTAACGGTTGCAGGAATGCACTGTGCTGTAAGCGCTCAACTAGCTTCCAGCAAGCTATAATAGTGGCATAAGCATTAGCGGAGCTTTACCGCAAAATACTATAGCTAAACTATTATTAAGTTAGGAATTAAAATTATGCAGCAGTTCATCTTCAAGATTAAAGATCGCGACGGTGTGCACGCTCGGCCCGCTGGAACTATTATCAAAGAAGCCGGACGCTATAAATCCGAAATCAAACTCACAGCCAAAGGTAAGCAGATTAACTTAAAAGGTGGTATTTTTGCTTTAATGGGCTTAGGAATTCGCTGCGGCGATGAAATCGCTATTACCTGCAGCGGTCCAGATGAAGCAGAAGCCGCCGTCGGCTTAAAACAGAGCTTTGAAGAAAACCTTTAACTTGATACCGCGAAATTTGCCCTTGCGTGATCGTAGTGGTGAAAGCGGACGGTTACAGAATATAATTGCTATAATGTAACCAAGCGCTCAAGAACGAGTCTAAAGCTCCGACTTGATGAGAGTATTGTGAACATACCTGCAAGTAGCATGTGATAGTTGCTTACTAAAAACCTAAAAACGATTTTACTAAAGATCGCAGGTTATGTGCATATGTAGTTTATAGACAACTCTGACCTAAATCAGCAGCGTTGCAGTTTTTCCTTTTTCTCCTTTGATCTGCAGCGTTGCGCCCGTTATCAATTTATTCACATATTAGTTTCCCACTTAATTAAGCACTATCTTTCGCTATTTCCCAGTAGCAACGCAACGTTCGCAAATCGTACCAAAACCGCCTATTCCATATATATATATATATATATAACATTCGTATGTTGAAAGATAAGCTTATAGAATATGACATTTAGGGTAAAGGCTGCGCGTAAACCACTCAGTCTCAAATAGCTAAGCTGGTTTTATGCTCGACTAGCATGAAGATGCCACCAGCAAAGAGCTTAAGATCGCGGCATATTTTAGTACTAGATTGGCAAAGGGCACGATGCAATGAGTTGCTGATGCACTACTTTGCGCAATTTGCCACAATGCATAAGCAAGTCGCAGTATGTAGGCTCACCTATAAATGGCTGTTATATCTAATTTATTCCTATCTAATAGTGTCGCAAGTTTGGCACAAACATCTTTTTAGAGCACTGCCAGCTGAGCATTAATGTCTCTTAATGCCTGCAACGGATCAGGTGCCTTAGTGATAGGACGGCCAATAACCAAATAATCAGCGCCGGCTTGAACCGCTTGCTGTGGAGTTAAGACCCGCTTTTGATCGCCCAGCGCTGTCCCCAGTGGGCGAATGCCAGGGGTTACTTTTAAAAATGGCGCCGTAATGTTTGCTGACAGCATAGTTGCCTCACGGGCACTACACACCACACCATCCAACCCAGACATCTTGGCCAAGCGCGCCAGACGCAAGACGGCATCCTCCACCGGACCGGCTACACCAATATCACGCAGCTGCGTTTCATCCATCGAGGTTAAAATCGTCACCCCGATAAGCAGCGGCGAATTGTGCACTTTAGCAACAGCCTCTGCTGCTGACTCTAGCATCTCACGCCCGCCTAAACAGTGTACGTTAAACATATAGACGCCCAAGGAAGCGGCTGCCGTTAAAGCCTTGGCTACCGTCACCGGAATATCGTGAAACTTCAAATCTAAAAAGACTTTAAACCCCTTATCCACCAGCTTTTCTACCAAGGCTGGACCTGCGGCAGTAAAGAGCTCTTTGCCTACTTTTAGTCCACATTCATCAGGGCTGACCTTGGCAACAAAGTCCAACGCACTATTGGCATCGGCAAAATCTAAGGCGGTAAAAATTTTAATATCAGGCATAATTAATCCCCGTCTAGGCCGCGAATCGGCTTCATAGTGTCCCAACGCCTGCAGGAAGGGCACTGCCAAAACAGCAGTTTAGATTGGAAACCGCAACGATGGCAGGCATAACGATGATTGGAGGCTATTTGCGCATCAACCAAGCTTTTAAGCTGTAAAATTGCTTCATTAGCCGACACTCCGCTATCTTTGGAGCGCAGGCGCATAAGCGCAGAAAATAGCTTTAAGTTGGGTTTTTCTTTAACAAAATTCAACAACATCAACTCGGCATCATCCCGCCCAGAGGTTTGCTCAACAACTTCGGTAAGTTCGACCATCGCTTGAGCAGATTTTGTACGCCGTACCAAATCATCTAAGGCAAAACGCAGATTGGGGTCGGCTTTATTGGGAAAACAGCGCAACAGATAGTCAAGGCAGACTAAACCGCTGTCCTCATTGATGACGCTTACTTCTTTAATTAATTTATAGGCATCTTCAAACAGATTGCGTGCCAGCATAATATCGGCAAGCCCTAAACGCGCACGAATAGAGTGCGGGTATACATCTAAAGCCTGAGTAAATCCTGCGCGGGCTTTATCCTGATTGCCAGACAACAGATCTTGCTGCGCCACTTCGCAGTAATACTGCGACAGCTGCGAGGCAATGGATGTTCCTAAGGATTCGCGATATTTGAGAGCTGTTGCGATTGCTTGCTGATAATCGCGCTCTTGCTCGTAGAGCTTAACTAGTAATCGCGCACCATCAGTACGTTGACGCGGGATTTCTACTAATTCAGTCAAGATAGCTTCAGCGCGATCAATAAGTCCGGCTGACATGAAGTCACGACCTAACTCTAACTTTGCCAACTCATGTTCGCTTATGTCGAGCTTTTGGTTGGACACAGCTGCCTGATGGATGGATATAGCCTTATCGACTTCACCGCGCTTACGAAAGAGATTGCCTAAGGCCAGATTGGTCTCAAAGGAGGGATCTGCTTCATTTAAGTAAGCAATGAAACGATCTACTGCTAGATCGCGATCATTATTCAGCAGATACTCAACACCGCGGATATAATTGTGATTTTGATGCGTTTTACTGTCCGCTCGCTTATTTTTTACACTCGAGCGACCCATGTAGAAGCCATAGGCCGCCGCCAGCGGCAGTAGCAAAAATAAAAGCTCAATCATTGATTAGCAGGGCTGCTCTTTGCTACAGGGACAGCAACAAGCTCACGCTCCTGTTCCTGGCGACGCAGACGTTTTACCTCAGCCCGACTGCGGTGGGCTTTAAACCACACTTTTAAGCAAAACAGCGATGCTAAATACAAGCCGATAATGATGCCGCAAATAATGCCGACAACTAGAACCATGCCTAGAGACAGATTTGCTTTTACAAAGAGGAAATCAAAAGCCACCACGGTCTCATTTGCTGAGCCTATGGTCAGTCCTAACGCGCAGATGGCAATCAAAATAATAATATAAAGCCAAAACTTCAGCATGAAAGCTTCCTCATTAAAGTTACCTTTATCATAGCATAGTTAAAGCAACTTTCTGAGTTTATATCAATAGTTAAGCCTACTGAGCCAAACTGTTGACGCGATCGCGCAGTTCAATACCTGGCTTGAAGTGCACAACCCGGCGCTCATCTAAATTGACCTTTTCACCGGTCTTTGGATTATGGGCTTCACGCGGTTCGCGAACACGAATTTCAAAGCTACCAAAACCTCTAATCTCTATACGATTGCCCGCAGACAAGCTCTCAATCATGATCTCGAAAATCTCGCGCACGCTGTTGTCAATCAGCTTTGGATTGAGATGAGCGTACTTGCGGATCAATTTGTCGATCATTTCAGCTCGTGTCATAGTTTCTCCTGAAAATTCAGCCACGCTTTATAAGCTCTCGCCTAGCTACGTGGTCTGCGCTAGCAGTACATTAATCGTGGTCTGCATACGAAATAAGCATCGTATTTGCTATATTGTACATTATAGCCAAATGTCTAAAGCTATTCCAGAACCACATTAGTACCGAATAAAATTGTTGTTCTTGTTTTTTATTTTACTGTATTCACATATAAATTTTTCGACACTGCCCAGCCTCAAGCAATGATAAAAAAAGCTGTGTCTACAGGTGTGAGCATTGTAGGCGATACGCTTTGCCGCCTCAAGCATAAATGCCGACTTTTTAATCAAAGCTTGCGCTTGCTTCCAAAATTTTTGTGCTATCTGCGCACCTATACATACGGATAACGTAGCCTACAGAGTAAAAGCTGAAATCGCTTTATAATCACAGTCAACACAAGGTGCGAAAAAACAGATAAGGAGCTTTAATGCAAGCCATATTTGAGGCCAACGCCCTTTGCTGCAAGCAGCGTTTTCCTGAACTTTTTGCAGCTATCAGCAAGGCACAGCCGGATGCTTTCAGTATTGAATTATGTACCGGACGTGAATGCACGTTAAAGGTCAATGGGAGACAACTGACCTCGCGCGAGGATCGTAAGACACAGGCACAGTATGCGCTGCAGCACGTAGATATGATGCAGGATCTGCATGTCATCGGCTTTGGACTTGGCGATGAGGTCCGACTATTTCTGCAGAGTAGCAGCTGCCGCGTTAATGTTCATTTAATCAACCCCGGGCTGTTCTATGCCCTAATGAGCATTGATGATGAACTAGCCACACTCATTGCAGATCCTCGGGTAAAGTTTTCCTGCTTTCTCCCCGAACAGAAATTGCCGTCTAATGCAATCATTATTGTCCCGGAGCTGTATCTTGACACCAGCTTCTTACATGAAGATAAGCTACGCCTGCAGACCATGCTTGACAATGCTTATGCCCATCAGCACTTTATACGCCGCCTGCCGCTGCTACTTGCCAAGGTAGCAGCACAAGCGGATTTTTTACAACATGAGCGTCCATATCTGCCTCAGAATTTTGCACCCATCAATACTGCTATTGTATTAGCATCAGGCCCTTCGCTTGCTGAACGGATAGATAAGGTCAAAGCTCTGATTGCCGCTGGAGCCTGTTCCATTGCCGTTGATACTGCGTTGCCGTATCTAGATAGCGTCGGCATCGTGCCACAGTTTGCTTTAAGCGTCGATCCAATGTCGCTACGTCCATTGTTTTCCAAGCTCCGTGAAGCGGCTCCCTGCCTGCATAAAACCACCTTAATTTACGATGTGTGCGCAGACAGTAAGCTTTGCGCTAAATTTGTCAAACGATGTTTTATCTTCAGTACACCATTTATTCATGCTACCCCAACTTTGATCAAGCCGCTTGCTGATAAATTACTTGAGCGCGGCACTGTGCTTATCAGCGCACTTGATCTCGCTTTGCAGCACGGGGCACACTCCATCTATCTTGCAGGAGCTGACTTTGCCTATAAAGGAACCCTCAGCCATGCCGGTCTTAAAAGCGATGAGCGTATCTATAATGCCGCTACGCGTTCTGATCTCACGGTGCTCGGAAATGACGGACAGTTACATGTAACCCAACGCAATTTCCTTAGCTACAAATATTTGACCGAGGAATTAATTGCGCTCCATCCTCAAGTCCGTTTTGTTAATCTGTCTCCTTCTGGAGCTATACTTAAAGGCGCGCAGCTTGAAATACATGGGCGCACAATCCTATGACCCTAAGGTCATGGGTCAAGCGCTTAAAAATGTTATTCTAGCTGTGTGACAAAGAGGAGTTCTTCATAACAGGCATAAATATCTTTTGCAGAATCATGTAATCTTTATCTGCAAGTCACGCAAAAAGCTTTTAGCTGATTAGGGTTTATCTGGCCTAATTAAAAGGCTGCCTTTAGAAATCTGCACCAGGCATGATATTGTCATCAAGTACATAGGTACTGATTCTGACCATATCCATTATATGATGGCGTTTCCTTCAAATATCAACATCAGCAATATGGTGCGAAAGGTTAAATTCTATACTGCATATCAATATCTGGCACTTAGATTCTGCAGAAATTTTAAGACAGCATTTTTGGAAAGAGAGAACTTTCTGGACAGACGGTTATTTTTTGTCTGCTCGATAGGCAATGTTTCTGAGCAGAAGCTCAGAAGCTTATATTGAGTATCAGGGTAAGGAAAAGGTGCATAGAGAGAGAGAAAAAACTTAAGGGAAAACTGCTTTACCCGATAGAAGGTAGGATATTAGGTGCAGGAATCACCAGATACCTGACCGATTAGTACTATGTCATTATTCTCTACGAAGTACAGATGGAATATCTGCCGAAAAATGAGAATTGCGTTGGTATTGATGGCGGCGCAAAAGTCTTGGCCGCCTGCTCTGACGGTATCAGTTATACCGCGGCTGACGCTACGCTTAACAGCTTGCTAAGGAAATTTTTTTGCAAGGAGCAGCGTCATGAGCACGTATTCCTAAAAGCAGAGAGTTATTTCTCGAGCACTCAGCTCTGCCCGCACTGCGGATATCATAATACTGAGCTTAATGAAATTAAGAGGCTCAAGATTAGGGAATGGGAGTGCCCGCAATGTCATGCTCACAATGGCAGAGATTCGGCAGCAGTATCCTTCACTAGGCAATGTAGCTGTGGTTGGAGGCTGGCTACCTACGCTCTAGGGGTGGTAATGCCCCGAAGTCAACCCCTGTGGAGAACTCGCCGACCTCGATAAAGCAGGATGCCCATCAGCTTTAGCTGACGAAGAGTTCACCATCCAATGGTTAACACATAAAACTGATGGTACCAACATCGACATGCGCTTAGTACCGTCAGCAAACAGATAGCGCAAAACATTCCGTCGGAACAATCACCCTCCTACATATACGTTATAACAGATATGTTTGACGCTAGAAGCGGGCGCAAAAACTTACGAAACTTGCACGCAAGCGCGGATAGCACAAAGGAGGGTGAACTAAAAAATAAAACCCCGTCAAACATTTATAGTTCAACGGGGTATTTTTGACTTTAAGTAAAGCTTAATAGTTTTAGCTTATTACTCAGCCTTATTAGCTGCAGCGAAGGCCGCGGCCATAGCGGTCGGAGCGGCTTCCTGCTGCTGCTTCTCATTTAAAGACTCTAAAGCTTCTTTCTCCTCAGCTTCATCCTTAGCACGGATAGACAGGCTGAGCTGACGGGACTTACGATCCACGTTCATGAACTTAGCTTCGATGCTGTCACCAGCCTTGAGCACAGTGGTGGCATCATCTACCCGATCACGGGAGATGTCAGAGGCACGAACGTAGCCCATCACGCCTTCTGCTAACTTAACAGTAGCGCCACGAGCATCCACCTCAGTCACGGTACCAGAAACTAAGGATCCCTTGTGATGCATCGACAGGTAATCAGCAAACGGATCTTCAGCGATCTGCTTTAAGCCAAGAGAGATACGCTCTCTATCCGGATCAACCTGCAACACGATAGCGGTGATCTCGTCACCCTTCTTAAAGTCGCGCACGGCTTCTTCGCCAGACTGCTGCCACGAAATATCGGACAAGTGGACTAAGCCATCAATACCGCCATCAAGGCCAATGAAGATACCGAAGTCGGTAATGGACTTAATCTTACCGGTGACTTTATCGCCTTTGGAGTGGTTCTCAGCAAACTGCATCCACGGGTTGGGCTTGCATTGCTTGAGACCTAAGGAAATACGGCGACGATCCTCGTCAATTTCGAGCACCTTAACCGTAACGGTATCGCCAACGGAAACCACCTTAGACGGATGGATGTTCTTGTTGGTCCAGTCCATTTCGGAGACGTGCACCAGACCTTCAACACCTTCCTGGATCTCAACGAAGCAGCCATAATCAGTCAGATTGGTAACCTTACCTTCAATGTTGGAGCCGACCGGGAACTTATCGGAAATGTTAGCCCACGGATCTTCACCTAACTGCTTTAAGCCTAAAGAGACGCGCTGACGTTCACGATCAAATTTCAGCACCTTGACATTGATCTCATCACCCACATTGACGATTTCGCTCGGGTGCTTAACGCGCTTCCAAGCCATATCGGTGATATGGAGTAAGCCATCAACCCCACCTAAATCCACGAAAGCACCGTAGTCAGTCAGGTTCTTAACGATACCCTTAACCACTTGGCCTTCCTGCAAGTTAGCCAGCACAGTCTCGCGCTCCGAAGAGTGCTCAGACTCGATCACAGCGCGGCGGGAAACCACAACGTTGTTGCGCTTCTGGTCAAGCTTGATCACCTTGAACTGGAGCTCTTTGCCCTCAAGGTGAGAAGTATCGCGCACCGGACGAATGTCCACTAAGGAACCCGGCAGGAAAGCACGGATGCCTCCTAACTGTACGGTAAAGCCGCCTTTGACCTTGCCGTCAATAACGCCCGTAACCGCTTCGGCGTTCTTGAAAGCATCCTCAAGCTTAGCCCAAGCTTCGTTACGCTTAGCCTTCTCGCGGGATAACACAGTCGCGCCATCACCGGACTCGACAGACTCTAAAGCCACGTCAACAATGTCGCCCACCTTAACTTCAAGCTCGCCCTGGGCGTTCTTGAACTGTTCAGCAGGAATGGCGGACTCAGACTTCAGACCTGCATCAACGATCACAAAGTCATTTTCAATGGCAACAATAGTGCCTTTAACCATAGAGCCCGGACGGGTTTCAATATTCTTTAAAGACTCTTCAAAGAGTTGAGCAAATGATTCCATTAAGGTAAAAAAGTTCCAGTTGCGCCCCGCAGCATCATGCGTTTGGGGGGTTATTTACAATATGCAGACATCCTTTTCTGCGTCACTGCAGCCACAGGCTGCATATAATTTATATCTGCCCCAACTTTTCATGTATAAAAGCTAAGGCTTTTTCTTCCACCTCTTCAATTGTTAAGGCGGTAGAATCCAGTATAAGCGCATCAGTTGCCGCTTTTAGCGGTGCTGCAGCGCGATTGCGATCGCGCTCATCGCGTTCTTTAATCTCCTGCAAGATAAGAGCATAATCCGTCACTTTCCCCTGCGCCTTGAGCTGAAGCTCTCGCCGTTTTGCACGCACTTCAGCACTAGCGTCTAAGAAAATCTTGACTTGGGCATCGGGAAACACCACTGTTCCCATGTCACGCCCGTCTGCCACTAAACCAGGCTCTTGGCGAAAATCCCGCTGGCGCTGTAACAATGCCTTACGCACCTCTGGAAGCGCGGCGACCTTGCTGGCATTTGCACCGGCTTCTTCAGTGCGGATAGCGGAACTCACGTCTTCTCCGTTAAGCAGCACATGCACGCCGTCTTGCTGCGGTACAAAACGCATGTTGATGACTAAAGCTTCTTGAACCACCGACTCTTCATCAAATAAAGCCAAACCAGCCTTACGCACCGCGTAAGCCAATACACGGTAGATAGCTCCCGAATCAAGCAGTGTATACCCAAGACGCGCAGCTAGGCGCCGAGTTAGCTCGCCTTTGCCCGCTCCGCCGGGACCGTCAACAGCTATAACAACAGCTTTAGCCATATTCATTGATAATCTCGTTTCCAAAATTCTGCGCATTATATCAGCAAATACAACCATTCTCAGCATTAAACATCAATTAATGTGCAAATTTTTCTCGCTGTGTGCCTTAGTACTATACTGCTGTGTATCGTTGCGGCACTAAAAAGGCTTAATTTGTGTATAATACCCACATTTTTTAAGGTATAGATACCATTACGGATTAACTTAAGTGCAAGTAGCAGAAATTATTCAGCAAGGTCCCACCGCAAAACTGCCGACGCGGCACGGGGTATTTGACATCACTATTTTCCGCGATAGAAATCTGCTTGATCATGCAGTGCTATCTTTAGGTAAGCTCAATGATGGCGTACCAGTACTGTGTCGCATTCATTCCGAGTGTCTGACCGGCGATGCTTTGGGCAGCTTGCGCTGCGACTGCGGCTTTCAATTAGATGCAGCTTTAAAGAAAATAGCGGAAATTAAGCGCGGTGCCTTGCTCTATATGCGCCAAGAAGGCCGCGGTATCGGTCTTTTCAATAAAATTCGCGCCTATAAGTTGCAAGATGAGGGCCTTGATACGGTGGAGGCTAACTTACGCTTAGGCTTTCCGTCAGACGGGCGCCATTACAATGTGTGCGCAGAGATCATGCGCCGCTTAGGCTTTGATCAGGTTATTTTAATGACCAATAACCCAGCCAAAATTGAAGACATCAGCCGACACGGCATCACCGTTACTGCGCGTGAACCCTTAGAGTACGGGCGCAATCCATATAACGAACATTACCTTGATACCAAGGAAATTAAGATGGGGCACCTGCTACATCACCAAGATTAAACTGTAATGCTTTGAGCCGGTAGGCCTGCTGTTCTACCGGCTCAGTGCACAGGCTTTTTCACTCTGATCCTTACGCTTGCCTAACCTAGCTTATTACCTGATTAATCAAGCAAATCTTGCAGCATCTTATCATCAATATAATAATGCTTATCTATCAGCAGGTATTTATAACCGCGCTGACGACACTGCTCTAGATTATAGCGATTAGTTTTTAGCATACCGGCTACATCAAGTTCCTGCTGCTGCCTAGCTTCGATAATATTGGCATATTTTTTAATATCAGACTGCGCAGTGAGGATATATTCTTCACTAAAAATAAGGCATATATAACGCACGCTACGCCGATAGTACGCAGAAAAATCCAGCTCCCACCCAAATGGAATATAAACTCCCTCAACGATAAGATTCTGCTCATTTTCGATGCAGGTTTTGATGATTTCACGTACGACCGGCCACAGTTCAGCGGTCAGCGCAGCATCACTGCTCTCAGCCTGTAAGCGGATGAGGCGCGTGCGAATAAGGCTCATTTTTAGGTGATCTATAGACAAATAAGGATAATGCCAGCGCTCCAACAATCGTTGAGCCAGATTTGTCTTACCGGTATGAGAATCTCCTGCAAGTAAAATCACCATAGATTGTATTCTTTCTTTGGCTAAATGCAGTGTACCGGCTTGGGCAGCCCGGCAAGCTTAGCTGCACTTTTAGCCGCCCCTTCGGGGAATAAGCTTGCCAGAGTAATAGAATCCGCCAATTCAGCATGGCCCTGCTGCTTTAACAGCTTGATAAGTCCGCGCATCGGCGGAGTAGTCGCGTATTGCGCATAATACGCGCGCACTGTATCAATAATCACACGATGTTGCGAGGTTAAAGTTAGAGCCATCTGTCGCGCTAACTCCTCCATCAACTCAGGCGTCCAATCTGCAGCCTGCAATAAATATCCTTCATCATCAGTTGAAATTTCTCTTCCCAAATAAATAAAACTCATGTATAATTCGCTCCCGTTACAGCGGATGGATGGCAGAGCGGTTGAATGCAACGGTCTTGAAAACCGTCGAAGCCTTCCGGCTTCCGTGAGTTCGAATCTCACTCCATCCGCCACTCCTTATACTTTCCCAAGTAAAAAACTCACGAAATCTCAGACCATTGACGGATGTGAAGTTTCTGCCATTTTCCTTGCTTTACAAAAAGCTAGATTAGTCTTATACCAAAAACAAACATATTGTACCAAAATTAGATCACTTTCCTGCTATTCTGATCAATAACCTGAATTTTGCAAACTAGGTCATCATCAACTCGACTAATGTGCCTGCAGATCGTGCCCATGGGGTTTCCAGGCCTCCTTCAGCTCCTGAATTTTGCAAACTAGGTCATCATCAACTCGACTAATGTGCCTGCAGATCGTGCCCATGGGGTTTCCAGGCCTCCTTCAGCTCGTTTGCCGGTGCCAGAGTTTTCTCGTAGTGGGATTCGGGCGCTTTGAGGCCAAAATACTTAAGCGTGGCGCGCTGCGCTTTTGATAAGGTATTGACAAT
>CALXOV010000011.1 GCA_944390105.1 uncultured Succinivibrionaceae bacterium
TCACCCAAACACAGCCTTGATTCAATCTCATCCAAATAATCTTGATATTGCTCTTTTTCCTCAAAAAGCAATGCGTTATAAGCAAAACGGCAGCAGCCGGAGAAATTGCGAAAAGCCCGCTCCTGCTTCCTGGTAGGACGGCAGTTTATACTTAAAAGCAAGGCGCATTTCCTCAGTCATTACCGCGCTCAATTATGAAAAAAACTACTGTTTATCATCCCCGCCATTGCTCTTACAATCTACACGTCCACTTGGTATTTGTAACCAAATACCGCAGGTTAGAACAAAGCTGTGGGGTAAGGCGTGATGGTCTTCATCTTATTTTGCTTCATCCTGCGGAGGTGCTCTGATATCTATTATCCGTCAATATATTGAGCAGCAGAAATCGCCTAATTAAACACAGAGTTTCTCCTTGCGACTGTATCCCCGCCCTGAAGGACGGAGGGTTAGCCGCTGATCTTTTTTGATAAATCCTTGTGTAAATTTAGGCGTTAGCTTTCACGCTGCGCTGATATTCGCGAAGCAGTTCACTTTCGATAAAGCTGAGCACTTCATTGAGATCATCTTCATCCAGCTCCCCTGACGGATCGACTTGCTGCAGCTGCTGCAAAGTGCGTAATAGCTCAAGACGCTTGGGGGAGGCAACTTTTTGCGTAGGGCGCGAGGTGCCGCTGCTCTTAGGGTCAAAGGCAAGTCCTAAAATCAAGCCGTAGCATAAATCTGCCAAGGCCTGCAGACGTTCGGCGCTGCTGCCTGCAGGCTGCAGCAACGGTACGTTGTTTTTCTCCAAACCATCTTGAGCATCTAGTGACAGCTCAGTAATAACGGCAATTAAGGCTCCAGGCAGCGGTTGGGCGTCATTTAAAATCGCAGCGCAGCTATCGCGCAGTGCACGCTGATCGGCTGTCAGACCGCGGGCGCATAAGCCTAAGACTAAACCCTGCCATACCGCAGGGCCGTCAGCGGCCTGCTGGCGCTGTAGTTCAGCTGACAGTTCAGCATAGCGCTTGCTTAAAATCTGCATAAATTAAGGGCTCCTCTTTCTTCACCAATGAGCGAAAAGATATTATAATGCGCACGCCTGTATAACGTCAGCAGGCGTGGTGGATTTTACCGCCCTGGTTGAATTAACTTCTTCAGAGAGCTCTTTTCACATGCATCCGATGCTTAATATTGCAGTACGTGCAGCCCGTACTGCTGGCAATTTGATTGCCCGTAATTTAGGCCGCCAAGATCAGTTTACCGTTGAACAGAAACACGTTGACGACTTAGTTACTACCATTGATAAAGAGTGTGAAAAGACTATCACTGCTATTTTGCTCAAAGCGTATCGCGATCATGCGGTTTTAGGTGAGGAAGGCGGACTTATCGGAAATCCGGATGCTGAGTATTGCTGGATCATCGATCCCATTGACGGTACTACTAACTTTGTCATGGGGGTCCCCCACTGCGCCGTATCAATTGCCTTGCATTACCGCGGACGTCCGGAAGTTGGCGTGGTCTTTGATCCTATGTTAAATGAGATGTTTACTGCCGCGCGCGGCGAAGGTGCATCGTTAAACGGTCGGCGCATCCGCGTTGGTAAGCGTCCTGGCCTTGAGGGCACAATCATTCACACGGCTCCTCCGGTACGCTATCGCGCTAAGATGGATGCCTTTATGCCAGTAATGCGCCGCTTAATTGATAATACTGCAGATATTCGTCGCTCGGGCTGTGCCTCTTTGGATATGGCTTACGTGGCCTGCGGGCGTTGCGATGGCTATTTAGAATTAGGCCTTAAGCCGTGGGATTATGGTGCCGGGGAGCTTTTAGTGCGTGAGGCAGGCGGTCTGGTCACTGATTTTGCCGGCGATATTGATAATTACCGTAAGACCGGCAATATCCTGTGCGGGTCACCGGCTATCGTAAAGGGACTGCTGACCACAGTTACTAAGCCTGCCGAGTTACCGGCAATTTTAAAGTAAGCTTAGGTTTTACTGTTTCGCTCTAGGCTGCACAATTGCCCCGGCGTGAGCATGCGGGCACTTCATATCTGCGCCGCATGGCGCAGATGGTGCTCTTTGCCTTCCTTTTTTCTAACTCTTTTACGCTGTGCCTAAATCGGGTGGCTTAATTAACAGTAAGCGGGCATGTGAATTTGCAGTTTACTGCGAGCGTGCAAACAGCGGACCTAAGCACGGTGCGGTTTTGCCGAATACATCTTTAATCTGCGCTAAAAAGACCTCAGCGGTGGCTACTGAGTCAGCAAGGGCATTATGCCCAACATAGGCAGGCAAGCCCCGGCTCTCACGAATGGCCGCTAGGCGCAAATCTTCTACCCCGCGGCGGCGACGCAGCAGCGATCGTTCAATTTTTAAGGTATCTAAGAAAATAAGCGGTAGCGCAAAATCGGGGGTCAGACCGAGCATTTTTAGCAAAAAGGTGCGCTCAATCACCGCTCCATGGCAAATGATGATGCGCCCTGCACAGCGCTCAATCAGTAAATGTAATGCCGCATCAGGCGTGAGACCAGCACTTAAGTGCTCTGGCGTAATAGCATTAATTACGACGCTGTCTGGATTAATAGTGTTCGGTTGCTGAATAAAGTGGTGAAAGCATGAGGCAAAATCAATCTGTAGGCCGTTTATCTCCACCCCGCCAAAGGAGAGTACACTATCACTTGCAAAATTAAGTCCTGTCGTTTCAAAATCAAGGGCCGTGAATTTAAGCTCACTTAAGAGGGTGCGCGCACTCGGCAGCGCATGGCGATATAGCGGCTGCAGCCTAATATCTAACTGTCCATGTGACAGCCTCTGTATGCGCTTTTTTTCCAACTTGGCTAATTTATCGCCTAACATCACGCAATCCCCTTGCCAAAGCGCAACTGTGCGGCATTCTGCTGACGCGCAATAATGCGGAAGGCATCTTTTAAGTGGTTGCGCTCAAATTGGCTTAATTCATCCGGTGGCATTAAATTGGACAGTGAGTCGCCCTGCAGCAGTGCTTTGTATTGATGGGCAAAACGTACCTCATTTAAAAAGGTTAGGGCCTCATTGAGCTCACGTGCGGCGTCCTCGTCGGCAAGGCCTTGGAGTAAACGTTCGTGGGTACTGACCGCCAAGCAGCGGCTGTGTAACGCATACAAACGCGCAAGCTCGACAATCAGATTAATCCCTTGATGCTTAATATTCAGTACCGGCTTGTTTTCTCCATCTCGGGTTAGCACAAATTGCCGGAATAAGCCCAATGGTGGGTTGACGGTGACCGCGTTGCGGCACAGCATGGCCAAAAAGCGCGAATTATCCGCCGCATTGGCGATAATTTTCTGCTGTAGCTTGGTGACGAGGAAGGCATCACCATATTCACAGCGCAGATCAAAGAACACCGAGCTGTCAAGCAGGGCCTGGGCATCGGGCTCTAAGATCCAGCTATCATAATACTGCTCCCAACTGCGGCTGCTTTGGCACCACTGCTCGTTGCATGCCATGTAATTTCCGCTGCACCAGGTATAGCCGCAGGCATCTAGTGCAGTACACACCTCGTGGGTAAAACGGCGAAAGTACTGCAACTCGCTGTCATTGAGCGGGCGCTCGAAAACGAGTCCGTTATCTTGATCGGATAAAAACTGCACTTCTTCGCGCGCCAAGGATCCGGCGGCAAAGAAGGCAAAGGCGCACGGCGGCTTACCTAAACTTTCTTGGGTGAGCGCGCAGATTTTGCTGACAAAGGCATCGGCAATGCGGCTGAAAATGCGCTGAATGGTGCTAGGCTCTACTTTAAGCTCCATTAGGGTTACAAAGATTTCCTGCTTCTGGGATGCCAAGGCGGTCAGATCGTTGACCGAGAGCTGGCGATGGATCGATTTAATTAAATACAAAGGCTGGAGTAGCGAATTTTGTAGCAGATCGCGGGTATTAATGGTTCCGACTACCGTATGGGCGTGCATGACCGGCAAATGCTGCACTTGATGGGTCAGCATGCTGTCGAGCACCTGATACAGGGGCTTGCTGTCCTCTATGACGACCGGGTGGGGAGTCATCACTGCGCTAACCGGGGTGGTGTAGGGGAGTCCACAGGCTACGGCGCGTAGCGTAAGATCCGATTTAGTGACTAGTCCTAAAAGCTCGCCGTTGTCGCTTGCAGTTACCATTGCCATTTCGCAGCCAGTAAAGAGTAGGCGGCGTGCACATTCCTGCACACTGCAATCGGGCGGAATGCATACTATGCGCTTTTGGCACACGGCGCCGGCAGGCTGCTTTAAGCGGCCGCTTAGATAATCGTCGCTGTCTGTTAGATAGCGTCGGGTGCTGGTTAGGCGCACGTACTCATGATCGTCAAAATAGCGGCCGACATGCTCATTGCGTCCCTTGATGAAGGCTAAAATTTGGCGCGAAATAATGTACAGCAGGGAGTTTTCTAAGAACACTACCTTATAGTCGCTGCGTCCATGCTTGTTAAGTTGTGTATAGCCGAAGCTGTCACCGACGCTGAGTCGTGCACGTAGCGTGCCGTCATTATTGATCTGCTCCGCGCATCCGGTGCGGATCATGAACAGGCCGACGCCGCTTAAGTTTTCATCGCGCAGCACATCATCTTTAGCGTAGTATGCAATTTTAACGGATGCGGCTAAGGTGTCCTGCTCTAAGGTAGAGAGCATGGAAAAAGGATAGGTGTGAGCAATGAAGTCGTAAATATTAGGCAGGAGCGAACTGTCCATAATGGGAGTCTCATCGGGCGGCTGAAGTTAGTTTCATGATAACAGAAAATATAAAAAACGCTTGATTAAACAAGGTTAATCAAGCGTCGTGAATTCTAGCACTGCAGTGCCGGGATAAGTTCAGGTCTTAAGCCTAGGCTTAATTGCGCTCTGCGCTTTCATTTGACAGCGGTTCTGCGGTATTAATTACCGGGCTTGACCAACTGTCACGGGCCGCGGCAAAACCGCCCCCAGAAGATGCGTCCATCAGCGGTGCGGCCTCGCTGTCCGGACGCACCCGCGGCTCCATGCCGAAGCTTATACTGAACACCGCTGGCTCTGAGATATTGTCAATGCTGCCGGTATTGCGGGCAGCATTTAATCCGCCCGCGGTGCCGGCAACTGACAGTGGGGCACCGTCCTCAGGGGCACGCACCGGCAGCGTTGCCGTAAAGTTAAGCTCGGTGTACGGTCCTTCTGCGCTGGGACTGTCAGTGAAGCTAAGCGGCTTGGGCACAAAGGGCTCTGCGGCCTTTAATTCTTCACGGGCAGCTAGTTCCTGCCGCTCCTTGGCAAAAGCAATGGCTTGGCTCTTGGCAATGGAGCGCGGAGCCTCTCCACTTAACTGCCCGGGCTCCGCGCGGCGGCGCTGCGGCGTCTCGCTATCAGCTCGCGGAGTGCGCGCCCGAATCGGACGCGGGGCACGGGAGGGGACGCTCTCTAAGCTCTCGGGCTTGGGGCTTGGACGTTTGTTCGGGGTCTTTGGTGCAACGCTGGGGCGGCGCGGTGCGCGCTCGGGGCGCTCGGCACGCTCCGGTCGCGGACTGTCATTGCGCTCGGGGCTTTGTGAACGCATTTCGCGCTCAGGGGCGGTCGGACGCTCGCGATTATCAGGACGCCCATTGCGGCGCGCGTTGGGATTAGGCGTGCGGCGGTTGTTGCCATTGCGGCGTTGCTGATTGTTGCGCGCAGGCTTTTTGACCGGCTCAGACTTAGTTTCTGCACCGTTGAAAATGGAGCCTAATGCTTTCATAAAGCGCCCAAACAGTGAAGTTTGCACGGCAGCCGGAGCCGGGGCGGCTTTGGGTTGCGGATGGCGTGGCGCTTTGGTGGTAATGTCATTTAAAAAGCTCTGATCAATGGCAGGCTCACTGTTACTTTGCGGACTCACCTGTTCAGAGCGTTCGACCTGGCGCTCTAAGATGCTGTCTTGCATAGCCTTGCGCGCTTCTTGGGCGCGCTGCTCGAGTACCGAGGTGGTGCTGTCATAAAAGCCGGGGGCATTTTGTCCAAGTAGCCGCTGTACTTCAAACTGCGGCGGCATCATGTGCTGATCCGGAATAATCGATACCTTAATTTTATGACGCTTTTCAATTTCAGCCAGCTTGGCGCGCTTCTCATTGAGGATGAAGGTCGCCACTTCCACCGGCGCAATGGCAAACACATTGCCCGTATTCTTGTGGGCCTCTTCCTCCAGCAGGCGCAGGACCGACAGAGCCAGTGATGAAGTGTCGCGCACCGTACCTTGGCCTTGGCACATGGGGCATACGTGAGCGCTGGATTCCTCTAAGGACGGGCGTAGGCGCTGACGCGACATTTCCAAAAGGCCAAAGCGTGAAATGCGGCTGAACTGAATGCGGGCTCTATCTTGACGTACCGCCTCGCGCATACGCGCTTCAATTTCGCGCTGATTTTTAATCGGCGTCATGTCAATGAAGTCAATGACGATAAGGCCGCCGATGTCACGCAGGCGCAGTTGACGGGCAATTTCCTCTGCAGCTTCAATATTGGTCTGCAGCGCGGTCTCTTCAATATCGCCGCCCTTAGTGGCCTTGGCCGAGTTGACGTCAATGGAAGTTAAAGCCTCAGTCGGGTCAATTACGATGGCACCGCCTGATGGAAGTCGCACTTCGCGCTGATAAGCGCTTTCAATCTGTGATTCTATCTGGAACTTGGAGAACAGCGGAATATCTCCGGTATAAAGGTGTACGCGAGCGCTGAACTCAGGGCGCACCAGTTCGATTTGCTGCTTAATTTGTTCAAAGACGTGACGATCGTCAATTAAGATTTCACCGATGTCCGGGCGCAGATAATCCCGCACGGCGCGCAGCGCAATATTGGATTCCTGATAGATAAGGAACGGGGCTTCACGGCGCGCGGCAGTGTTCTTAATCATATCCCACAGCTTAGTGAGAATTGATAAATCCCAAGCAAGTTCATCCGAGCTCTTGCCGACACCTGCGGTGCGAACGATGACTCCCATGCCGGAGGGAATCTCAATGCTCTCTAGCGCTTGCTTTAATTCAGCACGCTCCTCGCCTTCAATACGGCGCGAAATGCCGCCAGCACGCGGATTGTTGGGCATGAGTACTAAATAGCTGCCCGCAAGCGAAATATAGGTAGTAAGCGCTGCGCCTTTTTGGCCGCGTTCTTCCTTTTCAATCTGTACGATAACTTCCTGCCCTTCACGCAATAGGCTTTTTAAGGCATTGTGATCGGCAAAATTGGTACCTTCAGGATAGTACTCACGGGCAATTTCCTTAATCGGTAAAAAACCGTGGCGTTCCATACCATAATCAACGAAGGCAGCTTCGAGGCTCGGTTCGATGCGGGTGATGCGTCCTTTGTAGATATTGGCTTTTTTATTAGCGTGCTCGGGGGATTCGATGTCCAAATCGTACAGTTTCTGTCCATCGACTAGGGCAACGCGCACCTCTTCTTGCTGGGTGGCGTTAATCAGCATTCTTTTCACGAGAAAAGATTCCTTAATGTTGGTCGCAACGGGCAAAGCTCACGCGTGTCAATAAATATATTATTGACCTAAGCGGCAAAAATGCCGGCTGCGGATAAGTTTTTATTAACGCACTAGGGCTAACGCGCCGTTCCTTTCAAAAAGGGGGGTTAACTCAAGTGCAGCCGTGAATTGCCTAATCCGCGCTAATAAGCTGCAGGCGCGCTTGTCGGCAGCTTGCGGCGGACGCATGCACTTGTCATGCGACAGATCCACTAATGCGGTAGGCAGGAACCATGAACGTTTAGGTTACCGTCAGCCTACTGCGGGTTATTATGCGGCATAGGTCCTGAAAATACAAGCAAAACTCCGCTGCGTAAGCGGATGCGGTACTCCGGCCAGCCGCGTTAAAACTTAAGTTTAATGCGCTGAAATTTAAAGATAAAGCAAGTTGAAAGGTATTGGTGGCTGCTGCCTGACGGCAGCAGCCTGAAGGTAGTGCAAAACTGGAATCTTACTTAGCAACTTTAGGGCGGGGCGCTAAATGATCTACCCAGAATTTTTCAGCCTGCTGATGGTAAAAATCAGCCAGCGGAGTGTCATTGAACAGGTAGTAGCTGCAGTGTGAGGCGCCTTCAAGTACCAGCATTTCAGTCTCCACTCCCGCTTGTAGCAATTTTTCTTGTACACGCGCAGTATTGCTTAAAAATAAATCGCGCGTGCCGGTGACCAGCATGGTTGGCGGGTAGGCATTAAAATCGCCGTATACCGGTGAAATGCGCGGATCGGTAAAGTCCGTGCCGTTGGCATAGAGCAGGGCCGCTGCCGAAATCCAACCGTCGTAGCTGATTAAGACCTCATCCTGATGGTCATTGCTCTCATAGCTGTCGCCGATTTTGCCGATATCGGACCACGGGGTACCGGCAATTAAGGCGCCAGGCAGCGGCAGCTGTAGGCGCTTGCACTCTTGCGCTAGAATCAGCGTCATAGCGCCGCCAGTTGAGCTGCCGAATACGCCTATGGATTTGGGAGCTTCGTGCTTAATGACTTCCTGATAGACCGCCATCATGTCGTCAATGGCTGCCGGATACGGTTCTTCAGCTGGCGGCATGCGGTAATCGACAGCTAAAACCTGATAGCCCGTGCGCGCGGCCATGATGAGCCCCTCCGGTGCACCGGCCAAGCCGGGGCCTAAGACGTAGCCGCCGCCGTGGACAAAGAACAACAGATTGTCATGGCGTACTTCTTTGGGGGTAAAGCGATAGCACGGTACTCCAGCAATCTCTAGGCTTTCGACTTGAATGCCGTATTGTTCAATTAAAGCCTGCGCTGAAGCGATGCTGCCTTGATAGGATACGGTGGTAAATTCCTCCCATTGCGCCGGGGTCTTAGGGGTCATCATCGGATCAAAGGCGGCTTGCGCCGTCATGCTCAGGGCTGCTGCGGTAAGCAGCGCGATGCATAATTTTAGCTGCATGCAATACTCCTCATTTTGCATTAGGTGATTAACTGCAGTATAGCGATTAGCGCATGCTTTGCGTTGATCTTTAAGCAATCATGCGAAATTTTGTGCACAAGGGAAGAAAATTGAGCAAGGAAAAATATGACGGCAGCTATAAGCTGCCGTCTTTAAGTTAAAGTCCCATCAAATTGACGCTGACTTAAGCCTGAGCTTCGCTGGCTTTCTGCAGCCGATCAGCGCGGCGGCATGCGGCAGCGGTAAACAGCACATCGGTGGAGCTATTGAGCGCGGTTTCAGTAGAATCCTGCAGCACACCAATGATGAAGCCGATACCGACAACCTGCATGGCGATATCATTGCTGATGCCGAAAATTGAGCAGGCCAGCGGAATTAACATCAGTGAGCCGCCTGCGACGCCGGAAGCACCGCAAGCACAAAGTACCGCGACCATGCACATTAAGAGTGAGGAAGCAAAGTCGGTTTCAATGCCTAAAGTGTGTACTGCCGCCATGGTCATTATTACAATGGTAACCGCGGCACCCGACATGTTGATGGTCGAGCCTAAGGGAATGGAAATAGAATAGGTGTCACGCGGCAGCTTGAGCTCTTCACACAGGGCTAAGTTCACCGGCAGGTTAGCGGCCGAGGAGCGAGTGAAGAAAGCAAATACCGCGCTCTTGGTGATGGTGGTGAAAATCAATGGATACGGATTTTCGCGGGTGACGGCAAACACGATGATGGCATTGACACCAAAAGCTATCACTAGCATGGTGCCTAGCAGTACACAGATGACATGCAGATATGACAGCAGGTTAGAAAAACCTCCTTCTGCGGTGCAGGATGAATAAACAAGGCCCATAACGCCGATAGGAGCAAAGCGGATCACAATGCGCACTACGCCCGACACGCTCTGTGAAATGTCCTCAAGGACGCGCTTAGTGTTGTCATGCGCTGCGCGGAACATTAAGCCTAACATAATGGCCCAAATTAAGATTGCAATGTAGTTTGCATTCATCACTGCAGTGAAAGGGTTGTCAATGGCCTGATTGATAAAGTTCATCAGTACCTCTGAGATCCCCTGGGGGGCAGAGACGCTGGTCTGCGCATGGGCGAGCACTTGGAAATTGCTCGGGAAAATGTAGGAGGCAGTCAGGGCTAAAGTCGAGGCACACGCCATTGAAATGAGATAAATGGCGATAATCGGCTTCATATTGGTCTTAGCACCCTTGCGGTGGCGCGCGATCGCTGCCGATACTAACACGAAGACTAAGATCGGAGCGACTGACTTTAAGGCCTTAACAAACAAGCTGCCTAAGGTCGGGAGTACCGATTTATCGTACGGGTACACCACGGCAATTAAAATGCCGATGATAAGACCGATCACGATCTGCAGGATAAAGGGGATTTTGTTTAATGATTCCGCCAGCGGATAACGCGGGTTTACAGGGTCTAACATAACAAAGCACTCTTCTTTTTTGGTTAAAAAGGATTGCGTCCATTATAGACATGCCCTTCTGCACAATTTAAGTAATCAGCTTTAAAATGGTGCGTTAAGGCAAAAAAATGCAGTAAATGCTTTGTTTTGGTGCAAAAATAGCAAGGCTAGACCCGGGGGTTACGTCGGTAGGCGCATGGTGCAAGTGCTACACTTAGCACAACCGTTGCAGATAGCTTGGCTGCCGCACAGCGTGCACTGTGTCCCATATTGCGGGCGGTAGCGCATGTTCTCATCAAGCGGTAGTCCCAAAGCATCGCTCAGAGCAAAATGAAAAGGCTGTCCTTGCAGATTAATCCCGGCTTTAGCTGCATAATAGCTTTGCATCCTTTTGTCGGGGATATGGTAGTGTCGTCCGTCTTTAATGAAAATTGCACCGGTTTCAATAAAGGTAAATTTCACAGCACTTGCGGCGCATTGATCGCGTAGGTCAAGCACCCATGCGTAATCGCAGGGCCGCGGATTGTCGTAATTTTCCCCACCGCAGATCACTTGTTCAATTTGCCCACTTGTAAGATATGGACGCAGATTGACGGGGCCGATTAGCGGTGCGCACATTACCCCTTTATGCGTACACGGCAGCGCTAAAAGATGCGGTATGCGCTCATCCGCAGCTGCCTGATTTTCACAACTAACGTTAAAACTAAGATTGGGAAATCCTGGCTGATAATTGGCAGGTAGGCAGGCTGCCATCCGCGCAGCGCGCTTGGTCAGTAGATAGAATATGACATCCGCTCGCGCTGCCATGATGGCAAAGGCCTCAGCCCGCCATAGATCGGCATCTTCTAAGAAGAAATCAGAGGTCATGCAGACACGAATTAACTCGCCGGATTTAATTTTGTAGGCGCCGCTACGTTCGCGCTGCAGCGGGTAGTCAAAATTGGCCGTGCGGAAAATACGGCTGCCGTCCATGCCGCGGCGGCGGTCGAGTGCATACATGTAGCAGTTGCGGCAGCCTGCGGAAATTTTGCGGCATCCATGCCACGGGTTCCAGATATCATGCATGGTGTGGTGCGCTGAATTTATTAACTATCAATATATACTGAAAATTTACAATTTATTAAATCAAGATATTATGCACCATGGATATAGAGTACGCGCAAGTTAAGGATCTCTTAAACCGTCATAGCGCGCTAAAGTTGTTGCGTGCAGAGCATGCGGCTTTGCTGTGCCGTTTTTTTGATGAGGTTTTTGTGTCCAGCGGAGCGCTGGCGCTTCCGGAAAGTGAGCTTATCTCACAGTTAAGTGATTTGTTAGCGCGCATTAACGATCCCGCTGATCCTGAGATTAAGCGTGATGCCAAGGCGCTCATCAAGGATTGGTCAGCTGAGCGTCTGCAGTTTCTGCGACGTTTTACGCAGGATACAGCCGCGCGGTGTAGGCACTTTTTTAATCCGGCGTTTTCTGCTGCTCAATATATTGTCGGATAATAGATATGAGAGCACCGCCGCATGAGGAAGCGAAATAAGAGGGAGACCATAAAGCCTTGCCCCAAAGCTGCGATTTGACGGATGGATAACTTCTGTTGCGAATGATAACGGAGGAAGTACCTTAACTTCTCATAGCATGTTCCACTCAAAATAACCACCCGTCACGCCTCTGCATTTTTCTTTGTTATACGTAGAATTTTTATAAAATCAGGCTTGATTTCTGTCCTCATTGTGGCTTATAATTGAGTGTAACGGTTAAACTTACAAGTAAGGGGTCATATGTACTTCACCACACCTGTCAGCGTCCCTGTGGTGCCGGGAAAAATCACCTTCCGTAAGAAGAATGACCACACATACGTCCTGTTGGAAACGGGCAGGGTCTATAAGCCTGAGAAGCAGCACAATATTCCTCAGCGCGTCATCATTGGTAAGCTCGTCAGCCCTAGCGACCGGACAATGATGCTTCCTAATGAGACCTTTAAACTTCACTTCCCATCCGTAAAGTTTGATGAGACAGAGCAGCCCCGCAAGCGCAGCTGTACATTAAGAGCGGGCAGTTTCATCGCCTTTGAAAAGATCATTAAGGAGTACGGGTTAGACAGGATTCTTGACGGCATCTTTGGAAATAAAAGCGCCCTGATTCTGGATTTAGCCTGCTACATGATTGTTAATGAAGACAATGCCGGCCAGTACTATCCGGACTATGCGCGGTGCCATCCTCTGTTTACATCTGACATGCGGATCCTAAGCGACTCAACAGTTTCAAGGCTGTTATCCGGCATCACTGAAGACGACATTATTGCTTTCCTCGAAGAATGGAACGGGCGGCAGGATCACCGGCAGAAGATTTACATCTCCTACGATTCGACCAATAAGAACAGTCAAGCCGGAGAGCTCGACTTTGCCGAATTTGGGCACGCTAAGGAAGATAAAGGCGTCCCGCTCATCAACATCTCTCTGGCCTTTGATAAGACCAACCGCGTGCCGCTGTTCTATGAGGAGTACCCCGGTTCCGTTAACGACGTCAGTCAGCTTAAATACCTCGTGGATAAGGTGATTGAGTACGGCTACAGATCCATAGGACTCATCCTCGACCGCGGATACTGCGGTGCAGCCAGTCTCGATTATATGGATGAACAGGGGCTCAGTTTCTTGTTGATGCTCAAAGGTCATAAAGCACTCGTATCCCAGTTAATCATGGAACGCTTCGGTTCCTTTGAGTATGACCACAACTGCGTGATACAGGGAACTGAAATAAGCGCAGTGACCGTTGAGCGCGAACTTCGCGAAGGTGACGGCAGAAAACGCTGCTTCCATATTTGCTACAACCCCTTGAAAATGTCAGCTGAGCGCTCACAATTTCACCTGATGCTTGATAAGCTCGAAGCAGAGTTCAGGAAATTTGAAGGCCACGAGTGTTCCTTTGACGGCTCCTTTACGCAATACTTTAACTGCCACTACAAAGAAGAGAAAGGTAAGAAAATCTTCCTCTGCGCTGAACGCAATAATGAGGCAATTAACCGCACCTACAGACTACTGGGCTACTTCTGCCTGATTAGTTCCGACAAAATGACCGCTGAAGATGCCTACCTTCTCTACCGGGGACGGGACGCCTCCGAAAAGCTGTTCCGGGCGCAGAAAACTTTCTTAGGCTCTAAGAGCATGCGCGCACACTCGAATGAGGCGGTTTCAGCCAGGATTTTCATTGAATTCCTAGCGCTCATCATCCGCAACCGCTTTTACAATCTCCTTAAAGACGAGATGCGGCGGCTTAAAGTGCGCAGGAATTACATGACCGTTCCTGCCGCCATCAGGGAACTTGAGAAGATTGAAATGACAAAGCGCAGCAGCGGCTCACTCTACAGGCTAGATTACGCGCTGACCAGGACCCAGAAGTCCATACTGCAGTGCTTTGGTCTCAGCGCTGATGATGTACTTTTAAAGACGCAGGAGCTGGCTGTGACTTTAGAGAAAGTGAATGACGTGCTTTCCACCGAAGAAGAGGAACAGGACGATGGCACGACCCAGGAGTGTTAAGGCGATAGACAGCAAGATCGACAAAACCCAAAATAAGCTCAGTAAAGCTAAGGCCCGCTACGACGCACTGTGCAAAGAGCTTAGTGTTCTAATGAAGGAGCGCGAAGCCATACAAGGTCAAGAGATCCTCGCTGCCCTGAAGAACAGCGGCAAGACTTACCGAGAGGTTATGACCTTTCTAGGTCGGTAAGATTGCTCCGTACCGACCCGCCTAAGATGATGCCGCGGGCCTTTGAGTGGTACAATCGTGGGAAGTTAAGGTATAAGCAAAGACAACCGCAAAGAGCAGGCGCTATTTAAGTGCGTAAAGTGCGGATATGAGGCACATGTCGACCACAATGCTGCACAAAACATCTTAAGAAGGGCAGGACTTGCCAGGATGGCCTGTCAAGCGAACCTCATAAGAGGTCGGCAGCAGGAACCCGCCGAAGCTTACAACAATAGCTCTATTGTTGTTTAGCGGTAGGAATCATCGGCCTTTAGGCCGGTGGGATGTCAAGAGATCTTTCGCGCAAATTTAGGGCAGAAATTTTCTTTTACTTGAAAACATTAAACAGTATCACTAATTAATAATTATAAATAGCTATTTCTTTTGGTAAAGATTTTTTTATGAAAATCGCTGTGTTGGGGGCTGATACCGAGCTTGGCAGACGCATTGTAAATGCCGCTGAAGGTGCGGGAATTCAGGTAGTGTCCGTAGTAGAACATTTTACGTCATCAATCGGCAACGGTCCTTTAATCATAAAAGAAGTGCGAGAGCTTAGTATAAATGATTTGTCTAAATGCCATGCTGTTATTGATACCTTGTCTTTTCCGCGTATTGAAGCGTACGGGACCGAAAATCTCCCTTTTTGGCATGTGCGCAATCTGATTAAAAATTCTCCAATAAAGCTTATTGCTGTAGGATCTTCCGCTTTTTTATATACCGATAAAAAACGAGATACTTTTGTTCGTGATATGGACGGAATCCATTTTGATAATAATGAAAAACGGCATAATTTAGCAGTTGAGGCCTTTTTAAAAATTAAAGAAATACATGATGTGGAGTGGACTTTATTGTGTCCTCCCCTCGTTCTTGATTTAAAAGCTTACGGTACGGGGAAGTTTGAGCTTGGCGATGATATTTTGCCGATGTCCGTTTCAGGATCAAGTTATATTTCTCTATGTGACTTTTGTAAGGCATTGGTGGAGTTATTAAAAGTAGGCGGATATTCTTGCAGATGTGTGGGGGTTAGAAGTCTTTGATTACGTATTAGCATTTTATTACTTTATTTATAAAAAACCTCCAAAAGTGGGGATGTGGACAAAATCCTGGACAAAAACCGGAATAAAAGATTTTATCTTAAGTCTTGATAAATACCCTCATTGGTATAACGAGCCTAGAATCAAGGCAAGTTTGGGATATAAAAGTCCGGTGCAATACCGGCAATCTTTAGGTATTATGAACTGAAAAATCATGTCCAACTTTTTGTCCGCATCCACTGTGAATCAGTTTTAAATTGTTGTTGACTTCGTCAGCATCCCTCTTGGAAGGCTTTAACGACTTGTAAGCTGAATTGCGATTTATCTGCAGGAGAGCACGCTCTACGGAGGCTAATTTCCCTCCAGCCGCTTTCTTTGCTGCTTGAATTCTTTACTTTGTTTTAAGCTTAGCTGTGAGCCTGTTGCTTTATAGCTGAAGCCTTGTTGAAAGAGTTCTAGCGCTTTTTGTTTAATCTCTTTTGCAATACATTTTCCACCCATTAAAATACCCCGTTGGTAAGTTGTCTACCAAACGGGGTACAGTTCAAATGGAGTTTTTTATTAACCGGTCAGCACTAAAGTCCCGCCTTTTTTAAGCGGGAATGCAGACGTAAGGTACTGCTTACTTATTGTTCTTGCGTAGCCTTTTTATAGTGGTCGTGAATGCTTTCACGCTTTGAGTTGTGCAAGTGCAGGTAAGTAAGAGATATCACCATGACGACAATAGCACTGCCGAGGCTCAAAGGCAGAGATAAGGTAAGACCTGCAATTACGTAACCGATAAATGCGGAAATTGCGGTAATACAAGCATACGGCAATTGGGTGGAAACGTGCTCGATATGTACGCAGCCGGAGCCTGCGCTTGACAGAATTGTGGTGTCGGATATCGGTGAGCAGTGATCTCCGAATACCGAGCCTGCCAAGGTGGCAGATAAGGCAATAATGGTCAGTTCTCCTGACGGAGCGATAGCTTGAGCAACGGTAACGACGATAGGAATTAAGATACCGAATGTTCCCCAAGCAGTTCCTGTAGAAAATGACAGGAAGCTGGCGATTGCGAAAATGATGGCAGGCATCAGGTTGCCGGCAAGACCGGCATCATTTTGTACTAAAGATCCGATGAATACCTGTGTTTCGAGAAGATCGCGGCAAATTCCGGAAATTGCCCAAGCAAGCACTAAGATCATGTTGGCAGGGATCATGGCTTGAACGCCTTTGATAACACCTTGCATGAAAGTCTTTAGGGTTAAAAGACGACGTCCCA
>CALXOV010000012.1 GCA_944390105.1 uncultured Succinivibrionaceae bacterium
AATGCCCTTAGGAGCATTTTCGACTAGCATCAGATCGTACTTGTCGGTCATCTTAGCTAAGTTGCGTGAAGTACGGGTGCCCATCTTGCCGCCGGCACCGATAACGGCTACTTTGATTTTTTCCATCATTAAGTTGTCCTATGCCTATAAAGTTTATATGGCAATCACTGACGACCATACGGTCTGTGCTGCCACATTTGCCGCACTAAAACTTAAATTTCCGCTTGTTTATCGCAGAAATCAGCTTCACCTGCAGCTGTATTTTGCACTTGCCTGTTCAGGGTTAAGTTACAAATATACAAAGCAAATATTAATTGACGGCACGCTTAAAAACGTGATTGCCGCCACAAGAAAGCAACACTTTATAGGAGGAAAAAAACATCTACCTGCCATATTTACGCCTATAAAAATTTGCAATGTATAATTTATTCACTTATCACATATATAATTAATTTTTAATTAATTATAATGTTTAGATTTATACTTAATATCAGTTCGATTTATTATTTATTTAATACATTTATTTTTATTTATATTAAAATACATTGAGAATTTAGTATTTTTTAACAAGATATTTTAGAGGTGATATTTTGTTACAAGACTTTGATATTGTTCACACTTTTAAATAAAATTTTTAAATAACAAGTAATTAATTAAAATAAGGGTCTTTAATTGCCCGCGTGGAACTTAGATTTAAGCCAAACAGTAACTTAAGTGATGAGTTGATCTGCAACAGAATCTCATTCCGCATATGGATTAAATATAAACTTATTTTATATTTAATACGAATTTTTAATATTTTGTCTTCTTTATATGCTAAGCCTGCTTTCCCGTAGCCAAGTCTTAAACTACGTGCAAGGCAAGGCGGCTAACTTGCTGAGTGCAACGCATGACGATTAACTTTACAAATGTTTGATTTAAGACCCTTTGCTATGCACAACCTTCTATGCGAATTCACTCAACAAAAATTTTTGTTGAGTGAATTTACGCTCTTTATATTTATTTTGTTATATAACAAATATATACAAAATTCTTTGCATTAATTTTGTGCAGATCTTGTACAAAACTTGATTTAGATCAACAAATATTTTAGCAAAACTCTCTATTATCATCGCACCCGCTGCCAAGCGGCCAACATCGCTTTTATTTGATTTAACACTGAGGTTATCCATGCAAAAAGAAGCAATTACATCCTCTGCCGTTCCTGCCGCAATCGGCCCGTACAGTGCCGCCCTGCATACCGGCGAGCTCATTTTCGTCTCAGGCCAACTGCCGATTGATGCATCCAGCGGCACCATGCCAGATGGCGTAGCCGCACAGACAGCGCAGTCACTGGCTAATATCAAAGCCCTGCTCGAAGCAGCCGGATCAAGCCTAGATAAGGTGGTCAAAACTACAGTTTTCCTGCAGAACATGGCCGACTTTGCAGCGATGAATGAGGTCTATGCTAAGGTCTTTAATGCGCCCTTCCCCACGCGCAGTGCCTTTGCCGTTGCCGCGCTGCCTAAAGGAGCTTTAGTAGAAATCGAGTGCATTGCGCTCAAATAGCTGATGCTAAACTGCCACTGAGGAACAACCTATGGACGCAAATGCTTTTGTCGTAATAGTGCTGGTGACGAGCATTCTGCTCATCATCCTGTCAATTGTTAAATTTAAACTTCATCCCTTTCTGGCCTTAATGCTGGCCAGCTTCTACGTTGGCCTACTGATGCAGATGAAACCGGCTGATTTGCTATCAGCCATAGAAAGTGGCATTGGCGGCACCTTAGGATTCCTCGCGGCTATCATCGGCCTAGGCACCATTCTCGGCAAAATGCTAGAGGTATCCGGTGCAGCTGAAAAAATCGGCATTACGCTACTGCGTAGCCGCTTTTTAAAGCCGGACGTCATAATGGTGATAGTCGGCCTCATCTGCGGCATTACCCTATTTGTGGAAGTAGGCGTAGTGCTGCTGATTCCGCTGGCATTTTCGATTGCCAAAAAGACCAATACATCTCTGCTTAAGCTGGCGATTCCGCTGTGTACGGCCCTCATGGCCGTGCACTGCATTGTGCCGCCCCATCCGGCTGCGCTGTTTGTCACCAATCAGCTGCAAGCCGACATCGGTACCGTGATCATCGCTGGCCTCGCAGTAGGTTTAGTTGCCTCCTTAATCGGCGGTCCTCTCTTCTTACGTCTGCTTAAGGACAAAGTTCCCTTTAAAAAGGTACCAGATGAGTTTGCCGATGTTAAAGTGCGTAAAGAAGAAGAACTGCCCAGCCTGAGCGTGACACTGTTCTGCATCTTCCTACCGATTGCCTTAATGCTGATTAAGACCATCGCGCAGTTTAATTTGGACAACACCTCAGCTACTTTTGCCGTACTGGAGTTCCTTGGCAACCCCATAACAGCGCTCTTCATCGCCGCCTTCACCGCCTACTATCTTCTCGGTCTGCGCCGTCAGATGACGATGAGTAATCTTTTGACCAATACCGAGAACTGCTTTGCGTCAATTGCCAATATTTTGCTTATCATCGGCGCCGGCGGAGCCTTTAACGGCATCTTAAGCGCCAGCGGCGTCTCGGAATCTTTAGCCGCGATTCTGGCAAATCTGTCGCTGCATCCGATTCTGCTGGCTTGGCTTGTCGCCATCATTCTGCACGCGGCTGTAGGTTCAGCTACCGTTGCTATGATGGGCGCAACCGCAATTGTGCAGCCGATGCTGAGCATGTATCCAAACATCAGTCCGGAGATCATTACGTTAGCGATAGGCTCAGGAGCCATTGGCTGTACCATCGTTACCGATTCGCTATTCTGGTTGGTCAAGCAATACTGTGCCGCCACCATGAACGAAATTTTGAAGTATTACACCACCGCTACCTTAATTGCCTCAGTCGTGGCTTTAGGCGGTACCTTTGCTCTATCCACGATTATCTAACAGGAGAACACTATGCAGCAGGACAAGATTGCAGCACTCATCAGCAGCCATCCGCTGGTGCAGAACTTAATCAACTTAGAAGAAGTTACTTGGTTCAACCCCGGAATAGCCCCGACCGCTGAAGGCCTGCAAGATGTGGGTCTTGGTAAAAAAGACATTGACGACGCCGCCGCACGTCTGAAGCGCTTTGCCCCGTACATTGAAAAGGCATTCCCGGAAACGGAAAGCTCGCACGGCATTATTGAATCCAAGGTGCGACCGATCCCTAATATGCAGGCAGCTTTAGCTAAGCGTTATGGGATGGAGCTTGCGGGCAAACTGTGGCTTAAACAGGACAGCCATCTGCCGATCTCAGGATCTATTAAAGCGCGTGGCGGCATTTATGAAGTGCTAAAGCACGCTGAGGATTTGGCTATAGAGGCTGGGTTGCTTAAATACGAAGATGACTATTCCAAATTATTCTCGCCGGAGTTCCGCGACTTTTTCAGTAAATACAGCATTGCCGTCGGTTCAACCGGCAACTTAGGTCTGTCTATCGGTATCATGAGCGCGAAACTTGGCTTTAAAGTCAGCGTACACATGTCAGCCGACGCCCGTGAGTGGAAGAAACAAAAGCTGCGCGCCAATGGAGTCAACGTAGTGGAATATCAGACCGACTACAGCGTTGCGGTGGCCAATGGACGCGAGCAGGCCAAACATGATCCGACCTGCTTCTTTATTGACGATGAAAATTCGCGCACCTTGTTCTTAGGCTACTCGGTAGCTGGCGGACGCCTTAAGGCGCAATTTGACGATTTAGGCGTAACGGTGGATAAGGATCATCCGCTCTTTGTTTACTTGCCCTGCGGCGTCGGCGGTGGCCCTGGCGGCGTAGCCTTTGGCCTCAAGGAGGCGTACGGAGATAACGTACACTGCATTTTTGCCGAACCAACCCACGCGCCGTGCATGATCTTGGGAGTTTACACCGGTCTGCATGAGAAGATTGCGGTACAGGACATCGGAATTGACAACTTAACTGCAGCCGACGGCTTAGCGGTGGGACGTCCGTCGGGGTTTGTTGGCCACGCCATGCAACGTCTGATTGACGGCTACTACACGCTACAAGATAAAGAGATGTATCAGCTCTTATCCCTGCTCGACTCCACCGAAGGCATTCGCTTAGAACCATCGGCCTTAGCCGGCATGCCGGGCATCGCGCGGGTACTATCGCATCCTGACTATCTGCAACGCATGGGCTTTACGTCAGCGCAACTTGCCAATGCCACCCACTTAGCGTGGGCCACCGGCGGCGGAATGGTACCGCCGGCTGAAATGGAAGCCTATTTGGCAAAAGGCCGCGCATAAGCGTAAAGGCTTATCTATCCGCCGCCAAACAACTTACTTAAGCGGCGGATATGTAGCATCAATTGCACTATCCTCACCCCGCGGCTAAATTATGGACGTGTTACTCGCGGTTAAGCGCACGTAATTTGTAAAGAGTGCCATCCATGAAAAGCCGACTGCACATTACGCTTTACTCCAACGTTAACCGCTAATCCCCCACGTAAGTTAAAAACCATATAAGCTGTGCGGCGGCAGGAAAATACCGCCAACGCCATCTGCACCAAAACTGCTATTTGCTCCTGCTTTGTGCTATCCTTAATGGTTTAGATTCCACGTATTATCAGTGTTTCTTAATAAGATTATTCATGAAAGAACAAATCTCCTCGCTGCTTAAAGCCAGCATCAAAGCGCTAGATGTTAAAGCTGAAATTCCTGCCGGCCTGCTCAACAATCTGCGGGTTGATCGCAGTAAAGATAAAGCGCACGGCGACTTTGCGACAAATATTGCCTTAGTGCTGTCCAAACCGCTGCATCAGTCCCCGCGCGATCTGGCCGCCGCTATCATTGCCCATCTGCCTGCATGTGAACAAATTACCCAAGTTGAAATTGCCGGCCCGGGCTTTATCAATTTCTTTGTGCGCAAAGAGGATATTGCGGCACAGTTGATGCAGATGCGCGCGGATGAGCGCCTTGGCGTAGCCCCTACGGCAGCCCCGGAGACGATCGTCGTTGATTACTCAGCGCCCAATGTGGCCAAAGAAATGGCAGTGCATCACATCCGCTCGACCGTGATCGGCGACAGCGTGGTGCGTGTACTTGAGTTTTTAGGTCATAAGGTAATTCGCGCCAATCACATCGGCGATTGGGGCACGCAGTTTGGCATGCTGATTGCCTATCTAGAGCGCCGTGAAAATGAAAGCGGCGCCGGTATGGATTTAAGCGACTTTGAAGCCTTTTATCGTGAGGCCAAGTCCTGCTATGACAGCGATGCCGAATTTGCCGAACGCGCCCGCCGCTACGTGGTGATGCTGCAGTCAGGCGACAAATACTGCTATCAGATGTGGCAGAAGCTAGTGAAGCTCACCATGGATCAGAATCAGTCCATCTACCGCCGCCTGAATGTTACTCTGACGGAAAAGGATGTATGCGGCGAAAGCTTCTACAATCCAATGCTGCCTGGCATTGTGCAAGATTTAGCCGCCAAGGGCCTTGCCGTCCGGGATGAAGGCGCGATGGTGGTATTCCTTGAGGAGTTTAAGGGTAAGGACGGACAGCCGCTGCCGGTTATCGTGCAGAAAAAAGACGGCGGCTATCTGTATACCACTACCGATTTGGCCTGCGTTAAATACCGCGTACAGACCCTGCATGCCACACGTCTCATGTACTTTATTGACTCGCGCCAACATCAGCACTTAGAGGCAGCATGGCTAATTGCGCGCAAAGCCGGCTACGCTGATGACAGCATTAAAATTGAGCATGAAGCTTTCGGCATGATGCTGGGAAAGGACGGCAAGCCGTATAAGACCCGAAGCGGCGGCACGGTCAAACTGCGAGACCTCTTAGATGAAGCCGTTGCGCGCGTCGATGCTCTGCTCACTACCCGCGGCAGCTCCCTTGAGGGGGAAGCGCGGCAGCAGGTAATCAACAATATTGCTATCGGTGCCGTTAAATACGCAGATCTATCGAAAAACCGCCTGACTGACTATGTGTTTGATTGGGACTTGATGCTGTCCTTTGACGGCAATACTGCTCCTTATCTGCAGTATGCCTACAGCCGCATCTGCTCAATTTTCCGCAAGGCCGCGCTGTCCTGTGGGCCCATTGTGCTGACCTGCGAGGCAGAAAATGAACTTGCCGCTAAACTCACCGCCTTCCCAGAAGCCGTACGCCAAGTTGCCGATAAGGCGATGCCGCATCTGCTGTGTACTTATCTATACGAACTGGCCGGCATTTTCATGCGCTTTTACGAAGCTTGCCCAATCTTAAAGGACGGTACCCCGGAGGAAATTGCGCAGAGCCGCCTGAGCCTTAGCGATCTAACCGCCCGCGTATTAAAGCAAGGTCTCTCCCTTTTGGGCATTAACGTGATGGAGCAAATGTAAGGAGCTGCCATGAAAGCGCTAAAGCCTAAACTTTCCGTCAAGTTAGCTCCACGCCAGAAAAAACTGCTGGCCATAGCCGGCGTGATGGCAATTGTGGTGATTTTTATAAGCTTCCTGCTGTCACTTAGCAGTGATCAAACGGCCACCCCGCCGCAAGCTAGCGCGCCAAGCAGCGGCACACTTACGCCTGCAGGCAATGAAAGCGTAACGCAGCCTGCCGCTGAACGCTATGACTACGTCAATATGTTAAACGAGCCTCCAGCAGAGGCTGCTGATAGCAGCGCTGCGGCAAGCGGTAGCTTAAACCCGCCTGCAGCTTCACCCTTTGCTAAGGATGCAGTAAGCGACAGTGGCACCCTGCCTCAACCTACGGCAGAGCCTCCCGCCCCGGCGAATAATGCAGCCCCGGAAACGCAGCCTGCTAAGCAACCGCTTGCTGCCAAGCAAGCTATTTTGTACTGCGACAGCTTTGCCACCGAAAATGAAGCTGAAAGCCGCAAGGCCATGATTGCTTTTCAGGGCATCAGCTCGCGGGTGACCGCGCAGGGGAATACTATTGTGCTGGCGATAGGACCTTTTGCCGACCGCGAAGCCGCGCGCAGCATATTTTCCAATCTAGCCGAAAAAGGACTGGTCACGCAGTGTTCGCTTACTGACGTCCCTTAATTTTCAATTGCTGCAGGATTAATATATACATGACAACCATCGTAACGGTAAGACGTGGCGGCACTGTCGCCTTAGGCGGAGACGGCCAGGTCACTATGGGGCAGAGCACCGTGCTCAAGGCCAATGCGGTTAAAGTACGCCGCTTATTTAAAGGTAAGGTGCTAGCCGGTTTTGCCGGTTCAACCGCCGATGCCTTCATGCTGCTTGATCTCTTTGAAAGCAAGCTTGAAGAGCATCAGGGCATTTTAGAACGAGCCTGCGTAGCTTTAGCTAAAACTTGGCGCACCGACCGTACCCTGCGCAAGCTTGAGGCTATCTTAATTGTGGTGGATAAGCACGCCTCCTTCATGATCACCGGTACCGGCGATGTGGTGCGCATGGACGATGATATTCTCGCCACCGGCTCAGGCGGTAATTACGCCTTAGCCGCGGCGCGCGCCTTGTACTACAACACAGATTTTGATGCCAAAACCATTGTGCAGAAAGCACTAGCGATTGCCGGAGATATCTGTGTATTTACTAATCAAAATCAAGTTATTGAAACGATTGACTGCCAAGGATAAGCGAGTTTTGATATGAGCGAAATGACTCCGCGTGAAATCGTCAGCGAACTGGATCGCTACATCATTGGACAAAGCGAGGCGAAAAAAGCCGTGGCACTGGCGTTGCGCAACCGCTGGCGGCGCATGCAGATTGAGCCTGCGCTACGTGCAGAAATTTTCCCTAAAAACATTCTGATGATTGGACCGACCGGTGTTGGTAAAACCGAAATTGCCCGCCGCCTCGCCACCTTGGCACATGCCCCGTTTATTAAGGTTGAAGCCACTAAGTACACCGAAGTGGGTTACGTGGGCAAGGAAGTAGATTCCATCATTCGCGATTTAGCCTCCGTGGCGATGAAGATGGTGCGCGAACAGGCCATCGGTAAACATCGCCATCGTGCGCTGGATGCGGCCGAAGAACGCATTTTAGATGCACTACTGCCGGCGCCGTCGGCTACCGAAGAAGAAAAAGCCCACAATTCTACCCGCCAGATTTTCCGCAAGAAGCTGCGCGAGGGCGAGCTGGATGATAAGGAAATCTCCATTCGCACCGCCGATCGCGGTCCGACCTTTAATGTAATAGGCGGCAGCAGCGCAATGGAAGAAATGAACAATCAGTTGCAGTCTTTGTTTGACAATATCAGCGCCGGCCGTACGGTAGTGCGTAAAATGAAAATTAAAGATGCAATGCGCGAACTGACCATGGAAGAGGCCGAAAAGCTGATTAAGACTGATGATTTAGCCGCTGAAGCCATCAGCTTAGTAGAAAATCACGGCATTGTGTTCATTGATGAAATTGACAAAATCTGTGGAGACAGCAACGTCGGCGGCCGCGCTGAAGTATCGCGCCAAGGCGTGCAACGCGATCTGCTGCCTTTAATTGAGGGCTGTCAGGTATCCACTAAATATGGCATGGTGCGTACCGATCACATCTTGTTTATTGCCTCCGGCGCCTTCCAGATGTCCAAGCCCTCGGATTTAATCCCCGAGCTGCAGGGCCGTCTGCCGATCCGCGTGGAACTTAAAGCCTTATCGACCCAAGACTTTGAACGCATTCTACGCGAACCGCATGCATCGCTGACCAAACAATATCAGCATCTGCTGGCCACTGAAGGCGTGGAGATTGTATTTACTGACGATGCGATTGCCCGCCTGGCCGAAGATGCGTTTAAAGTCAACGAGCGCACAGAAAACATCGGGGCTCGCCGCCTGCACACCTTAATGGAAAAACTGCTGGAGCAAGTGTCCTTTAGCGCTCCGGATAATCCCGGCACCAAGGTGATCATTGACGCCGCCTACGTTGATGAGCATCTATCTGACTTAGTGCAGAATGAGGATTTAAGCCGTTACATTCTCTAAAGACCGCAAGCGAGGTTAAACCACCATGGCTGATCGTCCCGCCGCCAATGAGCCGCAGCTGTCACCGCGTGAGCAGCAGCTGCTTTCCTCCTTGGAGGAGATTAAGCAGGGCTGCCGTGAGCTCAGCGCCGCCTTAAGCACGCAGGCGCAGGCCATGGCCAGTAAAGAGGCAGAGCTGACGCAGCTGCGCCGCTCCATTATTGAACTCAAAGAGGAAAACTCGCATCTGCGCGAAGTACTACAGACGTGGCGCGAACGCATGGATAATGTGCTGACACAGCTGCGCGGACTTAATTAGGTGCAGCCGGAGTTGCCGCTGCAGCTTTTAGCTTAGCTTTTTTCTGCGCATGGCGCAGCTGCCGGCGCAACAGCACAAAACACAGCGCGCCGCACAGCGTGCCTACGGCAAGAGCCAGCAGATACAACCACGGGTTTTCAGCCAGCGGTACAATGAAAATGCCGCCGTGCGGTGCACACAGGCCGCAATGAGAACCCATTGAAACCGCACCGGCAACGGCAGAGCCGACAATGCAGGCCAAGCGCATGCGCTTGGCCACTAGGTAAGGCAGCACTCCTTCGGTGATGAACATCAAGCCTTTTAAAGCAGCGGCCGGCGCCTGTACGCGCTCGTCTTTAGTGAAGTAATGTCGCCCTAAGAGCCCCGCGGCCAACGCTGCCGCCAGCGGCGGCACCATTCCCCCGGCCATCACTGCCGCCATCACCAAACTTCCTGGACCGTTTTCTGGCAGACAATCTGCCAACAGCAGGACCCCTGTAGCATAAGCTATCTTATTGCAAGGTCCCCCCATATCAGCAGCCATCATGCCAGCGAGCACGGCTCCGATAATCATTAATTCAGCGCGCGAAGCGGTCAGCAGGAAGTCCTCCAGCCAATTATCGACAAAAGCGGCAGGCAGACTAGTGACGAACTGCGCAAATAAAGTCGTGACGGTGGCTCCTAGCAGCGGATAGACCAAGAGCGCAAACATCGCATCATGACCTTTTAAAAAACGTACCGCAAGTTTAGTGAGTACAAAGGCTGCGCCGCCGCCGATAAAACCATTGAGCAATGCGCCCACCACGCCCGCGCCAGACATATCGGCCATCACGCCGCCGGTAAATCCCGCTACCAGCGCCGTACGTCCGGCAATCGAGAAGGCAATAAAGGCGCTTAAAATCGGAAACAGCAAAGTGCCTAAGCTGTAGCCGATGGTATCGAGGAACAATCCGGTGCTGCTGTCTTTGATCACATCAAGGCGCGCGGCGGCCGATAAAATACCTGCGGTAGCCGCTACCGGCAGCAGATAGGTAAGCCCGCTCATTAAATGGCGGTACAGCCGCATTGGCACGGAGGAAGTCTCCAGCATGCCGCCCGCCTGATAGACCGGACATTTAGCGCTCAGCGCCCGCTCAATTAACTGCGCAGGATGATGTACGCCTTCACCGACGCCGACACGCACCATCGGCTTGCCGATGAAACGATCCATTTCCACCGCTCTATCTGCGGCCACAATTACCGCCTTGGCATGCGCAATATCCTCGGGTAGCAGACGGTTGCGATTGCCAGCCGCGCCGTCAGCTTCAACTTTAATCTTAATGCCAAGCTCACGCGCCTTCTGCTCAAGGGCCTCAGCTGCCATATAGGTATGCGACAAACCGGCAGGACATGCCGTAACCGCTACTAAATCGTAGCCGTCATCATCCCCGACCGCAGCTTGGACAGCACTGGCAGACTGCTGCGCTGCGGCCTGCTCCTGCGCTTGAGCATCCTGCACACTTTGCGCGGTCTCCGCTTCATCAATAAGCCGCAACAGCTCTTCGCTGCTCTGCGCCTGCTTTAAGCGTGTACGGCATGCATCATCCATTAACAGCGCCGACAAACGGGCTAAGACGTCAATATGTTCATCAGAGGCGTGCTGCGGCGAGGCAATCATGAAAAACAACTGCACTTTCTGTCCGTCAAAAGCCGCAAAATCCACTCCAGAAGCCACCAGCAAGGCTGCAAGCCCCGGGCGTGCCACTCCATCACTTTTAGCATGGGGAATGGCAATTCCTTCGCCAAAGCCGGTCGAGTCCTGCGCTTCGCGAGCCAATACCGCCCGGCGAAACTCTTCTTTATCTTTAAGACAGCCCGAGCGCGCGACTAAATCCACTAAATGATTGATGACGGCAGCTTTATCCGGCAGGGAGGGCAGCCTATCGACGCTGTTTTTATCAAGGAGATCACTTATCCGCATGCAGGCACGCTCCCGCAAAAGAATGGAGAATGGATAACAGCGTTATAATAGCAAAAAATGTGATCTAAAGCATGAAATCAACTCTGCCGCGCCACGCGCGGCATCTTGGATACCGTCTTAATTACGGTTCTTGGCGAAAGCTGATACCACAGCCTAAAGTACACAAGGCGCGCGGATCGACGGCATCTAAATCCTGATCCATCGCCAAGGCCGGCTGAGCCTCACGCGGTTTGCCGACTACGCGCGCCGGGATGCCGGCGACCGTAGTATGCGGCATCACGGCATGCAACACCACTGAGCCCGCGCCGATTTTCGCCCCCTCGCCAATTTGAATATTGCCAAGGATCTTAGCCCCCGCCCCGATCATCACACCGCTACCGACTTTAGGGTGACGATCGCCGTTTTCCTTACCAGTACCGCCTAAAGTCACATCCTGCAGAATCGACACATTATCCCCTACCACCGCGGTTTCACCAATGACGATGCCGGTGGCATGATCGAGCATGATCCCCTTGCCGATGCGCGCCGCCGGATGAATATCCACCGCAAACACATCGGAAATCACGCTTTGCAGATAGCGCGCCACATCATGCCTGCCATGGATATAGAGAAAATGCGCGACGCGCCAAGCCTCTAGCGCATGGGCACCTTTTAAATATAAAAAAGGAATAGTCAGTTGTGATGAAGCCGGGTCACGTGCGCACACCGCGCGAAAATCGGCACATATCGCCTCAATGATGGCATCCTCGCGATAAGCACTGATGCACATCTGATATAAAGGTTCACGTCCAATCACTGCATTCGCAAGACGTGCCGAGATAATGCGAGCCAAACCGTCGGCTAAATCACGGCATTCCAATACGGTATGCTGCAGCAGCTCTTTGAGCATCGGCTCGCGCGCAATAATCGCCTGCGCCTCAACCCGCATTTCATCCCATAAAGCCTGAGCCTGTGCATTTACCATGAGCCTTTCTCCTAAAATTGCCATATTAGTGCGTAGCGGCACTGGAATTTGTGCTTTCAGCCGGTGCGGCAGATACGGCCGGAGCTACAGAAGCCCCCTGCGGCTGCGGACGCGATTTTTGCAGCGCAGCATAGTCCACTGCACACACCGTATTATCAATAAACTGCATGTCACGGTAAGTATCGCTTTCATCCGGCTCCATATGCAGCGTAATGTCAGCTTCCGCAAACAGCTTTCGCACGGCATCTTCAGCTTGACTGGCAATGAGATGCGCCTGATGCAACGTAATATCCGGATCCAACACTAAATGACATTGAATAAAGCAGGTTGGTCCGGCACGGCGGGTACGCAAATCATGCAGGGAATCCACACCCTTGACCGACAAGAGCGCCTTTAGTACCTGTTCATGCTCCTGCGCCGTCATAGAGCGATCGAGCAACGTAGCCACCGCACTGCGCCCAATATGCACCGCACCTTTAAAAATATACAGGCCTAGCAGCAGCGCAAACAAGCCGTCAGCCCACAGATAGCCTAAACGCGAACAGATCAAGGAGGCAATCACTCCTGCATTGAGCAGCACATCAGACAGATAATGATAGCGATCAGCGCCAATGGCCTGACTTTGCGTAATGCGGCACACCACGGTCTGAAAGCCCACTAAGACCAAAGTAATGGCAATGGAGGCCACACTAACGGCAATTGCGGCGTCTAAGTGATAGATGGGGCGCGGAGTGAGCAAGCGCTCACAGCCATGCATCACTAAGAAAAAGGCCGATCCGCCAATAAAGGCGGCCTGACACAGCGACGCTAAGGCCTCCGCTTTATAGTGCCCAAAGCGATGTTCTTTATCGGGGGGCGCTAAAGCAAAACGCAGCGCCAACAGGTTGATGAAGGACGCGCCTAAATCAATCGTTGAATCCATGAGCGAGGCTAAAATACTCGACGAGCCGCTGAAGATCCATACCGCAAGCTTCATCATAATGAGCGTCAGCGCGGTTCCCACTGAGGCAAAACCTGCCATCAGCACCAAGGTCTTGTAATTGCGCTCTAAAGTCATCCTTGCATCCTCAAATTTAAGTGAGATCCATCGCGGCGTCATTGTAGCAAAACTGCATCCTACTGCCGGGCACGGCGACAAAATTGACGCAACCGCACCTACCGCTTTGCGCAAAAACGATTATCATGAGCGGCATGATTAAACTAAGTTATTTACTAAAAAAACAATGTTTACCCTGCTTCCTTTTTTAGCCGCCGCTTTTGCCGTAGGCATGGTCACCCCATGGCAGACTTTAGTCAACAGCAAAATTCGCGCACAGGTACATTCGGCGCTCTTGGCCTCCAGCGTCAACTGTGCCGTTGGTGCACTGCTACTTACCGCCGGCATGCTCGTTACTGGGCAAAGTTTCTACCGCGACCTAGCACTGCTCAGCTCCCTCCCCTGGTGGCTGTATATCTCAGGCCCCTTAGGAGCGGCGATGCTCCTTGGTGCACTGCTGCTGTTACCAAGGCTGGGGATGGTCGGTACCACCATTGCCATGATGTCAGGCCTCGTTATTTTCGGCCTCATCTGTGATCATCAGGCGTGGTTTAGTCTGCCGCGCGCACCCTTTACCTGGCTGCGCGCCCTAGGGCTTATCTTAGTGCTCAGCGGCATTTTAACGGCGCTACAGGTATTCAAGCGCTGGCGGCAGCATTCACTTGCACTCGCCCCGCATCTGCTGGGATGGTTTATCCTTGGCGGCTTGGCCGGAGCCTGCGGCACATTGCAGGCGGCGGTCAATGCACAACTGCGCGTCGCCATTGGCTCCATGACCTACTGCGCACTGTTTTCGATGCTTGTCACCATGGTGCTAACCTTCTGCATTGCCGTCGGCGTGGGGCACCGCCCCGCTCGCCTACTGACCCTCAAATTTAAAGGTCAGCTGATTAATTACAGCGGCGGGCTGATGGGGGTCATTAATATTGCCGGTAATGCTCTGCTGTTGCCGCATATCGGTGCTGGAGCGCTTTCAACCTTAATTATTGCCGGACAACTAATGTGCTCCATGCTACTTGATCATGTCGGAGCCGGAGGCATGCCTCGCCGCCCCATCAATGGGCATAAAATCGCCGGCATTATGCTGATTCTGCTCGGTTTATGCTGCATCCGGCTACTCTAGCAAGGAGATGGCGCTATGCATTACTTGCTGCGTTCAGCGCTTAGATTGCAAAAAAAGCCGCGACAGCTGTCCCTGAGCGTAGCTATTGCCGATATAATGAAATTTATCCTTTTTTCATTTAGCAGGCTGGCAGAGGATAAGCGTCATGATGCTCAATAAAGTGCTGCGCATGCTGTTTTACTGGCCGATTCGGATCACGGCTAACTGTGAGCCCATCCCCTTTGAGCCCGAAAAGCACATTAAGCTGGATACTTCCAAGCCGATTGTTTACCTTACTGTTTCCTCCTCGGTAGGCAATTTGTTGACAATTGAACGCTTAACCCAGCGCATCGGCTGGCCTTCGCCGTTTGATGACTTTACACTCGCAGGCAAGCAATTAAAGCGCACCGCTTTTCTGCGCACACCGCGGCTTTTCAGTACCCATATCCGCATGCGCGATTTACGCATGATTTTCAGCACGTGGCAAGAAGCGGCCGCTGCAGCTAAAACCGATATTCAGATTGTGCCGATCACCGTGCTGTGGTCACGCAACCCTTCCTATGAGGGCATTGCGCTGCGCGGGGTAGATGCGGCCAATACCTCATGGCGCAAATTCTGGACGCTGCTCTTTGCCGGACGCGATAACTGCACCATTATCTCTGATCCAATTTCACTTAATACTTTAAACGCGCGCCTGCAGCAAAAGCGCTATCCCAATATCCTCAACCGTGCCGCTGAACTGCATTTCCTGCGCAAGGCACGCTCAGTGGTAGGCCAAGCCTTTCCTAACCGCAAACTACTCATTGAAGAGCTGTTAGTGCGGCCGGGCACCGTAGCTGCAATCGATGAAGCCATCGCGGAAGATCCGCAGTTAACGCGGGAAACCCTCATCGCCAAGGCACGCTCGATCTTTGATGTGATGGTAGCAGATACGCGCTATCCCCTGCTTAAATTTTTCAATACCATCATCAGCGCACTGTGGCGACGCATTTATCACGGGCAGAGTATAATCGGCGCGGAGCGCGTGCGGCAGCTGGTGCAGAGCGGACATGAAATCATCTACATTCCATGCCATCGCTCCCACATGGACTATATTCTGCTGTCCTTTGTCATTTTCCATGAAGGTCTGCCCATTCCGCAAATTGCCTCAGGCGATAATTTAAACTTCTTCCCGGTAGGTCCCATCATCCGCCGTTGCGGCTCGTACTTCATTCGCCGCAAGATGAAGGGAGATAAATTCTATACCGCACTGTTTCGTGAATACTTAGCGCTCTTGTTCGAGCGCGGTTACGCCACCGAGTTCTTTATTGAAGGTGGCAGATCGCGTACCGGGCGCATGCTACCTCCACGCACCGGCATGGTATCCATGGCCGTACAGGCACAGCTGCGCGGCATTGAGCGTCCGATTGCCTTTGTGCCGACCTATCTTGGCTACGAGCATGTAATGGAAGTCGGATCGTATATGCATGAGCTTGAAGGTCACAAGAAAGTCAAAGAAAGTGCGTGGCAGCTGTTGGGCATCTTCAAACGTCTGCGCTATTACGGACGCGGCTACGTCACCTTCGGCGACCCGGTCATTGTGCCGCGCTTTTTATCGCAGTACGTCCCCATCTGGCGCCAAGATCTCGATCCCACCGGACGCGCCCGCCCAGCATGGTTGCATGAAACCGTCGATCAGATGTCCCATGAGATCATAGTTAAGCTCAATGATTCAGCTACCGTCAACGGCATTAATCTGTGCGCGCTGGCCTTAATTAACGATGAAGATCACACCATCTCCATGCCGGTGCTGCGCCGCTGTCTGCAGCTGTTTTTAGCCTTGCTCAAATGCGATCCGCTGCGCGAAAAATCCATTCCATCAAGTGATATTACGACGTTAATTAAGCAGGCGGTGGAGCTGAACAAATTCCACACCTACGATGTCGGCGAGGACATGCAGTTCATCCGCCCCAGTCGAGGACAGACCCTGCAGCTGACTTACTTCCAGAATAATATTCTGCATTTGTTTGCCCTGCCGGCCTTAGTGGCCAATATTCTCATCCGTAACGGGCATATCAAACGCCGCGATGTCACCGTACATACCCGCTCGCTGTTCTACTTCCTGCGCCATGAACTGTTCGTGCCAGTAGATGAAGAGCGTCTTGACGGTTTGATTGAAACCTATATTGATACCTTCCTGCGCGAAGGTTACATTATGCAGAGCGAGGATACGCTCTACATTTCCGGGGATGGCTTTAATGAATTCAATATCCTGTCACGCACCATCCGCTTAAATCTCATTCGCTATCTCGTCGGCGTTACCGCATTAAAGCAGATCCCCGATGATAAGGTGACGCTTGATGACTTCGTGGCGCTGTGCGTGCGCATCTGTCAGCTACTGCCAGGTGAAGTCTATAATAATTCACCCGAGTTTGCCGATCCGGTAGTGTTTAAGATCATGTGCAATACTTTTATTCGTCACCACTACTTTAAGCTCAGCGTAGAGAAAACCATCATTACCAATCCGCCGAAAATTGAAAAGCTGGTGTTGGCAGCAAGTCCGTTGTTAGGCGCGCGCGAGTTGCGTTTGCTGACCTCACAGAATGTGCGCTGGCTGCTTGATGAACAAACCGCGCAGCGCGCTGCCTTAAAAAAGGAAGAGAATAAATAAATGCCATCGGAAAATAAACTAGCTTTGCCCTTACCTGGCAAATTTTGCAAGCAAGCGCTCTTACTTGTAGGCGCACTCTTAAGCCTGTTAAGCCTGCCGCAGCTAAGCCAAGCGGCAGAGGAGGCTGCCGCAGGCAACGCGGGTGCAGCCATGGATCAATTAATGCAAGAGCCGGAAATCGGCTATTACGAAATGAAGCCTGACTTCGTCACGAATTTAGCCAGCACCGCCGGCGGCAAATTGCACTACATCCGCATCTCGGTGAGTCTAATGCTGACAGACAGTCAGGATCTGGAGCTGATGAAACAAAAAGATCCGCTGCTACGCGACTGCATTGTGGCACAGCTGGGCGCTAAAGACTACGGTGCGGTTTCTACAGCCGAAGGACGCGAAGCACTGCGTCAGGAAATCCGCAAACGGCTACAGGAACTGATTAATCAGCCCGCCGAGCGCAAGGTGATAGCCGACGTGCTGTTTACTAACTATATCTTTCAGTAAGGTCTACACCGTGAAGCTGCCGCGCGAAACGGCAGCTTAATTTTAGCAGCGCGCCTTGAGTTTTTTAACTGCAAGCCGCCAAATTCCTCTTGCGTGAGCGGGTAGTTCATTGGCGGCGATCCCAAAGTCCCCACAGCGCGCCTACGGCAAGTCCGCCGGCATGACAGAAATTAGCTATACCTGACATAAAAAAGCCAAAGGCAATAAAGATCACGCTGACCGTCAGCAGTCCGCGCGGCAGCTGCAGTCCAGCCGGGGCTCTGCCGCCAAAGGAGCGCATCCCCAGATAGCCGATTAAACCGTAGACCACTCCAGACAATCCGCCGAATACCGCAGGCTCACTAATAAATGCAAACTGCAGGGCATTAGACAGCATCGCAATCACGATGCTAAGCGAAGTTAACTTCAGCCGCCCTAAGGTGCGCTCTAGAGGACGGGCAAAGGCTTCCCACATCACTAAATTAAACGCAATATGCAAAATACCGAAATGAAAGAAAATCGGCGTAATAAGGCGCCACAGCTCAAAAGATGCAGTTACATCACTGAGTCGATACAGCCCCAGCCACGCATAGGCCTGATTAAACGCCCCGGGAAAGAAGCTTAACAGGTAGATAAGTACGCACAGCGCTTCCACTAGGGTGGTCACTGACCACGGCTGCAGCATCCATAGGCTAAAGCCCGCGCGCTGTTGCCGTGCTGCGCCTTGCGTACGCGCGCCGCGCTGCCAAGCCGCCTGACGATAAGCCTTGGCAAAGGGATTTTCACCAAAGCGCAGCAGTTCAAGCTTAATGCGTGACGCATCCTGAGCATCCTTGGCATAAATGCCCCACGCCCCAGAAAACTCCTCGCGCGCTTGAGCCTTAAGCCCCTGCGTCTGTAAATAATCGACAAAGCTTAGGGCAAGATCGCGGCGCGCCACCATCCCGGCCTTAACCGGGAAGACCTCGTCAGCTAATTTTTGCAGTTGAGCCATTGCATGTACTCAGCCACGCCAGTGGCTACATCCTTAAATTCAATATCACAGCCGACTGCGCGCAACTGAGTTAAATCCGCCTCGGTAAAACACTGATAGTGCCCCACTAAATGAGCCGGGAAGGGAATAAACTCCACCTCTCCATGGCCGTGATGTTTAATGACCGCCTTGGCGATATTGAGGAAGGGCTCGGCACGTCCGGTACCGCAATTGTAAATACCGGATTTACCATGATGCTCAAAGAACCACCAGTTAACCGCTGCCACATCGCCGACATAAACAAAGTCACGCATCTGTCCGCCATTGCCGTAGCCGTTGCAGCCCTCAAACAGTTTAGGGTTCTCGCCGCGCAGCATCTGATTATTTAAATGGAAAGCTACGCTGGCCATGGTACCCTTGTGACTTTCGCGCGGGCCGTAGACATTAAAATAGCGCAGCCCCACCACCTGACTCTTCAGGCGTGGTAGACGCTTTCTGACATATTCATCAAACAACAGCTTGGAATAGCCGTAGACATTCAGCGGGCGCTCATTTTCGCGCCCTTCAACAAAAACGCTACCGCTGCCGTAGGTAGCCGCCGAGGAAGCATAAAAGAACGGAATGCGCCGCGCAGCGGCAAACTCAAATAAAGCTACGGTGTACTCGTAATTATTGCGCATCACATACTGACCATCCCATTCCGTGGTCGCTGAACAGGCTCCCTCATGGTATATAGCCTCTATTGGCTGACGGCCCAAGCGCTGCACAAAGGCGCTCTCATCGCGCACTAAGGCTAAAAACTCCTCTCTATCCAAGTAATCGGCAATATTGAGATCAGCAAGATTGGCAAATTTATGCCCATCCTTTAAATGGTCCACCACTAAGATATCGTTAATGCCCTTGTCATTTAAAAGCTTGACGATATTGCTGCCGATAAAGCCGGCTCCGCCGGTAACGATAAACATAAGCGCCTTCCTCTTATTGCCTCTACAGTCTGCCGCTGCAGACCCGCGAAAAAGCCGCGCTGGAGCGCGGATAATGCTAAAATTTTAGCATAGCGACACTCACAGCGCGTCCGCACGGCGCCTTTTTTCGGAAACTGAAATCTAATGAAAATTCTAGTAGTGGCCCCCTCGTGGCTTGGTGACCTTATCATGTCCCACAGCCTGTATCAGCTGCTTAAGGCTGCCGATCCCCATCATGACATCACCCTCTACGCCCCGCGCTATCAGCAGCCGATCATTGCGCGCATACCCGAAGTGGCGCACTTTATAGAAAATCCCTTCGCCCACGGCACATTGGCATTAAAGCGCCGTTTTAACGAGGGACGACGTTTAAAGCAAGAGCACTTTGATTTAGCCATAGTACTGCCCAATTCCTTTAAATCGGCCCTGCCGCCCTTTTTTGCCGGTATTGCGTTGCGACGCGGCTTTAAAGGGGAGAGCCGCTTTGTGCTACTCAATGAAATATATCGGCATAAAGAAAATTTCCCGCGCATGGTTGAGCGCTATGCAGCCCTCGCCTTTTCACCTGCAACCATCCATAGCGCATCCGATCTGCCGCCGATTCCGCAGCCTAAATTACAAGCGCTGCCGCCTGAGCCGGCACTGCTTGCCAAGCTGCAGCTGTCGCTTGAGCGTCCGCTTTTAGCTTTAGGCTGCGGGGCCAATTATGGCCCGGCTAAATTGTGGCCGGTCGAGTATTTTGCGAATATAAGTCAGCGCTGGATTGAGCACGGCGGTGCAATCTTGGCGCTGGGCACGCCTAAAGACGTTCCCACCGTACATGCCATCGCCGCCCAGATACCGCCGAAGCTCTTGCCATATTTTTATGATATTGCAGGTAAAACTTCGCTCACCGAGGCCTTAGATTTAGCCGCCTGCGCCAGCGCGGCGGTATGCAATGACTCGGGAATGATGCACTTAATTGCCGCGCTCAATGTTCCGCAGTGCGCCATTTTCGGCTCGACCTCAACTAGCTATACACCACCGCTGTCTGACAAGGCAATATGCCTCGAGTCTGATGCCCCGTGCCATCCGTGTTTTGCCCGGACCTGCCGCTATCAAACCTATCGCTGTTTAAAGGACTTGCGCCCCGAACAAGTCTGGACTTGCCTGCAGAGAATTGCCCATGCTTAAAGCCCGTCTTGCCCTATTTATCTATCAGCTACTGACCTTGGTGGCAGCCCCCTTAGGCATGCTGTATCTTATCTATAAAAAACGGCGCGACCCGCCCTACGGCAAGCGCAAATGGGAATTACTAGGCTTCATGCCGGTACGCTTTCGCGGCTGCGTATGGTTTCATACCGTAAGCGTAGGTGAAGTTATCGCCGCGCGACCGGTGATTAGCGCCTTTGCCAAACGCCATCCTTGGCTTAACATCGTGGTAACGACCACCACCACCACCGGCGCAGCGCAGGCGTGCAAAATTCCGGGCGTGACGCAGCTCTATGCACCGCTTGATAGTCCTGCGGTACTGTATCGCTTTTTTAATGCAGTCAAACCGCGCTATCTTTTCATTATGGAAACAGAGCTGTGGCCGAATCTTTTGCACAAGGCCGCCTTGCAGCGTACCCAAGTCACCATCTTTAATGCGCGCATGCCTGAACGTACCTGTCGCAAATATGAGCGACATTTAAGTTTGGTTAAACCCTTAATTGCCGATAAACTGCATTACGTGATCTGCCAGACGGATGATGATAAAGCGCGCTTTGCGCGCATCGGGGTTCCGGCAGAGCGTATTTTTGCCGTCAATTCGCTCAAATACGATTTAAGCCCAGATGAGGACAAATTTGCCCGAGGCCGCGCACTGCGCGCCAACTTACCAGGCGAGTGCCGTTTAGGCGCGCTGTCGCTGCATGAAGGCGAAGAGGAGCCGCTGCTGCGCGCCTATTGCGCGCTCTTACCGACTTTCCCTAGCCTGCGCCTGATTGTGGTGCCGCGTCATTTAAGCTTAGTACCGCGCCTTAAGGACATGTGTACTAAGTTGCATCTGCCCTATGCCTGCCGCAGTCAGCTGCCAACTGAACTCACGCCGCTGCCTGCTGAGCAAAATTGCATTCTTATCGGCGACAGCCTTGGGGAAATGGAATGGTACTTGGGACTGTGCGATGTGGTATTTATGGGCGGGAGCCTGTGTGATGTCGGAGGTCATAATCCGCTGGAGCCAGCCTATTTTTCGCTACCATCCATCACCGGGCCGTATTACTATAATTTTGCCGAGCAGTTTGAGGCTTTAATTGATAAGGGCGGATCTTTTTTATGCCCGAGTGCCGAGCGTTTAGCGCCGCTTATCACGCGCCTGCTGCAGACCCCGAACGCCTTAAGTCAGGCCGGCCTGCGTGCGCTTGAGGTACAGCAGGCCGGGCGCGGAGCATTAGAGCGCACCCTGACACTGCTTGAGCAGTCGCTGGAGCGACCGCCTAAACCTTAGCCGCCACGGCAGCCGGAGCTTTGCCGATGAGGCTGTGCAGGAAATCCACATAATTGCGCGCACTAGCGGCAAGCTCGGTAGCATTGGGCTTGCTACCATCGACGGGAGCAGCCCCATAAAAGGCGTAGATGCCGCGAAAATCAGCGCGTACCCGCTTGAAGGACTGAATAAAGGAATTTAAAAACTCCTCTAAGGTATGCCCATTGCTGCCTTCACGAGAATACGCTTCCGCGCTTGAGCCGCAGGTCACCGCTAACGCCACCGGCTTATTCTCTAAATGATGCGCTCCGCCATAGGCCCAGCCTGGTGATAAGACACCATCCATCCAGCTTTTCATCATCGGTGGACAGTTGTACCAATAAATCGGGAACTGCAACACTAAAGCATCTGCATGATCGATTAACGCATGCTCATTGGCTACATCAATCGACGAGCGCGGATATGAGCTTTGCAGATTATGCACCTGACAATCTTCCGGATATTTGCGCACTTCGTCCAGCCAGCGCCGATTGACCACGGACAAATCATAGTGCGGATGATCGACAATTATTAATGTTTTCATGTCGTTACTCGTCAGCTGCAGACAGCTGACGTCTCCATGCATAGTTATACGCGCAAAGCCATAAGGCTTAACTGCACTATTTAAGTGCCGCGCGCTGCGATATCGTCTGCCGGTTTGCGGCAGTAACGCACACATTTACCCTAAACTTATTTTAGCTATTTTTAGCCTGCGGCACAAAACAACCGCCCGCGCTTTGTATCCCTGCGGCAGCAAAGTCCGCTAGGCTACACCATTATGCAACAGTCTCCATCCCCGCACGGCAGGATTGTTCTAGTATCGTAAAATCCTGCGGCGTAAAATGCACTTGCCGCAAACGCACTTCTTTATTAAACGAACGCTGTAGCCGCGCAAGCATGCCGTCAAGCTGCGCCGTGCTTAAATGCGGCAGCTGCGCGCATTTATCAAAGTCAATCACTGCGCAGCGCCCAGCCTTGGTCAGCAGAATATTGCGAATATTAAGATCCGTATGCAGCACCTGATGTTTAAAAAAGCGCGCTAAAGTCTTACCAATAAGCCTAAGCTCGTCCTCCGTCAACGCGCGCTGCGCCAAAATCTCCGCCAGATTGCGGCTGTGCGGGATCTGATAAGTGATGAGTGCATTACGCACCCACAGACCGCTGCGCGCCTCCAGTCCCCATAACGGTGTCGGGACGAACAACCCCTGCGCAGCCAGCCGCTCTAGCAGCGCAAATTCTGCAGCAGCGCGCTGTGAAGTTTTAAACAGCAAGCAGCATTTATCGCCCATCAGCTTACCCCACAGTCCGCCGCGCAGATAGCGGCGCAGGACTAAGTCCTTTGAGTCCAAAGTAAACAGCAAAGTCTGTCCGCGCCCGCCTTTAACCGTAAGGACGCTGGCCTGGGCAGCAACATATGCCGGGTCAAAACAACGTAGCACCGTTGCCGGCATCAAGTCAGCTCCGTCGCGATACAACAGACGCAGCGCTGCCCCTGCCGGGTAAAAGGGTCCAGGTTTATCCGCGTAAAGGCGCAGACTTTGCATGCTCAATCCTCAGGTTTAGTCAGATCCACACTTTGCACCGCCGCCGCTTGCTCTGCGCTTAAGTGACATTGGGCCGGAGTGTAGGTTTTAAGGCAATACTGATAAAAAGCCGTGCTGTAATCAGCCTTGTAGCTAAATTTTTCCGAAGCGTTAGCGCTGATTACATTGCTGACGACCATAAACACCCCCAAGGCCCATCCTAGCTGAACGCGCAGCGGGCGATACTCGAGATAGCACACCACCGGCAACAGGGCAAAGCAGAACAGAATAATTATCTGCCAATAATTGAGCGTCAGCGTCGCGGCGGCGGCGGCCAGTAGCAACGCGCCGATGGAGCTTATGGTCAGCGCCCGCACAAAATGCAGAGCCGGAGTCTCAGGCTGCACGCGCCTGCGGATAATTTTATAATTGACCAGCGCGGCAAAAAGTACCGTGATCCCGCCGATGCCCTGCGTAATAATCAGCCACAGATAGTAAAGCGCATCTTGATACCAAGGCGCAGTTGCCGCCAACTCAGGCACCATGGCTTTGTTGGTAACAAGCAGCGAACCAAAGCGCAGCCAATACAGCAGTGCTTTAAACATCGGATACACATGCACCAAACCGTAACCGAAATAGCGCTCTTTGGCATACGCGGTAGGATTGGAGGTAATGGCGTCGTTAATCAAGACCTCCTGCAGATAGGGGATCAAGGAGATCCCCAGTAAAATTAGTCCGGCAGCCGCGCCGATAAAGCTGAAGCGAATGGCGCGCAGTAACCATAAAATCCCTGTTAAAGCCACGAGCACCGGCCAAGAAAAATGGAGCTGCAGGCACCAGCCGACGCCTAAAGTAAGTAGCAGCGAATAAAGAAAAGTTAAGCCATAAGGTAACTTGTGCTGCCCTTCACGGCGCAGTCGTACCAGCATATTGAGCACGACGGCGGCGCCAAAGGACAGATAGGCCGGGTTGTAGAGCAGACTATCGTATAAAAACCACGGATTTAACGCATACAGCAAGGTACCCATCACTACGGTACGCGGCGAGAACAGCTGCCGTAGCGCATCAATAAAGAGTAGCACTCCGGCAAGGCGCGTAAGCTCAAGCACCATCACTGGTGCATACGGGTGAAACCACACAGCCAGCGGCAGACCGATGACAATGGAAGACAAAGAGCCCGGCACATTGCCCATGGTGCTAGCTTCATTGCCGTATGGCAGATACTCTCCGCTCAGTGCGGCCACGAAGCCCTTGTTGAGCATCTGCCATTGATCCCCCGACAGCCACTGCTGACTCTGATAGTAAAAGGATAAGACAACTGACAGCCCAAGAATGAGCAACAGGGCTAGTTTCTCCCGTCTAGTCATTTACGCTCCCCCTTATCCAAGTACTCCGAGAAAACCTTAAAGGCATCGAGCAGATTAGCATTGCGCGAGGTATCGCTGCTGTCGGAGTAATCCAAGTTCTTAAACTGCAGCATTCCGACCTCATTGATAAGCACAATGCGCTTAGGCTCAATCACGGCATTTTCCAGATACGAGCCTGCCAAAAAATAAGCGCGCGGCTGCAGGTTAAACAAATCTTGCCCAATGGTGAAATCGCTTAGCGGATTGGTTACGCCAAAAACCCGCGGCAGGATAGTAGCGCTGACATCATAGCTTACGGTACGCTCATCAATGACGCCTGCGCCCATGCCAGGCCATTTCACCACCAGCGGCACTTGAGTCTGCGCCTTAGTGAAATTGGAGTTATGGCCCCAGTAATTGTCATGATTGTCGTTAAATTCCTCGCCGTGATCGGCTGAGATCACCACCACGGTATTTTGGTCAAGACCGCTACGCTCCAAATACGCGAGGATTTTCGCCACATTAGAGTCAGCGTAGTAAGCGGAGTTCTTATAAAGATTAAAGTACGGCGTGGGATCGGTATTGGCATTTAGCTCCATGTGATTTACCGTCTTAAGATACGGCGTAAAGGGATGGGGAAAATCCTCCGGAACTGCAGCACCGTGCACATTATCAAGGAAGATAAAGCTGAAAAAAGGCTTGCCCTGCAGCTTATCGGTAAAGGCGATAAAATCACTAATCGCATTGGCATCGCGCTCAAACACGTCCTTACCCTCAGAGTGCACCCGCAGATTTTTCTCCCCGGCAAACACGGTTTGATTAAACTCAGGTTTATACACCGTAGCCGAGGTAAACACGCCCAAAGCATAATTATTGTCGCGCGTCGCCTGCACTAAAGCCGCCGGAATACCCGAGGCCAGCGCTACCTGCCAATACGCCGGAGGCAATCCGTAAAATAGGCCAAAAATACCCCCGCGCGTTGAATTGGAAGCGGCAAAGCTGTCAGTGAAGCGGTATGCACCCTGCGCATACTGCCAGGTATGCGGCATGATTTCCGGAGTCAGCATATCCGCGCGCAAGGCATCCACCAGCACAAAAAGCACATTAAGCTGCTGCGCCGGAGGAGCATATTGCAGCGGGGCTTTAGGGTAATCGAAAAAGCCTTCTGTTGACAAGGTGATCTGGCGATTGGCCAGCTCCTCTTTAGTGATGACGCCCATTTTTATCAGCAGGCTGTTCATGGTCAGCGGCTTATATAAAGGCAAGCGAGTGGCAATTTCGCTAATCGGCAGTATCCCCTTGGCCGCGGCATAGGCATGGGCGAAGTTGGCGCACAGATAGCAGGCCACGCACACCGCCCCCAGCACACCCGCGCCGCGCAGTCGCTTAAAGGACAGCCACAGCGCGAGCGCTGTCGCCGCCGCGGAATACAAGATAATGACCCCAAGCTCAATGCCTATTGAGGTATAAGTGGCAGAGCTGAGCGCTATCACTTCGCCTCCGGCATTAAAGAACAGATCGAGCATGGCCAAGGTCAAATGGAAGCGATAGAGCACAAACACATGTGCATCGACTGCCAATATCAAAGCGCACAGCAGCGCCACAGCGCTTAAATACAGAAAATTAAGTGCACTGAGGTGGCGTTTAAATAAAAGTAGCGGTACGCCTAAAATTAAAGCCGCGAGCAGAAAGTATAAAAAGAAGTGCCCGAGCACTGCCGCACTATAGACTAAGGTCACATACAAGGGGCTGTTCTGCAGCGACGGCGCATAAAAAGAAGCGTAATAGCAAGACAGTGGCAGCATACATACTGCCAGCCACAAAGCAAAGGAAAGACTGCGTTTTAACATAGATAGATTTGCTACCGCGCCCTTAACGCGGGAAGAATCAGTCATCGCGCGCCGTAGCGCGCCCCGTCAACCCCTATCTTAGCAGATAGCGGCGCACGAAACTGCCTGACCCCCGCCTAAGACGGCGCACTATGCCCTCCTGGGCAATCGTGCTAATGCATTAACATTTTTTCACGCTAACTGCTGTCAATGCATCGTATTTAATAAAATAGACTTTAATTTCATCGAGATAAAGCAAAAATTTTAACTGCGTCAAATTTTTTGCGCATACTTGCCGATCATTTTACTAGCCGCATATGCGGATGTTTTTCGTTCGCATTATAGTAAAATAAAGATTTACATTCAATTTACGAATTTATTTATAAAATATTAAATTTTACTGTGTTTTATTATATTGAATTAAGTAGCATGATTTATCTCTTACATGTGGTATTTTGATAATAGATATATTTATATCAGGTCAATGACCAACAACAGTCTTATTACAGCATTTTTATATATGCGATTTTGTGAATCAGTTCACATTTAGTTACTGCATAGCTTGCTAAATTTTTAAGTAAAGGATGCGTGGGCAGCTTTACTGTCACCCTCTGCCAGCGCTTCCTACTTTAGTTATCGCGAATCATTTTAGGAGCACACCATGACTGAAGCCGAACTTCACCAAATCGCTCAAAAGCTTCGTCTCGAAGCTGTACGCATGGTCTATGAGGGCAAGGACGGTCACCCCGGCCCTGCCTTATCCATTGCCGACATTATTGCCACCCTGTATTTCGATGTGATGCGTTTAAAGCCCGAAGAGCCCAACTGGCCGGATAGAGATCGTCTAATCCTGTCTAAGGGTCATTCCTGCCCGATTCTGTACGCAGCATTAAATGAGCGCGGCTTCTTCAATCCGAAGGTGGAGCACTTCCATTTACGCGAACTGCACAGCAAATTCCAAGGCCATCCGTCAATGCACAACACTGAAGGCCTGGATATGACGTCTGGCTCCTTGGGCAACGGCATTGCCATCGGTGCCGGCATGGCCTATGCAGCCAAAATCACCAACCGTGACTACTACACCTACGTCATCACCGGTGACGGCGAGCTGCAGGAAGGCGTGTGCTGGGAAGGCGTCAACATGGCTGCAGGACGCAAGCTTGATAATTTAATCGTATTCGTGGATAGAAACGGCTGGCAGAGCTACAAGTCCGTTGAATTTACCGTCGGTCATAACAATATCGCCGATCGCTTCCGCGCCTTTGGCTGGTACACCCAGGAAATCTGCGGTCACGACATCAAGTCGATTCGCTCCGCCATTGCGCTGGCTAAGGCCAACAAGGGCTGCCCGAGCTGCATCGTGTGCGACGACATCAAGGGTAAGGGCGTGTCATACATGGAAAACAACAATGCCTGGCACAAGGGCGTGCCGACTGACGAACAGTTCGCTATCGCCAAGAAGGAATTAGGAGAATAACCATGACTACAAAATACAAAGGTACCCGTGAGGCGTTTGCCGCTGCCATGCTGGATCTGGCCGAGGAAGTTAAGAACTTGGTCATCGTATGCCCGGATTCCTTAAAGGCGATGCGTGCCGTGGAATTTGGTGAAAAATACCCGGAGCGCTATGTGGAATGCGGCATCGCTGAGCAGTGCGCCGTGGATGTAGCCTCCGGCTTAGCTACCGCTGGCGTAATTCCGTTTGTCGGCACCTACGGCGGTTTCTTAACCATGCGCGCCTGCGAGCAAATGCGTACCTTCGTAGGCTACACCAATCAGAACGTTAAGTTCATCGGTGTAAACGGCGGCCTGATTGGTGGTGAGCGCGAGGGCGTAACCCATCAGTTTTACGAAGAGCTGGCGATTGTGTCAAGCTTCCCGAACTACACTATCTTCACTCCGTCTGACCCGCAGCAGTGCTATGAGGCCTGCAAGCTCGCCGTCAAGACCCCGGGCCCGGTTTACATCCGTGTCGCCTCGGGTAAAGAGCCAGATATTTTCCCCGAAGGCACTCCGTTCAGCGCCAGCGGCATCACGGTGCTCAAGGAATACGGCAATGATGCGGTGCTGTTCTCCAACGGCTTTGTGCTCGATCGCGTGCTCGCCGCGGCCGATTTGCTCAAGGAGCAGGGCATCAACGTCACCGTAGCTGACATCAACATTCTCTACGGCAAAGACCCCAGCGCCATCCTTGAGACCATGGCCAAGTCCAATCAGCTGTTCACGATTGAAGACCACAATATCAACGGCGGCGTCGGCTCCTACATCAGCCGCTTAGCCTGCGAGCATCGCCCGGCCTTCGTGACGCGCATTGCGCTGACCACCTACGGCGAATCCGGCCCGGCCAAGGAACTGGCTGACGCCTACGGCTTCTCGCCAGAGGCAATTGCCGACAAGGTTAAGACCACCTTAAAGAAGTAACCAGGTCACAACCGATTGTGGATTAAACGTTTTTAAGTCAAGTAACGTAAGGAAATAACGATGGAAAAAATCAAAGTAGCCGTTATCGGTGCCGGCGGCAAGATGGGCACCCGTACTTCACGCAACTTAGCTAAGATGACCGACAAGTACGATCTGATGCTAGTCGAAAATGCTCCTAAGGGCATT
>CALXOV010000013.1 GCA_944390105.1 uncultured Succinivibrionaceae bacterium
CGCCCGAATCCCACTACGAGAAAACTCTGGCACCGGCAAACGAGCTGAAGGAGGCCTGGAAACCCCATGGGCACGATCTGCAGGCCCATTAGTCGAGTTGATGATGACCTAGTTTGCAAAATTCAGGAGGTCAGGTAGTAGAAAATTTGGGTAAAACGCGGGGTTTTCGGTTTTGGGAGGGGTCAGAGAGTTGGTGCGAAAGGAGGGACTCGAACCCTCACGCCTTGCGGTACAAACACCTGAAGCTTGCGCGTCTACCAATTTCGCCACTTTCGCACGTGGTGATCCCGAACAGAATCGAACTGTTGACCCTCGGCTTCGGAGGCCGATACTCTATCCAACTGAGCTACGGGATCACGTCCTTTCATTCAGGATTGATTTTGCGGGGCCTATTATACGGAGCACCCCATAGCTTGGCAAGCAAATTTTTAATTTTTTTTAAAAATTTTGTTAACAGTTTGATTAATAAAATAATTTTTTCAACTAAAGCTAATCCTATATTGCTTGTTGCGGCCGAATAGCACGCAACTCCGTGCTTTTGCGGCAAACTTTGCTGAGTATACCTGTCATGCGTCCTTTTATTTACCCTCTAGGCATGCATATCGGCGGCAAAAGAATACCTAATCCTCCTTCATCCCCGCTCTTGCCGATCCAATGGTGCTCAACGCTATAACTAAGACGATTGTCTTTTGCACGATCCAAAGTCTAAGCTAGCGGCGTCGCTGTTTGCTGTCAAAGCGTTGTGTACAGTACAATTTCAGCTAAAAATAAAGTTAAGCGCAGCGGCAATGGCGTCCCGCGCAGATAAAAGGAAGTATAGTTTTTTATGGGTTCATCTGCGATCTCCCCTCAGCTTAGTGCAGAAAATCTGCTGCGTTTCACCGGAATTCGCGCCTTATACGGCGAGGCGGGCTTTAACAAATTACAGCAAGCGCATGTGTTGATTGTCGGCGTAGGCGGAGTCGGCTCGTGGATTGCCGAAGCACTGTGCCGCAGTGCCGTCGGCACGCTGACCTTGATCGATGCCGATACGATTGAAATTAAAAACTCCAATCGTCAACTGCATACGACTGCCGATACCTTGGGGCAGCTTAAAGTAGAGGCTTTAGCTGCAAGATTGCTACGTATTAATCCGCAGCTTAACATCCATACCCGTGCTTTGCTACTGACCAAAGAGAACATCATCCATGAACTTGCGGACTGTCCGCCTTTTGCCGCTGATGCTATCGACGATATTAATGCCAAATGCGCACTTATCAATTTTCTGCATCAGCGCGGAACCTGCTTTGCAGTCTCAGGCGGCGCCGGAGCACGTGTCGATCCGACGCAGCTGCATCTTGGCGACATGGCGCAAGCGCACGGTGACGGACTTATCAAGCACGTGCGAGATATTTTGCGCCGGGAGTATAATTTTCCGCAAGGCGGTGCCAAAATGGGCATTACCTGCACCTACTCAAGCGAAAAACCACGTTACAGCCCGGTGCAGAGTACCAATCTGCCGCGCTTTGGTGCCAGCATGCCGGTAACCGCCAGCGCCGGACTATTAATTGCAAGCTATCTATTAGCGCAGATCACCGCGCAGGACTAAGGAAGATGTTCCATGTTTGACCACGATTTCGAGCGCACTAAAGAATTTCTCAGAGGCAAGCTGCCCGATTACCTGCGCAGCCGCGGCATCAATCCAGATGAGAGCTTTGCCTGCTTAAACCCACAGCACCCGGATCATCGGCAAAGCATGAACTATAACCCGCATACCCACTGCGTACAATGCTATGGCTGCGGTGCCAACTACGATATTTTTGCCCTCATCGGCTTTGATTACGGTCTCAGCGACTTCAACGCGCAGTACAGCAAAGCCTGTGAGCTATTTTTAGGACAATCTCCGCAGCCACTGCATGAGCGTACCATCAATTTTGAAAATGCCGGCGCCGCGACTTTTGGGCTGCGCAAAGAGCCAAACTTTGAACTAAAACGCGACAGCTACGATAGCCGCTCCGAGCCCCAAGCTCCCGCCCCATCCTTTTCTCCGCTCTATCCGCCGCGCCCGCAGCAGAATGAGCTTAGCGATAATATCAAGCGCCCGCTCAATACTCCGGCCAATTACAGTAGTGAGCGTGATGATGGGCAATATGCAGCCAACCTGCCGCCGGCTGGTGGCGCGGTTTTCGGGCTTACCGGCAATCATTACCGTCAAAGCAATGTCAGCTTCATTAGCTCATCTAATGAGCGCAGCTATCCTGATCTCACCGAGCCCAAATACAATTATGCTGACTACCTGCGCCAAGCGGCAGCTAAAGTCGGGCTCACGGATTTCTTTACGCGCCACGGCCTGTCCAATGAAGTGATTACCCGCTTGCATTTAGGCTATGACGAATCCTATGCAGCAGGTGCTGATGCCCACACCGGAGAACAGATTTTATGGCGTGCGGTTATTTTCCCCTATTCAGACTACGGCTATACCGTATACAACTGCGATAGCGCCGCGCCGGACAAGTTGCGTCGCCGCGGCAACGTCAGCATCTTCAATGAAAGCGCACTGCAACATGACGGAGCCGTCTTTGTGTGCGAACAAGAACTTGATGCGCTAAGCCTTGAGACCCTCAACTATCATGCCGTGGCTCTGAGTACTCCGGCTGCAGCCCGCAATCTACTTGAGCTATGCAGCAAGAGCGTAGGCGGCAGTAAGCGCATCTTCTACATCTGCATCCAAGAAGACGGCGCGGGAGCCGAATGTGTCAAGACGCTGTGCGCTGGGCTTTACAGTCTAAAACAGCCTTTTAAGAAAATTGATGCGGCCTTTCCATACCAAAGTCTCAATCAAGCGCTGATGAACGCGCGCGACAGCTTAAGCTGGCGCTTAAGTCATCTAGAGGAAATGCTGACTTTCAGCACCACTCCGGTACTGCAGACGCATGAACAGTATCGTTTTATTGACGATGCCACAGCGCTATCGCGCCTGCATCTATCTGCGCATTTATACGCGCTGTGCGCCCCTTGTACGGTATTGCGCCGTACGCTGCGCCTTATCATGCAAGAACGTTTATGCAGGCTTATCACTGTCACTACCGCTGCGGCGTGGCAGTTTATCTGCCATGACTTAACTAATGATGACGCAACGCCTACCCCCCTGCCTTTTGAGGCCTATCCAAATGCCCGAGCGGTGCTGCTGTCCGCCCCTGAGGAGCGTGTAGCCCTTGAGGAGATTCGCTACGCTTGGAGTGCGCTGCGGCTGCAGCATGAAGGTAGCTTTACCTTAGCCATCGATCTGACCGTATTTGCTCAAACCCAGCATGCAGCGCTTATCGCTAAGCTGCAGAGCCTTAGCGCTGAGCTTGGTTGCGGCCTGCTCCTATTGTGTCCGCCGCAGGATCAGGAGTTGTGCAGCAGCCTCTGCCTACAGACAATACAGGTCGCGCAAAGCGATGACGGCAATGAGCTGATTTTTAAGTCAAACTCGCTAAATGGCCGTCCGCTAAACTTTACCCGCTACGCGGGTTTATAGCATGCAATTAAATCCTGCGCAGCAACAGGCGGTTGATTATATTGACGGCCCATGCTTAGTTCTCGCCGGTGCCGGCTCAGGTAAAACTCGCGTCATTACTGAGAAAATCGTCAAGCTGTGCCGCGGCTGCGGCATTGCGCCCAATCGCATCTGTGCGCTGACTTTTACCAATAAAGCCGCCGCTGAAATGCGTGAACGCGCCGCCAAGTCACTCCCCCAGGAAGCGGCTGCTAAATTGTGGATCTCCACTTTCCATTCGCTGGGACTGGAGATGCTGCGCCTTGAGTATCGTGCCTTTGGGCTTAACCGTAAATTTGCCCTCTTTGATGAACAGGACTGCCGCAAGGTACTGCGCGACATCTTACGCGATGAATTTGCAGACCTGCTGCGCGATGACAGTGAAAGCGAACTGTTGCAGTCCGTGCAGACCGCCATTTCCCTGTGGAAAGGCCAGCTTAAAGCCGGCCGTGACGTGCAAGATTCGGTAATGGGGCAAATTTATCTTGCCTATGAACGTTATCTGCAAGCCTGTAGCGCGGTGGACTTTGACGATCTCATATATCTGCCGGCCAAACATCTGCTGACCAATGAGGAGCTGCGTGAACGCTGGGCGCAATGCTTTTATTACGTGTTAGTTGATGAGTATCAGGACACCAATGAAACGCAGTATCAACTGCTCAAAATTCTGGTCAGCCGCTTGCAGCGCTTTACCGTGGTGGGGGATGATGATCAGTCAATTTACTCTTGGCGCGGAGCACGCCCCGAAAATATCCGCCTGTTGGCAGAAGACTTTCCGACGCTTAAAGTGATTAAACTTGAGCAGAACTATCGCTCGTCAAACCGCATTCTGCGCTGCGCCAATACTTTAATTGCCAACAATCCGCACCTATTTGAAAAAACGCTGTTCTCCACCCACGCTGATGGTCCAGCCATTGAAATCTATCAATGCCAAGATGAAGAGCGTGAAGCCGAACGCGTAGTGGGCCTGATTAAAGCCTACAGCTTTCTGCGGCGCCGTCCGTGGCATGAATTTGCGGTGCTGTACCGCAGCAATTTTCAATCGCGCTGGTTTGAACGTCTGCTCCTGCAGGCCGCCATTCCATGCCGCGTCTCCGGAGGTACCGGCTTTTTTGCCCAAAGCGAAGTCAAGGACATCATGGCTTGGTGCCGCTTTCTGGCAAATCCGCAAGATGACAGCGCACTGCTGCGCATCATAAATGTACCGCGCCGCGGCATCGGAAGTGAAACTTTAGAAAAACTCACTGCCGCCGCCAAAGTCCTGCGCATGTCACTTTTTGACCTGATGTTAAGTAGCAGTCTCGATCACAGCCTAACCCCTGCGCAACGTAGTGCGGTGGGCGAATTCATTGTACTAACTACTAAGCTGCGCGCATTTATTCTACAGCAACGCGATTGCGAGCTTGCTCAAAACCTACCTGAGCTTATCGGTTATGAAGCGTATTTAAACGGTCCGCGCGTCAACAAAGCGGCACTTGAATACCGCATGAGCAATGTGCGGCAGATCTGTACATGGGTCGGAGAGTTGATTAAAGGACGTCGCGGTGAGCCGGCGCGTAGCTTTGCTCAAGCCGTAGATAAACTCGGCCTGAGGGAAATGATGGAAATGCGCGGCAATGATGACGGAACAGAGGATGCCGTACAGCTGATGACGCTGCATGCCTCCAAGGGGCTTGAGTTTCCCATAGTGTTTTTAGTGGGCATGGAAGAGGGCATTCTACCGCACAAAAACAGCCTTGAAGACAACGACGGTAATGTTGATGAAGAGCGTCGTCTAGCTTACGTCGGCATTACGCGCGCGCAGCAACAGCTGATTATGACCTACTGCAAAACGCGCCGTATACGCGGGCAGCTGCAGTTGCCAGAGCCCAGCCGCTTTTTAGCTGAGCTGAACATGGCTGATGTAGAGCGTTTTACAGCCGAAGATACGCTTAAAATCAATCAAAGCACAGCTTTGCGTAAAGCCAGCCTCGATAGTGCCGTTTCGCAGCTGCATGCTTTACTGCAGCCTTAATATGCTAAGGCGTTCCACTTTGCAAATGTTATTTAACTAAATGCCGCGAAATTCTCTATGCTTTTAGCGTAGGGATGAAAGCGGCATCGGGGTGACCCGTAGGGGTTGCCCCCAGTTCATTAGCCCGCTAAAGTCGCGCGCTGCTGTCGGCAATCCTTGTAGCACCGCCCCGAAGCAGCGCTATCGCGCTACGCCATAAGCACTGAGCTAAATCCCTCTTTGCCAAAAGCGGCAAAAAACCAGTGGCCGAGCGCAGAACCTCCCGCCGATGCTTTGCTGCTTTTTGTTATACAAATGTTTTTTAACGCAAAGGAGTTTCCTGCTCGGGCTTGCGTGCAGCAAAATTAAACGGTGTCACCTGATAAACGTAGTAGTTGAGCCAATTGCCAAAGAGCAAGGAAGCATGCGCGCGCCACGTGCAAGGCGGAGCAAAATTAGGATCATCGTGCGGGAAATAATTAACCGGAATATGCGGATTTTTGCCCGCATTGACATCGCGGCGATATTCTTCGGCTAAAGTCAGCGCATCGTATTCAGGATGACCCGTCACAAAAATCTGCCGTCCATCCGGACTTACCGCCAGAAACATGCCGGCCTCAGGACTATCGGCCAATACATGCAGATCGGTATTGTCCTCAATTACCTGTGTCGGGAAATCAATAAAACGCGACTGCGGGGCATAGAACACATCATCAAAACCGCGAATTAACGGATCGGTAGTTTGCGCCCGATTGTGCAAATAAACCCCCGAGAGCTTATCTTTACGATTTAACATCGGCAGGTCATAGAAGATATTTAAAGCTGCCGCAACCCCCCAGCAGGAGAATAAAGTTGAAGTAACATGCTCCTCGGACCACTTGATCATGCGCACTAAATCCTGCCAATAGGTGACCTCTTCAAAGCTTACCTGATCGAGCGGCGCCCCGGTCACGATCATGCCGTCGTAATAGCGATCTTCAATTTCCGCAAAATCATGATAGAAGGTATCAAGATGCAGCTGCGGCGTATTGCGCGACACGTGCTTATCCACGCGTAGCAAATCAATATTGATCTGCAGGGCGGTGTTGGACAGTTTGCGCATATACTGAATTTCAGTGGTGATTTTCTTGGGCATTAAATTTAAAAATAGCAGATTGAGCGGACGAATGTCCTGATGCTCAGCGCGCTGCTCCGTCATTACGAAAACCTGCTCAGAAGTCAGCACCGAGGCGGCCGGCAGGCCGGTGGGGATCTTAATTGGCATAGTATGGGTCCTTACGCATCAAGCTTAATGCACTTTGTTTTGCAGTATCATAGAAGTCTGCCAGCGCAAAAAGCAAGCGCCGACACTACTTTGACTCAGGACGAATCATCATGCAGCTCGAAATCATCTCTACCGGCGATGAGGTCATTACCGGCTTTATTACCGACACCAACGTCTCGTATTTAGCCCAAGAACTGCTGGCTTTAGGCCTGCAGGCGCGCTACCGTCACACGGTAGGCGATAAGCTTGAAGATATCGTCAAGCTGCTGAGCGAACGCGCGGCTGAGGCAGACATTATTTTAGTTAACGGCGGCTTAGGTCCGACCAGTGATGACAATACTACAGAGGCTGCCGCGATCGCGGCAGGAGTTCCGCAGGAGCTGTACGCACCGTGGGTCGAGCGACTGCGGGAATGGCATGCCGCGCGCAACCGCCCGATGCCGGAAAATAATTTAAAGCAGGCTATGCTGCCCAAGGGCGCCGTGATGATCGACAATCCTCGCGGCACCGCCTGCGGCTTTTATCTGCGCATTAAACACGCAATGTGCTTCTTTACGCCAGGCGTACCGTCTGAATTCAAACCGATGTATCAAGAGGCGATTCGCCCATGGCTCATTGAGCATTTAGGCATTCAGGAAAGTACACAGGTCAAGCGCTTTTTCTGCTTTGGCGTCTCTGAATCCAAGATCGGACTGACGCTGCAACAGCTGTCCTTACCGCAAAGCATTGTGCTGGGCTACCGCGCTGCCTATCCGCTTTTGGAAATAAAAGTTATCTCACATGGCAGTAAAGATGAGGAGCGCAGCATGGCGATTGCGGCGGTGCGGAGCGAGCTTCGGCCGTATCTTATCTGCGAGGATGATTTTAATTTAGGCGAACGCCTACAAGCGGCTGCAGGAAACGACGCTTGGGCAATTTTTGATCGCGCCACCGCCGGCATTCTTCCTGCACAGCTGGCCTCCAATCTTAATATACAGCGCGCCCTTGTTGGCATGTTGCCAGATAACGCAGCCTTACTGCAGGCACTGTGCGACGGCGTGCGCTACGTGCTCTCGCTTAAGCTAGATACGGACGGCAATACGGTGCTAACGCTTACCGATCTTAAGGATGCATCGCACAATCTAAGCTGCCGTTATGCGCTTAACATTACGCTTAAAGATAAAAAGAAAGAAGCACAGGCCTTAGTGGCACAAACACTGTGTCTACAGCAATTAAGCGGCCTGCCACTGCTGCAGCCCGATGGGGCTCATGTGGAGGTTCTGGATGCTTAAGGATGCCGCCTACCGCACCGTCAAGGCAACCGAGCAGACGGACAGGGCAGCTCATAGCACCCTACCGCAAATGCCAAATCCAAGCGTTAGCGTGATCATTCTGACCAAGAATGAAAGTGCTAATATAACCGCCTGCATTCAATCTACTCACGGCTTTGCTACCGAGGTGTTGGTAATTGACGGGCAGAGTAGCGACAACACGCGGGAGCTGGCCGCTGCCGCGGGAGCGCGCGTGGTGGAATTCACCGACTGGCAAGGCTGGGGACATAAACGCCAGCAGGCGCAGCAGGCGGCCTGCGGCAGCTACATTCTGCACCTTGATGCCGATGAAAGACTCACCCCAAGTTTAATTGCGGAGCTGACGCAGGCGCTGCAGCAAGCTAAAGGCAATGAAATCTTTGCGCTGGCGCGGTGCAATCATCTGTTTGGCGAGAGGATTGCCCATTGCGGCTGGTCTCCCGATTATGTGCTGCGTTGCTATCGTACCGACTACACTAGCTTTAATGATGCTAAGGTACATGAGCATGTGATCGTGCCGCCTGACGGTAAGGTAGTGTATTTAAAGTCGCCGCTCATCCACTATACCTATCAAAGCGTCGGGCAGTGCCTTGGCAAACAGCTGAACTATGCGCTGCATTTTGCTGAAGAGAAACATTCTCGTGGCAAAAGCGTGGCCTTATGGAGTATTCCGCTACGCGGATTGTTCACCTTTATCCGTGTGTATTTCCTGCGCCGCGGCTTTCTTGATGGGCGCTGGGGTCTGTGGAATGCCATATCATCAGCCAGCTACACCATCAATAAATACTTAGCGCTCTATGCTAAAGCCCATGGCAAACGCCTGCGCTAAGTTTATCTAACGCGTCGTAAAGCTCTGCCGCTTCAGGGCGGTGAGGAGATCAAAGAGGTCAGATTTTAAGCTCACGGCGCAACAGCTGATAATAAGCCAACGCCATCTGCTCAGGGCGGTGCTCGTCAGCGGTGCGCCGTCCGCCCTTGGCCAATAACGGCAATACTGCGCGATGACCGCGCAAGTACAACAACGCATCAGCCAGCGCCTGAGCATTAGGCTCAATCACGTAGCCGTTATCGCCGTGGGAAATAAAATCACTGACTCCATCTAAACGCGTCGTCACCACCGGAATATTTAGATCAAGCACATCGAGCAAAGTCTGCTCGGTATACTCATCTCCCTCTTTGACTGGACTTACGTAAATATCCAGTGCCGCAATATAGTCAGCCGCGCGGGCTCCTCCCGACAGTGAGATAAATTTAATATTAGGCAGATCCACTGCTTTTTCTTTGAGCAACGCAAGGTCATTGCCATCACCGATAAGAAGCACCAAAAGATCGGGGATAGATTTAATTACGGCGCGCGCCGCATCAATAATGATAGATTGGCCATAGCGCCGATTGATAAGCGGCGCGGCCTGTCCTATCACTAAACGCCCGGCAAACTGCTCTTTAAGCCGTTGCACCCGCGGAGCAAAGGGCTTTAGGTCATTTACACAATTGGAAATCAGCTGCGCCGTAATGCCGTAGGACTGCTTTAATGCCAAAGCAGAGCTCTGCGTCGAGCACACTACCGCCTGGGCCCATGAGAATAAGGCTTTACCGTAAAGCGCCGATGCCGGAAGCTGAGGTTCATGCAGGCAGGGCAGATAGGGCACACCGGTAAAGAGAAAATGCACAAAGACCCAATTAAGGCCATGCTGATCGTGAGCGAGGAGCAATTGTATTTTACGCAGTACCGCAAAGTGACCGGTAAAACGCGGATCGGTCACCCCATGAATTTTAATGATCTTAAGAAAAGGGGTACCCTTAACTTGACGAATAAGCGGACTATCATCCCGGCAGATAAGCAGTTGCTCGACCCCCATGGAAGCTAAATTACGCATTAAGTGCAACGCCTGCTGCTGCGCAGCACCTACGCCGCGCGCTAAGCACACATGTCCGATTTTCATTAAAGCCGCGCTCATCGCCGTCCTCCTTTGCGCATCATTGTGGCACTGCCTTGCAGCAAAGACAAGCGTGGTAAAGCCCGCAATCTTAAAATTAAGCTTTTATTTTCAGCAATTAAGCATTAAGAGGGATCTTTTTTAGAAAAAATGGAAGGACTACAAACAAAAAAGAGCCGTAAAGGCTCTACAAATTTAGGAATATTCATCAAAGGTGGCGGAACGGACGGGAATCGAACCCGCGACCTCCTGCGTGACAGGCAGGCATTCTAACCGGCTGAACTACCGCTCCGCA
>CALXOV010000014.1 GCA_944390105.1 uncultured Succinivibrionaceae bacterium
TGGCGGCGTGAATACTCTCAGCCTGCTTAAGATTTACGGGCAGTTGCTTATTGCAGATGTTAAGCTACCCCAGCTTTAGCTGGAACAGCTGTCGGCGCTTTAAAGCAACGCGCACGAACTGCGGATATCGTATGCTCTCAGTTTCACCTTTGCGTTTAAAGCGCGAATAGCCGACCTTTTCCCCGCAAAAAACGTCGCTACGCTCCTACAAAGCTTCCGGCACTCCTGTTGTAGAACCGGTGAATGGGCATCTGCAGCAAGAAACGGGTAATGTTTTTTAAGCTGCCGCAGACGGTAATTAAAGCAAAATTTGCTTACCGCTTCAGGACGGACCCACCGGGCCGCTGCCTCATTACGTGAGAGCGCCTTGCCAAAGCACTGACGTGACTTAATTTCATCAAGATAATCCCTGCAGACAAAATCACGTTCATGCAGCAGGGGATTATGGACAAAGCGCGCACAGTCCATGGCGCGGCGGAGCTTAGCCGCCACCTTTGCGGAGGTCTTCAGTCTGACCTTAAGGGTTGTTGCTATCTCCGGCATGGGGGCACTTACATGAAGTGGATATGGGTAAGGCTAACCGATCACAAATACCCAGTCCCGGCACCTTGCGAAAGATTAACACTAAGGCAGCCGCTTCGTCCGCGCAGCTGAAGCTACGCGGTTTGCGCTGTCTGTTTATATAAAAGCAACTACGCGATCACTCAAGGCTAAGCGCCACCATTTAATGGCGCCTTCCTCAAGGCAGCGCTCAGCGCTGCCAGTGCAGAATTTCAAAGCCGCGCTGTAATGCCTCAGCCGCAAAAGCCGCGCTAGGATTGACCGCATGGACACGCTCAGCGTACTTACACAGCGGCAAATCGTTGATAGAATCAGTCCATACCTGTACGCGCGCATCAGTATAGCCGTGCTGGCGCTGCCACTCCTGTAGACAGGCTACCTTGCCGGCCTGATACGGTGGTTGCCCCACAATTGCGGTGCCGTAATACTCGCCCTTAGTCTCAACCTCAACGGCCAGCACCTGCTCTGCAGGCACCTGCAGGAGCTCCGCAGCTGCACGTACAATAAAAGCCGCGCTGGCCGAGATGATTAAAAGCGGCAAACGCCGGCTCAAAAGGCTACTCACCAGCGCATGTCCCTGCGGAAAAATATGTGCGCGCAGCACTCTCTGGGCATATCGTCGGCAGTGCTCCTCAATCTCAGCACGCGTTAAGTGCTGCAAAGCCCGCATGGAAAAGTCAATATAATCATGCACATCCATACTGCCTTTATCGTACTGTGCCATTAAGGCCGCTTCCTGCGCAAGGAAGTCCGGCGTCTGCACCAAGCCATGTTCTGCCAGATAGCGACACCACATGGTGCTGCTATCCACATCAATTAACGTGTAGTCAAGATCAAAGACGTAAAGTGTGGCCGCCATGCTAAGCCCTCAGATCGTTGATTTCATCGGCGCTGAAATAAAGCTTAACCGTCTGCCCTTCTGCGTACTGCTCAGCATGAGAGTTAAGCACGTCCACTGAAAAATCTAGATCATCGGCCTGTACCGCATAGCGTACCACATTGCCAAGCAGCTGTTTGAAGGTGACGACCCCCTCAAGCGGCGTCGACAGACACTTAACGCCAACTGGAGGCTGATTAATGAAGATGGACTCAGGACGCACTGCCGTCTTGTGACTGCCACTCCGGCCAAAGTACTGCTTACTGTGCGTTTCATCAATAATGTTGTAATTGCCCATGAAACCAGCGGCAAATTCATTGATAGGATGTGCATAGACCTCTGACGGAGTGCCGGACTGCACAATCGCCCCTTGATGCATCAAAAAAATACGATCGGACATGACCATGGCTTCTTCCTGATCATGGGTCACGAAAATCGTGGTCAAGCCCATTTCCTTCTGAATCTTGCGGATCATGTAACGCAGACGCTTTCTAATTTTCGCATCTAAGGCCGACAGCGGCTCATCTAAAAACAGGATGCGCGGCTGCGTCACTAAGGCGCGAGCTAAGGCTACACGCTGACGCTGACCGCCGGATAGCTCATCAATTAAATGATCCTCACGCCCTTGCAGTTCCACCACCTCAATAATTTCTTTAACCTTGCGCTCAATCTCTTTTGGATTAATACCTTTAATCTTCAGACCAAAAGCGATATTTTCATACGCAGTCATATTGGGGAACAGCGCATAGGCCTGAAACACCATGCCGATACCACGCTTTTGTGGCGGCAGATCGGTAATTTCCTGACCTTCAACCATGATGCGCCCCTCATTGACCGAATTAAGACCAGCGATGCAGCGCAAAAGCGTTGATTTACCACATCCAGAAGGCCCCAGCAGCGTAATGAACTCACCTTTTTTAATAGTGAAATTAATGTTGGCAAAGACCGGAGTATTGTCAAAGGACTTAGTTAAATTTGAAACGACAACGTAACTCATTTGTGATTTCCCAAACGGCTGGCGATGAAAGTCAGTAAGAAAATGAAGGCAAAGTAGAAAATGACCAAGGCCGAGGTAAAGTGGCCGCTGACTTGGCGCGTGTTGTATAAGTAGATTTGCAGCGTCTCAAAGCGGGTACCGACCAGAATGTTGGCAAACACGAACTCACCGATGAGAATTGAGAAGCTGATGAACACGGCAGACAGAATACCTTTTTTTAAATTAGGCAGTACGCACTTAAAGAAAGCTTGCGGCGTTGAGGCACCCAATAGACGTGCGGCATCCATCAAATCATGCAAACTGACGGCGGCAAAACTGTTGGCCATGGAGCGATAAACAAAAGGAATGACAATCGTAAAATACGTGAAAATCAAGATCCAGAAAGTACCGCTGATGGGAAGAAAGCCATCAGAGTACAGCTGCAATAGGCCAACCGATGAAACGACCGGCGGTACTGCAAAGGGCAGTACTACGATAAAGTTGAACACTTTCTTGAGCCCGGGCAGTGAATAAAACACAATGAAGATGACCGGGATCATGACGACTATACACAGAGCAAGCCCCGCAGCGCACACTAAAATCGAGCGGGCAAAGCTCCATAAAAAGCGCGGATCTGACAGCAGATCGATATACCAGTGCAGCGTCAAGCCATCTGGGAGTATAGTGGCACCCCAGCGCGTTGACAGGGAGTACAGTAGCGTCGCAACTAAAGGCAGCACCATAATTAGCACAATGATGCCGATGATGATGCGATGACAGATAAGATTATTGCTTTTTTGCATAGCGAGACCGATTAAGCAACGTGTAGTTAATCATCACAATAACAGCCATGATCAACATTAAAAGTACCGAGATGGCTGCAGCCAAATTAGGCTCAAGGAAAATATCGCCAGAAACTAAGGCAGCAATACGGATGGTGATAACGTTGTAATTACCTGAGGTCAACGCATACACCGAGGCATAAGCGCCCATGGCATTGGCAATTAAGATCACAAAGGTACCGATGATGGCTGGAGTCAGCACCGGCAACGCAACTTTGCGAACGTACTGCAACATGCTAGCTCCCAAAAGCTGCGCCGCTTCCTGCCATTCATCTTTCAACGCATCAAAGGCCGGGTACAGCAAAAGTACCGCAAGCGGGATCTGAAAGTAGGTATAGATAGCCAAGAGTCCCCACTTGCTGTAGAGGTCAAATTCCTCAACCAGTCCGATGGAGCGCAACAACAGCGTTATTGAGCCGTTGACACCTAAAATAATGATGAAGGCGAAGGCTAAAGGTACCCCGGAAAAATTGGAGCTCATGTTGATGAAGGAAATCACCATGCGACGCAACCTGCAATCTACGCGGCGCAACGAGTTTACCAGCAACAGGGCAATAATCAGACCTATGAGGCTGGAGATAAGCGACAGCCATAGCGAATTGTAGAAAGACTGCAAGGTAAAGGCCGAATCCCAAATCGCGCGGTAATTATCAAGAGTCAGCTCACCGTCGTAGATGAAGGAATTGATCACCACCCACAGCACCGGTGCTAACTGAAAGAGCGCGAACAACAGCGCAAAAGGGCCCAACAATGCGGTATAGGTCAAAGCTTTAGCGCCGCGGCGATGATAACGCTTTTTAGTCATTGCCATGGTACACCCCCTGCGGCAGTGCTTTATGATGGGAAAGGCCTAAAAGCTCGCAGCACAGCCCGCAGATCTCAGTCTGCTTTATCTGCAGCGCCTGCCCCTTAAGCTCAGTAAAAGCAGAACCTAAAAGTACTAATGGCACCTCTCGTTCAATGGGCAAAGTGCCGCCATGCGTACCATCATGATTCATGCCGTGATCGGCTGTGACAATCACCTGATAGCCCGCCTGCAGCCATGCATCTAAGTAATAAGAAAGATAAATATCATCGCGACGTACTACATTACGGTACTGCGCGCTGTCTGAGCCGTATTTATGTCCGATATCATCAATGTTCATCGGATGAATCAGCAGAAAATCTGGATCATAGCGGCGACGCAGCATCTCAGCATCAAAAAATACCGCCTCATCTGGATAATCATCCCACTGATAGAAAACCGCGTGCTGAATAGCGGCCGACTTATCATTAATAATGCGATCAGTAACCGGATCATAGGGCGCGTGATTGTACAGTTCGCTGACCCAATGATAGGCCGAGGCGGCTGTGATTCTACCCTGAGCACTGGCTAAGTCAAAAATCGATTCTTGTGTCGAGCGCCGCACCACGCTGTTACAGATAACGCCGCTTGTCAGTGGATTGGCGCCGGTAAGCAGACATTCATACAAAGGACGGGATAAGGATGGCAACTCCGACTGCACACGGCAAAATACGCCGGAGCCGCGCTCCAGCTGTGCCCCCAGACTGCCCATGCATTCACGAGCAGTCTGCTGGCATAAGCCGTCAAGCAGTACAAAGATAACTTTGTTCGGCATACGGCTCCCCTATTACTGCTGATGGATCAGCACGTATTCCTGCCACATGCGCGGCAGTCTGCGCGAGCTTTTTTCCCATGCGGCAAAGTCCTTCACCGGACGTGCATTGACGTATTCACTATCCGGAATCAGTTTAGCTTTCACATCAGCCGGCAGAACCACGTCGCTGCGAATCGGACGGGCATAACCGCGCGCTAAATTGATTTGACCTTTATCTGAGAAGATAAACTCACGGGCCAACTTTGCGGCATTGGGATGAGCGGCATACTTATTAATGATGGTGGTATAGCCTGAGGTTACCGAGCCTTCCTGCGGAATAGACACGACAAACTTGCTGGCATCGACCTTATCGCGATAGGACAGCGCATTGAAATCCCACAGCAGCGCAACTTCAACTTCACCCTTCTCCAAGTTAGCCAGCGACGGGTCGGTGAACAGCAGACGGCCCTGCTTTGCCAGCTCGCCAAAGAACTCTAAGGCCGGCTTTAAGTTACTCTCATCGCCGCCTAAACCGTAGGCTGCAGCCAGTACGGCATTATTGGCCTGTGCGGCAATGCCGACATCGCCTACCGTGATCTTATAATCGCCTTTAAGCAGATCAGCCCAGCTCTTGGGGGGATTTTTAACTAATTCAGTATTGGTCATGAAGGCGATAGTGCCGGTATAGGCTAAGCACCAATGTCCGTCCTCATCTTTAGCCCAGTCGGGTATCGAATCCCATGAAGTTGGCTTGTACGGCTGGGTAACGCCCTTCTGCACCGCCACATCGGCAAAGGCTTGCCCAATATCGCCGATATCGCCGGTCGGGTTGTTTCGCTCAGCATCAAATTTGGCTATTTCCTGCGCCGAGCTCATGTCGGTATCCACATGCTCAATACCATAGATACGGGTTATATCTTCCCAAGTTTCCTTCCAGTTAGCCCACGGGTCTGGCATAGCCAGCGACCACACAACGCCTTCAGCCTGCGCAGCTTTAACTAATTCAGCCGGAGCGCTATCCGCCGCCTGTACAGTATTTAAGGTAAAAACAGCAGCTACAGCGGCTGCACTTAAGGTGTGTTTAAACATCCACAGATCCTCTTAACTTAAAAAATCTGAGCCCAGCTTAGAGATGCTGTGTAAAGTGCAAAACTCATCTATGTTAAATTTCTGCAAAAAAGCTACCCACTGCAGTAGCAGGTAAAATCTTGGTAAAATGCGCTGATTTTTACGGCAAAGAATGAGGTATAAATAGTCTTGAGCGAGCTGACAGCAGAACAGCAAGCGATCGTAGAGTGCGCATCCAACCTGCCGCGTGGACGTATTTTAAAGATTGAAGCATGTGCCGGTAGCGGGAAAACTTCGACCTTAGTCGAGATCGCCCGGCGCAATCCTCAGACGCGCTTTTTGTATCTAGCCTTTAATAAAGCGATTGTGCAGGAAGCTAAAACGCGCTTTCCACCGAATGTTAAGATTTTCACCACCCATGGACTGGCCTATCTGTGGTATGCCTATACTTACGGCCAGGCACGATTGCGCACTTTAAGCCCTGGACTTAAGGCCATTGAGCTAAAAGCGATTTTGCCAGAGGCTTCACCTGCGGAATTAAGTCGCGCCCTGAGCGTCTTTCGGCAGTTCTGCATATCCGGAACACAAGAACTTCCGCTTGAGGCGCAGAAAATTTGGCAGGCTATGCTACAGGGCAAGTTGCCACTGACCCACGACTTTTACCTCAAGCTATGGCAACTTGAAGGGAGCCCTCGCTTTCGCAATCACGACTGTATCATGCTTGATGAAGCTCAAGACACCAACGCGGTCACCCTAGCACTGTTTTTAGATAATGACTGTAGCAAAATCGTAGTGGGCGACAGTCATCAGGGCATTTACGGCTTTCGCGGCGCAATGAATGCACTACAACAGATCCCCGCTGATCATAGCCTGCATTTATCGTGCTCATTTCGCAGTGTGCAGCCGATTTTAGACCGCGCCAACTATTTTCTGCAGCACTTTGCCGCTGACAGAGCACATTTTAAACCCATGACCTCTCGCGCTATCGCGGATCGACTGGCACCTGGATGTGCCATCCTCGCGCGCACCAACGCTGCCTTAGTCAAGCAGCTGATAGAAATTGCTCCGGCTGAATTGCCGCGTTATCGCCTGCTTCGCCCGGCACAGAGTATTTTCAGTCTGCCGCTTAGCGTATTGGCCCTGCGTGAGGGCAATCTTTCCGCGATTAAGCCAGACTGTGCGTGGATTAAAAGTTTTAAAAGCGCCTCAAGCTTAAGCGCTTATGCAGCCGAGACGGCTGACCCTGAACTTAATTCCTCTCTTAATCTTATAGATGAGTGGGGCCCACAGCTGCTTGATGTGTATGCCAAAGCCCTGCCTCTGCACTCTAATACACAAGCCAGCATTGATCTGGCGACAGCGCACTGTGCCAAAGGGTTGGAATGGCGCCGCGTTACCTTATGCCGAGATTTTCCAGACCTAAAGAATGAGTACAAACATTTACGCAGCCGCGGCAGACAAAACAAAAAGCAAGGCATGACAGCTGAAGAATTTGCGCAAGAGCTTAATCTATATTATGTCGCCATCACACGTGCAGGCAGTGAGCTACAGGACTTTTCACCCAATGAGCGCACCTATGCGCGCAGACGAAAAAAGCCGGAAGCAAGCTGACCCCAATCCTGCTGTAAGTTAAAGTTCTGCATCAACATAATGTTACAATAATCGAGCATATGGTGCTTTGCGATTATTGGTGTAGATGGAATTAAGCTTTTCTTATTTTATCCATCGATAAGTTGCAGAAATAGTTTTGCTTTAATTCACTCATTAATGCTTCTCCTAAAGTTACTCACAAATGGCGATTGGTAATCAATAAAATTGTTAAATTTACGGGTTAAACTAAAGAAAGGAATAACATTGAAAAAACTTGGCGCACAATGGAGGTGATCCTTTTTAGTCTCCCCAATTCACCTGTTGACAAACGTGATATTGCTTCATATGCTATTTACATCAAAATAATTTGATGTAAGGCGAAAACATGGGCTCGGTGTATCAGGAACAGGCAAAAATATTCAAGGCTCTCTGCGATCCTAAGCGGCTTGCAATCCTAGAACAGTTAAGGAGTGGTGAAAAGTGTGCTTGTGTCCTACAAGAGCCTTTGGATTTAACGCAGTCCGGTCTCTCTTACCATATGAAAATCCTCTGCGATTCTGGCATTGTCGTCAGTCGCCAAGAGGGTAAATGGACGCACTATCGACTAAGTTCTTCAGGTAAGGACTATGCAATAGAACTACTGAAAAAATTGACAACTCCAGACGTAGAACAAGAGAGTACCATTCCCCGTTGTAGGTAGGAACGCCATCTAAATTAGGTGGCGTTTACTTTGGAATAATACATCAAAAAATTTTGATGTATTATTCATAAAAAGGAAAGTGAGGTTTTTCTATGGCCGTATGGGACTTTATTCAAGCTCAGGTGCTAGGCATGAAATGGCTGAACGAACTTATCGGCATATGGCTGTCTGCACTGGGATTGGATGTAAAAGAGCGCATTGGAGGCAGCGTCCAGTTTTTTATCTACGATGTCTTGAAAATTACGGTGCTGCTCTGCGTATTGATTTTTATAATCTCCTATATTCAAAGCTATTTTCCACCTGAGAGAAGTAAGCGCATTTTAGGTCGTTTCCATGGGATCTGGGCGAACATCATCTCCGCTCTGCTGGGAACTGTAACCCCCTTTTTGCTCCTGCTCATCTATCCCGCTGTTCATCGGTTTTACTAGTGCGGGACTTCCCTTGGGCGTCACGTTCTCCTTTTTAATTTCATCACCGATGGTAGATTTAGGAAGTTTTGTCTTGTTAATGAGCATATTCGGTGCAAAAGTGGCGATTATCTATGTGATCCTTGGGCTTGTTATCGCAGTTGTCGGCGGCACCATGATTGAAAAAATGCATTTGAACAAGTACGTTGAAAGTTTTGTACTTTCGGCTGGCAACATTGATATGGAGTCTCCTGACCTGACGATCCAGGAAAGGCTCACCTATGCAAAGGAACAAATGCTTGGCACCTTCAAGAAGGTGTTCCCTTATATTCTGATTGGTGTAGGGATCGGTGCGCTGATCCACAACTGGATACCGAAAAGTTGGATTGAAACCGTACTTGGCAGCAACAATCCTTTTGGCGTGATCCTTGCTACAATCGTTGGTATCCCCATGTACGCAGATATTTTTGGCACCATTCCTGTTGCAGAGGCTTTACTTTCTAAGGGAGCACAACTGGGTACCGTTCTTTCCTTTATGATGGCTGTTACTACCTTGTCCCTGCCGTCCCTTATCATGCTCCACAAGGCAGTGAAACCAAAACTGCTGGCACTATTTATTGGCATTTGTACGGGTGGGATCATCATTGTTGGCTATCTGTTCAATGCTTTTCAATTCATTTTGATTTCATCTAAGGAGATAATTCGCTATGGGACTGTTTAACAGGAAGAAAGATGAAAAAACTTGTTACTGTGGGAGCGATTGCGCCCCCGAAAAGATGGTCCTGACAAAGGTCGCAAAAACAACTGCTGGAGTAAAAGTGCTGGGGGGTGGATGCGCTAAGTGTCATGCGTTGGAAGATGCCACCAAAGCGGCGCTTACGGAACTGAATATGGACACAACCATAGACCATGTAACAGACTTCTCGCAGATTGCCGCCTATGGCGTGATGACTACCCCTGCCCTTGTGGTAGATGGCAAGGTCGTATCCTATGGTAAGGTTTTGAAAAAAGATGAGGTAAAAAAACTCATTCAGAAGGTCAAAGGATGCCGTATGGGGCAAAAACACTAGGTGGCGTTTATCTACGTCCGCAATTTCCGACGGAGCCCAATCGCTATGGCTCTTAGAAAGTATCTGCCTCCGCTATATTTGAAAAACCGGGCACTCAATGGGAGTGACCAACAATAAGATACTCCCTTAATTTCAGGTTAACCATAAGAAAACTGAGCTGAGTGCCCTGCTCTTTTTTCATTTCGCCGAAGAGCTACTCGGACTCTATGGGGCTTCTGCTCCGGTGCTAACCCCCATTTTCCGAGATCATCAACTCCATTGCCCTAAAGCTATGCGCTACTAAAAGCCCTCGATAGCCATTCTCGCGTAAAGATTTGGTTAGCATCTCTGGTAAGATATGGCCTAGTTTCACTCTAACGGTCCTTTGCGGGATGTGCCATACATAGATCGAGCCAGACGCTGTCAACTTCACGACCTTACGATGTTGAACTAAGAGCTCGAACATGAAAGAGTTAAACGGCCCCCGGTGCTCGCGTCGCATCTTTGTGGCCTCAGCCGGTACTGTCAACACATAGTCATCTATCCAATCCCTATAAGCTGCAGATTGTCCAGAAAACAAAGAGCTTGCCCTGCATCTAAAGGCGGTCGGCCTGATGGATCACTGTAAGCAGCTGCGGCAGTTTGCTGGCCGGGATAGCAGGCCGGTACTATGTCCTAGATTTTTTAAGGAAAAATTTGCCCACTTGAGAGCATGGATTGACCGGCATTAGTACACCATTAACGCACCAATCAAGCACTTGTTTAATCAGGCTGATACAGCGCTTGAGCTGTTTCGTTTTTACCGGTTTTGTCAAGCTGTCATGCGGCGTTAGATCAAGGATCGCGTCAGGCGCGGTAATATCCATCAAGCGGGTTTTACCTATAGTAGGCAGTACATTATGTTCCAGACTGCCGCGTACGCGCTTTAATGTGCCTAACTCAATAGTCTGCTCTTTCATGAACAGCCACGCCTCTACCGCTGCACGAAAAATATAGGCGCACAACAATTTTGAGGCATTCTCGCTGACTTTAAGTTCAGCAAGCTTAACCCTAGCCTGTTTTAGGGTAGTTTGCGGCAATTGGCCGCATGAGGCGCTAATTTTTTGCCCATGCAGTCTAAATTCGTAGAAAAAACTTTTTTGCCGGTTGGAGATACGCGCATGAAGAGGCCCCCCTCATCCGGGACCTGATAACGTTTCTCGCACGGTTCTAAAGCCTCAATTAAAGCATCAGTAAGCATCAAATAAACGTCCTTATACGTCATGGCGTCGGGCGTTTTCTGTCCGACAGCGCAAAGTGTCCGACAGGAAGGCGTTTTTATGGATGGCTGATAAATGCTATTTTATCGGAAAAACTTTAAAAATCTGATGAAAAACGGGAGAGGTTGACATTTAGTGGTGCTTATGCACTATATAGATATAGTGGAGTGGTGCTGCTTGGGGGACTCGAACCCTCGACCTATTGATTACGAATCAATTGCTCTACCATCTGAGCCAAAGCAGCAACGGCGCGTATTCTATCCTAACTTCGGGGCAAAGATCAATTACAATAACAGCGTTTTTTACACCCATGCGAACAAAAACGCAGCAGTGTTTATCCAACCGTTTGTTTTAAGAGAAAAAATCATGGAAGAATATCGTCCTATTCTTTACGTATTGTCGCTGTTTATAGCTTGGTGGGCACAGGCGATGTTCTCCTCGCCCGCCCTCCCAGATACTCTTTCCTATCTGCTGCTGTGTGCATCAAGTCTGTGGCTTATAAGCGCTGTGTTTATCCATTTCCGTGAACACCGGCGCTTATCTGCCTTATTCATACTAGCGCTCGCATTGTGCCCACATATGTTTTACGGCGAGTTTTTACTATTAAGCCAAAGTCCTGACTTTAGAGCAGATCGTGTTGACACTATCTATGTTATCTACAATGTAATGCGCTACGCTCTACTGCTGTGCACCTTCATCATCCTAGTGTTGCGCCTTTTGCGCAAACTCAACGCTTTTGCCGATGAAACGCCATTACGTCCCAAACCTTAGCCACCCTGAAAGTACATAATCCCCAGCACGACACCTACGGCAATCACCACCGTAACCGCCAGCGGCAAGCGAAGGATAGCCGCCAACACAGCGGCACCGGCACCGAAATAGGTAACTTCCATGTGTCCTGGAACAGAATAGAAGATACCGGGAAAGACTAAGGCTGTCATCGCAGTATACGGCACTAAATCTAAAAAACGTTTGAAATATGCGCTGAGCTTTAATTTAGAAATAAATAATGCCGGAACGACGCGCGGCAGATATGATACCGCGCACATGCCAAGAATAATCAGCAAATACGGCTGCGCTTCCATTACTGCACCTCCTTGACGCTGTCGCTACTATCAGCAGGTGACGTTGCAGCCCCATCTTTAATAAAGAGCGCACCTACAGCCGCGCACAGCAGCGTGCTCACTACAATTGCCCAGCTACCATCCATCACTAAGGACAAGCCGCAGCAGCACATGGCGCAGCACAATACCATAATTAAAATCCGTCCATTACGTCTGCAGCCAGGAATGACGATGGCAATAAAGAGGGCATACAGCGCAATGCCTAGTCCCGCTGAAATCCACGTCGGCAGCACAGCATGCGCCGCTACACCTATCACCGCACCCAAGACCCACGAACTGTATGTCAATGAAATGATCCCTGCTAAAAATGACAGCTTAGCCAATCGGTTGGGCGCTGTAGTAAAGATGGCAAAGGTCTCATCAACCACAAACCAAGCCGCGATGATGCGTCCAACGTTCGATAACCCGGGCAGCCTGCTGAAAATGCAAGCTGACATGATGAAATAACGAAAATTAATTAAAAAAGTTGCAATAAAAATAGCGGTCAGCCCGGCATGCTGCGCTGTCATGCTGACGCCTAGCACCTGTCCGGATCCGGAATACACCATACAAGACATTAAAATTGTTTCAAAAGGCGAAAAGCCCGCCTCAAGCGCAGATACGCCGTAGGCAATACCAACTGGAATATAACCGAACACTACCGGGATACCGGAACGCATTCCCTGTAAAAAGAGCGCACTTGATTTCATAAACTGCTCTCAACTCACCATCGAGAATCCCCTTTGCCCCAGCTCTCCGCAGGCTGGGATTGTGAAAAACTATCAGTCTAACACCAAGCTGCCATCGTTTTAGGCAACAGCATAAAAAATTTGCCCTATTTTGGTCACACCTCAGCGTCCATGCACCAAAAACAAGCAAAAATTTGCGTTGCAGGCAACAGCTACTTGCACTGCAGCAGAGCGCTTCTTAATATGTGGCTACTTAATGGTAAGAATAAGAATGTTATGAACCAACTTGATATAGCAAAATTTGGCGGTACCTCTGTGGCAGATTATGCCGCCATGACCGCCTGCGTAAAGGTAGTTACTGCCAATCCTAATACACGTTTAGTTGTCGTCAGCGCATGCGCGGGGGTAACTAATATCTTAGTAGAGCTGGCCTCAGGTGCCTTGGATAAAACTGCGGCCTTGCAGCGTATTGATAAGCTGCGCGCGATTCATCAGGAGATCATTGCCCACTTAGCCCCCGAAAAGCAGGCTCCGTGCAATGAACACCTTGAAGAGCATCTGACGGAAATTAGAAATTTAGCGGCTGAAGCCTCAATGGGGCGCTCAGATGAACTGACCGATCGCCTCGTCTGCCACGGCGAACTGCTGTCTTCATATTTAATTGTCGAAGTATTCAAGCAGCAGGGTTTTAAGGCAGAATTTTTTGATGTGCGCCGCGTGATGCGTACTGATTCAACTTTCGGTTGCGCTAAACCTTTAGTTGAAGTCCTCGGTACCCAAAGCAAAGAGCAATTGCTGCCGCTTTTAAACACGGATGCCATTATAGTGACGCAGGGCTTTATCGGTGCTAACTCTGAAGGCATGACCACCACCTTAGGGCGCGGCGGCTCTGACTACTCTGCGGCCCTCTTAGGTGAAGCCTGCAACGCCGCCACCATTTCGATTTGGACCGATGTACCGGGCGTGTATACCACTGACCCCCGCTTAGTTCCGCATGCCCAGCCCATTGACGAGTTAACATACTTAGAGGCTGCCGAAATGGCGACCTTTGGAGCGAAGATCCTACATCCGTCCACCTTAGTGCCAGCCGTACGCCGCAATATCCCGGTCTTCGTTGGCTCATCTAAAGAGCCGGAAAAAGGAGGGACTTGGGTTAAGCCAGAAACAGAGACCCATCCGTCATTTCGTGCAGTTGCACTGCGCAAGAATCAAACCTTAATTGTGCTAGCAAGTCCCAAGATGGTCGGGGCCTCCGGTTTCTTAGCCCGCGTATTTGCGATTTTTGCCAAATATGGCAAATCGGTAGATTTAGTCTCCACCTCTGAGGTATCGATTGCTGTAACCCTAGATGCTGGTTCCAATACCTCAGGTATTCCCAGCATCTCCGAGGACATGCTCAATGAACTGCGCACCTTCTGCCATGTCAAAGTCGAAGATAAACTGTCCTTAGTGGCCATTATCGGCAATGAGATGTCCAAAACTGCCGGCATTACTACGCAGGCTTTTGATGCAATTGCCAAATATGCCGTGCGCATGATCTGCTACGGAGCATCTAATCACAATTTATGCTTCCTACTCAATGAAGCTGATGCAGTTCCAGCCCTCGTTGAGCTACATCAGCATCTATTAGAAAATAAAGCATAAGCCTTTTAAGCTGTAATTAGCCCCCCAGCTGCATGGTTTTTGTCATGCCGTTGGGGTTACACTTGTCACTTGCGTCATATGCGCAGAAAATTCCTACCTTAACTGCAAATTTTTTCTAAAGAAACGGTGCATCTCTGCCGTTATAATCAGTAGAAAAGTGTAGATCTAGCTTACAACTCAGGCATGAATATTGCTTGAAACGCTCAGTTATGAGCAAGGAGCATACTATGGCTTCATCCATTACCTCAGCCGGTGCTGCTTCCGGCATTGACTTTGAATCGATCATTTCTGCGACGCTGGAGGCGAAGCGCGCAACTTTAGAAAACCGCACCACGACCAAAAAGGAAGAGGCGAATATAGAGCTATCTGGTGTCGGCAAACTTAAGTCTGCACTTGAAACCTTCCAAAAAAGCATCCAGGCCTTTACCGAAGATAATGCCTTCAATCAGCGTTCAGTCACTATTGATCAGCCTTCGGATACCACCTACTTTACTGTTGAGGCCGAGGAAGATGCGTCTAATATGAGTTACGACATCGCGATCAAGCAGCTGGCCTCAACCGAAAAACTGTCGAAAAACATCAGCATTTCCGAGGATCAACCCAATTCATTTCAGGCAGGCAAACTGACTTTCACCTTAGGTGAGGGTGAAGATGCAAAGACCTTTGAGGTGGATGTACAGGAAGGCGACACCCTTGAAATGATCCGCCGCCGCATTAACGACAACGATCTCGGCATTACTGCCAACCTCGTCCAAGGCGAAAACGGCTACACTCTGACCATCGACTCAGGCCAATCTGGCGCAGATAACAATAGTCTGCAGATTGCGGTAAGCGGTCAAAGCGGTAGCAGTGCCCGTTCACTCGATTTCTTTGCCTTTAACGGCGCGGACGCAGATGCAGAAAATGTTGACGGTTGGAAACACACCGCTGCCAAAGATGCCATCATTACCGTTGACGGGCAAGAAGTACATTCAGATACCAATGTCTTTGATGAGCAGATAAGCGGTATTACCTTAACGGCCAAAAAAGTTACCGCCAATGAAGATGATCCAACGAAGTTTGACAGCTATACCATGTCAATTGCCGAAGATTACGATGCTGTCACCAAGAAGATGGAAGAGTTTGTGTCCGCGTATAACACGCTAATGTCCACCATGGATGATTTATACGAACACAATACCTACACTGATGGTGAAAATAATTATGACGGTGGTGAGCTGGCCGGCGACTCAATGTTGCGTTCACTGCAGAGCCAAATTCAAAATTTCGTGTCTTCATTTGGCTTTACTGGTGATGGCACCAACCGCACTTCCATTTACAACATGGGTGTGGAATTTGAATCTGACGGTACCTTAAAACTCGATTCAACCGAATTTAAAGAGCAGCTATCGGACAATTTCAACTTGGTGGTAAATGCCTTCTCCGGTGAGGATGGCATGCTTTCCAAGCTTGACACGATGATTGAGGACTACACTAAGTCCGGCGGCTTATTGTCGCAGCGCGAGGATGAACTCAATCAAACTATTTCAGATGTTGAGGCAGAAGAAAACGAGAATGAGAGCTATTTGGAACAGTACGAAGAAAGCCTGCGACAGAAATACGCCAATCTCGATACTATGATTTCTGGATACAACACCTCTCTTAGCTACTTAAGCTCCGTGCTATAAGTAAACAGACTTTACACTTTTCGCTCCAGCCCTGCCGCCGGCAGGGCTTTTTGCGCGGTGCACTGGCATAAAAAATCCCCACCGTAAGGCGAGGATTTTTACTTAAAGTAAACTGTAGCTTATGCTACAACTTTTATTAAAGCGAATTGTAGGAACCTAATTCCTTGAAGGCTTCGATGACACGCTCGACCATGGACTCTTCGCCCTTACGCAGCCACACGCGCGGATCGTAGTACTTCTTGTTCGGAGCATCCGGTCCTGTCGGGTTGCCAAGCTGCCCCTGCAGATAGTCCTTATTAGCTTCGTAATAGTTCTTAATACCGCTCCAGTTAGCCCACTGAGTATCAGTGTCAATATTCATCTTAATGACACCGTAAGAAACTGCCTCAGCAATCTCAGCCGGGCTCGAGCCGGAACCTCCGTGGAACACTAAGTTCAGCGGCTTATCAGAGGAGAGACCAAACTGCTCCTTAACCAGTTTCTGCGAGTCACGCAGAATAGTCGGAGTGAGCTTCACATTGCCCGGCTTGTACACGCCGTGCACGTTACCAAACGAAGCGGCAATGGTAAAGTTCGGGGAAATCTTACTTAACTGCTCATAGGCATAAGCTACATCCTTAGGCTGAGTGTACAGCGCACTCTCATCCTTGCCGGAATTATCAACGCCGTCTTCTTCACCACCGGTGCAACCAAGCTCTAGCTCTAAAGTCATGCCCATCTTGGCCATGCGCTCTAAGAACTTGCAGCAGATTGCCACATTGTCCTCTAAGGACTCTTCAGACAGATCAAGCATGTGTGAAGAGAACAGCGGACGGCCGTTCTTAGCAAAATACTCTTCGCCAAAGTCGAGCAGACCTTCAACCCACGGGATCAGTTTCTTTGCGCAATGATCAGTGTGAAGCACTACCGGAACGCCGTACTCCTTGGCCACATTGTGCACATGCAAAGCGCCGGAAATCGCGCCGAGGATAGAATTGCCCTGCGGACGATCGACCTTCAGGCCCTTACCGGCAACGAAAGCAGCACCGCCATTGGAGAACTGTACGATCACGGCCGACTTAGCCTTTGCTGCAGCCTCAAGTACTGCATTAATGGTGTTAGTGCCAACGCAGTTTACTGCCGGGAAGGCATAGCCGTTTTCCTTTGCAACCGCAAATAACTTCTGCACATCCTCGCCCCACAGTACGCCGGGCTTGACCACATCTAAAATTTTAGTCATATCTAATGCCTGTTATAAATGATAAAAAGAATGCTTATAGTTAAACCGCCGCAGCAAGCTGCGGCGGTAGGTATAGGTAAGCTTACTTAGCTTCAGCTGCACGCTTCTCTAAAATCTCCACAGCCGGGAGCTTCTTGCCTTCGACAAACTCAAGGAAAGCGCCACCGCCGGTAGAAATGTAGGAAATCTTATCGGTCACACCGAATTTCTGAATAGCATTGATGGTATCACCGCCGCCAGCCACCGAGAAAGCGCCCGACTCTGCAATAGCATCAGCCATCGACTTAGTACCAGTAGCAAACTGATCGAACTCGAATACTCCTACCGGGCCGTTCCACAAAATGGTTTTAGCAGACTTAATCACAGCGTTGATGTTGGCCATGGACTTAGGACCTAAATCCATAATCATATCGTCATCCGCCATGTCCTTGAGATCCTTAACCGTCGCCGGGGTCTTCTCGTCAAACTCCTTGCCGACAACGACATCCACAAATTCAGGGATAGAAGTCTTCTTATCGAGCTCCTTGGCGGTCTCAATCAAATCCGGCTCGCACAGCGAAGTACCAACCTTAGCGCCGCGGGCTGCCATAAAGGTATTGGCAATGCCGCCGCCGATAATTAAATAGTCAGCCACCTGCAGCAGGCTATTGAGCACCGGCAGCTTAGTGGAAACCTTAGAACCGCCGACGATGGCTACCATTGGACGAGCCGGATTATCCATGGCCTTGCCCAAAGCATCCAGCTCAGCGGCCAGCAGCGGCCCCGCGCAAGCAACTGGAGCATACTCGGCTGCACCGTAAGTGGTGCCCTGTGCACGGTGAGCAGTACCAAAAGCGTCCATCACAAAGACGTCGCACAACGCGGCATATTTCTTGGCCAGATCCGGGTTATTCTTCTTCTCACCTACGTTGAAGCGGCAGTTTTCCAGAACAACAACTTCGCCTGCATTCACTTCAACTCCGTTTAAGTAATCCTTGACCAGACGCACCGGGCAATCTAGCTTAGTCTGCATGTACTCAGCAACCGGCTTTAAGGAAAACTCCTCAGCGTACTCACCTTCAGTCGGACGGCCTAAGTGAGAAATCACCATCACCTTAGCGCCTTTCTCAAGTGCAAGCTTAATGGTCGGCAGAGTAGCCATAATGCGCTTATCAGAGGCTACCTTGCCATCCTTCAGCGGAACGTTTAAATCTGCACGAATTAAAACACGCTTGCCCTGAAGATCGAGGTCGGCCATTTTCAAGATTGCCATTTTTTCTTTCCTCTTTTCCTGTTGTCTAGTAAGTCAAAATCCAGTACTACTGGCGTCATTAATCATCCGCATTGTAGCTAAGATCCGCTAAAAAATCCACGGCGCAGATAGTAAGGTCGCCATGCTTCTGATCGCATGAACACCCCAAGCACAGCTCAACGCTGTGCGCGTGGTATAAAAACTGCTTACCAGCGCGCAAAGTGTTCTGCCAACGCCACGCCTACACGAATTATTGCGTACTTTACAGGCAGGAACATATGACTTGAGCCCCTACAGTTCTGCCTACATCACAAAATTAAGATTTTTTCTGCAACCGCAACTCCAAGCCCTAGCCCCCTCGGTAGGCACCCCCATCTTTACACTAAAGCAAAGCGCAACCATGCAGATTAGACATAAGAACTACCTACACACTTGCGTGCAAGGTTTAGTAAGAGCGCTACCTCACTTTTAGTAATCCCCCACTTCTGGTAGCTTACGGGCATATCCACAATTCCCCATCAGGTAAGAGCGCAAAGTTCGTTCCTGAATTCTTGGCGTTATTGTACGTGCGCAAAAGTGCTATACCCGCCGCTTACATCCCCAAACTAGGGGAATTACGCGGCATTAGTAAAACCGACAGCTTTAAGCTGCACTTTTCCAAACTAACTGACAGCATGGGCAGCTTGAGCCAAGCTTACTTTAGGCTCAAGCTTGAGAAAATGGAGCAGACTATTGCGGTTTAAAGTTAGATGCATCACCATCGCATCCATAGCCCCCATCGCATCATGCTCTTCAATAGCGCGGACAATTTGGCGATGTGAGCTAATGGTTTCTTCGCGTGAATTCTGCGTACACAGATGGGCGAACAGCTCAATGCCGCGAAACAAAATCGGCTCTAAATTCGGCATAATGAGATTGCCGGACAATTCACCAAGCTTCGTGTGAAAAGCGGCATCTGCCCGTGCATGGGATGACTGCTTGGCAATAAGCTCTTCCACTTCATGAGCTAACACTTTGAGCTCCTGCAATTGCTTGCTGTCAGCTTTCTGTGCCGCAAGCGCCGCCGTACGCGGCTCTACCATTAAGCGAAAGTCAACTAAGTCAAGAACCAGCTTTTCTTTATCGCGAATAAAGGCAAAACCTAAAGGATCGTCGGACAGCCCTGGCTTATCACTAACGTAAATACCAGAACCATGCCTGACCACTAAAATATTGCGCGAAGCCAACATGCGCACTGCTTCACGCAACGTACTGCGCCCCACTTCCAGCTTTTCACACAGCAGTTTCTCATTGGGCAGCTTGTCGCCCTGCCGCAGTCCTGATTCCACAATATGGGCAATCAGGGCTGACGCCACGCGCTCTGATAAAGGCTGCTGCTGTTTATCCTGCTCGATACTGGCCATTACATTCCTCTCAAGCCTAGACTTTTCTATGAATGGTAAAATATATTTTTGGCTCAGTCTGACAAATAGTCAATTATTTTGCACAGCGCAGCCGGTGCTGCTACTGTCTTAAAGGAAAATTATGCCCGCCGAACTTGCACTACCTTTTATGCCGACGCTACTACTTGCGGCAGCAGGACTAACTCTTATCTATTTTGCCGCCCGTATCTTTAAGCTTAAAACCGCACTGCACTTAGGTCAGCAGCAAATGCAAGAACATCTAGCAGAGTATAGCGGGCTGCAGCAACAGTTACAGGAACTGCAGTCCGTTCATGAAAAGCTGCGACAAGAGCTGCAGCAAACCATCAATGAGCAGATCATGCAAAAAAGTGAGCTTAACGCGCGTGAAGTGAAAATTGCTGAGCTCATTAACGAACAGCAAAGCCTGAGACAGCGCCTGCAGGAGCTACAGGATGAAAAAAGCCTGCTGACGCAGCACCAAGCTGAGCTGGGTGCCAAGCTACAGGCACAGGAGCGGTTGCAGCAGGCATTAACACAGCGCGAGGAATTAGCGCGCCGCGAACTTGAGGCAAGGTTGCAGCAAATGGGACAGAAGATGCTCGAGGAGCGCGGCGCGGCACTCAATCTGCAAAGCCAGGAACAGCTCAAGCTAGCGGTAGGCCCCTTAACAGAAGAGCTTAAGCAGTTTCGCTCACAGCTAACGATAAATCAAAAAATTCAATCTGAGCAGTCCGGCGCGCTGAAAAGTGAACTTACCCGCCTGCAGCAGGCGCAGCAGACTTTAACGAAACAGGCAGACGATCTGACAAAGGCGCTGACCGCCGGAGCCAAAGCGCAGGGCATGTGGGGCGAACATCAATTAGAGCTGTGTCTAGACAGTGCCGGGCTTAAACTCAATGAAAGCTATGCGCGCGAGGTAGTGAGCAAACAAAATGATGAAAACGGTCGTCCTGACGTGATTGTGTTTTTGCCGCGCCGCCACTGCCTCATCATCGATGCCAAATGCTCGCTTACCGATTACGTGCGTTACATGGCGGCAGATAAAGACAGCGCGGAAAAAGAAAGCGCCATCAAGGCCCATCTGACCTCGCTCAAGCGACATATCAATGAGCTCGGCAAAAAGCGCTACGGCAGCTATACCGGATTTAACAGTCCTTCCTTCGTCTTCATGTTCGTACCAATTGATGGCGCGCTGAGTGAAGCTTATCTCAAAGATGCAGAGCTGTACAATTACGCCGCACAGCATAATGTCTACTTAGTGTCACCTTCGACTTTAATCCCGGCGCTAAAAGTTACAGCCAATTTGTGGATTTTAGCCACACAAAATGACAAAGTGCGACAGATTGCCCAGCAGGCTCAAAAAATTTATCAAAAACTTGAGCTTATCAACGAAGCCTTTGCTGAGGTAAAACAAAAGCAGATAGCTTTGCAAGGAAGCCTTGATAAACTTGATACCCGCCTGTGCTCGGGTAAAGGCAATCTAAACACCATGCTACGCAATTTTGCCTACAAAGCCCCACAGGAATTAGCCGCTTTAGAAGGCACCACTTTATTGACAGCTGACGCTACAGCTGACAGTACTGCGCAATTATTTAGTGAACAGTCCCTGCTCACCGCCCAAACCGCTACAGCGGCCACGCCTGCCATCTCGCCGGCTAATACTATCTAATTAAGGAGTAAATTATGTCAGAGCAGAATACGGAACAATGTCCTTTTTGTCATTTAGCGGGGCGCAAAATCCTGTTTGCCAATAAATATGCCAGCGCCTTTTACGATGAATATCCGGTATCGCCGGGACATTTACTGATTGTGCCCAAACGCCATGTCGCATCATTTTTTAGCCTGACTTTAGATGAGCGTCATGCCATTGACGAGCTCATCATTAAAGCCAAGGATTTTCTTGATATTAAGTACCATCCAGACGGCTATAATTTAGGCGTCAACGTCAATGCCAGCGCCGGGCAGTCGGTGATGCACGTGCATGTGCACGTGATTCCGCGCTATAAAGGCGATACGCCGTCCCCTAAAGGCGGCGTGCGCGGGGTCATTGCCGGGAAACAGAGCTACTGAACAGCAGTGTACTGCTCAACGTAGACGACCGGCTTGCCTTTGTACCCCGGGGGCAACTCCGGGGGCAGCGGCGTTGGCTTCTCTCCGGTAAAATCAAATAAACGCGCTCCGGTGGAGGGCTGACTCTGCACCATAATGCCGCCGATACTCGGCACAATCAGATATTTGCCGTCTATTTGATAGATTTTAGGATCAATGAGCGTACCAGAGCCATCATCATGATAGTATTGTTGCGCGTGCTCCTTGCCGTCATGATAAACCCGCGCCTCAGCAGCTCCTTTACTAATCTCAATTTCCCCAAAGATAATGCGTTGCGCCAAACGTACCGCCTGTTGCAGAATCAGCGCAGGATCTTCCTTATGCGATAAAGCCTCCAACACATGAGCTGCCGTCTCTGAACCCAAGAGCCCCTCATCGTAAAGCATAACTAAAGCCGCATCACGATTCTGAGCCACCACCGTGCCTGAAGCTAGCATCAGCGCATATAAAATGGTGCCGGAACTGTCAGCTCGGTGATACGCCTCTTCAAACCATTGCGCCGCCTGCTGCGCGCCCAGACCTTGGGGGTCGGCAACTAAGTTTAAGATACCTAAAATTACATTGGCAGGAGCATAGCCCAAAATGCTGGCCTGCCGCATTAAACTAATCCCGTCCTGATAATTCTGACTGTGTCGATCCTGAGCCCCAGGGCGGCGCAGAGCAATTAAGCCTAAAGCATAATAGGCTGCAGGATCGCCGCTATTGGCCGCTTGCTGATACAGTTTGAGCGCCTGTTGCCGATCGCGCTCAACCCCGTAACCGTGCCAATACGCACCGGCAAGGCGCGTCGATGCGCGTGCAATTCCTTTATCTCGCGCCAATTGCCACATGCTCACCGCTTCAACCGGATTAACACTAAGGCCGTCCCCTAAAAATAAGATATCCCCGAGGTACAGATAGCAAGGCGGGGAATTGTAATCCATTCCGGCAAGCACTAAATCCAAATAATCCTCACGGGTACGCGCCAGCGGCAGCGCCCGCTCAATTAATTCTCCTAGCTGACGGTTGCGCTTATCAAAATCTGTAATATGTGCAGTCTGTTGACTGAAGTACGAGACTGCCGCAACAGCGCCGGTTACTTTGCCATAGCCTAAAAGCGCTAGGTCGCCTAATACCTCCAAGGCGCTGATGCTGCCCTTGGCCGCAGCTTCCGCAGCGTAGCGCTGGGCTTTGGCATAATTACCGCGACTGCACTCCAGCCACGCAGCATATTCTAAGGCCAAAAGCGATCCCTCCTCGCTAGCCTTAGTCAGTAAAATGGCAGCACGCGGATAATTTTCGGCATTAATCGCATCTAAAGCGGCATACAACGTCTGCTGATGCATCTGCTCAAAATAACTGATGCTACCATAGATGATGAAACCTACCGCAGCGCATGACGTAAGCGCTAAAGTAATGACAACAAGCTTAGTTTTAAGCGCCGCCGCCTTAAAAGCTTTAAGCATCCCCATCCGCTATTCCTATATCCGGTATCATGACTTCATGGGCGCGATTAACTTTATACGGATCGCGACTGAGCGTTATGATGGCTCGCGCCGCGTTGCGCCGCTGTTCGGCAGTGAGATCGTCGGCACGCAGCTGCCTATCGGCAATAGCCTCTTCCTTAATAAGCGCAGCGCTGACTCCCGCCGCCTCATAGCGCTGACGTAGCGTTGCCGCACGCTCTTTTGCCAAGGCCAAATTGTCATCGCGCAACTTGCGCTCAAAAGCAAAGGTGCGTAGCGTAATTGAGCTTATTGAAGGATCCTGCTTGACATAATTTATCTGCTGCTGCAACGCATGCTCCGCTTCGTGTGTCAGCTCACTGCTGCCTTCATTAAAGTGTAACGCCACCATGCGTACTTCCTTAAATCCATAATCGAGAAGTTGCTGCTGACATTTAAGAAAATCCTGAAACGGCCGATTGAACCCCAAAGGACTTAAAATCGGTACCACCGTTTCCCCGCGCAGGCGCTTGGTATCGGTAAAGGGCAACATGATTTGTTTACCCTTAGCTAAAGCCCCCAGCATGCGCCAAGCTGCAGTATTACCGAAAAACGGATTAAAACCCTGATAAAGCTTAATGCGGGCTAGCTCTTCCTCCTGACCGTTGAACTTCCATTCTGGAGGCGTGGCCACAGCCCGCATCTGTGAGTCGCTATTTAACGCCAACAGCGGGAAAATCTCCAAAGAAAGCTGCTTATTCGCTCCCGAAAGCATCACGAAGTCGGCACGTCCATACTCAGGAAAAGCATACGACAGCACGCAGGAAATCTCACTGCTCTGCTGCGACCACAGACGATGAGCACTGGCATTGAGCGGAGCTTCAAAGCGGATCTGTGCCGTGGCGCTACAGGAAAACAGCGCCGCCAACATCAAGCTAAACCCGAGCACAACCTTATCCATGAAACAACCTCTTTACCTGTTGCCTGCTAAAGAAGACTGACACTTACTTGACGGTGCAGTGCCGTCGAGCTTAAAAAGCAAAAAATGCGCCAGCTATCCGCCACGTGCGGCGCAAGCTGTCCCCGCGACAAACAAACCTTCTTTAGTGTAGCAGATGCTGCCGCCCCTGCAACGCTAAAGGATGCTGCGGGCGATGGGTTGGCTCGGCGTTAAATAAGATTTTAAGATTTAAAGAGGCGAGCTAAACTTGAGAGTTTGACGACAGCTTAAGGCAATGGGGTGGCTAGTGGGGCTCGAACCCACGACAACTGGAATCACAATCCAGGACTCTGCCAACTGAGCTACAGCCACCATCTCATTAAGGGATATTGATTGTTTTCGTGCCTGCAGAATGCACTACAGTTGATGGTCGGTGATAGAGGACTTGAACCTCCGACCCCTTCGTCCCGAACGAAGTGCGCTACCAGACTGCGCTAATCACCGAAAACCATGCAATCAACGGGCGCATATAATACATGTATATCTTCCCTTCGTCAAATATTTTTTCTTTACGCCATAAAAGTTTTTGCACCTCATCACAGACATGCAGCCTTGCTGCCGTGAACTATGAGCTTTCGATGCCGTCTGAGTGGCTATATAATTTCCTGTCAGTAGCAAACTGACAACATCTTTGCACCTACGGAAAATAATGTCATTAGACAATGCCTGCAGCAGCTGTTAAGCATAAATAGCGGCTACTGTCCCATTGCTAAACAAGGAAACTTTATTATGTTTGGTCTTGAGATCGCAGAACTTATCTCCACAATTATGATTCTGCTTATCTGTGGTATCTTAGCCGGCTTTTTAGCTGGGCTCCTTGGCATCGGCGGCGGAGTGGTGTTCGTGCCGGTATTCTATTTTGTCTTTATGCATGCCTTTCATGCTGACGGTAATACAGCCATGGTACTGGCTACCGGCACGTCGCTTACCTGCATGATCCCCACTTCGATCTCCGCGGCTGTTTCACAGCATCGGCGCGGCAATACCGATCTGGAGCTGATTAAAAACTGGGCGCCCGGACTGATTCTCGGGGTACTGGTCGGTGCGGTAATTTCCTCTTTTTACGGTGGAGAATGGCTGGCCATCCTTTTTGGCAGTGTGATGATCTTAAACAGCCTCAACACCCTGCTGCGGGCTAAGGCCAAGCCGATGTGGGCGAAACTGCCGCGCGTCTTGGTGCAGCGCATCATCGGCTTCTGCATTGCCTGCTTCTCGGTAATGCTCGGTATCGGAGGCGGTACGCTGACCGTGCCGATACTCAATGCCTGTTCCGTAGAGCCGCACAAGTCCATTGGCACCTCGTCTGCCGTCTCACTATTTGTCTGCGTTCCGGGTGCTGTAGTGATGCTCTTAACCGGCACTACACCGCAGGATGCACCAATCGGCACTTTGGGCTTAGTCAATCTCTTAGCCGCTTTGTGCGTGGTTCCTATCTCGGTACTTTTTGCCCCGCTGGGAGTTCGCTTTGGTAAAAAAATCAGCCCGGTTACTTTAAAACGAATTTTTGCTATAGCGCTTTTTATCGTCAGCGTACGCATGCTCGCAGGAGCGCTGTTCTAAGCTGATATCCCTGTACGATTGATAATTCACGCTATAATGCGCTGTCTACAGCCAATGGAGGAGCTATTTGATGAGTGCCCAAATTATTGATGGCAAAACTATTGCCAAAAATTTACGCTTAAAGTTGCAGGCTGAAGTAGCCGCCCGCACTGCAGCCGGAGCACGCGCCCCAGGCCTGGCGGTAATTTTAATTGGCGCCGATCCTGCCTCACAGGTCTATGTGCGCAATAAGCGGCGCGCCTGTGAAGAAGTCGGTATTGTCTCCTTCCCCTATGATCTCCCTGCAAATACTACGCAAGAGGAACTTGAGCGTATCATTGATGAATGCAATAACAATCCTGCTGTAGATGGTATTTTAGTACAGTTTCCTCTGCCTGAGCATTTAGATGAAAGACGGGTCATTGAAAAGATTCTGCCCACCAAGGACGTTGATGGCTTTCATCCCTACAATGTTGGCCGCCTGACCCAGCGCATTCCGCTGCTGCGTGCCTGCACCCCTAAAGGCATTATCACTATGCTTAAGGAAAGTAAGGTTAATCTGTTAGGCATCAATGCATGTATCGTCGGCGCCTCCAATATTGTCGGCCGCCCGATGGCGTTAGAGCTGCTACTTGAAGGGGCTACCGTTACTGTAACGCATCGCTTTACGCAAAACTTAGAGCCTTTTGTGCGCAATGCTGATCTGCTAATTGTCGCTGTTGGCAAACCATGCTTTATCCCCGGTGACTGGATTAAGGACGGTGCCGTAGTGATTGATGTAGGCATTAATCGTCTGTCAGACGGCAAATTGTGCGGCGATGTAGATTTTGCCCGCGCCAAGGAACACGCTGCACTCATTACTCCAGTGCCCGGCGGCGTGGGCCCGATGACGGTGGCCACTTTAATGGAAAATACGGTACAGGCCTACCTGACCCACCTTCAGCTCTAAATGCCTTGCGCACCTGAAACTAAAAACCCTGCAGAGATTTTTTCGCTGCAGGGTTTTAACTTTTTACATGGAATGCGCCGCCGCAGCGCCGCTCCAGCTTACGCTTAAATAAGCGAAATTAAATCAAAATTGACCTCAGGATTGCTGTCTTTAGCATAATCCACCCCCGGAACTTCAAAACCAAACAGCTCTAAGAACTGATGCTTGTAATCTAAGTAATCGGTCTTGTCCTTGAGGTTTTCAGTAGTGATCTGCGGCCACAGTGCCTTGCAGGCATCCTGCACCTTAGGATCGAGCTCATAGCCATCCATGCGCACGCGTCCACTGTCATCAAGCTTACAGTCATTGCCATACAGCGACTTAGCAAACATACGCCAAATATGTTCAATTACTGATTCATAGCAACCCTGCTCACGCATCACCTTAAAGCAGATCGCAATGTACAGCGACATCACGGGAATGGCCGAAGAAGCCTGAGTAACCACGGACTTGAGCACCGCCACACGTGCATCGCCGTTAACTGACTTGAGCAGTTCGCGATTGGCCGCGGCAGCTCTATCTAAATCTTCCTTAGCCTTACCTAAAGCGCCATGCCAATAAATAGGCCATGTTATCTCAGTGCCGATATAGCTGTAGGCGACAGTCTTGCAACCCTCTGCCAGCACGCCGGCATCAGCTAAAGCCTTGATCCACAGCTCCCAGTCCTGGCCCCCCATCACCTTGACAGTATTATCCACTTCCTCTGGGGTAGCAGGCTCAATCGTCGCCTCAATAATTTCATCCTTATTGGTGTCGATCGCTGTTGAAACATATGGCTTGCCAATCGGTTTTAAGGTCGAACGTACCACTTCACCACTGTCTGGCATCTTACGCACGGGAGCGGCCAGGGAATAGACCACCATATCAACCTGACCTAAATCCTGCTTAATCAGCTCAATGGCCTTAGCTCGACATTCATTCGAGAAAGCATCGCCATTAATATTCTTGGCATACAGCCCTTCAGCCTGAGCATACTCAGTAAAAGCGGCACTGTTGTACCATCCAGCAGTACCCGGACGTTTGGCAGTGCCCGGCTTTTCAAAAAACACACCGATGGTAGCAGCTCCCGCTCCGAACGCCGCGCTGATGCGGGAGGCCAGACCATAGCCGGTGGAGGCGCCGATCACGAGCACTTTCTTCGGGCCATTAATCGGACCTTGACGCTTGACATAATCAATCTGCTGCTTAACGTTGGCTCTGCAGCCTTCAGGGTGAGTAGTAACGCAGATAAAACCGCGGACTTTCGGTTCAATGATCATTGCTGCTTGCTTCCTCTTAAAGCGACAGGCGCACTGCGCCTGTAGAAAAAAAATTGGCAAAGCTGCCGGCCACAAGCCGACGGCGAGTTTAGCGTCATTATACCGCAAAGCTAAGACACCTCAGGGCGTGGCATGCGCTGCGCTCCACCTCGACGGTAATTTAAGCTTTTTACGTATATATTTAATATAGGTGCAAATTTTAGTCCAAAGCTTATAATAATGATCTCTGTCAGCCGATATGCGCCCCACGTTAGCCGTTGGCGGGCGATTAATGACAGTATCATGAGCTTAATGCAGGAGGAAAGAGTGTTAAGCGCAACTAAATTCATCCGTGCTCTGAGCATAAGCTGTGCTGCCGTATTGCTTGGGGCCACGCAGTCAGCGCAAGCCATCCCTGCAAGCGCACAACCGCTTGCAGGTTCGCAGATAGCCGTAGCATATCAACTGCCAGGTTCCACTGAAGTTTACGGCATTAACAGTGATGTCTACTTTCATCCCGCCTCCACCCAAAAGCTAGTAACCGCGCTGGCCGCCTCCATTTTCCTTGGCAATGACTACACCATTAAAACCAAACTGCAGCTACAAAAACATGTCGTAAACGTAACGCCGGACAACAAAAATCAGCTGCAGCTTGACCCCGACGGCACGCTACATTCGCATGTCACCATCCGCTTCAGCGCTGATCCTAGCCTCACCTTGCAGGCTTACCGCAAATTGCTCAGCACGCTGCAACAAGAAGGCATCAAACGCATTGCCGGCAATGTTTTTTTGGATATAAGCCGCGTCGGAACCCCGATCCGTGCCCAAGGTTGGAATTGGAGCGACATCCCCAGCTGCTTTACCGCCCCCGCAGCAGCGGTAATCTTAAATCGCAACTGCACCTTTATTGAGCTGACCAATGCAGGTCCCGGCACCCGCGCTCAGCCGCGCATTCCGGCAGGTCTGCCGCTTAGTGTCATTTCCAATGCCATAGCCGTCAATAACCGCGACTATGGCGGTGATTGCGAGTTGGAGATCAATTTATATCAAGGCAATGAATATCATTTAGACGGTTGCATTCCAGCAGATAATAATGGCAAACCTTTCCCGCTGTCCCTAGATGTCTCTGACCCCACGGCCTGGGGCATTGCGTGGACACAGAAAATCTTAGATGATTTAGGCATCACGCTAGACGGCTCGGTTGAAGCAGTGCGGATCCCGGCCAATGACAGCGTCACCATTGCAGAAATTAAATCCGCACCGCTTGGCGAAATGATTAAATACATGCTGCAACGCTCCAATAATCTGTACGCAGATGCCATCGCCAAAAATACTGCCGCTGAATATTACTCATTACCTGCCACCTATAACCGAACCACCCGCGCATTGCGCTCCATCCTAAATCAGTATGCCGACATCAATTTAAGCTCAGCCTATTTAGTAGATGCCTCCGGTCTCTCAGCGCACAATCTGCTGACTGCTCGCGACCTGTTGGCAGTGCTATCCTACATGAAGGCCCATGACAACGAGCTGCATTTAATTGACATGCTACCGGTGGCAGGTAAATCCGGCACATTGCACTGGCGCGCCTCCACAGTAAATCCGCCGCTTAAGTTCAATGTGATGGCTAAAACCGGTACGTTGCAAAATGTCTCCAACTTAGCTGGCTTTGTAAAGAGCAAATCAGGTCAGCTCGTGCCTTTTGTCATGTTTACCAATGCCATTACCTACAGCGAACGTATTCGCGATCGCGTTAAATTCCGCCGCATGGCGTCACCGCATTTAGGCTACGAACGCTACGTGCTGGAAAACATCTATGCAGAAAAGGTCATGGGTCGAGATTTTTAGGTGCTAAAATTGTCGGCAGTGCTGGATTTTCAGGCTGCATTACTATGTTGCCATGACGAGGCTTTCATGAAAACTATAGATAAATCGCATAAATTAGATAACGTCTGCTACGACATCCGCGGCAAAATCCATCAGGAAGCCTGCCGGATGGAAGATGAAGGCGTCCGTATTTTAAAGCTTAACATCGGCAATCTGGCCGCGTTCGGTTTTCAGGCTCCGGAAGAAGTAGTGCGCGATGTGGTGCGTAATCTGCCCAACGCGCAAGGCTACTGCGAATCTAACGGTATTTTCCCCGCCCGCAAAGCCATTGCCCAGTACTATCAGCAAAAAGGTTTGAAACACGTGGACGCTGATGACGTCTACATCGGCAACGGTGTATCCGAACTCATCACCATGTCGATGAATGCGCTACTCAATAATGGCGATGAAATTTTAGTGCCGGCACCGGATTATCCACTGTGGACGGCCGGCGTAAGCTTAGCCGGCGGACGTCCGGTGCACTACATGTGCGATGAGCAGGCCAATTGGTTCCCGGATCTTGAAGACATTAAAAAGAAGATCACTGCGCGCACCCGCGGCATTGTGATCATTAACCCCAATAATCCGACCGGAGCCGTTTACAGTACAGCACTGCTGCAGGACATTATTGAAATTGCACGGCAACACGATCTCATCATTTTTGCCGATGAGATTTATGACAAAATTCTATACGATGATGTGGCCCACCGCTCTATCTGTACGTTATGTGATGACGTCAATGTCATTACCTATAATGGTCTGTCCAAGGTCTACCGCTCTTGCGGCTTCCGTCAAGGCTGGATGCTGATTTCAGGGCCGAAAAACAATATTCGCGGCTATATTGACGGCATCCGCATGATGATGGCGATGCGTCTGTGTGCCAATGTGCCACTGCAATACGCCATTCAGACAGCCTTAGGCGGCTATCAGAGCATCAATGAGTTGATTGTGCCAGGCGGGCGCCTGTATGTGCAGCGCGATGCACTCTACAATCGCCTCAACGCCATTGACGGCATCTCAGTCGTCAAACCGCACGGCGCACTCTATATGTTCCCGCGCATTGACATTAAGAAATTCAATATTAAAGACGATCAGAAATTTGCCCTTGATCTGTTAAAACAGGAAAAGCTACTCATCGTGCAAGGCACCGGCTTTAATTGGCCATCTCCGGATCATTTCCGCGTCGTCTTTTTGCCGACCGTTGATGTGATCGACGATGCCTGCAATCGTTTAGAGCATTTCCTCAAGACTTACCGGCAGTAAATTAAGCTGCGCAGGTATACGGCCTGCGCAGGCTTACAGTCCTTCTTTCACTCCTGCAAGGCCTCCATTATGAAGCAGTCCATTCAAAGCACTTTTTTAGCTTGGATCGTGCGTATGTCGCTTATCAAGCGCTGGGCGCTGATGCTGTCCTTTCGTAAGGAAAATGTCTCCGAGCACAGTCATCAGACTGCGGTCATTGCCCATATGCTGTGCGTGATTAAAAACCGCCTGTTTGGCGGTAAAGTCAATGCCGAGCATGTGGCGGTGCTCGCGCTCTATCACGAGGTATCTGAAACTAAGCTGCAGGATTTAAATTCCAAAACCAAGTATTTAAATCCGGAATTTACGCGGCAGTATAAAAAGCTTGAAGCCATGGCCGAGCGCGAGTGTTTGCACACGCTGCCGCAGCCGCTACAGGATGACTTTGCTCCGCTAATTTTGCAAGATCAAATTGATCCAGAGCTCAAAAAACTGGTTAAAGCGGCCGATCTGCTGTCAGCCTACATCAAAGCTAATGATGAGCTACGCTTTAATAATCAGGAATTTGCTCATGTCAAAGAGGGCTTAGAGCCGCGCTTGGCTGCCATCTGTCAAGAGCTGCCCGAGGTGCAGTATTTCATGGATCATTTTGTCGCCTCGTGCTGGGCTACCGTCGATCAGCTCACCGGCATTGATAAGGAGCATGCGTCCTGACCATGACGGAGCTTGCCTATATCGTCAATGATAAGGGGGAGCGAACCCATGTCATTCTACCGCTTGATGCCTACAACTCTTTGCTTGCGTTGCAAGAGCTGTTAAAATCTTCCTCTCTGACGCATGACGAGCTGTATTATTTAAATTTCAAGCAGCATCAAGCCTGCGGTTATCCGCACGGTCCTAAGCGCTGTCCGCATTTTGTGCTGATTAAAGGGTCAGAGGTAGCATTAGAGTTAAGCCGCTCAATTCCCGAGCGCATTGTACAGTTAAAAGAACGGCTGCTTGATGATCAAAGTTTGGTGCTCGATCCGGCGCGCAATGCGTTTGTGCTGACCCGTGATGTCGATTGTAAAAGTGTAAGTCAGGCTGCCCTGCTGTGCTCCGGCATGGTGATAAACGGCATGGAAGCTTTTAAAAATAAGGCCGGCTTCTCCCTGCGCATGTCAGGTTACGGCCGCAAAAAGAGGATCTCATAATGCCGCAGGCAAAATCTGCTTCATCCCGCCCGGCGCAGGGCAAACTCAATCATTTCGTTAAACATCCAAAGAGTGCCACTGCACGTGCCGTCCAAGGAGCTGCCAGCCGTCGGCAGTTTAATCACCGCTCGCGCCCGCAGATTCGCCGCAACGGCGGTTTCAGCCCTTTTCAGTTACGCTTAGTTCACTCCATCTTAAGCGAGGTCCTAACTGAAGGCAAACCGCTAGATAAGGCCTATGCCATTTATTTTGCCAAAGTTAAATTAGAGCCAGTCGAGCAGGGCTTTATTATCCGCCAGGTAAATGCGATGTTCCGTAGGCTATCCTTTTATGCCTACTGCGCCTGCTTAAAGCGTCCGGCGGACTTTTCCCGCCACGTCAACCGCCTGATTGTCTGTTACTGTGCAGACCAAGGCTGGGATGTGCCAGAGCTTGATTGCGGAGAGGGTTTTGATCGCTCACATTTAAAGCAACGCTTAGGCCAAGCGCGCAATGAAGAGCTGCTCAATCAAGGCTGCCCACTGTGGCTTGATATTTTAGGTAAAAAGGAGCTCGGAGCCCAATGGCTTACGGAACGCCAAGCTTTGTGCAGCGAGCCCAAGCGCTATATTCGCGTCAATTCATTAAAGATCGATCGTGATACTTTAGCCTCGCGCTTAAGCGAAGAAGGCGTGGTCACCCGTCCGGTTAAAGGCATCCCCACCGCGCTGGAAATTACTTCAAGCTGTGCTCTCTTTCGCACCCAGTGCTTTAAAGACGGTCTTTTTGAACAGCAGGATGCCGGCTCGCAGCAAATAGCACCCTTCTGCGAGGTCGCGCCGCATCAGCGGGTGATCGATGCCTGCGCTGGGGCCGGTGGTAAAACGCTGCACTTGGCCGCGCTGATGGAAAATAAGGGTCAGCTACTGGCGCTTGATACCGCAGCTTGGCGCTTAGAAGATCTCAAAAAACGCGCGCGCCGCGCCGGAGCGAATAATATTGAAATCCGTCCGATTGACAGCAGTAAAGTTTTAAAGCGCCTTTACGACAGCGCCGATCGCGTGCTCATTGACGCACCGTGCTCAGGAACGGGCGTTTTGCGCCGTACCCCCGATACCAAATGGCGCGATTCCACCGCCTATCTTCGCGAGCTACACGCAACGCAGGCACAGCTGCTTGAGCGCTGCCAACATTTAGTCAAAGTCGGCGGATTGCTGATTTACTCGACCTGCTCTATTCTGCCCTCCGAGAACAGTGCACAAATTGCGTCCTTCTTGGCAAAGCACCCTGAATTTAACTTAATTGAAGAGCGCCAGATCCTGCCATCTTCCGGCAATGACGGCTTCTTTATGGCCAAGCTGCGTCGCACTGGACCAAGCCTCACCGACGTAGCCTTTGATGAAGAAGATCAGGCCGCACCTGCGCCCACAACCGAAACTGCACCTGCAAAGCTAAACAGCGACCTGCAAGCATAACGCCACATCTTTGCCTGCCCGTTGCAGTAAGTCGCGGGCAGGCTTAACTGCCGCAGTTCCTGCATTTATTTCACTTTTGATGGTAGATTTTAATCGCTATTAAAACCGCACGCGCCTACTTTGGAAGAGCTTTTCCCACAAGCAATCCCGCTGCGCCAATTTCCCACAAGCTTTTTCCCAACAAGCGCTTGTTTTATTATATTTTTGAAATTACAGTTTATTTTTAATATCATCGCCATTGTTTCACCGCAATATTCGCTGCAAAACGCCCACATCCCGCTAATCACTTTAAGCTAACCCACAAAATTTCCCACAGGGCAGAAAAAATTTTACGGCACAGCTTGATTTTCATTTTTGAAATTTTACATCCTGTAAACGCTTGCATTAGCCTTGTGGAAAACGTTTCCCACCGCAAAAAGCGCATAAATATGCGCCTTTGCGTAAATTCCAACTATTTTTCCCACAAGGAAGGGCAATTTACCCACAATCGAGCCGCAACGCATAGCTAAAGGGTTTTGGTTAATAAATTATTATCCAAATCTACCAAGTTTCGGAAAAACTGAGCTTTTTCTTTTCCCACAGGCTTGTACGATGATTTTAAAGCAATTTTTAAAAATCAACTGCTTTAAAATTTAAACTTGTGGGCAAATAAAGTCGATATATATCGGCTTTTCCCACCGATTCACGCCTAATCCACAAAATTTCCCACAAGCAGCGGGAAAATATTTAGGACCCGCTTGCTTTTTCAAAATTTTCTTAAATCATAAAAATGTGATAAATATCGCAATATACTGTATACGGCTGCCTGCAGTGCACCGCGGTAAAAAAAGCGCTCCTCGCGCTGCAATGGCAAATCATCATCCGCAAACCGAGAACTGATCGCCTAAGGACTTAAGAATTAAGATGCAGACCCCGCAGCCTCAGCTTAAAAAAGATGCCGCCCATTCCGCCACCGTTTGTGCGGCGCCGCCACCGCAATCCCCAGTACGCACCGGCAAGCATGCAGGCTTGCTGCGTGCAGGCGCGATCACCGCCGGCGCCACCTTACTGTCCCGCATCCTCGGCATGGTGCGCGATATTGCCATAGCTGCACTACTAGGAGCTTCACTGGCATCGGATGTCTTTTTCTTTGCCAATCGCATCCCCAATTTTTTTCGCCGTTTGTTTGCCGAAGGCGCATTTGCCCAGGCTTTTGTGCCGGTGATGACGCAGTATCGTGAACAAGGCGACTCCATAGAGCTGCGCCGCCTTATCAGTGCTGCCGCAGGAACCCTCGGTCTCATTGTGCTTAGCGTCTGCATCATCGGCGTCGTGGCTGCTCCGATACTCACCGCGTTGTTCGGCTTCGGCTGGTTTCAGGCCTATTTAAATGATGCCCCTGATGCGCACAAATTTACTGAAGCTTCTTTTCTGCTGCAGCTGACCTTTCCTTACTTATTCTTTATTACACTGACGGCCTTGTGCTGCTCCTTGCTCAATGTCTGCGGTCGCTTTGCCGTGCCAGCCATCACTCCATGCATTTTAAATTTAAGCTTAATTGCCGCAGCCCTCTGGGCCGCTCCGCAGAGCAGCAATCCTAATGTAGTGCTGGCCTGCGCCATGACCTTAGGCGGCGTGCTACAGCTTATGTTTGTCTTGCCGGCGGTATGGCGACTGCGGCTTTTAGTCCTGCCGCGCTTTGCTTGGAATCACCCCGGCGTCAAGCGCATTCGTACTTTAATGATCCCCGGGCTTATCGGCGTATCTGCCAGCCAAATAAATCTCTTGGTCAATACCGTCTTAGCCACTTTTTTAGCCACCGGCTCTATCTCTTACCTGTATTATTCAGATCGCCTGCTGGAATTTCCCATCGGGATCTTTGCGGTGGCCATTTCCACAGTGATTCTGCCGACGCTTTCCCGGGTCAAGTCTCATCATGATGATGCGGGCTATAAGAAAACCTTAGACTGGGCCGTACGCATGGTACTACTCTTGGGGATCCCTTCTGCGCTTGGCTTAATAGCGTTGCGCTGCGAGGTGTTACGCGTTATCTTCATGCGCGGAGCCTTCAGTGCCGAGCATGTCAATTTATCAGCAGCCTCGCTCTTGGCCTCCCTGACCGGCTTGTGTGCCATCATGCTGGTACGCGTTTTAGTACAGGGTTTTGCCGCGCTACAGGACACGAAAACTCCAGTGCGCTGCGCAGTTACGGCGATGGGGGCTAATGTGGTGTTCAATCTCATCTTAGTGTGGCCGCTTGACTATGTGGGACTGGCGCTATCCACTGCCTTGGCCGCCTTCGTTAATGCCGGGCAGCTTATTTTCCTCCTCCATCGCCGTGGCATTTATACTCCCTCACGCTATACCATATGGTTTAGCCTAAAAGTGCTACTCTCAAGCGGGGTGATGGCGGCAAGCTTAATGTATGTCAGCCCCAATTTTGCCCAATGGTGTGAGTTTACGACTTGGCAGGCCGCACTATACTTGACCGCCCTAATTGCCGGCGGAGCAGCGATCTTTGCCGTAGGACTGTTGTTATTAGGCGTACGGCCGCGCGAGCTTAAAGCCTAAGCTTTTGCTTCATGCGAAAAAATATCAGGCGTGCATTTTGACTCAGCGCACGCCTTTGATGTAGTCCACAGGCATTATCTGCGCTTTCGTACTAAACTTAAGGTATCGGCACAACAAAAATAAGGACGGTGCAAAATGCGTAAGTATAATAATATCCTCGTTGTGGTTGAGCCCAAGCGTGAGCGTCAGGTGGCATTGGAACGCGCCATTGAGCTCTACCGCTATAATCCGCATATCACTATTACCGTACTGCGGCTGATTTACGATTTTTCCTACGATATCCACATTCTCAATCGCCGCCGCGCCTTAGAGACCCGCGATGACGTCACCGCCACTCATTTAGCTAACGTCAAGCAGCTGATTGCCCAATACAGTAAAGACAATTCAGTCAAAATTCTGCCTAAAGTAATTTGGACTAAAGACTTAGGTCAAGGCATCGCCGATGAAATGAACAGCGGCGCCTATGATCTGCTAATTAAGGGCGCGAATCATCACGGGGTGCTCGACAGCATTATCTTCACGCCAGTGGACTGGTATGTGCTGCGCAATGCCCAGATCCCGGTGGTCATCGCCAAAGAACATGCTTGGCAAGAACACGGCAATATTATGGTAGCACTGGACTTTACCTCTGAGGAAAAACGCCTGTTTAATGTGCGGGTGTTGCGTGAGGCTCAGTCGCTGGCACGCGTGATTCACGGCACCATTCATCTAGTTAACAGTGCGCCGGTTATTCTGCCAACCATCATGCTAGAGGCACCGAACTACGCCCCAGAGATCTACGCTGATAATGTGGTAAAAGAACATCGCAAGCGCCTGCTGGATTTTGCCAAACAGCACAATATCCCTGAGGCGCAGTGCCATATTGCTGAAGGCATGCCCGATGATGTGATCCCGCAGATGTGCGCCAAGCTGCAGCCGCAGGCCGTGTTCATCGGCTCCGCAGGCCGTCAGGGCGTCGCCGCAGCCTTGATCGGCAATACTTGTGAAGAAATCGTTGATTATATCGACGCCGATCTCTTTGTGCTCAATCACCGCGTCAAAGAGAACGTAGAATAAGCGTATAGTGCAGCGTCTAGCCAAGCAGACGCTGCCTTAAGACAATGATCGCCAACTTGAGCAAGGTTAAGGCCATCTTTAACCGGATGCACTCGCTTGACATGAGGTGCAAGCCTTCCTCAGGCCAAGCCCTAATTTTTATATGCCCCGTGCAGGGCGCTTAGGGGCATCTCTTCCCCAATCCACCACTGTCAAGTAAGAAGCCACCCGCTCATTCCTGCAGGCATGGATGACTTAGTACAAAGGACAGAGCTTAACCCCCACTCACGCCTTCACAGGAAATACGGGGCATCAAGTTAACAGGAAACGCAGCGCTTGCGGTAGCAGTTGCTGCCAACAACAGCTGTCATGATCCCCCGGGATGGTCAGACACTGTAACCTAAAGCCGGCTTGACTTAGCAGCTGCTGCATATGCATGCTCTGTTGCGCAGCCGCTGTATCCGCATTCCCCCAAGCTAGTAGCAGATCGGTTGCCGCCTGGCGGTCACTCGATGCAATCAGCTCCTCCCAAGCAAAGCGCTTACCCGAGGCAAGTTGCAAACTTCGTTCCATACTCGGAGCCATCAATTGATAAATCAAGCGAAACCGCCGACTACTGGACTTAACCTCACTAAATTTAGGATCATAAAAGCCCGAGAGCAAGGCGACTTTAGCACAAGGTGCGCGCCCGGCCAGCGTCCAGTGCAACGCGCCAAAAGCCCCCATTGAAATTCCCAGCAGCCGAATATTCTCTGGAGCAGTATTAACGCGCAGCGTACGCCCGATGAGCGGCAGCAACTCTAAATCCAAAAAGTCAAAAAAGGCCCCTGCAGACTGATTGACAAAATAGTTATTGCCAAGGCTAGGTATAACGTAAATGGCCGGATACGCATCTAAACACGTCAACAACCCTAATTTATCGACAAAGATTGAGCCGTCAGCGAATGCCGGATGCAGGCAAAAAACGCAGGGCAAGGTTAAGAGATCAACGTTTAAGCTGGGGGCATACACCTGCACGGTCAGCGGCGTCAGCAAAGTCAGCGCATCAAAATTAAGCTGCAGCTTGAGCATGCGTTCGCTCCTTAATTGGTCTGCGGCATGCCATCCGGACCGATGGCCATCGGCCCGGATGCAGTGCCCAAGGGGGCGTCCTGCGCACTCACGCCCTCCGCTGGATCCGACTGCGCCCCAATCGGCAGGCCATCTGCTCCAATGGAAGCCGGAGCGCCGCCTGGACTAAAGGGTAAGATCGGCGGAGGATCATCTGCAGGCGGCGGCGTGGACGGCGACGCTGCCGGTGGCGGCACCGGATCGTCTGCAGTAAGGGGCTTTAAGCTGAAATCTTCCGGCGCCGCTTCCTCCGGCTCCCGCGTTACATAATCCGGCAGGTAGTCAGTAGGCAGCGCAGCTGCTGCAGATAGCTGTTGGCAATCCCGCTGCAGAATATCAGCTAGTTGGGCAAAGCCCTGCAGCGCAAATTTATACTGCAGTGGAGCGGCGCGCTCTCCCTGCAGCAGCGCTATCTGCAGGCTGCCGCCTTCGCGTGCAGCTAAAAAAATGGCGCTTAAATGCTGCTCCTGACTTTGCGTGATTGGACTAAAGACAAGCCGCGCCGGCGGATAGATATCACCGCGCAGCGTATATTCTGTGCCGTTATCAACTAAAAAACGCGCAAAGGTAAAACCGCGCACGCTGTCCATCAGCGCTACGCTAAGGCTCGGCACCGTTAGCTCGATTGACGGCACAGCCGACGGCAGACGGCAGGTAAAGGCAAGTGTTAGATCAGAGATGAAATTTGGGCGCTGCCGGTAGCTTAATTGATGCATCTCAGGCAACGCGGCGGGCAAGGCTAAAGGCGTAGCCTGCTGCAACACCTGCTGCGCAGCGCCATCACGCTGCAGCAGCCATTGATTATACTCAGCCGCCGCCGCTGTACCTGCCAGCAGCAGGATAAATCCTAAGCTGCCGTGCAGGCAACCTACGATAGGAGTTAGCCTCAACCTAAGCATACCTGCAGCGTGAACCTAAACGGTACGCTAGTAGAGAATGCGGCACTTTAAAGTACCCTTAATCTCCTTAAGTAGCGGTACCAGCTGCTCCGGAGTATCTGAATGAATATCCATTACCACGTAGCCGATATCTGCAGAAGTCTGCAGATACTGCGCCGCCACGTTAATGTCCTGCTTGGCAAACACATCATTAATCTGGCGCATGATACCCGGAACGTTTAAATGCACATGTAGCAGACGCGATACCCCTTCACGCTTCTGCGGCAGAGAAACTTCCGGGAAATTGACTGCAGTTAAAGTCGAGCCATTATCCGAATACAACGCTAATTTCTGCGCCACTTCAATGCCGATATTGCGTTGTGCTTCCTCGGTGGATGCTCCGATATGCGGGGTTAAAATCACATTATCAAACTCACGCAGCGGCGACACGAATTCCTCTCCGTTAGCTGCCGGCTCGTGCGGGAACACATCGACGGCAGCGCCGGCCACCTTATGCGACTTGAGGGCCGCACACAAGGCATCGATTTGCACCACACTCCCGCGCGATGCGTTAAGGAAAAACACCCCATCGCGCATTGCGGCAAAAGCGTCCGCATTAATCATGCCGCAGGTAAGCTCGGTCTCCGGAACATGCAGCGAAATAATATCCGCCTTTGCATAGAGCTCTGCAAGACTCTCAACCTGCTGGGCATTACCCAAGGAGAGTTTATGCTCAATATCATAGAAAATCACTTTAAGGCCGAGACTCTCGGCAATAATGCCAACTTGAGTACCAATATGACCGTAACCGATGATGCCTAAAGTCTTGCCTCGCGCCTCAAAGCAGCCGTGGGCTGCTTTCTTCCAACCGCCGCGGTGGAGCAGCGCATTACGCGCCGGCACATCGCGTAGCAGCTGCAGATATTCGCCGGTGACTAATTCTGCTACCGAGCGGGTATTGGAGAACGGAGCATTGAACACTGGAATGCCGCGCTTAGCTGCCGCCTGCAGATCAACTTGATTGGTGCCGATGCAGAAGCAACCGACCGCTACCAGCTTTTTGGCCGCAGCCAGCACCGGCTCGGTCAACATAGTACGCGAGCGAATACCTAAAAAGTGCACATTAGCAATGCGCTCTAAAAGTTCATCGCCGTCTAAAGCTTTTTTCTCATAGACTACATTGCTATAACCGGCCTTGTGCAGCGTATCCACTGCACTTGGATCCACCCCTTCAAGCAACAGAAACTTAATCTTATCTTTCTGAAGCGACAGCTCGTGCATAATTAATCTCCTAAAAATGCACAGGCCCTCACCATAGAGGGCCTAATAATTTTATTAAACAGCGCGGGACTTACGGCGGGCTAAGACGGCCGCATTAAGCTGCGCGAGCACCTGCTCGGTATCCGCAAAGCCGATGCAAGCATCCGTAATACTCTGCCCGTAAGTTAAAGTGCTACAGTCAGAGCCGAGATCTTGACGTCCCTCGACAATATTGCTTTCAATCATCACGCCAAAGATGCGCTCATCTCCAGCTGACACCTGCGCGGCAATATCGGCTGCAACTTCAAGCTGCTTTTTAAACTGCTTTTGACTGTTAGAGTGCGAGCAATCCACCATAATTTTCTGGCGTGCGCCGCATTTATCGAGCAGCGCACAAGCCGCATCGACATCAGCACGTTTGTAATTAGGCAGTTTGCCGCCGCGTAAAATTACGTGGCAGTCATCATTGCCGGTAGTATGGGCAATAGCGACATGCCCCATCTTAGTTACCGTCATGAAGGTATGCTCATGCTGTGCTGCAACAATCGCATCCACGGCAATCTTGACATTGCCATCGGTAGCATTCTTAAAGCCCACCGGGCAAGAGAGGCCTGAAGCTAATTCACGATGCACCTGTGACTCAGTAGTGCGTGCGCCGATAGCGCCCCAAGAAATAAGCTCATCAATGTACTGCGGCGAAATTAAATCAAGGTACTCGGTCGCAGCCGGCATCCCCATCTCGTTAATCTCCAAAAGCAGCCGACGGGCAATGCGCAAGCCATTATTGATGTCGTAGCTGTTATTAAGTCCCGGATCGTTAATCAGCCCCTTCCACCCCACAGTGGTTCGCGGCTTTTCAAAGTAGACGCGCATAATGATCTCAAGTTGATCCTGATACTGCTGACGCAACTTCAGTAAACGCGCACAATAATCTAATGCCGCTTTAGGGTCATGAATAGAACACGGGCCGACAATGACTGCTAAACGGTCATCACTGCCGCACAACATCGCGTGCAAATGCTCACGCGTTTTTTTGACCAGAGCATCAGTAAACTCAGTGCTCGGGAACTTTTCAATAATCGCGACTGGAGGAAGCAATTGGTATACTCCGCTGATATTCGTATCAACGATCCCCTGACGCCGCGCTTGAGGCGGCGGAGGAATGATTCTGCTGTTAGTAATGTTCATAGCTAAACCGCCTTAAAATTAATAATTAAAGGAATAAAAACGATACCAAGAATAAGAGATCGCCTGCACAGCAGCGCAGGTCTGCACTAAGTGACGATTCCCGCATGCGGGTCCGAATGCTGATCTAGTATCTGAAGTAATCATTTTCAGTCCTGTTAAAAAAAGCCCTCGCGGGGCGCGAAAAAACTAAGTGAGTTCATTATAGATAAGATAGCCGCCGATGCCAAATCGGCGTGCTACAGTCGGAGGTGCCGCCGAATAGTGCACCAAAACAAAGCAAATAAGGCCTTTAATTGCTCAGCGCGCACCGCCATAATGCGCAGAAAAAGACTAGCGTTTAGTCAAAGCGCAGTGTCAGGCCAATAGGACAGTGATCTGAACCAAATACGTCCTTTTCAATCACCGCATCAACAATGTGATCTTTAAGCTCTTCAGACACAAAGAAATAATCAATACGCCACCCCACATTCTTTGCGCGGGCCCGCGTCTTGTACGACCACCAGGTGTAATGCCCGGGCTCAGCAGGATGCAGCAGGCGGAAGGTATCAATATACCCTGCTGCAGTAAACTTATCTAAAAAAGCCCGCTCCTCCGGTAGAAAACCGGTATTCTTGAGATTCGACTTTGGGCGCGCTAAATCAATTTCCTGATGGGCAATATTAAAGTCACCGCACACCACAATCGGCTTAGACTTGCGCAATTCCTGCACATAGTTAAAAAAGCTGGCAAAAAAACCCATTTTGTATGGAACGCGCTTAAACTTGCCGGGAATTTCATTACCATTGACATCTTCCTCCGGCGCACCGCCGTTAGGGAAATATCCGTTAAAAAAATGGAACTGCTCAAACTCCAAATGTACGATACGTCCTTCTCCCTGAAAGGTCGGATCAGGCAACTCACGTTCCACCGCAAGAGGCTCAAGCTTAGTAAAAACCGCGGTGCCAGAATAACCTTTTTTCACCACACTCGATGCAAAATACGCTTTACATCCCGGACGTTCAAGGTGCTCAGCGGACAGCTGATCCAAAGAGGCCTTCGTTTCTTGCAGGCCAATCACATCATAATCATTGGTCAAAAACCACTGCCAGTCGGGTTTTTTCGCCACAGCGCGAATTCCGTTGACATTCCACGAGGCCAACTTTATCTGCATAACGATATTCCTGTATTGCGATAGTCTCAAAATGAGAGGTTATTGTAGCGCTGCGCCCCGGCAAGCGGGGCGCAGCTGCAAAAGATGAGCAACATCAGTCCGTTTGCTTCTGCTGGCGATGTAGCGAATCAATGATGGTAATGACGATACCGCGAATATTGTTTTCCGTAGTCCGGTACGGGGCAATACGCATCGTATAGAAACGATCATTAACTGCCGTTACTTCGCGATCAATCGGTGTTAAGTCCTTGAGCACGCTACGAGCATCTTCAATCACCTGTTCCTGCGGGAAGGAATGAGCAAAGATCTGCAGCGAACGCCCCACATCCTGCGGCATTAAATGAAATTCCCGCCCCACATATTCGGTAAATTTGCGGATATTGAGCTTGCTATCAGCAAAAATAATACCGATCATGGTCGAAGAGAGGAAGTTTGACAGATCGTTATCCATCATGGTCAATTCCTCAAGCTTCTGCTGATACTCCGAATTGACGGTATACAGCTCTTCATTGACCGACTGCAACTCTTCATTAGAACTTTGCAACTCTTCATTGGCCGTCAGTAGCTCCTCATTGGCCGCCTGCAACTCTTCATTGACCGTCTCCAGCTCGCCGATGGTGGTACGCAGCTCATTTTTATTGTCCTGCAGCTCATGCTCAAGATCGCGGATGCGCTGCGCGGCTGTGTGGTTAATATCATATTTCTCCACTCGCTCATCAGCCTGCTGATGAGCATGCTCTAAAAACAACACCACAATAAGTCCACTGTCATCATCATTATTTTCAGGATTCATCGGATGGACAGAGAGATCCAGCAGCTTGCGGCCCCGCGGCAAATCAACCACAATATCTGTATAAGTGAAACTCTTGTGTTCAGTGCGACAGCGATTAATTGCCGTGGAGGCAATTAAATTGAGATCTTTATTGATCATCGAGAACAGATTGAAGCTGGCCTTACCCGGCACGATATTAATGAACTCAGAAATACTGCCGAAAAAATGCACTACTTCATTGTGTGCATCGATCACCACCGAAGGCGGCAGGAAGCGCTCCATATATTTGACGTAAAGCGCATCAAATTTCTGCTGCTGATCTTCACTACTCTGCACTTTGTGGTGATTGGGCACCACCGGGAAGTACGACGGCACTTTAAACACCGGAGTCTGCAGATCATCTACATTGCCTTCGGCAATATGCACATAGATTTTCTCTTGGCTTGCCACCGGCTTGAACACCGCAGTGTATTCGCTGGCCGTCTCGCTTTTACCTAAGAACAGATACCCTCCGTTTTTCAGCGCAGCATGAAAAATGGCAAAGACCGCGCGCTGCAACAGCGGTTGAAAATAAATCAGTACATTACGGCAGGAGATAAGGTCCAAACGGCCAAATGGTGGATCGGCGAACATATTGTGCGGCGCAAAGATGATCATCTTGCGAATTTCTTTAGAGATAATGTACTGATCACCTTTTTCAGTAAAATAGCGGGTTAAGCGCTCCGGGCTAATGTCCTCGGAAATACTTTCAGGGAACTCTCCCTTGCCAGCTTTTTCAATAGCCTGCGTATCAATATCGGTAGCGAAAATCTTTACATCGCGACGCAGATTGCTCTCCTCCATCAGCTCATGCATTAAGATGGCAAGCGAATAAGCTTCCTCACCTGTCGAGCAGCCAGCTGACCAAATGCGCACCGGTTCTTTGGGGTCGCCGCTATGCAGAATTTTAGTAAGCACCGTATTCTTGAGCTTTTCAAAAAACTCGGCATCACGGAAAAAGCGGGTCACGCCGATGAGGATGTCCTTCATTAAAAGCTCTGTTTCAACCGGATTATCTTCTAAAAGCCGCGCATAGGACTCAATATCCTTACTCTTAGTGACTACCAGACGGCGCTCAATGCGTCTTATCACGGTATTTTTCTTGTAGTAAGTAAAATCGATGCCGCTTACTTTTTTCAGATCAGCATAAATCCGATCGAGCAATTCACCGTCGGTTAAGTCAGGAGTCGCCTGCGGCAACGTACTTTGATGATAGTTAACTAAATTAAGCAACTCTTCGGCAATGCCCGAAGGCGGTAAAATGAAATCGGCCAAACCAGTATTGATGACCGAGCGCGGCATACCATCAAATTTAGCGCTTTTAGGATCCTGCGCCATTACAATGCCGCCATGCTCTTTAATCGTCTTAATGCCATTGGCACCGTCTGACCCCGTCCCCGAGAGCACAATGCCGACCGCGTTTTCGCGTGCCTCATCAGCCAACGAGCTGAAGAATAAGTCTATTGGATGATTAATCCCGCGCGTTACCGGATCGGTCAGCAGCAGATGGCCAGCTTTAATCGTCAGATTTTTCTTTGGCGGAATCAGATACACCACATTGGGCTCCACCTGCATTAAGTGCTCAGCCTGTAACACCGGCATGGAGGTGTACTTGCCTAAAATTTCCGCCATTAAGCTCTTATAGTCTGGCGATAAATGCTGCACAATGACATAGATAATGTCCGAATTAGGCGGCAGCGACAGCAGAAACTGCTGCAGCGCCTCCAAGCCGCCAGCGGATGCGCCAATGCCGGCAATCAGCCTGACTTTAGCTTTACTTTGCGTTTTTGATTGCGGGGTATATTCCATAAATTATCCTTATACACATTAGTATGCAGTTTAAGCCCTGGCTGCAGTGCTGGGAACTTGTTTTAGATATTTAGCCGCAAATAGTTCAGGTTCAATGGCCTTATCATATAAAAAGCCTTGGGCATAGCGGCAGCCGGCACGGCGCAGGATCTGCTCCTGCTGGCGCTGCTCCACGCCCTCGGCAATGACCTGCATATGCTGTTCATTGCTAATGCGGACAATACTCTCAAGCAACGATTGGCCCACCTTGTTTTCCGGCAGATCCGCAATCAGCGAACAATCAAGCTTAATACAGTCAAACTGCACTTTAGAAAAGAGCGACAAATTAGCATATCCGGCGCCAAAATCATCCAAGGCGAATTTCATGCCGATATCGCGGTACGGCTGCAGTGCACGCAGCAGCGTAGCTTCGGCAACTTTGCAGGCAGTTTCGGTAATTTCAATTTCAATCTGATCGGCCGCATTCTGCGCATAATGACTCAATATGGCCAGCACGGCGCCAGCAGTTGAATGGTCAAACAGAGTAAAACGCGAAAAATTCACCGACACCGGCACTAAACGATAGCCCTGCTGCTTCCAGCGTTGCTGACGCTGCAGCACACTTGATAGCACAAACAGATCAAGGTCACGCAATGTGCCTTCCCGTTCCATACGGGAAATAAAGTTCACCGGCGATATGAGCGAACCGTCCGCGCTCAAACCGCGCACTAAAGCCTCAGCTCCAATCACCTCCTTGGTCTCAAGATCGACTTTGGGCTGATAGCACACTGTAAACTGTTTAAGCAGACGCTCCGCATCGACATACGGCAGCGCTGGTGCCGGGTACAGCGAAGCTGCGCTCGGCTCTTTTCCGCGCAACATCATGGTGCGTACTTCCTGCACCAGTTCATTTCCGCTAAAGCGCCCGCGCGCCCATGTCGCGGCGGTAAGCAGGTACGCATGGCACGAACGGCGGCACAACTCTTCACAGCGTTTAGCTCTATCAAAAAACAGCTCTTTAGTGGTATTAGTCACTAAGACTAAAAATTCGCTGTCAAGAGTATGGAAAATTAAGTAGCTACCAAAAAAACGGCGCAGCAAATCAGACAAGGTCTGCAGAAGTTGCGCACAATGCTGGTAGCCATGCTGATAAGACAGCTGCAGCAGCTGCGGCACGCTTACGGCAAACACGCCAAGCGAGCTGTAGGAGGAATCTGTCATCTGCTCGATCTGCTGATTGAAGACCGGAAGCGGATAAATTCCCTCGCCCGGCTCTCCGCTGCCAATGAAGTTAGCGCGCATTTGCACGATTTTCTGATGCAGCTGCGCCAAGTACGGCTTTAAACGCTCAGCTAATGTAAAATTACCGCCCGATTTAAAAGGATTATCAAAACAGATAACACCGCTTAACTCACTTTTAGTGTTAAAAAAAGGCACTGCGGCAAAGGACCACATTTCATGCCGTATCGCACTTCCTTTAAGGTTAAGCGAGCGTTCGCGCTCTGCCACATAACAGGTGCGGCGCGAATCTATTGCCCGTCTCAGCAGCGGCATTCGTGCAATCGACAAGCCCGACAACAGTCCTTTGAAGCTAGGGCAGTTCTGCGCATCCCACTCATACATTTCCTCAATTTCACGCCCATTGCTGATAAGGCGCAACGTATACACGCGATCACAGCCATAAAAATGCCCTAGGCGCATAATTATCTGATTTAGGGCCGCGGACGGGTCATCAATTTTAATCTGCAAATCAAGCAAATCAAGGAGCAAAGCATTTTCTGTCGCAGAGAGTACGGCTTGGCTGGCGGCTACCGGCAGCGCCGCGGCAGCATCGGCAAACAGCAGATGCTCTTCTTGCTTGGCATTAAGTTCATAAGCTGTTGGCAGCAGTTCAATGCAATCCGTTCCGCGCTGTTCAAGGCGCGCACAGCACAGCACCGCCGCGCGATTGAACTCATCAAAAGCCTCAACAGATAAATGGCCGCAGCACATGGCGCTAACAAAGCGTACCCCAGAAAAACTCTGCTGGCTTAACATGCCGCGCACAAAATGAAACGCCTCTTCAATCTCCCGGCGTGCTTTAATCACATTCACATTGCCCGGCAAGAGCAGCGAAAAGCAAGTATCATGCAATCTGCCAAGCAGACCGCTTGAAGCAAAGTACAGGCTCAGTGCCCCGCCAATGTAATCGAGCGCGGACTGCACTTCAGCATGCGGCAAATGCACACACTTAATCACTGCATAAGCGCCAGCTCCCTTACTCTGCTGTATCAACCCCGCAAAGGTATGCCGCATACTGTGCCAGTCATAAACACCGCTTGCAAGCTCTGGACGATCGGCTTTAAGCAGCGCGCCGCAGGCGGACGTTAACTCATCCAGATACTGCATGAAGACAAAAGCATACAGCGTCCCAACCTCCGGAATGCGCTCAAGTAAGGTGCAAGCTTTAATACTGCGCACATAACTTTGATTTTCGACAATCTTAAAGTTAAAACTCAACCAGTGGTGCCCTTTTGCCTGCAACTCTTGCAGATTATCGCGGGCAAAAGCTTTCTCTAAATTGTTCCGCTCATTAGGGGCAAAAACATGCTTTAGCGCCCCGCGCAAAAATCCTGCATAATCGGCATACAGCGGCTGCAGCGTCAGGCTGCGTCCGGCATACCACAGCTGCTCCACGCGTCCAGTGCTTAAGTTGACGCAGACATAACTGTACAGTTTGGGCAGTAATTTTTCCCAAAGCCGGGTGGCCATGGTGTGCAACGGCAGTGTGGTCAATTGCTCAAGCGGAGTGATGACTCCTAAAGCGCGCTCAGGGGATCCGTCTGCAGCAAAGAGCATGCGGTAATACAACGAATACCAAGCATAAGGTTGCTCTGGGCCGGAGCGCATAATGAAAGCGCCACTACCGACCTTCTGCCCCGCCATCAGGCGGCGCAAAAACAGCCGCAGTTGCGCGGCACTACTTTCATGCACCCATTGGCCCAGCCAATCATCATTAAGCGCCAGCTGACAAGCATGCCCCCCTAAAGTGCCGAGCTTAGGGTCAAATAGCGCAAAAGTTTTGCTTTTTAAATCAATTTCCCACAGCTTTTGCGCAGTTTGCGACAGAGCCAGCTCAAGGCGCACATTATATTCGCGTAGCTCCATTAAACTACGACTTACCGCGGTAACATCGTGCGACAATTCCAAAAGATACAGCTGCGATGAAGCTTCACGATTAAGCGGAATAACTTTAATTTCGCGATAAAACGGCTCGTCATTATCCGCCGGCATGCATTGCTGCACCATGGTAAAACTGCGGCGACTGACTAAGGCCTCCTGCAGCTTGCTACGATACCTAAGCTCATCCTCAGGGCTAAGTCCAAGCAGCGACAATGCACACGGCAACTGCGGCACCTCCGGCAGCTTTAACAAAGCTGCCGCCTGCGGCGAGAGAAAGATCAGCTGCAGCGTCCCGTCAGAACGCAATTCATAAACAGCACTGCCTTCAAACAGCTGCTCTGAGGTTAGTTGCAACTTCCCCTGTTGAAAAAGAGATTGGGATGTACTCATACGCTTGCGCTACGCCGTTAGCCAGTTATTTAGTGCTGGTCTTGTTAGTATGGATTAAGCTAAAGTAGCGCGGTTCTTGCCGTTTACCAGCAAGTAAAGACACTACATTATTTTCCTATCATAATACCTTTTACCGTACTCGCTACAGCGCAAACGCATAAAATCAAGCCAGATCACAAACCAAGACGCTGCAAGCCGCACTTGTCCTTAAGATGCCGTCAGCACCTGCTGCATCAAGGCATTAGTGTGCGTTGCATCATTATCCCCTCCCACCGCAGTCATCAGCTGCAGCAAAGTTGACAGCTGCCCCCGCTTAGCCTCAAGCAGCGCTAAAGCGGCCGTGCGCGCGGTATCAGAAGCATCTAGCAAATCTGAAAGCGGACAGGCACCTGCACGGTAACGCGCTTCGTAGCGTTGATAGTTAAGGTTAGCAAGCGTGGCGCGTTCCTCCATGGTGCGCACCGCACCTCGGTAGTAATTAGCCGCATCTATCGCATCGGCGGTTTCCTGCAGCGCCGTTAGATAGGTGTTCACAAAAGTAAGCTTAGCCCGATCGAGTTCCACTAAGGCCGCATCTTCGGTATAGGAAAGCTCATTGTAATTTAAAAACGGGAAGGTTATTGCCGCGCCTAAGCTGCCGATAGGGTCTGAGAGCAGACGCGCCAAAGCTGTACCATCCCCTGCCGTAAGGCCCGCAGTTAAATTAAACTGCGGATAAAAATTGAGCCGCGCCGCGTCACTGCCGGCTAAAGCGGCGCGCAACCGCGCTTCGGCTGCCTGCAAATCAGGACGGCGGGAGAGAAGTTGCGCCGGCAGCAGCAGCGAAAACTCCGGCAGTATTGCCGCCTCAAGCGGTGCAATGGAAAGCTCACTTTGCGGCGGCAGATTTAACAGCAGACACAAAGCGTTATGCGCCGCATAATACTGCTGCCTGCGCTGCTCTAGCGTATCCTGCACCGTTAAATGATCAACCTTAGCCGAAGCATAATCAAGGCCATCGGCCGCCCCGGCTTGATACATGGCCTGCACGAGGGAAAGTCGGCGGCTTGAAGCCTGTAAATCCTGTTCGCCTAAATCGAGCGCAGCTTTAGCATACGCATACTGCCAATAAGCGCTGCCGACGGTCTCCACGACGCTCAGACGCATGGCCCAATAATCATAGGCCGATGCCTGAAAGTTCTCAGCAGACTCGCGTTGTGCCGCAGCTAAACGCCCGAAAAGATCAACTTCATAACTTAATGACAGCGCACTGCCGCTATTCTCGCCATGCGCAGTGCCGTGCGCAAGCTCTTTAGTCAACTCACCGCGCACCGCAGCATCAGCCGTCGGATGGGTATTAGTGGAGGTCAATCCTAACTGTGCCCGCGCCGCCTCTACATTTAAATAAGCATCATTTAAATCGTAATTGACGCTAAGCGCAGTTTCAATCAACGCATTTAACTTGGGATCAGCAAAGCGCTGCCAATAGCGTTCACCAACTTCCGGACCTAAAAAGTCCTGCGCATGCGCAAAAGAATCGACTACCGGCAGGGTTGGACGCTCATATTCAGAGAGCATTAAAGAACAGCCCGACAACATTACGCTGAGGCTTAAGCACAGCGCCGAGCGGCGCAATCTGACAAAATAAAGCTTGCTCATAATCTCTCCTGCAGTAACGTCTGCAGATAGCTCTGCAGGCTGTTCTCCAGCGGCGGAGGGGTCAGCGATGTCGCTTGCCGCAACTGCGTGCAGTCAAGGCGCAGATCGCAACTCCGCCGCACTTGCGGATACTGTTTAAGATACGCGGCATAACTTAGCGCGCGCATAGCCGGCATTCTTGGCAGCAGTCCCAGCGCCCTAGCTGCAGCAAATATATCCGCAGCAAAATCATACACTGACAGCGCCTGCGCCCCCACACAGTGATAAATTAAACTCCCCGTGCGGGAGGTGGGCGGCTGTTCGCACAAGCGCGTTAACCCTGCGGCGACAAACCCATAGGGCGTAGGCATCACCAAATTATCGGCAATAAGATCAAGCGTAGTACCGTTTGCCAAGGCTTGCCTTGCCGCCTGTAGCAGCCTAGTGACTAAATCCCCTGGCGCGCCATAAAGACTGCCCGTGCGCACAATCAGCGCGCCCCCTGCGTGTAGACAATATTTTTCAGCTATAAGCTTACTTTGTCCGTAGGTATTAAGCTCCCCCCACTGCGCGCGTGACGGAGCTTCGCGATGCGGTCCGCAAACTGGCGGCAATACGTAATCACTCGAGACCTGCACTAAAAGACAGTGCCTGCGCTTGCAGTAATTAAGTAGCGTTTTTACGCCAAGCGCATTAACCGCAAAGGCAGCTGCCGCCTCGTGCTGCGCAGCTGCCACCTGAGTAAAGGCAGCGCAATTGATAATCGACTGTGGAGCAAAAGTACACAATCTAAGCCAAGCTTCCGGCGACGGAACAGGCAGAGAAAAATCAGCATGGGAGAGCTGCAGCACTTGATGGCCGCGCTCTAAGGCAACGCGCGACACTGCCTGCCCTAAGCGCCCGGAACTGCCAATTACGGCAAGCCTCATGCCAGCTCCGCTGCGGCAGTAAGCTCAATTAAAGCTTGGCTGCAATTAAGACTGGCCAGTAGCGCTCCTACCGGCAAACATTCATACGGGCCATGGCAATTTAACGCACCGGTAAAGATATTAGGACATGGCAGACCGCGTGCCGATAAATTAGAGCCGTCAGTACCGCCGCGAACCCAGTGCTCAACTGGCGTCACCCCTGCCTTGGCATAAGCTGCCCGGCAGAGTTCTAGGATTTGCGGACGCGTCTGCAGATATGCCGCAAGATTAACATATTGATCGCGGATCTCCACTCTAACGCTCCGCGGATAAATGCGATTGATCTTTGCGGCTAAATTTTCCACAAAAGTCTTGCGCGCCTTCAGTCCATCAGTAGAAAAATCGCGCAACAGCAAATGCACCTGAGCCTGCTCAACGCCTCCTGTTAACTTATACACATGATAAAAGCCGTCCTGCCCTGCAGTGGTCTCCGGAGCCTCATTTTCCGGCAATTGCAGCACAAAGCTACTGGCTAATTTCGCGGCATTAATCAATTTACCGCATGCGCTGCCGGTATGAATTGCCCGTCCCTTAAAGGTGACCGTGCAGGCAGCGGCGTTAAAAGTAGCCACATCCAGCTCTCCTTGCGCACAACCATCAATCGTCACTCCGAAATCAGCTCCTAGCTCAGCAAGGGGCACGTAATCGGCTGAGCGACCGATTTCCTCATCCACTGTAAAAATAAAGCTGAGTGGACCGTGAATAAGATCACCGGCAAAGGCCCTATCAATTAAAGTCAACATTACAGCACATCCGGCCTTATCGTCAGCGCCCAAAAGCGTGGTGCCGTCAGTGACGATGATGTCATCGCCACGATGCGCATTAAGCTGCGGGCACAACTGCGTGGTAAGACGCAATCCCGAGGAAAGCGCTATCGTCCCGCCTTGATAATTACAGATAAGCTGCGGCTTTACTCCGCGTCCGCTGCAGTCAGGCGCCGTATCAATATGCGCCAGCAGCGCAAGATGCGGCGCCTCTTCACATCCCGCTGAGGCAGGAAGATGAACGCAGAGCACGCCTTGATCGGTCTGCCAGATTTTAAGCGCGACCTGCAGTGCAGCTGCCTTAGCGGCAATTTCTGTTTGCAGCGTCTGCAGCAGCGTACGCTGGCTTGGGGTAGAAGGCGCCGTCGTACTGCTTTCATCTGACTGCGTATCCTCTCTCACTAAACGTAAAAACGTCGCAACCACCGGATAGGTTTTGGCGACACTAGCTAAGGCCTCCGCGCCCTGCGGATGCTCCAGCGGCAATTCGGTCATGGGTAAATCCTGCTTTAACGTAAAAAATCACTTATCTTTGCTTGCAGGTGCAACTTTAACATACCTATTCGCGCGCCAGCGCTTCAATCGGATTTAAACGCGATGCCGCACGCGCCGGCATAAAGCCGAACCCAATACCGATAAGAGATGAGGTGAATACCGCTGCTAGCACCGAGGCCCAAGAAAAGGACAGCACAATAGAAGATGACAGCGTCTGCACGGCATGCCCGAGGGCAAAAGTTAAGATCACCCCCACAAAACCGCCGATCAGGCACACCATCACCGCTTCAATTAAAAACTGCGCCAAAATATCGCTCTGCCGTGCCCCAACCGCCATGCGGATGCCGATTTCGCGCGTACGCTCAGTCACCGAGACCAGCATGATATTCATCACGCCAATGCCGCCTACCACTAAGGAAATCACGGCAATGGCCGAAATCAGCAACGTAAAGGTCAAAGTTGCTGAGGATATTGACTTCATGATGGTATCAGAGGACTGAATGAAAAAGTCCTGTCGCCCATGCCGCGCGGTCAACAGTCGCACCAACGCACGTTCCGCTACCGCAGTGGAAAAGCCCTGCGCCACACGCACGACAATTGATGACAAATAGTCCTGCTTAAAAAGGCGTGTCATCGCCGCCGTATAGGGCAGATACACATTCAGGCTATCTGGACGCACAAAAGGACTGTCCTTTTCCTCCAATACGCCGACGACAGCCAGCGGCACTGCATTGACTAAAATCGTCTTGCCAATTGGATCCGTGCGGCCGAATAAATTCTCCGCAGTATTGTGATCAATCACGCAGATCTGTAAATTCTGCGTCACATCGCCTTGGGTAAACAGACGACCCTGACTTACTGTATAGCCATACACGCGGAACATTTCCGCCGAAACGCCTTGCGCAGTAGCGTTGTACTCTAAATTACCGCGGCGTAGTAGCACCGAAGCCTGTACGGAAGCTGACACCGAATCGGCAAACGGCTGGCCAGAAAGCGCATGTAAATCACGCTCAGTCAACGTGCGCACCCGCCCCGAGCGCACATCTCCCATGCGCGCCCCTGGATAAATAGTGATGGTATTTGTGCCAAGTGAGGATATATTGGCCATGATCTGCTCAGATGCTCCGCGAGCCAACGCCACCACGCTTACCACCGCCATGATGCCGATGATGATGCCAAGCATGGTAAGCAGCGTACGCATACGATTGGCCAGCATGGCGCGCCATGCCATGATGAAGGCTTCTTTAAACCGATCGTAAAACGCGCTGAAGCTTTTAGCCCAGATGTTTTTAACAATACTACCGCTCCCCCCGGCCGCCGGCGGAGCATCCACTAAATCGGCATTGAGCGCATCGCTTTTAATACTTCCGTCTTCAATGGTGATGATACGTTTAGCGCAGGCGGCAATTTTAGGATCATGGGTAACCAAGATGATAGTATGCCCCTGCGCATTGAGCTTACTTAAAATCTTCATCACTTCAGCGCCGCTTTTAGTATCCAGCGCTCCAGTAGGCTCATCAGCCAAAATGATCTGTCCGCCGTTCATTAAAGCGCGAGCTATTGATACCCGCTGCTGCTGACCGCCAGACAGCTGCGATGGCTTATAGTCAAGCCGCTGGCCAAGACCTAGCTGCGCTAATATCTGTTCAGAGCGCAAACTGCGCTTACCAGGGCGCACCCCAGCATAAATTGCCGGCACTTCAACATTTTCCTGCGCACTTAAATGCCCCAGCAGGTGATAGCGCTGAAAAATAAAACCGAAAAAATCGCGGCGTAGCTCCGCTAAATCATCGGGCAACAGCTTAGCTGTATCAGTACCGTTGACGCGATAACTGCCGGAAGTCGGAGTATCCAAACAGCCGATGATATTCATCAAGGTCGATTTGCCTGAGCCTGAAGGACCGATGATGGCCACCATTTCACCAGGATAAATCTGCAAAGAAATACCATGCAAGACTTCAAGTTCTCCGCCCCCCTGCTGATAGGAGCGGCGCACATTATTCAGTTCAATTAAAGGCTGCATGCAAGCCTCCTTTAGCGCATCGGGCCACGCGGGCCGCGATCCTGCGCCAGGGCCTCCGCTTCGGCAGTTGCTACATCATCACCGATAACCACAAAATCATCTAAATTAAGGCCGGATACCACCTCAATATACTGCTCATCGCGAATGCCTAATGCCAACATCTGCTCATGCACGCTGCCATCTGCGGCCAGCACGTAGACGCTGCCGTTTCCCTGATAATCATCGCTACGCAGCGCCGTCAGCGGAATCGCCAGCACTCCATCTTTCTTAGCAATCGTAATCGTCACATTAGCCGTCATGTCGATGCGGAGCAGCCCATCGGGGTTGTATACGTCCAAAAGTGCGTTGTAGTACACCGCTTCGGTAGTCGAAGCGGATGAAGAAGAGCTTTGGCTGGTGCTGTCCTCTGCACTCGATGGCGCCGGGTCGATGCTGACCAAGGATGCATCAAATTGCTGGTTCTGTAGGCCTAAAATGGTAAAGGTCGCTGGCATACCAGGATGTACGCGCACCACGTCAGCCTCCGAGATCTCGGTTTCTACCGTCATCACGTCTAATTTAGCCAGCTTTAAAATGGTCGGAGTAGTCTGATTGGCGTTCACCGTCTGCCCTTCTTCCACCGGAATGGCATACACCGTACCGTCCATCGGCGCGCGAATCTGCGTATAGCCTAAATTCGTCTGCGCATCATCTACCGCAATAATCGCCTGCTGATACTGCGCATCAAGCGCCGCTAAATCAGCTTGCGACACCTGCAAATTAGCCCGCGCCAGCTCCAACTCCTGCGCCGAGGTAGCATCGCTACGCTTTAAAGTCTGCTGACGCTGATATTCAAGCTGATTTTTAATAAGCTCCGCTTTTTTTGCCCCGATCTGCGCTTCAATCAGCTTTTCTTGCGCCTGTGCACTGCGCAGATTGTTTTCTTGAATCTGCGGATCAATTTCACACAGCAGCTGTCCCGTGGTTACCTTATCGCCCTTGCTGACATACAGCTTTTTAATCTGACCTGACACCTGAGCACCCACATCCACTTCAACCTTACCGGCCAAAGTGCCTGTGGCAAAAACTTGATTTTTAATTTCACGCAGCTGCGGACTTACCGTCATGTAGGCCGGCGTATCAGAACTACAGGCGTAAAACCATACGCCGGTACTCAGCAGGGCGACCGCTGCCGCAGTGCTTAATATTTTTACTCGTCGGCTCGTACTCATTCTTGCCTCCTCTGCGCTGCCTACTTGTAGCTTACGCGTCAAAGCTTAAGTATGGTTTTACTATATCTTCATTCTGCGTTATTGCAAATTAGCCCAAGCTTAGGCAGGCGGCAAGCTGTGCTGAAAAATTGTGCAAAACAGGCTAAAATCGGCTACAAACTTTTTCATGAAGAAATCATTACCATGCATGCATATCCCGTTATTACCTTAAACCCCGGCCGCGAAAAATCGGTGCTGCGCCATCATCCGTGGATTTTCTCGCACGCCATTACATCTGACCCCAAGTTACCAGGCGGCACCTCGGTTCGCGTTGAAAGTGCTGAGCACAAGTTTTTAGGCTATGGCATCTACAGCCCCCAATCGCAAATTAAAGTGCGCTTGCTTTCCTTTAATGAAGATGTTCCTATTAATGCGGCATTAATTGATGCCCGCGTGCAACACGCCTGCGCGGTACGCGAGGTACTGCGCGCGCGCGGCAATGACGGCGTTCGTTTAATTGCCGCAGAAGGCGATCTGCTGCCGGGCGTGATTGTCGATCTTTACAATGATTATTTAGTCATAGCCTTAAGTTCATGGGCGGGCGAGGCAATTTATCCGGACTTATTAAACGCCCTGCGCCGGCTTTTTCCTAAGAGCCATATTTACGAGCGCTCAGACAGTAAAGCGCGTCTTAAAGAAGGCCTGCCTGCCCGCTGCGGCGTAGTGCACGGCCAAGAACCTAATGACCTTATCATGGTCAAAGAGAATGACCTTATTTATCTGCCAATTGACATTAAGCATGGGCATAAGACCGGCGGTTATCTTGATCAGCGCGCCAGCCGTCTGCAGGCGATGAGCTGCTGCCGTAACGCACGAGTACTCAATTGTTTCTGCTACACCGGAGGATTTGGACTGTATGCACTTAAAGGGCACGCCGCTCTGGTGGAAAACGTCGATGTATCCGCACTCGCCCTAGCGCATGCCAAGACCGGCACCGCTTTCAATCATTTAGACCCAGGACATTGCCGCTTTATAAAGCAAGATGTGTTTGCCTATCTGCGCACGCAGCAAGAGTCCGGAGAAAAATACGATGTGGTGATCTTAGACCCGCCTAAATTTGCCGAAAGTGCCGCAGCCTTGAAAAAAGCCTGCCGCGGCTATCAGGATATCAACCGCTTAGGCCTATCTCTGCTGCGTCCGGGCGGCTTTTTGCTGACCTTTTCCTGCTCCGGGCTGATGACGCCTGAGCTATTTCAAAAAATCTGCGCTGATGCAGCGCTGGAGGCAGGAGTTGACGTGCAGTTGTGCGGAACTTTCCGTCAAGATGAAGATCATCGCGTGGCTCTACCTTGCCCCGAAAGCTTCTACTTAAAGGGCCTCAAACTGCAGCGCATCTAAGGAAAACCTTATGCTGACGATTACTACTATCCCCACCACAGCCTTCGCGCAGAATACGCGCATTCTGGCTGACCTTAATGCCAAGTCCGCGCTGATCTGCGACCCCGGAGCAGATATTCCGGACTTTGATGAATATTTACAGGCGCATGCGCTGACGCTTAAGGCCATTATCTTGACCCATGGACATTTAGATCATGTCGGCGGCAGCTCAAGCCTCGCGGCGCGGCATCAGGTACCGATCATCGGTCCTGCGAGCGGGGATCAACAACTACTAGAGAGGCTTGACCTGCAGGCGCAAGCTTTTGGACTACCCAAAGCTCCGCCTTTTAGCCCGCAATGGGTCACGCCTGGGCAAGTCCTTGAGCTGCTGCCTGGCACGCAGTTTCAGGTGATTGCCGCTCCCGGCCATACCCCAGGCGGCATCTGTTGGTATATTCCCAGTGCGCAGCTGCTACTGTGCGGCGATACTTTATTTGCAGGTTCGGTGGGACGCACTGATTTTCCCGGCGGCAGCTTTGCCGATCTAGAAGCAACCATTCGCCAGCGCCTGTACCGGTTGCCTGAGGCCACACGCTTGCTGTGCGGTCACGGGCCTGACAGCACGATTGGGCAGGAGAAGCGCTACAATGCCTTTGTGCGAGCAGAGGATTAACCCGGGATAATCATTCCCTCATCGCGCATCTTAGCAATCTTATAGCGCAGGGTGCGCGGACTAATACCTAATTTCTGCGCAACCTGCTGACGATTACCGCGGCATTCAATCAGCGCATCTAAAATTATTTGATATTCCTGCAATTTAAGCTCACCGCCTAAATTCTGCGGGATTTTCTGGGCGCGCAACAGATCATCGTTCAGCTCGCCATCTGCCGCAAGCTCTGAAGCTTCCGCCGAGGCGCTCTCCTGCTGTTGCACAAGGTCAGGCGCCGGGCCTAAATCCGCCAGCGCCGCTGCCATACAGTCAGCGCTTTCATCTAAAATTAAACACGCCTCATCTACCGCACCGTCTCCGGCCAAAATTAAGGCGCGCTGCATGACGTTATCAAGCTCACGCACATTGCCCGGCCAGCTGTAATCCACAAGACGTGCCTGCGCGGCGGGTGTTAGCTCAGGAATGGCCTGCTGCGCATCTTTGGCATGCTTTTCTAAAAAGAATTTAGCCAAAGGCAGGATATCGCGCGGCCTATCTTTAAGAGCGCGCCATTTTAGCGGAAAAACATTAAGCCTATAGTAAAGGTCTTCGCGAAATTTATGCTCAGCCACCGCCTGCTTTAAATCACGATTTGAGGTTGCAATCACCCTCACATCCAGACTGATGGTTTTACGGGAGCCCAGACGTTCCACTTCCTTTTCCTGCAGTACGCGTAACAATTTGGCCTGCAGAGCTAAATCCATTTCGGTGATCTCATCGAGTAGTATGGTACCGCCCTGAGCCTGCTCAAATTTTCCCGGACAGGCTTGTACGGCTCCAGTAAAGGCACCTTTTTCATAGCCAAATAACGTAGACTCAAGCATGGTATCCGGGATAGCAGCACAGTTAATTGCCACAAATGGTCCTGTAGCACGATTGGAATTATCGTGCACGTAGCGCGATAAAATCTCTTTACCCGATCCCGAAGGTCCTGTAATCATCACCGACACATCGCTTTTGGCGACCTTTTTGGCCAGCTGCAACAGCTCACCGGTTGACGGGTCTGCCCACACCGGTTCTTTTTTGGTGATCTGATTGACCGGCACATAGCGTGAAACTTGATTGAGCAACACTTCAGGGGCAAATGGCTTGGCTAAATAATCAATGGCGCCTTGACGCATCGCGCGTACTGCACCGTCAATATAGGCATAAGCGGTCATCAGCAGCACCGGCATCCCGGGATACTTTTCATTAATTGCAGTCAGCAGCGCATGCCCATCCATCGCGCCCATCTGCACATCAGAAATGACCAGATCCACACGGCGCTTAACAAGAATCGACAGCGCTTCTTCGGCACTTCCGGCCTCCAAACAGCTGTAACCGGTGAGCATTAGGGTATCAACGATTGCTTCCCGCAGCTGCGCATCATCATCCACAATTAATATTTGACTGCTCTTACTCATATTTAGGCCTAATCTCAATGTTATGCCCTGATTTTAGCTAAAATTACTCGCAAGCGCACCCCTGCTGCGTCAGAGCATGCAGTAGCGCTTCCCTTTTTAGTCTTTGCAGGAGTAAGCATGTCTGAGGATTTTCGCCTGCGCGTATTTGCCGCCGCCGCCCATACCTTAAGCTTTAAGCAGGCCGCTCAGGAGCTGTGCATAACCCAACCTGCAGTCAGCAAACATATCCGTGCGCTTGAAGAACATTATCATGTGCGCTTATTTGAGCGCCTTGGCAGCCGTTTAAGCTTGACCACCGCCGGGCAGGTAATGCTAGAACATGTGCAGCAACTGCTGTCTGACTATGCGACATTGTCCTACGCGATGCATTTATTCAATCATGAAACAGCCGGAACATTGCGTCTGGGAGCTAGCACCACGATTGCGCAGTACCTGCTGCCGGCTTTACTGGCAGCTTTCAGCCAAACCTATCCAGAAATTGAGTTGTCATTAATTAACGGCAACAGCCGCAGTATTGAGCAAGCACTATACTGTCATGAAATTGAATTAGGTTTGGTTGAAGGCATCTATCAAAGCCCCGGTCTTAATTATCAAAGGCTGATGGACGATGAACTGTGTCTGCTTGCTCCGCCGCGCCTGCAGCTGGCTGCAGCCATCAGTATAAATGAACTCAAGCGTCTGCCCTTAGTACTGCGCGAGCACGGCTCTGGCACCTTAGATGTCATCATCAATGCGCTGCAAAGGCACAGCATTAAGCTATCTGAGCTCAACATTAAGCTGCATTTAGGCTCCTCGGAGGGAATTAAACTCTTTTTACAGCATTGCGACTGTGCTGCGATTATCTCGCGCCTTGCGGCGGCGGCTGAATTGCAACGCGGTGAGCTTAATGAAATTAAAATACCGGAGCTTAACCTCAAACGCCGCTTTCATTTAGTTCTCTCTCCAGGCCCGATTTCTCCGCTGCTGCAGCGTTTTATTGATTACATCCATTCGCGCTGCGCTGACTTATCATAACTTTTAGTTATCGGCCCCAACTTTAAATCACTTTGCAAAAGCTTGCTCTCCTCGTATCCTGCACCTGTTATATTTCAGTCTTAAATGCAACAGGTGGCATATGTTCAATAAGGAAAATCGCGCCGATACCCTGCATGGGCTACTTTTGATGGCGCTCTTTACCTGCGCAGCTTTCTATATTGCCGGGATCCCATGGGTTCAAAGTCTATCCTTAAGCCCGCTTATCGTCGGCATTCTACTTGGTATGGTATACGCCAATACCCTGCGCCGCAAACTGCCGGAAAACTGGTCGCCGGCCTTAAAATTCTGTACTAAGCAGATCTTGCGCACCGGCATCGTGCTCTACGGTTTTCGCTTAACCTTAACTCAGGTACAGGCAGTAGGACTGGCCGCTGTAACTGTTGATCTCATCATTGTGGGCGGCACTTTAATCTTAGGCGTACTGTGCGGACGCTTGCTTAAGCTTGACAGCGATACGGCACTGATGACCGCAACTGGTAGCTCAATTTGCGGCGCCGCTGCGGTATTAGGTGCCGAGCCGGTAGTACGCTGCGCCCCGCATAAGACAGCCATTGCGGTCTCCACCGTGGTCATCTTCGGCACCATCTCAATGTTTCTTTATCCGATTTTATATCGCGCCGGCATCTTAGATGGACTTTCCGATCAGCAGGTAGCCATCTATACCGGTGCTACATTGCATGAAGTGGCCCATGTAGCGGGCGCAGGTAACGCGATGGATCCTACCGATGTCTTAGGCATCGCCGGTACCGCCACCATCACCAAAATGATCCGCGTAATGATGTTAGCCCCGGTCTTAGTGGTCTTAAGCTTCATTCTCCTGCAGGTGCGCAATACCGCCGCAGCAGACTCGCGTAAGAAGAATAAAATCACTATCCCGTGGTTTGCCTTCGGCTTCATTGCAGTAATTGCCATCAACACCCTGCTGCAAAGTCTGTGCGGTGCCGCTACTGTCAAGGACATTCCGTTAAACGGGATGATTGAGTACGTCGATACCTTTCTCTTGACCATGGCTATGACAGCCTTAGGCGCTGACACTTCCATTGATAAATTTAAAGCCGCTGGCGCCAAGCCCTTTATCTTGGCCTTTATGCTCTTTATCTGGCTGGTATTAGGCGGCTATGCATTGACTTATTTCCTTGTTCCGTTGTTTTAACTAATGGCGCGAAATGGGGGTGACTAATAAGTCAAATATTAAGGATTTCATAAAATTAACAATTTGAAATATAATCAAATTGATTTTATGTTTCCTAATAGAAAGCCCCCCTATTGGTCACCCTCATGAAGCGGCTGCCTTAGTGTTAATTTTTAGCAAGGTGCCGGGTCTGGGTATTTGTGATCGGTTATTCTTACCCATATCTACTTCAGGGAAGTGCCACCATGCCCAGAGCTCTCAAAAACCCTTAAGGTCAGACTGAAGACCTCCGCAAAGGTGGCAGTTAAGCTCCGCCGCGCCATGGATGGTGCGCGCTTTGTCCATAATACCCTGCGGTATGAAAGTGATTTTGCCTGCAGGGATTATCTTGATGAAACTAAGTCACGTCAGTGCTGTGGTGAGGCGCTCT
>CALXOV010000015.1 GCA_944390105.1 uncultured Succinivibrionaceae bacterium
ATTGTCAATACCTTATCAAAAGCGCAGCGCGCCACGCTTAAGTATTTTGGCCTCAAAGCGCCCGAATCCCACTACGAGAAAACTCTGGCACCGGCAAACGAGCTGAAGGAGGCCTGGAAACCCCATGAGCACGATCTGCAGGCACATTAGTCGAGTTGATGATGACCTAGTTTGCAAAATTCAGGAGGTTAAATAGGGAGTAGTAGGTGGGAGCGGCTTAAGGAAAATGCTGGCGGAGAGAGGGGGATTTGAACCCCCGAGACTCGCAATGAGTCTGCCGCATTTCGAGTGCGGTGCATTCAGCCGCTCTGCCATCTCTCCGTGCGCCGCCCATTATACGGAAATGATCTAAATTAGCAAGCAAAATTTGCATCAAAAGCGCTTTACCTGCCGCAAAGTAGCCGCTGCGTTGTGTCCCGCAGCGCATTGCTGTTAAAAAAGTTATAAAGATATTTGCACCGTGCCGATAGTGGTTTATACTACATCTACATTTGAACAGATGTTCAAATGATAAAATAAACTTGTGGCAGCCGCCGTTTGAAGGAGCTAAAGATGAAAAAGACCTATGCAATTGAAGTTGACTGTGCAAACTGCGCAAATTTAATGGAGCAGGAGGCTAAAAAAGTGGCCGGGGTAAAAGACTGCGTAGTGAATTTTATGACTTTAAAGATGAAGGTTGAATTTGCGGAAGGTGCCGACCCGCAAGCGGTTATGAATGAAGTGCGTACCGTTTGCCGTAAGGTAGAACCTGACTGTGAGATCTTTTTAAAGTAAGCCTTTGTAGCGCCACAGGGCGGTAGAAGATAAGGGTAAATCATTTGCTTAAGGATTATTGTATGACACATAAGCAAAAAGTTATGCTGTTGCGTATTATCATCGCTGCAGTCATCATGGTGGCACTGCAGTTTGTGGTACTACCGCCACTGGTCAATCTCATGGCCTACATGGCTGCGTACCTAGTGGTGGGCTACGATATTCTGCTTAAGGCAGCGCTCGGCTTTAAAAACGGCCGGATTTTTGATGAAAACTTCCTGATGGGCGTAGCTACTTTGGGCGCAATTGCCTTGGGGCTGTATCGTACCGGCGAGTATTCTGAAGCAGTAGCGGTAATGCTGTTCTACCAAATCGGCGAGTGGTTTCAAAGCTATGCGGTTGGCCGCAGTCGGCGCAATATCTCCGCGTTGATGGATATTCGTCCAGATTATGCCAATATAGAGCGCGATGGGCAGGTGGTGAAGGTAGATCCAGATGAGGTTGCGATTGATGCGATTATTGTGGTCAATCCAGGGGAAAAAGTTCCGCTGGACGGTGTGGTAGTTGATGGTAGCAGCAGCTTAGATACCGCAGCACTGACCGGTGAAAGTGTGCCGCGCTCAATTCATATCGGTGACGAAATCATCTCCGGCTCCATTAATTTAACTTCTGTGCTTAAAATTCGCACCACTAAGGAATTTGGTGAGTCTACCGTCTCGAAAATTTTAGATTTGGTGGAAAATGCCAGTTCGCGCAAATCTCGCTCTGAAGCTTTTATCTCTAAATTTGCCCGCGTCTATACGCCGATTGTCTGTGTTTTGGCGCTGATCTTAGCGCTGCTACCGCCGCTTGTTATCCGTGCGCTGGATATTACCGCGCTGCCCAGCAGCTTTGGCGAGTGGATTTACCGCGCGCTGATATTCTTAGTGATAAGCTGTCCCTGCGCTTTAGTGATCAGTATTCCGCTGAGCTTTTTTGCCGGTATTGGCGGGGCAAGTCGTGAGGGCGTCTTGGTTAAAGGTTCTGTTTTCATCGAAAGCCTCGCTAAGACGAGGGTGGTGATGTTTGATAAGACCGGCACGTTGACGCAGGGGGTGTTTCAGGTCAACGCGGTGCATCACAGCAAACTTAAAGATGAGGAGCTCATCTACTTTGCCGCGATGGCTGAATGTGCATCCTCACATCCAATTGCCAAGAGTCTGCAGCTCGCTTACGGCAAGCCGCTCAATCATCAAGCTGTTACTGATATTACGGAATACTCCGGTAAGGGGGTCTCTGCGATGGTGGATGGCCATCAGGTGGCAGCTGGCAATGATAAGCTGATGCAGCAACTGCAAGTTGCATTTAAGCCATGTCATCATGTAGGCACGATTGTGCATGTGGTGATTGACGGAGAATATCAGGGGCATATTGTCATTTCCGATAAACTTAAGTATAGCGCGCCGCAGGCAATTGCCAGCTTAAAGCAGGCGGGGATTAGCGAGACGGTGATTTTAACCGGCGATGATGAACGTGTGGCAGCAGATACGGCCAAACGTCTTGGGGTGGACGCTTATTTTGCTAAACTCCTGCCTTCAGACAAGGTCACTAAGGTAGAGGAATATATTGCCAAGCAGCCGCAGGGCAGTATGGTGGCCTTTGTTGGTGACGGGATTAATGATGCTCCGGTATTGTCGCGCGCTGATATCGGTATTGCTATGGGGGCGATGGGCTCGGATGCCGCGATTGAAGCTGCTGATGTCGTACTGATGGACGATAATCCAAGCAAGGTCGCGAAGGCAGTAAAGATCTCCAAGAAATGCATGGGCATTGTCTATCAGAATATTGTGTTTGCTATCGGCATTAAGGTCTTGTGCTTAATTTTAGGCGCCTTAGGTTTGGCCAACATGTGGCTGGCTATTTTTGCCGATGTCGGCGTGATGGTGCTGGCAGTACTTAATGCTATTCGCGCGCTCTTTGTGCGTAAACTCTAAGTCATACGGTATAAGTTTAAGGCCTGCAGAGCGTACGTGTAAGCCTAGATCCTGTAGGCTGTTTTTAGGAGATAATATTATGGAATTTCAGCAAATTCGTTCGGCTACCGCAATTATTACGTATGCTGGTAAACGCTTCCTGCTTGATCCGATGTTTGCACCCAAAGATGCTTTTCCGCCACTAGAGCTGTCAGACCATCCTGATCTGCGCATGCCGTTGCATGAACTGCCGCTTCCGCCGGAGAAAATTGTAGAAGGCATTGATGCGCTTTTGGTTACTCATCTGCACTTTGATCATTTCGATGAGTATGCGCGTCAGCTGTTGCCCAAAGATCTACCGCTATTTTGCCAAGATGAAAAAGACGGGGAGCAGCTACGGCAATGGGGATTTAGCAATGTACGGCCGCTACATCACAGCGGGGATACTTTCGGCGCGATTAAACTTACTAAAGTTGGCTGTTTGCACGGAGAGCCGTGTCGAGCTGAGGTTCTATATGAGAAAATCGGCATGCGAGGACAGGCTTGCGGCGTGGTGTTGCAGGCTAGGGGTGAAGTTGGCATGTATCTGGCTGGCGATACTATTTATTGTGATTATGTTGAAGCAGCTATTAATCTGTTCAAACCTCAGGTGATTGCGGTTAATACCTGTGGAGCTTCAATGCGCGGTTATGGGCATATCATTTTTGACTTAGCCGATTTGCGCAAGCTGCACGCCTTTGCTCCTAAGTTGCAGGTAATAGCTACCCACCTAGATAATGTGGGGCATGCCACGGTATGGCGATCGGATGTGCAGGCCTTAAAGCAGGAGCTTAACTGGCAACAGTTGGCTATTCCGGATGACGGTGCAGTGTTACACTATGGATCATAGAGTAGTATCAACATCGAGAGGCGGAAGGATCTAACGAGGGCATATTTTCATCCCTGCTTAAGCTGTTAGTTTTACTGACATTTTTTAACATATTGTTTAGACAATGTACTGAATCTCCGTACAATAGCGGCAAAACGAAAAGTCTGTGACGTGCACAGTAACCTTGTGTTTTAACCGTTATGCAATCTGAGGAAAATACTGTAAAAGAACCTGTGACGGCGGATGTTGCCGCTATCGCTCCCCAATCTAAAACCGTGCGCATGCTATGGATTTTGATCTTAGGCATGCTGACGGCCTTCGGCCCGGTGTGTACCGATATTTATCTGCCGGCGCTCCCGGATTTAGCGAACTCCTTTCAGGCAAGTCCAGCTGTCATTCAGCTGTCCTTAACCGCGTGTTTTTTAGGTTTGGCGGTAGGACAGGTCATTATTGGTCCCATTTCCGACGCTTTAGGCCGTCGCATTCCGCTGGCTTTGTCGCTGATTATATTCAGTGTCGCTTCCTTGTGCTGCGCGCTGGCACCGAATATTCACAGTCTGATTGTGCTGCGCTTTTTCCAAGGTTTTGCCGGTGCGGGCGGAGTGGTGCTGTGCCGCTCAATGGCCTGTGACATGTTCATAGGCAATGAACTGACGAAATTCATGGCGCTGCTCATGACTGTAAATTCATTAGCGCCAATCATCGGTCCTTTAATGGGATCAGCAATTGTCTCGGCGTGGTCGTGGCATGCGCTGTTCTTCTTTTTAACCGGGTGGGGAGTGCTGCTGCTGATTGGTAGCCTCAGCACTTTAAAAGAAACGCTGCCTTTGCAAAAGCGCCAGCACCGCCTGACGGCTGCGCTTAAGGACATGTGTTTGCAGCTTGGCGAAAAGCGCTTTGTGCTCTTGGCCTTGGCTTTATCCGCGGTGATGGGCGGCTTTTTTGCCTACCTTGCAGCTTCGCCCTTTGTGCTGCAGGTAATTTACGGGTTTTCAGCCCTTGAGTACGCTCTGATCTTTGCTCTAAATTCCGTGTGCATTACGCTTGCATCCGTGCTGGCAGGCCGTTTAGAGCGCCGTCTGGGGGCAGCGTTTTTAGTTAAAGGATCTTTCGTGGTGATGATCATCAGCGGTGCGGGCATGCTGCTTACCGCTATGCTGGAGCCTTCCTCCTCCATTCCGGCGCTTATCTGCATGCTGGGTTTTGTCTCCATGGTAGGCTCATCGCAGACTCCGGGCTTTGGCATTGTGATGGCGGCACGGACTAAAGGTGCTGGGGCGGCTTCGGGCATATTCGGGATTTTGGGTTTTATTTTAGGTTCATTAACTTCCCCGCTGGTCGGAGTGATGGGTGAGCGCTCGATGCTGCCTTTGGCGCTGTGCATGCTCATATCGGCACTTTTAGCATTGCTGCTGTTTATTGTCGGTCAGCGTTTGCCCAAACCTGCAGCTCAAGCTTAAGTTGCAGTCAGTTGCGTTACAGCGTGGCGCAGCGTTGGTCCGGTAGCTCGTACGCTTTTGCGCCCGTTGGCGGTTTCAGGATAGAATAATCAGCAATAACCAATGTATTTATCCTAAAAACCGCCGCTGGCAGTCGTTTTCACGCTGTCGCTGACGGTGCAGTTGAGTATAGATTATGGGATGTTTTTCCTGCGTTAAATCTTGGGGCCTGAGCGTAGTGTTGGGCGCTATCTTAGGTAGCACGCCGGCGTTTGCCGCTGAGAGCAGTTTTACCCCTGCGCAGCGCGCGGAAATTGAGCAGCTGGTGCATGACTATTTAGTACAGCATCCGGAGGTGATGTATGAAGTTGCCGCCGAGATGGAAAAGCTGCAGCAAAAGCAGGCTGCTGATACGCTGCAGGAAGTAGTGCAGGAGCTGCGTACCCGCCCGAGTATTCCCAAACAGGGTCCAGCGGATGCAGAGCATTACATCATTGAATTCTTTGATTATAACTGCGGCTACTGTAAGGTTGTGCGCAAGTTGACCGAGCAGCTTGCGGCAAAGCACAATATGCAGGCGGTCTATATTGAATTTCCTATCCTGTCAGCACAGAGTGTGCAAGCAGCTGCCGTGGGGATGGCATTGTATGCGCTTGATCCTGATAAGTACTTTGCTTATCAGAACTTGTTAATGGAGCAGGGAAAAAAGATAGAAAGCTTTGCTGATATTGAAGACGCGCTTAAAGCTGTAGGTGCCGATATTGAGGCGGTTAAGCAAAAAGCGGGCACTGACAGTCTGCAAGATGATCTGCGCTTTAATTTAGAGCAAGGCAAACGGCTTGGTGTTACCGGCACGCCGTTTTTCATTATTGACGGTAAGGTGCTGCGCGGAGCTGTGCCGGATTATGCGAGTTTAGAGCGTTTTGCTGGCTTTGCTGAATAATTAAGAGCTACTCATGCCTTGGTATATTGTCCTTATCATTGCCCTGCCGCTGCTCTTTGTCGTGGGTATGTGCTATAACGCCTATAAAGAGCAGCGCCGGCTGGAAAAAAATCTGTTGCCCAAGCTGCTTAAAGCGCGACAGGAGGAGTTGGAGCGCTGGCGTCAAGAAGGGCGCGATTTAGGGGAACTGGCCGCAAAATATGCTTACGATAAACCTGATGATATTACCAAGCATGCGCCGGTGAGCCCTAGGTCAACCGCCGCGCAGCCGTCTGCAGCTGCGCCTTCCTTGCAATCTACCCCGGCAGACAAGCGCTAAGTAGCGAAGACTTCCAATTGATCTGCTATGCCGGATAAACGGCCGGTATCCCGTCCGCATTTCCTTTAGTCTTCTTTATCTAGGCCTGCTGCGGGGATGCTATGCGCCTAAATTTTTTATCTTTTGAATGGACGCAGCTTTATACAGTAGCGGGCATAGTGCACGTGCACAGATGCGGAATGCCGCGCGCGACTCCCGGCTGTTACGCTTAAGGCAACTTGATGGTGTTCGATGGGGTATTTTTAAATAATCTTTTTTATATCAATGAATAAACAAATATAAAACACAGGTTTGCACTTAATTTACATCAGAGATCACATTTTTTTGATAAAAGCTTTGTGCTTTGAATGCCTACGGCATATATTAGCGATGTGCACGAGCACAAAGCCCGTGAGTGTGTGTAAAGCAAGAAGAGGGATGTTTCTCATGAAGTTTAAGACTGGTTTAACCGCGATGTTCTGCGCTGTGTTAGGTGCGACTGCTTTTGCTGCTACTGCCAATGCCGCTAAGATCGGCGTTTCGATGCCGACGCAGTCGCTGCAGCGCTGGAATCAGGACGGTTCTAACATGAAGGCGCTGCTGGAGAAATCTGGCCATGAAGTTGATCTGCAGTACGCAGGCGATAACGATATTCCGACCCAGGTCAATCAGATTGAAAACATGATTGCATCAGACTGTGACGTAATCGTGATTGCTTCCATCGATGGCTCGGCTTTAACTGAAGTTCTCAAGGGCGCTAAAGATAAGAACATCCCGGTCATTGCTTACGATCGTCTCATTATGAATTCTGATGCTGTTTCCTACTACGCGACCTTTGATAACACCAAGGTCGGCCGTCTGCAGGGCCAGTATATTGTGGATGCCTTAGACCTTGCCAATGCCAAGGAACCGCTGAACATTGAGCTCTTTACCGGCCCGACCGACGACAACAATGTCAACTTCTTCTGGGGCGGTGCGATGGAAGTCCTCAAGCCGTACATTGATAAAGGTACCTTAAAGGTTCCGTCCGGTCAGGTGGAAAAAGAGCAGTGCGCGACTTTAAACTGGAACCTTGAAGAGGCGCAGAAGCGCATGGAGAACATTATCTCCTCGGTAGGCTATGGTCCTGAAGATACGCCGCTGGCTGCCGTGCTGACCCAAAACGACGCTTTAGGCTGCGGTGTGGCCAATGCGCTGCTTGCTACTGGTTATGACAATACCAATATGCCGGTGATTACCGGACAGGACTGCGATAAGCCTGCCGTGAAGAACATTAAGCGTGGTTATCAGTCAATGTCGGTGTTCAAGGATACCCGTACCTTAGCTGCGCAGGTAGTGAAGATGGTTGATGCTATCGTCAAAGGGGAGCAGGTTGAAGTTAACGATACCACTACCTACGACAACGGCACCGGCGTGATCCCTTCCTTCCTCTGCGAGCCGGTGGCTGCCACTAAGGACAACTATCAGCAGCTGTTAGTTGAGTCCGGCTACTACAGCGAAGATGAGCTCTAATCATCCTGTAACAAGCGGTGTAGCAGTTTGAACTGCTGCGTAAACCGCACAAGTTAAGCAAAGCTAAATTGTGATGTGCGCGGGCGGCGAGAGCCGCCCGTACTGTAAGCAAGGACACGAGTTAAGAATGGATAAAACTAGCACTATCCTGGAGATGCGCAATATTACCAAGCGTTTTGGCAAGGTAACGGCGCTGTCCAACGTCAACTTGAAAGTGACGCAGGGCGAAGTGCATGCTCTGGTGGGGGAAAACGGTGCTGGCAAGTCTACCTTGATGAATGTGCTCTCGGGCATCTATCCTTTCGGCAGCTACGAGGGAGATGTGGTGGTGGACGGCGAGATTTGCCAGTTCCACGATATCAGTGAATCCGAGAAGAAAGGCATTGTAATTATTCATCAGGAACTTGCGCTGGTACCGTATTTGTCGATTGCTGAGAATATCTTCTTGGGCAATGAGCGTACTGCTTCATATTCAAAAAGAGTCATGGATTGGCCGCGCACTTTTCAGCGGGCCAAAGAGCTATTGGAATTAGTCGGATTGCATGAAGATCCGTCAACCTTGATTAAGGACATCGGCGTGGGCAAGCAGCAGTTGGTTGAAATTGCCAAAGCCATTGCCAAAAATGTTCGCCTGCTCATTTTGGACGAGCCGACCGCTTCCTTAAACGAAACTGATTCACAAAAGCTCCTTGACCTTATCGCTAAATTCCGCGATGAGGGAATGACGTCGATTATTATTTCGCACAAGCTCAATGAAATTTCCTACATTGCCAATAATATTACGGTGATCCGCGACGGTACCACCATTGAGACGCTGGATAATTCCAACCACGATATTCAGGAAAGCCGCATCGTCGCCGGCATGGTCGGGCGTGCGTTGACCGATCGCTTCCCTAAGCGCAACACTAAGCCGTCAGATGAAGTACTGTTTGAGGTTAAAAATTGGACTGCCTACCATCCGCTTGATCGTACCCGTAAAGTGTGCGACAACGTCAACCTTAAGCTCAAAAAAGGTGAAGTGGTGGGTTTATCCGGTCTGATGGGGGCAGGGCGTACCGAACTTGCCAAATCGGTGTTCGGCCACAGCTACGGCGTCAATATTTCAGGCCAGGTATTAATTCATGGGCAGGAAGTGCATTTAAATACGGTGCAGGATGCCATTGATCATCATTTGGCCTACGTAACGGAAGATCGCAAGGGCGACGGGCTATTGTTGGCCACGCCGATTGTGGACAATACTACCTTAGCGCGCCTTGATAAGGTGTCATCGCATAATGTGATTGACCGCGATAAAGAAGTAGTGATAGCCAATAAGTATCGTCAGGACTTAAAGACTAAATGCGCTTCTGTCTATCAGAATGTCGGCAATCTTTCAGGCGGTAATCAGCAGAAAGTGCTGCTCGCCAAATGGATGTTCGCCGATCCGGATATTCTCATATTAGATGAGCCGACCCGCGGCATTGATGTGGGCGCTAAGTATGAAATCTACTGCATCATTAATGAATTGGTTGCGCAGGGCAAGGGCGTGCTGATGATTTCTTCGGAGCTCCCCGAGATCTTAGGCATGTGCGATCGTATTTACGTGATGAATGAAGCGCGCATCGTGGCGGAAATGCCGCGCAGCGAGGCGTCGCAGGAAAGCATTATGTCGGTAATTTTACAAACCTCCGGCAAGAAATAGAGGCCTTATCACCATGAATCAAATTACTAATATCTTAAAGCGCAATTCGCTGCTGATGGCATTGATTGCCGTCATGATCTTCTTTGAGATCATTATCCGTCTGACGGGACATGGCTCGCTGTTCTCTCCGGCTAACTTCACTAACATCATCAGCCAAAACAGCTACGTGATCATTTTAGCTGTCGGTATGCTGTTTTGTATTATTGCTTGCGGCAACATCGACTTAGCCGTGGGTTCGACGGTGGCCTTAGTTGGTGCAATTGCCGGCGTGCTGATGGTGAATTTAGAGTTCAACATCTATGCTTCAATTGCCATCTGCTTATTAGTCGGTATTGTGATCGGCGCTTGGCAGGGCTTCTGGATTGCCTATATCCGCATTCCGGCCTTCATTGTTACCTTAGCTGGTATGATGCTGTTTCGCGGCATGGCGCTGTTAGTGCTTGACGGCTTAACCATATCCCCCTTCCCGCCTGAGTATCTGCGCTTCTTTACATCCTTTATTCCGCGTGCGCGTGCCGATGCCTTTACCTTGACCGTGATTGTGACGGCCATCCTCGCTGCGCTGTATCTGTTTGCCGCTTTTTACGATCGCATGTCTAAGCAGAAGAAGGGCTATGAAGTTGAAGATAAGACCGCTTTTATCTTTAAGCTCTGCGCCGTGTTGTTTGCACTGATTGCCTCAGGTCTGCTGTTGGCTAATAACAAGGGCATTCCAGTTATTTTAGTGCTGCTTACCGTCATCGTGCTGTGCTACAGCTTTATTGCCAATAAGACGGTTGCCGGTCGTCGTCTGTATGCCTTAGGCGGCAACGAGAAGGCTGCCAAGCTCTCAGGCGTCAATACTAACCGCATGCTGTTTTTAACCTACGTCAATATGGGCTTCTTATCCGCGGTAGCCGCTTTAGTGTGCGTAGCGCGCTTTAATTCAGCTGCGCCGACTGCCGGCAATGGTTATGAACTAGATGCCATCGGTGCCTGCTTTATTGGCGGTGCGTCCGCATACGGCGGTGTAGGTAAGGTCGGCGGTGCTGTTATCGGTGCCGTGTTCATGGGCGTGCTCAATAACGGCATGTCAATTTTAGGTATTGACGCCAACTGGCAGCGTACCGTCAAGGGCTTAGTACTGCTCTTGGCTGTGGTGATTGATGTTCTGTCTAAAAAGCGCGTACAGGCTTAATCTATTAATACAGATAAACCCGAGCAGCTGACTTGGCAAAGCGGCAGCTCGGGACAGGGAGATACACAGGATGAAATATTTATTAGGCGTGGACTTAGGTACCTCGGGTACTAAGACTGTGCTGTTTGATGAAAAGGGCAATGCAATTGCATCTCATACCGTGGAATATCCGCTTTATCAGCCTAAAAATGGCTGGGCTGAGCAGGACCCGGAGGATTGGTATCAGGCTGCGGTAAGCACTATGCAGGCGGTGCTCCGTGACAGTAAAGTTAATCCTGCTGATATTGCAGGTTTGGCCATTGCTGGACAGATGCACGGTCTTGTGATGCTTGATAAGGACGGTAAGGTGCTGCGCCGCTCCATTTTGTGGTGCGATGCGCGCACCGGCAAGCAGTGTGCTGAAATTACGGAGCGCGTAGGTAAGCAACGCTTAATTGATATCAACGCTAATCCGGCGTTGCCGGGCTTTACGGCCTGCAAGATCCTGTGGGTGCGTGAAAATGAGCCGGAGCTGTATGCCAAGTGCGATTGCATCCTGCTGCCTAAAGACTATGTGCGCTGGCGCTTAACCGGCGTGAAAGCCATGGAAATATCCGATGCTTCCGGCACCAATCTCTTGGATATTCGTTCTCGTGAATGGTCGCAGGAAATCATTAATAAGCTTGACATTGATGCCAAGCTCTTGCCGCCTTTAATTGAATCAAGCGCTGTAGCCGGTCATATTACTGCAGAGGCGTCTGCTGCCACCGGTCTGAAGGAAGGAACGATTGTAGCCGGCGGTGCCGGTGATAATGCCGCAGCGGCTATCGGTACCGGGGTGTGCCGTGAAGGTCAGGCCTTTGTGACTTTAGGCACGTCAGGCGTGGTGTTTGCCCATACTGCGAAGCCGTCAATTGACCCCTTAGGACGCGTGCATACCTTCTGCGCGGCGGTGCCTGGCGCATGGACAGCCATGTCCTGCACTTTAGCGGCAGGGTTGTCGCTGCGCTGGATGCGCGATGAGTTCTTCAGTGCGGAAAAGGACGCTGAGGATAAAGCAGGTCGTGATGTGTACGACTTAATGACCAAAGAAGCATCTGCAGTCCCGCTGGGCTCAGACGGCTTGATTTACCTGCCATATTTGATGGGGGAGCGTTCGCCGGTGCTTGATCCTGAGGCGCGCGGCGTGTTCTTCGGATTATCCGCCCGTCACCGTAAGGCTCATTTAACCCGCGCGGTGCTTGAGGGCATTACCTTATCGCAGCGCCATAATTTAGCGGTGCTGCATGAGATGGGCATTGTGCCCTCTGAGCTTACCGCTTGCGGCGGCGGCGGACGCAGCCCGTTCTGGCGGCAGCTTTTAGCCGATATCTTAAAGTGCCGCGTCACTACGATTAAATCGAAAGAAGGTCCGGCCTTAGGTGCGGCTATTTTGGCAGGTACTGCTGCCGGCATTTTCTCATCCGTCGAAGAAGGGTGTGCGCAGTTAGTGCAGCTAGGCGACGCGCAGGCCCAGCCGCAGGCGCAGGCTACAGCACAGTACGACGCGGTGTATGCGCTCTATCAGAGCCTGTATCCGGCACTGCGCGGCTCTTTTGCCAAACTTGCCGCGCTGCGTCGCACCTTAGACGGTGAAAATGTCTGCTATCCTTCGGTGTTCTCCCCTGAGTTTGAGCGCTACGGCAAAGTGATAAGCGGCATTGATGTCAAAAAGGTGGCTTCCATCTTAGAGCAGTGTGATTGCCCTACCGATGCGGTGACCTATGTTGCCTCGGAGCCTAAACTTGAGCAGCCGGATCTGATGCATGATCTGCAAGATCGGGTCTTTGGTGGGTTACCGATTGAAATTGGCTACTGCAGCGGCCATAACCGTGTGCTCAACTGTTTAGAGTATCACCGTAACAGTGAACTTAATATTTGCGGCACGGATGCCATCTTCATGCTGGCGCCGTTGACGGCTATTAAAGACGGTATTGTTGACAGTCAGGCGGTAGAAATCTTCAGTGCACCTGCTGGTACTGCAGTGCTCTTCTACGAGACCTCGCTGCATTATGCTCCGTGCGCGGTGGATAAGGATGGTGTGTTCCGCGTCTGCGTAGTGCTGCCGCGCGGAACCAATACTGATAAGCCTGCTGACTGTGGCAGTGATGCCGAAAGTACGACTTTGACTAATGAAAATAAGTGGCTGCTGGCGCACGCTGACAGCCAGGAGGGCAAAGCCGGCATTACTACAGGCCGCGTTATTGGTAACAATTTAAGTTTAGATTAGTGTACAGCAGCTTGTGCCGCAGCCACAGACTGCGGCATACTGCGCTCACGGTAAAATTTTTATCATTATTAGGAGAAAAGACATGCAAATGACCAATATCCCTGATGTCAAATTAGGCATTATTGCGGTGTCCCGCGACTGCTTTATTCGCACGCTCTCTGAGCGCCGTCGCCAGGCCATCGTGGCTGCCGCTAAGGCACAGGGTTTAGAGCTTGCTGAAATCACCACCATCGTGGAAAACGAGAAGGATGCGCTTGAGGCGGTAGCTGCTGCTAAGAGCGCTGGCTGTAATGCGCTGCTCGTCTTCTTAGGCAACTTCGGTCCGGAAACTCCCGAAACCATTATTGCCCAGAAGTTTGATGGCCCGTGCATGTATGCTTCGGCGGCTGAAGAGACGGGCAATGATCTGGTAGATGGCCGTGGCGATGCTTACTGCGGCATGCTCAACTGCTCGTATAATTTAGGACTGCGTAAGCTCAAGGCCTTTATCCCGGCTTATCCGGTCGGTACCGCCGAAGACATCGTTGAGATGATAAAAGACTTCATCCCGGTGGCGCGTACTTTAATTGGCCTTGCAGGACTTAAGATCATTTCCTTTGGTCCGCGTCCGCAGGATTTCTTTGCCTGCAATGCCCCGATTAAGGCGCTGTATGATTTAGGCGTGGAGATTGAAGAGAACTCCGAGCTTGATCTGTTAGTAGCTTACAAGAAGCATGCCGGCGATCCGCGCATTGACGCGGTGGTCAAGGATATGGCTGCTGAGCTTGGTATGGGTAATACTTATCCTGACATGCTGCCGCGTATGGCGCAGTTTGAGCTGACGCTACTCGATTGGGCGGAGCAACACAAGGGTTCGCGGCAGTATGTGGCCTTTGCTGATAAGTGCTGGCCGGCATTCCCTGAGGAATTCGGCTTTGAGCCGTGCTATGTCAACTCGCGTCTGGCTTCACGCGGTATTCCGGTGTCCTGCGAAGTGGACATCTACGGTGCGCTGTCTGAGTATATCGGTGCCTGCGTGACTAAGGATGCGGTGACCTTGCTTGACATCAATAACTCGGTGCCGGCAGATTTGTTTAATGAAGACATTAAGCCGCGCTTCCCGCAGTATAAGCTGACCGATACCTTCATGGGCTTCCATTGCGGCAACACTCCGTTCTGCAAGTTGACTAAGTCCTGTGAGTGCAACTTAAAGTGCGGCAAGATCAACTATCAGATCATTCAGCACCGTCTGCTTGAGACTGGCGAGCCTGACTTCACGCGCGGTACCCTTGAGGGTGATATTGCCGCAGGTCCTATCACCTTCTTCCGTCTGCAGACCACTCCGGATACTAAGCTGCAGGCTTATGTGGCAGAAGGCGAAGTTCTGCCGGTGGGCACTCGTTCCTTCGGCGGCATCGGTATTTTTGCTATCAATGAGATGGGCCGCTTCTACCGCCATGTGCTGGTGGCTAAGCGCTATCCGCACCACGGCGCAGTGGCCTTCGGTCATGTCGGTAAGGCGCTGTACGATATCTTCTCCATTTTAGGGGTTGAGGATATTGGCTTCAATCAGCCGGCTGGCATGCTCTACAAGACGGAAAATCCGTTTGTAAAGTAAGTTTTACATTCTTGTAATATGCCTCTCCTGCACCGTAAGTCTGGTGCAGGAGATCTTGGCCCAAAATCGCGTTAGAGGATGGACTTAGGGCGGTTTTGGGGCAAGATTGATGGATGCAGGAAGGCTGAGCCTTCCCCGCATAACTAAGGATGGTGTATGAAGGTAACGGTTAAAAGCTTAGCGCAGGCTGCCGGAGTATCGCGGGGTACGGTAGATCGCGTGCTGCACAACCGCGGCTCAGTCAAACCTGAAGTAGCGCTACGCATTAAGACGCTGGCCAAAGAGTTTGGCTACGTTCCAAACCGCGCTGGGCGGGCTTTAGCCGCTGCTAAAACTCCTTTTAAAATCGGGGTATTGCTGCCTAGTATCGGCAATCTCTTCTTTGATGACGTGACGGTGGGGATTAATAAAGCCGCCGCTGATTATGCGGATTTGGGACTTGAGGTCGTGCTCAAGGAGGTGCAGGGGTATGATGTGGCGGTGCATGATGCGGCCATTGACAGTCTCCTAGAGAAAAACTGTCAAGCCTTGTGCCTGTCTACCGTCGATGCTCCACCGATCCGGGAGAAAATTAACGCATTGTCCGCTAAGGGCATGCCGATTGTGCTGCTTAATACAGATGTCAGTGATACGCAGCGTTTGTGTTACGTGGGCTCAGATTATAAGTGCGCTGGAGCTACCTGCGGCGGGATGCTGGCTTTGTGTGCTATTCAAGCCCCGTTGAAGATTTTAATTGTCACCGGATCCAAGCTGATGCTGGGGCACAATTTGCGCATTGCAGGACTTACCGAAGAGCTGACCCGTCAAGGCAGGGCTTTTGAGGTTACGGCAGTGGTTGAGAGTAATGATTCGGACATCCGTGCGCAAGAAGTAACGTTGCAGGCGCTTAAACGTTACCCAGACATTAACTGCGTCTACGTGACCGGCGCGGGCGTGCAAGGCGTGGGTGCGGCCTTGATAGCCTTAGATCGTCCCGAGATCTTTGCCATCTCCTTTGATGAGGTTTATACCACCAAGGAGCTGGTGCAAGAGGGGATCATTAAATTTACGGTATGCCAGCAGCCAGAGCGCCAAGGCTATCATGCCGTGAAGCGCGCTTATCAGTCTTTGTCAGGGCAGCTTCCGTCCACGGTGGATGACTTTATCACCGATACTATTATTAAAATTAAGGCGAATCTATAGTGGGCGCGGCTTGAGCGGCCGTGTTTACAGCAAAGTGCGGCGTTATGATCTTGTCCTGAGGGCTAAACGGCAGCAGGAAATATTTATCGGCATTTTTAATTGAGTGGAGCTGCTGCGGAGCGCTGTTGCCGCAGGCAAGTTCGTGCGCTAGTGCTAACATTAGTGCTGCTATGCCGGATATATCCTGACGAATCGTTCCTAGCATCGTGCCTTCCTGTAGCGCCTGCTGTGCTTGAGGGAGTCCGTCAATACCTAAGAGCGGAATAAAGTTCTCTATGCTGCCATGCGGGAGGTTGTATCCTTTCTCCTGCAGTACCTGCAGCGCACCTAAGGCCATCTCATCGTTATTGCACAGCACGGCCTCAATCGGATGATGCTTAAGCTCGGCCTCGGCAATGGCTTCACGCATAATGTACTCTCCGGAAGATTTGGTCCAATCTCCATTGGCTTCGTAAATGATAAGCGCACTCCGTTCTGCGCGCTGCAGCCGTTCAAGGGCAGCGGTGGTGCGTAACGCGGTACTTTGATGCTGGCGCTGGCCTTTAATTAGCACTAGCCCTAATACTTTATCCTTGTCGCGATCGATGCTGGGATGTTCGGCCATGAAATCAAGGAGGATCTCGGCTTGCAGCGCACCGGATTGTGCACTGTCGGATCCGACGTAAAAAGCTTTAGGATATTTCTGCATGACCAGCGGATCGGGGGTGCAATTAAAAAAAATCAGCGGCTTGCCGTTGGCCATCGCTAAGTCAATTAACGCATTGCCGAAGGATACATCAATGATATTAACTGCAAGCGGCAAACTAGGTTCATTGATATGCGTTGAAATGGATTGAAACTGATGATCTAAATTCCCACTGGCAATGTGTTCATGCAGATCAATGGCAAAGGCGTCCGCTTGCTGGTGTAACTGCTCAGATAAAGACGTTAAAAAGTAATTATTCTGTTTACAGTAAAAAACATCAAGGCGCGGCCGTGCGGGACATTCCGCTTGTACAGGCGGTAACGCATACGGCAGGATGAAGCTCAGCATTATGCTAAACAGGCTAAAGATCAGAGTTTTTCGCATAATATTCCGCCATTGTGGCTGATGTAGAAAAAATTGTAGCGCTTGCCTGCGGAGCTGTCTGTGCTCCCTTGAGCAAAATCAGGCAAAACAATCGCGAAAAAAAACACCATGAGGCCCTGCTCACAACGACCTAATGAAAGGATTGTGTTTTAGTGGAGGCCAGCGTCAGCTGGCTTTATTAAGTGAATTTGACGGAAGTTGATAACTATTATTGAATAGCGAG
>CALXOV010000016.1 GCA_944390105.1 uncultured Succinivibrionaceae bacterium
GCTTTGACAGCAATGTGCTGTCAGGAGACAGCGGAGCACTTATCAAGCTTTATCCGGAGTTAAAGCCATGGGCGGGGGGTAATTTTGCCATCCGTCCTAATTTTAAAGCCGCCGTGGTCAAGGATGATTATGCCCCGCGTGACACGCTTGCCAGTGCGGGTTTAGAGCTTAGGGCTGAAGTTAAAGGCTTATATGCTGCGCTGTCTTTTGATGCGACGCTGGGTGATAAGCCGTATTCCGATCTTGATGACGGCAAAGTCTGGTTTGAAGTGGGTTATCGCTGTTAAAGCCACGGCCAGCTTAACCTCTCACGGGCGCGTTTATTCCACATTTTTCATATTTTTATTATTTTTCAAGGTATTTATAGGAGAGACTATGGCTGAACTTAGACTTAATGGCAAAACCTTAGCGCTGTCTGCCGCAGTGGGGGCGATCTTAGGCTTACTGCCGCTGCCCGATGCATCTGCCGCAACTCTGCCGCAATTTGATCGGGTAATTCACGGCAGTATTGAACGCAGCTATGATGATCCCAACCATCCGCAGCACCTGCTCATTAACGGCCGCGGTCGCAATAACGTGCTGCAGTGGCACAGCTTTGATATCGGACGTGACCAGAAAGTTACCTTTAGCTCAGGCAACTTTTTAAATTTAGTTAAAGATAAAAAAGCATCACGCATCGACGGCACCTTGGTCGGTCACGGCAGCAGCGTCTTTATAGTCAATCCTCGCGGCATTACCTTCGGCAAGGACTCCTCTGTCGATGTCGGGCGCTTGGGGCTTTCCACCGCCCAGCCGACGACGGACATGCTCAATAAATTTATTCAAAGCAGCAGCGACCTCAATGATGCCAAGCTCTCCCTGTCCTCTTTTAAAGGCATGGGCAAAGTACGGCTTTTAGGCGAGCTGAATACGCAAAATCTTATCGTTGACGGCGGACAGATCATCATCCGCGACCTGCACTCTCTGGTAGATGAAAATCAGCACCCGCTGACCCCCGATAGCGTCACACTGCAATCGTCAGTACAGCGCATTGATGTAGGTTTTGGTGAGGCTGATGCTACAGAAGCGCAAGCGCTTAGCCAAGCGGTATTAGGGCAACACAGTGATATTATCTCCCATCAAGGGGAAAGCGCTTTAAGCAGTGCAGATGAAGCTAAGGCACTTTTAAGCTATACCTTACAAGGTAAGTATTGGCTTACGGATAATCTTAACCTGCAAGCACCACTTGCTGACACCTTCAGCGGCAGTCTTGACGGAGCCTATAATCATGTAAGCTTCACCCTTGCGGCTGACGGCACTGCCCCGGTAGGCCTTTTCGGTACACTTCAAGACGCCGTCATAAAAAACCTGGCGCTTACCGACAGCACCATAGATCTAACTGCCGCTACAACTGAGCGTAAGTTAACTGTAGGCGGCTTGGCAGGAAGCATACAGGACAGCCGCCTTGAACAGATTGAAATTAATAATTTAAGCCTAAAGCTTCCAGCCACACCGACGCAACTTAGCGTCGGTGCCCTTGCCGGAAACGCTGATGGTAGCAATACGCTCACCAACGTCTGCGCAGGTTTCAGTTCTACCACAGCTGCGACATTAAGCGGCAGTGCTAACGCAGGCTCACTGTTTGGTAGCTTAAGCGGTGAGCTTAAAGCGCAGGGGCTGACGGCAGGACTTAACCCTACCCAGCTTGCTGCGGTAGGACATAATGCAAGCGCGTCAGAGCTTGCCGCCAGCTTTGCCGACGCCAGCGTGGCCGCTGCCGCACACGGCGAGGAAGAACAGCTTGCCGCCTATGCCTTAACGAGCGACGGCACGCAGGGTCATCTTAAACTGTTCATGCAGCCGTACTTTGTCAGCAATTTTACCTATACCTATGATGGCAGCAGCCATAACTACGAGCAGGATTTATGTGAAAACTTTAGCGCGCAGGAATTTGATTCCTCCGGTGACTTAATTGCGCGCGAGAACATCACCATTTTCAATCCGCAAGAGCTCGTGAGTTTTGACAACGCGCACTACAGTTCCTCAGGAGATGTCAGTCAAGCCGGCTTGTATGGTTATAGCTTAGGTCAAACTGCTGGAACCGCCTTATTTGACGGTTTTTACCTGGTACAGCCAGATGATGCTACCGGCAGTCCCGGTGCGCAAACGCTTAACGGCGAGGGTTACATCCAAATCCATAAACGTCCCTTAGGCACGATTGAGGTGGGAGATACCACCATGTATGCAGATGAAACGCCAAACGGCCAGGTTATCAATGCAGATAAGCTTAATTTTGCGCCCGGGGAAAGCTTGGATGATTTTACGCTGCACTTTACCCCAAGCCGCGATAGCACAAAACTTGAGCTAACCATTGACGGCCTTAGCACCAATTACAGCTACACCATCCACCCCGGAACGCTTACGCTGCTGCAGCGTCCAGATCCCGAAATCCCGACCCAGCCCGATCCGCAACCACAGCCTAAGCCCGATCACAGCCTAACGCAAAACCCGCAGCCTGAAGCAGTAACACCGCCGCTGTCAAGTGCGCTCGCCTTTAGCGCCAATGTCACTCCCTGTAATTACTGCAAGGGTCGTGAGCGCTTGGGCCGTCTGTATCAAAAACCTGCTGCCGGCGCGCTGTATGAGCGCGCGGCTGCGCCGTTTTATGCCATAAGTTTTATCACCACCAAGCAACTAGCGCAGCAGTCACAGCAAAATTTTGCGACACAGCTGCAGTTAGCTGCAACCCAACGCCCCGTGGATGAGGCTAAGGAGGAAACAGAGGAAGCAAGCAGCGCAAATGCATAACTGTGAACTTCACAGTAAGAAGGTTCCGCAGCCTAAAGCTGCAGACGTTGCCGGCAACTACAAGTAAAGTTGCAGTTGTCGGCAAGTTTACGAACCAAGCAGTATCAAGCCTGCTGTCGCGCTAAGCCCTCGTTCGTTCAGTGCCAAGTGATAAGTGGCTGCAGCCGCGCCTTAAACAGCTCATCGCGCACAATGCCACAGTAACGGCTATCAAAAGATCCCGGCAGCGGATTTAAAAGCAGATATTCGTGCTCCCGCAGACGACGCTGCAGCTTAGCCGGAGCCAGAGCCCGTCCCTGTGCATCATGCAATGCCGGAGTACTAGCATTCAGTAAAGTGCCATTAACTCTCACCCCCGCAGCGCTGATGGAAACCGCATCGCCAGGCAGTGCAGCAATGTATTTACCCACCGGCGCGGTATTAAAGCTGCATGCACCAAAAGCGGTGTAACCCCGGGCAGCTGCGAGCTTAGCCGCCGCATCCGGCAAACAGGACAAGATCAGATCGCCGCGCGTGTAGACGCCTCCTGTAGCAACGGTTTGATACAGGCCATAGGGCAGTGAAGCTGAAATATTAATCCACCCATGCATAGCGCTTAAGCCAAGATAAGTCAGGCAGGCTAGGATGCAAAAGCCAGCGCCAAAGCCGGCTACCACGCGTAGCAGACGCACCATGTGACCAATATGAAATAGGAGTTGACTAATAAGTCAAATTTTAAGGATTTCATAAAATTAATAATTTGAAATATAATCAAATTGATTTTTTGTTTCCTAATAGAAAGCCCCTATTGGTCACCCTCAATTGCGCAACTTTCAGTTAAATGGCACAGGCTCCTTTGACATAATCGGCACTTGGGGTGCCTTCATACTCCGGATGACGCTCCAGCCACGTCACTGCATAGGAGCAAGTGCCGATACAGCGCAGATGCTGGCGCTGTGCATAATCGTAAGCCTCTTTAACTAAGGCCGAGGCAATGCCGCGCCCGCCAATTTCCTTGGGAACCAAGGTTTTGCGGATATCCAGACCTCCGTTGACTATCTGAAATTTAACGAAAGCGACGTAACCGTTGACTTCAGTCTGAAATATCCCCTCATCGAGGTTATGTTCTATCTTCATAAAAATCGGCGCATATACCCTTTTTTTGGGCAGAGCGCCGCCTGCTGTTGCGTGTCCTTAGCTGTTGCTGTCAGACAGGTAAATGACTGTACCGGCGAAAAAGCCGATCCTACAAGTGCGGCACATTATAGCGATTAGCCAAAAGCGTTACTTCGATCTGATTCGCACTTTACATACGGGCAAAGTCGGTTCATCGGTTTTTTGTGATACGCATCAAAAACACCGCCCAAGTTAGATCCCCAAGCCTAAAATAGAGCTTTCAGCGCTCCATAAGCCATGTTTGGCCACAAGCCAGTCCTAGCTTATTTTTCCGCCATCAAGTAATTGCGCCTTCAAGCCTCAGCATTTAACGCAATGAAATTTAATGATAAAAAGAAAAATGCATGGTAAACCCTTTACAGGGCGGCAGATTTTGGCTATCATGTGCGCCGTTCTAAAGGTCATCGGCGATTAGCGCAGTCCGGTTAGCGCACTTCGTTAGGGACGAAGGGGTCGAAGGTTCGAATCCTTTATCGCCGACCATCCTCTTCTCTTTTACCCTCACTCTCTAAGTTAGGTACACAGCTAACCTCATTATTACGGTATCAGTGCCATAAGCTCTATGGTGACTCCGGTTACAAACTAGCGGCTGCCACGTTTGACGTAGCTTACTTTTTTCACCTCCCTGCAACAAAAGCTAGCCTAAGCTCCCAAGATCAGACTATACAGCGGCTAAAAGCACAAGCTATCCTAGCAGTAACTTGTCATCTTAGCTTGAGCGCTCATTTACTCAAAATCTTCTAACATCAGCGGACAAGGCGCACTTAAAGCCCGGCGGGCGCGTTTGCCGATTAAATCCTCCAGCAAAAAAGGATCAAGCCCCCATCCCGGGCGCACCGCCTTAGTATGAGCTTTGGTTAAAACCTCGCCTGGCTTTAAGGACTTTACTAAATAAATGGAGCGGCGGTAATTGCGCAGATCTTGATCGGCCTGAGTCAGGACAATCTGCGCTTGACCCAAAGCAGTAGCGACGATGCGCGTACGCGCGGCAAGCTGCCGCCACTCAGCAGGCTCTAAAGAAAACGCAGCGTCTACGCTGCCGCGCTGCCTATCATCGGTAAAATGCTTTTCAATCAGCGCCGCTCCTAAGGCGGAAGCGGCAATATCAATATCAAGATTCAGGCTATGACTTGACAAGCCCGCAGCGCAGCCAAAGGTCTGCTGCAGATAAGGGATGGCTCGCAGATTAAACGACTCTGGCGGCGCCGGGTATTGGCTGACGCAAGCAAGCAAGGTGAGATCCATACATCCCTTAGCGCGCACAAAATCCACAGTACGGGAAATTTCCTTAGCGTCAGCAAGCCCCGTTGAGATGATAAGCGGCTTGCCGGTTTGGGCACAAGCTGCCAGCAAATCGCGATAAGAAAGCTCAAAGGAGGCAATTTTATAGGCAGGACAGTCTACCTTTTCTAAAGCTTCAACATCCTTTGGGGCAAAGGGGGAGCTGAATAAAAAAATGCGGTGCTCGCGTGCGCAGGCAAACAGATCCGGCAGCCACTGCGGTGGGGTTTTTGCATGATCGTACAAACTGTACTGACTGTAGCCGTCCCACAGTCCGCCGTGAATTTGAAACTCCGCACGCGCGCAGTCAATAGTCAGCGAATCGGCAGTGTAAGTCTGGATCTTAACGGCATCCGCTCCGTTTGCAGCGGCAAGCTGCATCAGGTATAAGGCACGCTCTAAACTGCCTTCGTGATTTCCTGACAGTTCTGCTACCAAGAGCGGCCGCTTTTCTCCCTGCAGCGGCGCAAAAAGCTGCTTATTCATGCTCTCTCCTTAGGTGACTATCGCGCTATTATGCCCTATCTTTTTATCGGCACCCAACCGCAAAATTTAAAGTCGAATAAAAGCCGCGGCAGAGAGCTACCGCGGCCGATAGTGAGAGCTTATTCGATTTTACGCGATGTTAAAGTTCGCGTAGCGCTGCGATACGCTTTACAAGCGGCGGGTGACTCATAAAGAGCTCGCTTACATTGCCACCGGCATTAATGCACAAGGCCTGAAACTGGCCGGGCTGCTGCATAGCAGGGCCCTGTCGCTGCAGGGCTTGCAGCGCGGCAATCATACAGTTCTTGCCCTCTAAGGCAGCCGAACCGGCATCCGCGCGATATTCACGATGGCGCGAGAACCACATCAAAATCAGATTGGCCAGCAGGCCAAAGCCTATCTGGAACAGCATGTTTACTAAGTGAAACACCAGCACATTGCCGCCGCCGCTGCCTTCCTCATCATCACTGCGGCTGAGTACCTGAGAAACCGCCAGCGCTGCAAGATAGGAGAAGAAATAGACAAAGGTATTGAGTACGCCCTGCAAAAGACTCATCGTCACCATATCGCCGTTGGCAATATGACTCATTTCATGTCCTAGCACCCCGCGCAACTCATCCTCACTTAGCGTATACAAAAGTGCAGATGATACCGCGACTAAAGCTCCATCCTTAGTCGCGCCAGTGGCGAAGGCATTCATATCATTAGATTCATAAATACCAACTTCCGGCATGGCAAAGCCTTCACGCTGCGCCTGCTGTGCAATGGTTTGCAACAAAAATTGCTCACGCGCATTACGCGGAGCACTAATCACTTCCACTCCATAAGCGCGCTTGGCCATCCATTTGGACATGAACAGCGAAATAAAAGAACCGACAAAGCCCATCAGCGCGCACATGATAAGCAATCCGCTATAAGAGCTTGAGGACAGACGCACCCCAAAAAGCGTCATTAACAGCGAGCCTACAATACTGACTAACACCAGCACGGCAAGCTGCATCAGCACAAACAGCAAAATCCGCATTAAAAAAACAACTCCTGCTACAATTGATAAAACTTAACCTTAAAGGAACGCGACATCATGCAAGGCACACTCATTGCGCTGCATGGCAGCTCACTTTCAGCTGTCGTCTACAGTCAAGGCAAAATCTATCAAGTAAAGCTTAGTTCAGACTTAGCGTCAAAGGCGCTACCGGGTTCTCAGGTGGAATTTACCCCTGAAGGGACCGTCAGCGCACTGCAGGTGCCGCAGCTTACCGCACTGCCGATCGCCTGCAGTTTAGACAGTCATGTGGCGGAACATAAAACCATCGAGCGGGACAGCTCCTATCTGCTGTGCGCCGAAGCACGCACCTTTGCTGAATGTTATGCACAGCTTGCCGCTGCGGCCCAACACTGCCATGCGAACGCGCTGCTTAATATTAAAGGTGAGTACTTAAAGCGCAGATTCTCTAAGCGCATCGTATGCCGTCTGTGCGCTGAACCGGGACAAGTAAACGGTGCGGTGTATCAAGCCATGCCCGGAATACACCTGAAGTTGCCCAACAGCTGGCTACGGCGCAACAGCCCTTCAAGTGCGCAGCGACGCTACCAAAGCGTGTTGCTTATCTGTCTTTTGCTAATTGCCGAACCCTGCCTGTCGGCCCTAATCAAGCAAGGGCGGCTACCTGAACTCATTGGTTACAGCATCATGGGCGCTTTGCCAATTTTTTGTCTCATTGCCGCTATTTTGAACGATCCTTGCCGCAAGATGGTCTATCTTCTGCAAACAAGGCGCTGATTTAACAGTAATATTTAAAAACATCCACATCTTGGCACATATTTTTCATCTCTAAGACTGCCGGTGCTTGCCGAAGCTGCCCGTCACCGGCAGGAGAGAGAGAATATGGCGCTTTATGTAAATACCAATATTTCGTCCTTGAATGCGCAACGCATGACCGCGCGCGCTACTAAGGCTTTAGATGTCAGCTATCAACGTTTATCCTCCGGCCTTCGCATCAATTCAGCTAAGGATGATGCCGCCGGGCTACAAATTTCCGATCGCCTGACTACCCAAATCAACGGCTTAGGCCAAGGCAACCGCAACGCGCAGGACGGCATTTCATATGCACAAACCGCAGAAGGTGCTTTGGAGGAAATCACGTCAATGTTGCAGCGCATTCGTACCTTAGCGTTGCAATCGGCCAACGGTACCAATACTTCGCAAGATCGCATGGCACTACAGCAGGAAGTCGATGCATTAAATGAAGAAATTTGCCGTATTGCCGAGGATACGACCTTTGCCGGACAGCCGATTTTAGACGGTCAGGCCGGGGTGGTAATGTTCCAAGTCGGCGCAGATGCCAATTCCATTATTTCCATTGATTTATCTACCGGCTTTGATACAGACTCATTGGCTGCGCGCGCCGCCTCAATTTCTGGGGAAACTTATACCATTGAGGCGAGCTTTGATTTCAGCGGCGGTACCTTCCGCTATGAGGACGTGTTCTCCTTTAATAAAGACGGTAAGGGCATTGATATTTCCACCTTCAGTACCGCAGAAGCGGTGTTAGGCGGCATTGACGCGTTGATCAATGCAATTGACAGCAAACGCGCTGAATTAGGCGCCGCGCAGAATCGCTTGGAATCCACCATCCGCAATCAGTCCAATGTGCAGGAAAACGTGTCCTCGGCGCGCGCGCAGATCCGCGATACGGACTGGGCTTCCGAAACCGCTAATTTAACGCAACAACAGATCCTGCAACAGGCTTCCTCAACCATTCTGACCCAAGCCAATACCCGCCCGCAGATTGCTCTGTCCTTGCTCTCACAGTAGCTCTTGCTAGGATATCAACAATATTCTTCTTCACGGCGCAGCCCTCTCTCTCCTGCGCCGCTTTTGTCTTTAACTGAAAGCCGCGAAATAAGATGGAAAGCAAGCCTTATATTTGAGCTAATAATTTTTTATACGATCAATAACTACCACTAGCCGCAGGGCAGGCGATGTGTCTCCCTATGATATAATCCTTGTGTCTGAAGCTTTAGTACTTACAGGAAACTTTCATTTTATGGCTCAATTCATTTATACAATGAATCGGGTAGGCAAGATTGTGCCGCCCAAGCGCCAGATCTTAAAAGACATTTCCCTGTCCTTCTTCCCTGGCGCCAAAATCGGCGTATTGGGACTTAACGGCGCGGGCAAGTCCACCTTAATTAAGATCATGGCCGGTATCGATCAGGATCATGAAGGCGAGGCGCGGCCGCAGCCTGGCATTAAGATCGGCTATCTGCCGCAGGAGCCGAAGCTTGACCCCGAAAAAACGGTCAAAGCGGTGATTGAAGAGGCCTTTGCCGAAACTATTGCCGCTTTAGCGCGCCTTGATGAGGTCTATGCCGCCTATGCCGATGAAAATGCCGACTTTGATGCGCTAGCCAAAGAACAGGCTGAACTTGAGGCCATTATTCAAGCCCATGACGGACATAATCTTGACAGTCAGATTGAGCGCGCTGCTGATGCATTGCGCCTGCCGGATTTTGCGCGCCAGATTAAGGTTTTATCCGGCGGTGAGCGCCGCCGCGTCGCCCTGTGCCGCCTGCTGCTGGAACGTCCGGATATGCTACTTTTAGACGAGCCAACCAACCACTTAGATGCCGAATCGGTAGACTGGCTGGAGCAGTTCTTACATCAATACCCGGGTACGGTAGTCGCAGTCACCCACGATCGCTACTTCTTAGATAATGTGGCCGGCTGGATCTTAGAGCTTGACCGCGGCGAAGGTATCCCATGGCAGGGCAACTATTCTTCGTGGCTTGAGCAGAAAGATCTGCGCTTAAAGCAAGAAGAAAGCAGCGAATCGGCCCGCCGTAAGTCAATTGAACGCGAACTTGAATGGGTACGCCAAGGAGCCAAGGGTCGCCAGGCCAAATCTAAGGCCCGCTTGGCGCGCTTTGAAGAGCTGTCCAATGTCGAATATCAGCGCCGCAATGAAACTAATGAGCTGTATATTCCGCCCGGGCCGCGCCTTGGTGACACCGTGCTTGAAGTCGAGCACTTAAAGAAAAGCTACGGCGATCAAGTGCTGATTGATGATTTGTCCTTCACTCTGCCCAAGGGCGCGATTGTCGGCATCATCGGCCCCAACGGTGCTGGTAAGTCCACCTTATTCCGCATGATCACGGGTTTAGAGCAGCCTGACAGCGGCAACATCCGCCTAGGTGACACCGTAGTTACTGCCTATGTCGAGCAGTTCCGTGATGAAATGAACGACGACAATACGGTATTTGAGGAAATTTCGCACGGGCAGGATGTACTGCGCATCGGCAATTATGAGATCCCAAGCCGCGCCTACATCGGCCGCTTTAACTTTAAAGGCACCGATCAGCAAAAACGCGTCGGCGATTTATCCGGCGGTGAGCGCGGTCGTCTGCAGTTAGCTAAACTACTGCAGGTCGGTGGCAATCTCCTGCTTTTAGACGAACCGACGAATGATCTTGATGTTGAGACGTTGCGTGCGCTGGAAAACGCCCTCTTGGAGTTCCCGGGCAGCGCGATGGTGATATCACACGATCGCTGGTTCCTCGACCGCATTGCTACCCACATTCTTGACTACGGCGATAACGGCCAAGTACGTTTCTTTGCCGGTAACTACACCGAGTATGAAGCATGGAAGCGCGCGAATTTAGGTGATGAGGCCAAGCCGCATCGTCAGCGCTTTAAAAAGGTTACCGATTAAGATGTAACTTGCACCAAAACATGCAGGCGCCGCTTTTTAACTCAAAAAAGCGGCGTTTTCTATTTTCTGCCGCTGATAGGTGTTGCTAAAATAGCTATCATCTGCAACCTGCAGAATTATTACTTAGGAATATGGCATGATCACCCCAGCGCAGAGCTTTCTGAATAAGCAGCATATCCCCTATCAAACGTATGAATATGACTGCACCACACGGCATGATTTCGGTAAATTTGCCGCAGCGGCGCTCGGGGAGCAAGAAGCGCGGGTATTTAAGACTATTCTGCTACAGGCAGATAGTCATACCTTTGTAACCTGTGTAGTGCCGGTTACCGGGCTTATCTCCTTGAAAAATACCGCGCGCCTGCTTAAGCTCAAAAGCCTAGATCTGACTACCCCGGAAACAGCAATGCGCATTACCGGCTATGTAATAGGCGGAGTCAGCCCTTTTGGGCAAAAGCGCCGCACCCTCACAGTACTTGACGCAAGTGCGCTTAACTTCAGCGAAATCTTGGTTAGCGGCGGACGGCGCGGTTTATCGCTCGGCATTGCACCGCAAGATTTAATTAAAAGCCTGCACGCTATCACCGGGGATGTGCTGGAGCACCCCCACCCCACCGCCTAAGCACTCTCCACTAATACGGCGCCGTGCAAAATGTTTCATGCGGCACACTGGGCACGGCTAAGTTTTAGCTAAAAGCTTTAGAGCAGATTGTTTTCTTCTAAATAACGCCGAATGCCGTTCATAGTCTGCTGTGAGATCACGTGCTCAATCCGGCAGGCATCATGCTCCGCCAAGTCCAGCGGAACCTGCGCCACCGCCTGCAGAAATACAGTCAGCAGCTGATGGCGCTCAAACACGCTTGCTGCCATATTCTGCCCTTCTGGGGTAAATAAAATCGCGCCTGAATCTAAAATGCGGATTAAACCCTTTTCCTTTAACTGCGTCAGACCGCGACTGACACTGGGCTTACTGATACCCAACTCATTGGCAATATCAATCGCACGCACAATGCCGGCTTCACTGCGCTCCTTAATCACTAAAATCGTTTCTAAATAATTTTCGCCAGATTCGGCAAGCAGGCCTTTTTTACTCGGCACTGCCTCTAAAACGGCGTCCTGCGCCGTCGGCACTTGATTGTGCTGCATAAAGTGCTGTCCTTAAGGCAAAGTCATGCTCATGATGAGGCGACAAACCGCCTCACCTTAAAAGCTTTAAGCGGCGCAGAGTGCTACTTAATGACGCTTACGTTGATTTTATTTCCAATCAGCGACAGCTGTAGCGCATTAGCGGGAGTAAGCACGCCAAGCGCAATTAGGCCCTGCCGCATTACCTCAGAGAGCTTGAGTTCACCGCGCAGCGGCAGGCGCGTGCCGCGACCGTCGCTGATAGTGCCCAGCTCAGGCACCACCGGGCGCATGCCTAAATTACGCTGCTTGGACAGCACGCCGATCTGCTCTAAGCGATTAATCAGGCGATAAACCGTCGCAATGCCTAAATCCGGCACGAACTCCTTGGCTTCATACCACAGCTCTTTGGGCGAGGTAAATTGGTTTTTCATTAAAATATCAATAATATAACGCCGTTGTACGGTCATACGCAGACCGCTTTGCTCTAACTTGCGCAAAGTTTCATCCGTCAGCTTGCCGACTTCATAGCGCGGTTCCTGATCCAGCAATATCTCGTCCTCTTTTCGTTACTGCAGTAATTTACTCATATCATACCGCAGAAGTGCGGCGCTATCGCCGCGCCGCATAGCAAATTGTCTGCGCTTAATGATGTTGCTTGTCGCAGCTGCATTCATTGCTACCGCAGCCGCAGCTACCGCCGCGCCCTAAGCGCAGTATGCGCTTTAGGCCGATGATGCACAGAAAAATAATCCCTGCGACGATAACCCCTAAAATAATATCCGCCATAACGCTATCCTTTGTGTTAGCTATATTTAACTTAAGTAAGTCTAATCTAACACAAAAGCGTAGCGCTGCGAAGTCACCGGCATCTACTGCAGCCAAGTGGTGTAAATGTAGCCCGCACAAAACAGTGCCAGCAGTACTCCGCCCACAATTTTAAACACCAACTTGGAGGCAGCTTTAGTTTCATGCTGCTTGCCGCGGCGGGAGATTTCGCGATGATTGAGACTCTGCAACAGATCGCTGGCATCAACCGCCCCGCGCTCATCTGGCCGTCCCGCCACCGCCGCAAAGCCCGAGACATGATGATAGATAAAAGCATAACCCATCGCAGTACGCTGCTCTTGCCGCTCGGTAACTTCCAACAGCGTGTTACCACCCAAGGAGCGGCATAAAGAGGACAGTTCTGCACGTGCTTTATGCACATCGCGGTTCATACGGCTAAGCTGTAGTCTGCCGACATCTAAAATTTCATAGCCCTCGCGCAGATGCGAAGTTTCAAAGCTAACGGCATCGGGCAGCTGATAACGCGCCACCTCAGCGCTATCGCGCAGCGCAGCCGGCTGCAGCTGACGCACTTTGCCCTGCTCAAGCTCAAAGCTGACTTCACAGCCGACAAAGAGCTGCGCAAAATCTTCAGGGTCAGCTAAAGCTTTAGTGGAAAACATCCAGCAGTCTTGCGCCGTCGTGCTACTGTGCAACCTACCGATTTTATCAACGAAATTCAAGGCGCTAATATATGCTTGCATCACATGCTCCCTCAGATGGTTTCCGGGGTATTGTGCCAAAGCCGGAGCAGCAGTGCAAATTTACGCCAAGCCTAAAAAAGGCCGCAGAAGCGACCTTGACACGAGATCTGCGCGGCAGGGCAAGCTACCGCGCGCTTTAGTACGTAATTTAGTTAAGTTGCAACTTATGCTCAGCGTTGCGCATTAAGCGCAGATGCTGCGCAATAATAGCAATACCGACCGCAACCATTAACAGTGCCATGACGAGTAAGAAGGTGCCTGAGCATACCAGCACCAAATTGCTTCCCCACTGTTGCTGCACAATCTGCACAATGCCCCACAGGCTCATCACCAGCATAAAGAGCATAGGGAAGAAAGCGATATACCACTTGCTTTCCTTCATCAACAGGTACAGCGTAATGGCCAGAAAAGTCAATGCGGCCATCAGCTGATTGGAGGCACCGAAAATCGGCCAAATTGAAGCGGCACTGCCCGACAAGGCCATCAGCATTGAGGCACCGACAATAATGAAAGCTGCCACCAGCGGATTGGTGATGGTGCGGCGCCACGGAGCCAGCACCGGAACGCGTACTGCCACTTCCGCTCCAGATTTACTCCGAGGCATAAAGACTTCCTGCCACAGGAAGCGGCCTAAACGGGTCGCGGTATCTAGCGAAGTCATCATGAAGGCAGAAATAGCCAGCGAAATGAAGATTTTGGCATAAAGCTCAGGAATGCCTAAGGCCGCAGAGAAACTGGCGATACCGGTGGCAAAGGCCATCGGCTGATTTTTACCCAGTTCAAAGAACTGGGCAGGATCCATAGCCATTACGGCTACTAATGCCATCACGCCCAAAATACCTTCGACAATCATGCCGCCGTAGCCAATGGGAACTAAGTCCTGTTCTGAATTGATCTGCTTTGAAGTAGTACCAGAGGCCACTAAGGCGTGAAAGCCCGAGCAAGCACCGCAGGCAATGAAGATAAACAGCGCCGGGATCAGAGCCGTCATATTACCGTCTGCCGTTAACGCTTCCATACCGTTAAATGCCGGCAACTTGATATCCGGGTTATAGGCCAGAATCGAGACAAAGCCCAGCAGCAGCATGCCGTAGAGCAGATAGGAATTTAAGTAATCGCGCGGCTGCAGTAACCACTGTACCGGCACCACCGAGGCGGCAAAAATATAGATAGCCAGCACCGCAATCCAAATGTAGGTTGCCCCCTGCCGGCTCAGCCCCCACGCCGTTAAATCGAAGGGCAGCGCATTGCCAAGAGCTACGGTAAGAAACACCAGCGGCACGAAGATAAAAGAGGCATTGCGCAGGCTAAAATTGAGTTTTAACGTGCACATGGCAAACAGCGGCGCCATTGCAATAAAGACTAAGGAGGCAGTGGCTACTGCCGGAATGGAGGCAAACATGCCGGCAATTAACAGCGTGAAAATAGCGACGATGAGAATTAAGCAGGCAATGCAGAAAATTAAGAAAATCTGACGGCCGGCAAAGCCCATCAAACGCTCCATGATCGAGGATATTGATTTGCCTTGATTGCGCACCGAAATAGTCAGCGCCGCAAAATCATGGAAAGCGCCAACAAATACGCAGCCTACTAAGATCCAAATTAAAGCCGGCAGCCAGCCGAAATACGCTGCCATGATGGGGCCGACGATAGGTCCCGGACCGGCAATGGAAGCAAAATGATGACCAAACAGCACGATGCGCGGGGTCGGCACGTAATCAATACCATCGAAATTAGTGTGCGCCGGGGTTGGCCGCTTGGGATCAACCGCAAACACGCGCTTTAAAAATCCGCCGTATACAAAATAGGCTGCCACAAAATAGGCAAGACAGATGCAAAACAACAAACTGCCGGACATGATGTACTCCACAAAAAAATACTAAACGCCGACGTACCAAGGGCACGACGTCGCTGAGCCGTAAAACTCTCAGGGGAAAAATTAAGATGCACTCTACATGGGGCAGTAAGGGTGCTGCCGCGCTCAAGTGCCGCCGATTGCGGATTTAAGGTGCCGTCCGCGGCATTTTTTACTGCCGCGGGCTACGGCAGCGTCGTGGGTAACGTACTGCCTGATGCCCTGAAAGGTGCATTATGCGCCCAATTTTCGATCAGGCAGTAATTTGCGCTAAAACAGAGCAGCGCTGCACTATGCTGGCGCAAAAGGAACCGTCAGCGCCGGCGCCGGGGCATGGCGTTTGGCGCTTAAATACGCGCGCATACGCTTTGTGCAGTCCCGCAGGTCCAGGCTTTGCGCCTCATCTGCAGCAGCATAACGCGTCAGCGCAGCTTCATCTCCGGCGATATCCGCTGGCACTAAGCCGGCTCCAACTAAGCACGATGGCATCAAACAGTACAGATGCTCCTGCGCGCGCAACACTTCAATATGATGGTAAAAGCCCTGTGCTGCCGCCGCAAAATCCAAGCTGTCCCCCTGCGCAAGCTTGAGCGAGTCGAGCTTAGCTGCCGCCTGCGCACAATCTTCCTGCCCGCCGCAACCGGCATTCAGGCACTGCTTATTTGGCAGCACAAAAGTACAGCTGCCTTTTACATAGCCAAAAGCCTGCACAATAAGCTCCGCGGCTTCAGCTAAGGTATAAGTACCATCTAGTGCCACTAAACGCCAGCGCGGCGCGGTGGTGCTGCTTACTTTAAATAGATACTGCATAAAGAGCTTCCTTAATTTTACTGTACCACTCCGGTAACAATAAAATGCGGTTCTTTTTCCGGCGAACTTGCGGCAGCGCCTTGCTGCTGTGCAGAAAAACCCGGGGTGTAGGGGCTTGGCAGCGCCAGCTCAGCCTGCCATAGCGCAAAATTCATCTGATAGAAAAGCGGCGCAAACTCATAGCCGGCATTGCTGGCAAGTAGCATGCAGTGCTGAGCTCGGGCAAACTGCGACCCAAATGTCAGCGCTCGCAGATACAGTAGACCTTTAATATACAGATCTTCTGCCGTAAGCCGCGCCTCTTGCGCGCACCGCAGTTCAATATAGTATTGACTACAAATATTCAGATATTCTTCGAGTATCGACATGGGGTTTATGCTTAAAAACAGATTCGGCCGTACGTTCAGATTTCCCACCATGAGAAAGTTCGTCAGTGGCCGTCCGCTAGACTCTAAGCTCCCCTTACCGTCAGCTAAGCGTAAGATAAAGCTACCCGGCCCGTGTTCTAAATCGACATCGTCCACATCCATCAGCATCGGCATCAAACACAGTTTATACGCAAGCTCGCGCTCAAGGGCGCTGCTTGGCTTGCGCAGAGCTTTTATAAGAAATGGTAAGGCTTTGCTCAAACAGTCCTTCATAAACATGCTGAAATAGAACGGAGGATGGAGCTGCGGGCGCTGCAACAGAGTGCGGCGCATAAAGGTCAGCGGATGCGCAGTTATGGGATTATGCTGTCGCGATCTGAAATAATCCACACTGTTAAAGGGATCCATGCAGATATAATAGTTAAGTAAAGGATAACTTAGCTGCGCAATGCGATACCATTTTTCCGCCATATGGCGATCTTTGGGCAAAAGTACACCAAAATAATACAAAGCCGCTAAGTAAAGTGCGTAGTCGACGTTATCATTGAACTCCGCATTTTCTTCCCAAGAGCTCAACAGACTGCCGATGGGCAGCTGGGATGCATCATAGGAATTGTCCAAAAGGAAACGAGCGTTATTTTCACCACTCATCGCCGCCAGCTGCAGATAAGTATAGGCTTCGCTCTGCCTTCCTTCACCACACAATAGCAGATACAGCGGGATTGCCGCCAGATCAATATAGCCACAGTTCCAAAGATACTGTGCCGTCGCAATGTACTTAACGCGCTGCGCATGAGACAGCTTTTCAACTTGCTTGATGTTATAAGGCATGTCGTTTCCGCAGTCAGAGCCTGGCAGCTCACGCACTAATGCCAGCGAATCATAACTTTGCTGTCCTATATTTTGATATTTCTGCTGCTGCTCCGGCGCGCTCTTGCTTTGTTCATACATGAACTCAATAGCAGCTGCATGTCCGCTTTGTGCAAGCTTAGCAATAGCCGGGATACAGCACTGCAGCGCAACCTTAAAGTTATCAGGCGCTAAATTAGTGTCCAGCGCCATGATCACATTCTCAAGTGCGTAAACCTGACCATCTAAGGCCGCCTGACGCAAGATATAAAGGTACAGGGGATTTGAAAACACTCCCTCATCGGCAAAATCATGCGCCCGCTGCGCAAAACTACAGGCTTGTTGATACAGCTCATCCTCAGGCTGCGGGTAGCGCTGCAGCTGCTGCTGCCACATGGGCAGCAAGCTTGGCAACAGCACATCAACGTCCAGCCTTTGTTCCGCCAGCAACGCACACAGTACGGCGTTAACCATGTGAAGGTCGGATTGATCCCACTGCGGCGCATCACGCAGCAGATGTTGCCACAGCGCAGCATTATTCAATTCAGTAAACAGCCAAGAGCTGCTAAACTCGCTATGCTCATTATCCACCTCGTCATAGCTTGGGCATAATGCCATATCTTCAATACGAACCCGCTGAAAGGCTGCCGATAGAGCGTTATACAGTAAAAATGCCTTAATGGAGCGAAGTTTACCGTCCTGCATAAAATATTCACTGCAGTCCATATACACACTCGGATACGCCACCTCCTCATGCGCAAGCCATAAGAGCAAGGCTTTCATGCAAGCAAATTCCACGGAATACAGCGGTGATACTGTTATCTCTAAATTACCGCAGAAAATCGCTAAAGAAAGGTACGCCAGCGGATGTCCCGACAGTGCCGCTGAATCTAAAAAAACGGTCGCTATCGGCAGCGCGAAATTATAATGATCGCCAATGAGCATATCGCGAGCGACCAGATAAGAAGCATGCGGGGGATACACACAAAGCGGCCACTCTTTGCCATCTTGCTTTTGGCAAGCTAGCAGCGCCACATGCCACAATAAAGCGGCCGGATCAAAGGCATAATCAAGCCAATGTGTTTCCATAAGTTCGGTGGACAAACTGTCAGAGAGCTTAAAATCATCATCCGTACCGCTAATATCCTGCAGGCATTGATGGAACAGATAGGCTCGCATCATCTCAAGGCTAAGCTCCAGCTTACCTGAGAGCAGATCGGCAGCACGCGGCTCGGCGGCAAAGCACTGCGGACAGACTGCGTTCATCACAGTAAAAAAGCGCTGTATTCCCAGCTGCTTGCAGCAGTCCAAACACTGCTGCAGTACTGTAAACGGCAAACCTGGGCAGAAGATGAGGGCTTTTAGGACAGCATTGTGTTGCCACTGTTCTCCCTCCAATCCCAGTTTCTGCGCTAAATCCTCACTCTGCTGCTGGCGCACGGTCAAAGCTGCGTGTAGCATCTGCTGCGTGTGCTGCAGCACAGCGTGAGGACGCTTGCCCGTAGACTGCGCCTGATAGACGGGCTCATGCTGCAGACGCTGGTGAAATTGCTGCTGATACAGTCTAATCAACTCTCTTACCGACTCACTGAGCTTTTCGTCAAAATCCATCAGACGATTGCCCCAATACAAGCCGGTTTCCAGCGGACTAATCCCACCCTGCGCATAAAACTCTCGCTGCTTAGCATACGGCAGCGCCACAAAGTTAGGCGCCGCCTCCATGCATTCGTGCAGATGGCGCAACACCTCCTCGCGCGACATCCGCGAACGCTCATGCTCCATCAGCTCCTCATTACTGATGCCACACAATGCCATCTCCGGCCCACGCATATAAGTTTGAAGTTCTTGGGCATAGTGATCCCAATTTTCTGTAGCCGAATGCGTTCTTACTTTGCGCACACTCTGTGATTTGGCGGAAGTAGTACGCTTTGAGCGTTGTTTACCAGCAGCCAACTCTGTCCTCCTTTAAGATGACACTTTTAGCGATTATGTTACACGTACGCGGGACACCGCACGAGCGTAAAAATTAGTTCAGACACAATGATAAGCCACGGCAGCATCAGATGAGTGCGCTAAGAAGTATAAGCGGATGGCGTCCCTGGGCAGAGTCGAACTGCCGACCTTTCGCTTAGGAGGCGAGCGCTCTATCCAACTGAGCTACAGGGACATTGGTAATTGCATTAGACGAGATATTGTAAAAAACCGCGCCTGCTTTTGCAAACCGACTACTGAACATCCACAGGTTCAGTCTCCTCAAGCGAAGTCTCATCCGCATCGTTAAGCGGGCTTGAGGTCGCTTTGCGCTTGAAGATTTCATCAATAAGCGATAACTCATCATCACGCGCCGGCGTAACGCTGCCCCAATACTGTCCGTCATCATCAACGCTAATGCAAAAACGGTACACGCCATCGTGCTTGGGGTAATAGCGCAGCTCTTCAAAACGTGAATTAGGATTAAGTCGTACCGGAGCTGAGCCTTCGCGCAACACCCCAGGAGGGTCGGCAAAACCGAAATTAGAACCTGCGGCCCAATCGGCTGCAGCAAACTTAAAGCGATAGGGCGACCAGTCGGCACGCAGCGGGGCTAAGGTGCAGTAGCCGTCCTCCCCATGCTGCACTAAAAGATAAGACGAGAGCACCGCATAATCATTCATTTCGCCGCGCAGATAGATATTGTGGCCCTGCGGCGCAAAGGGCGTTGCGGTCAGCATGTTCGCTACCGGCACAGTATCACTGCAGCCTAAGACTAAAGCACTCAGCATGCCGCACAGCAGCGGCGCAAACATTTTATTCACAGCACTAATCCTTAAAGCTTCAGATGAAAGGGTCTGAGATTAACCTGCATTGTAGCAAGTTTAACGCGAGCTGGCGGTATGCTACGTGCAAGTGTTTGCCCCAAAATGGCTTTTTATCCTCGGTTGCGCTATGATTGAGCGCAGATCACAGCAGGCTTTACGGCGCACTTGGCGCCCCGATGCGACATTAAGGTTTTTTGACAGCATGCACCATCCCTATACTATTGGTTTGACCGGCGGCATTGCCTGCGGCAAAACAGCCGCCTGCCGCGTGTTTACGCAGCTGCAAATTCCGATTATTGATGCTGATGTGATCTCCCGGCAGTTAACCGCACTAGGCAGCCCGCTTTTACCTAAGATTGCCAAGGAGCTGGGGCCTGACTGTCTTAACGCTGACGGAACACTGTGCCGACCTTACGTGCGCAAGCTGGTGTTTGCCGATGAGCATGCGCTTGCAAAGCTCAATGCCATCCTGCATCCGGCGATTCATCACGAGCTGCTTGCCCGTGCCCATGAGGTCGGCGCGCAGGCACCCTACGTGGTAATGGCCATTCCGCTTTTATTTGAGCATAAGCTTGACGCACTTATGGATCGCATCCTAGTGCTTGACTGCAGCGAGCAGTTGCAGTTGCAGCGCATCATCGCACGTGATGGCTCATCCGAGGCAACGGCCCGCAGCATCATCGCCCATCAGGTCAGCCGGGCTTACCGCATTGCTCATGCGGACGATTTAGTTAGTACCCAAAGCAGTGATCTGCAGGCTTTGGCCTTGCAGATCAAAAAGCTGCATTCACAGTACTGCGCTTATGCCGCGGCCGCCTGCCGCGCGCGCAGCAGCGAGGCTTAGCATGTTTTTATACGATTTTCCCTTCAGCCCCAAAGCCCGCACTTATCTAAAGTTTGAAAGCATCTTCAAGCGCATTGAAGCATGTCAGCATCTGCAGAGCGCAGCCGAAACCATGTCGTTGCTGCGCGGCGTCGTCGACTACATGGATTTAACTGACGGCTCGGGTGGCTTTAAGATTGAAATGGCCAAGGATTTAGAAAAGCTGGATCAAAAACTCAAGCTGTTTGCGCAAGACCCCAATGCCGATCAAGATTTTGTGCAGCAGTTGCGCGCGGCGATCCAAAGCGCGTATCAGAGCCTAGATAAATTTACCCGCCAGCGTACCGTGCTGCAGCATGATCCAATTTTAGAGTGCATCAAACCGCGCTTCATGACCCCGTGCGGCGTCAACTGCTTTGACACCCCGCTGTTTACCTTCTGGTGTTCGCTGCCGCATGAGGAAAAAATGCAGTCTGTCAGCACGTGGCTGCATGAGCTTGATACTATTCGCGCTCCGGTAGCGACCATTTTGTATCTGTGGCGGCTGTGTGCTGAGTTTAAGCCGCGAGTCGCTCACAAAGGCTTCATGAAGGAAACCGCCGCCAACTGCGATTTAATTGCCATCCGCTACCCGCGCACGGTACGTGGCTACCCGGTAGTCAGCGGTTTTCAATCCAGCCTTAACGTACGCTTTATGGCCTACGAAAAGGGTGCAGAGATAGGCGACATTGAATTTGAGCTTGCCTATATGGGCAATGACGTACTCTAAGGACGCGCTGCGATGAGCCTTGCCGATCTGCTACCTGAAGGAACCTTCAGTGAAATTAACGCCGCCGCGGCTGCCCACTGCCGCGCCGCGGGGAAAAGCGCGCTGCCGCCTGCTGAAACTGCATCCGACGGCACACTCTACGTGCACTGCCCAAGCTGCGGCCAAAAAGTGCGCTACAGCCTAGACAATCCGTACCGCCCCTTCTGTTCTGCGCGCTGCCGTCTGCTAGATTTAGGGGCGTGGGCAAGCGAAGAGCGCGTGATTGCGGGAGAAGCTGTCAAATACGATGAAGATGCTGACTTGCTCAATGACCCCACGCTGCCGCGCCGCTAGCCGCTCCCTGCGTTAAAAGCAGGGTGCGTCTCAATTGCCGCAAAGACAGCAGGATTAGTTTTGGTACAAGCGGCATTTTCTATTAAAATAGCGGCACAGAACGTTCACTTATGAAATTTAGGACAGCCACCTTGCACAGCTCAAGGAATCACCGCCCCGCGTCGATGCGGCCCCATTTTAATTTTAGCTTGTTAGCCTGCGCGCTTAGCGCCGCCTTAAGCTTGCCCGCCAGCGCTTTTGCCGCCCCGCAGAGCACTGCGTTTACGGCAGTGACCGGTACCGCCGCCATCCGCGGCAGCGGCGAAGATATTATCGCCAAGCGCCGCCTGAGTGCCGTCAGCACCATGGCCACTCAAGTCACAAACTTAATGCAGCAGGCAAGCTCACAACGCTATCTGCAAAATAAGCATATTGCGGCAGCTTCCACTTTTCCGCTGCGCCTGCTTGGACGCTTGGCGCAAAATCCATGGCAGCCGTCCCCCTTTATGCCGGTACCAGACAAAGATTTGGCTTGTTATTACGGAATTGCGCCTTATCGCGAGCCTATGGTGTATGACGTTGACACTACCCCGGTCAATATTGCCGCCGATACGGTCAGCGGCAGTATGGATCAGGAAATCATCTATGAAGGCAATGTTGAGCTGACGCAGGGGGATAAGCTACTCAAAGCCGATAAAGCTGTGTATAACGGCCAAAGCGGGCAATTTGTCAGCAGCGGAAACCTGAGCTATCAAGGCCCTGAATACACGATTACCACCAACGAACCGATTGTCTCAAATTTAAAGACCAAGCAGACTACAGTTGAAAGTGCAGCCGTACAGATGAACGGCTCGGTAGCCCGCGCGCAAACGCAGCAACTACAACTTGATCACCGCACCAACAGCGCACAGATTGAAGAGCTGTCTTTTTCCACCTGCCCGGTCAATGCACAGTTCTGGCATATTACTGCCGATGATGTAGATTTAGTTAAAGGCGAAGCCTACGGCTCGGCGCACAATGCCACAGTGTGGATTAAAGACGTCCCGGTGTTTTATCTGCCCTATGTCACCTTTCCGATCTCCAATCAACGCAAGAGCGGTCTGCTCTATCCGGAGATAAGTTTTGGTTCGGATAACGGTTTTGACTACGCGCAGCCGATTTATTTTAATATCGCCCCTAATTACGACGCTACCTTTACCCCACGCTATATGAGTAAGCGCGGCATCGCGTTTAATAACGAATTTCGCTACATGCCGCTTAAAGACAGCGAAGGCAAGTTGTCTTTTGACTATATTCCATACGATGACAATTGGGATTTGGCGACCAGCGATCATGAGCGCTGGATGATTGACTGGACCCACAGCTCAAGCTTTCTGCAGGAAGATTTGACGGTGGATGTTGATTTCCATCGCGTACGTCCGGGCGACTATGATTTTCTCTCAGATATCGGCTCCGAGGACGCCACCATTACTGACGATCACCTCGTGCAGTCGCTACGCACCGCCTACAATCGCCCCAGCTACGATATGGGGCTTGAAGTCCGCACCTATCAAAGCTTAATTCCCGATGAAGCATCAATCATTAAGCCTTTCTCGATGCTGCCGCAGCTGACCGGTTCCTATTACGACACCTATGGCGCGGCCTTAGTGACGGTAGACGGTGAAATTACCCGCTTCCAAAGCCCGGATGAATTTGGCTACGATAATTTTGATGCCAGTCGTATTCATGTTGAACCGGGGCTGTCTTATCAGCTCTATAATTCACGTGGCACCAGCTTAAGCGCCAGCGGCAAGCTGTTTTTAACCCACTATGAGCAGGATGAACTATCGCTTTTGCCGGAGTATTACCATCAGGCTTTGGGCTTTGATAAGCTAGACGGCAGCGTAGATCGCTTTCTTTACCTCCTTGAGGCGCGCGGCAAAACTACCTTTGAGCGCCAAGTTTTAGATCTGCGCCATACCCAAACCTTAGAGCCGGAAATTGCTTATCGTTTTATTCCGTATGAAGATCAGAATAATATCGGACTGTACGACACCACTGACCGCCAGACCGACTATTATTCCAACTTCTCCTATCGTCACTTTACCGGTTATGACCGCATTGCCGACGTCAATGAAATTACCTTCGGCTTAACCTCGCGCCTGCTCGATCCGCATGACCGCGAACTGATGCGCTTTGCCATTTCGCAGACCTACAGCTTTGTGCCCAGCCGCGTGACCTTGAACCCCAGCGACTCCACCTCGCGCTATCCGCGTTCGCCGCTATCACTGTCCGTGGATGCCAATCCGACTGAAGGCTGGACGGTGCACGGCGGACTGTCGTATACCAATGAGACCAATTCCATTGCAGCATGGAATGTAATGACCGAGTATGTGACCCCCGAGGGCTTTAAAGGACAAATCAGCTACCGCTTTGCCGATCAAGGCAACCGTACGCTAGAGAACGATCCGATTGATCTTGATCAGTTAGGCCTACAGCTTGAGCTGCCGCTGCCGGGCAAATTTAAGTTCATCTCAGCTTTCTATCATGATTTAGAGCAAGATGAAGACATTGATAAGAAATTTGCATTGCGCTATGAAGAATGCTGCTGGGCCATCACCTTTATGGTGGAGGATTACAACAAGACCGATTGGGAAGATTTAACCCGTGAAAAAGAACGCCGCATCGGTATTCAGTTTGAGTTCAAGGGACTGGGCGCAGTCAATATTTCAGGCGCGAAAGATCCTGACTCTACCGACACGGTGCTACTTGATCACTTCAACCCGACGAATTTAAATAATTAATGAGGCGCCACGGCGCCGCTCTTACAAGCATGCGGCAGGTTCATGCTACAATCAGCCGCAAGCTTAGATGTTTGAGGATGGATTAACCTTGAAGAAGTTTACCCGCAATTTAGCGCTGGCCCTGTCGCTCATTTTCGGCGCCGGTGCTGCAGCGGCCGCTGAAGAGCCGCTGGACTCTGCCGCTGCCATCGTCAACAACGATATTATTCTGCAGAGCGAATTAGACAAAGCCTCATCCAACCTTGCGCGCAGCCTGCAGCGCAGCGGCCGCAGTTTAGACGAAATCAGTGCACGCAAAGCTGCCCTTGAGAGCCTGATCACCCGTTCCTTAGTGCTGCAGCTAGCGCAGAGCCAAGGCATTGCGTTAACCGATATGCAGCTTGATGCTGCTCTCGCGCAAAGTGCCGCCCAGCGCGGAGTGAGTGTACAGGAATTGCTGTCAAGTATTAGCCCGGGACTTTCCCCCGCGCAGGCCCGCGAACAATTTCGTGACGAGCTTATCTTAAATGAAGTACGCCGCGCCCGCGTGCGTGCACGCATCAATGTATCGGATACCGAAGTTGACCTGCTAGCGCAGAATCTGCGCAAAGTCGGTAGCATTGAGCCGCAATACCATTTAGCCCAGATCATAGTGCCGGTACAGGACAATAATGCCGCACAAGCTAATCGCACCGTAGCCTCAATCCGCCAGCAGCTGCGCGAAGGTGCGGATTTCAATACCTTAGCGGCACGCTATGCCATCGGCTCGGCAGCCTCACAGGCAGGCGACTTAGGCTACCTGCCCGAAACACAGGTGCCAATTCCTTTCCTGCCAGCTTTGCTTAAAGCCAAGCCGGGCGATATCTTAGGGCCGTTCCGCTCCCCCTTTGGCATTCATCTACTCAAGCTATACGATGTGTCGCATGATGCCGTAGAGCCGATTGCGCTCTATGACGCCAGCCACATTCTGCTGCAGACCTCCATCATTTTCTCGGATGAAGCTGCCCGCAATGAGCTTACGGCCTTAAAAGCACAGATTGAGTCCGGAGAAATTTCCTTTGCCGAGGCGGCACGCCGCTACTCAGAAGACCCCGGTTCAGCCATTAACGGCGGCAGCTTAGGCTATGCTACCCCCGAACGCTACGATCCGCTGTTTGCCCGCGCCATGGTGGCGCTACGCCCCGGTCAAGTCTCTGAGCCGATAAAATCGAGCTTTGGCTGGCACTTAATTTACTTAAAGGACATTAAGATCGATAAAGACTCCGATGAAGCCTATCGCCAGAAAGCACGCGATCTCATTTACCGCCGTCTGTATCAGGAGGAAGCCTCCGCTTGGGAGCGCGAGTTGCGCGACAGCGCCTATATTCATGTAATGGATCCGACCTTAGTTAATGCCCATATTGACATGGATCAGGATGCCGCCCCGGGCGCCTTGCCCTAAGCGCACGCCTTGCTTCTAAGGACCGACCTTACGCGGCCGCCGCGGCATGTGCCGCCGCGGCCGTACTTATTTTGAGGAATAACTATGCACTCACGCATTGTGGTTACCGCCGGTGAAGGCGCCGGTATCGGCCCCGAGCTGTGCTATTACTTAGCAACGTGCACGTGGCCGCAGCAGCTAGTGGTCATTGCCGATAAAGCGATGCTTCAAGCGCGCCTTGAACTATGCGCCCAAGCCCCGACTCGCCGGAAAGATTACGGCACGCTGGCGCTTACCCTACACGACTATGATCCAGCTGACCGGAGTCCTGCTCCTGTCGGCACCCTTATCGTGCTTGATGTGAAAGCCGCGCAACCGCCGCAGCCTGGACGGCTCGATGCGCGCAATGCGCCATATGTTTTAAATTGTCTTAAACGCGCCCATCAGGGCTTAATGCAAGATGAGTTTGCCGCCTTAGTCACCGGCCCCATCAGTAAAGAAATCATTGATTCACCAACCCTGCACTTTACCGGACACACCGAGTACCTGCAGCAGCTGTGCGGAGTTAAGCGCGTGGTCATGCTCCTTGGCTGTCCGCAGATGAAAGTAGCGCTAGCCACCACCCATCTGCCGCTTAAAGAGGTTAGTAGCGCACTTACCCCTGAGCTACTTTATGAGGTCATCACCATCTTGCATCATGATCTGGAGGAAAAATTTGGCATTGTAAAGCCGCTTATCTGCGTAGCCGGTCTCAATCCCCATGCGGGGGAAAATGGTCATTTAGGCACGGAAGAGCTCACCACCATTATCCCGACCCTGCAGCAGCTGCGCGCGGCCGGTTATAATGTGCAAGGCCCCTTGCCAGCGGACACCATGTTCAGCCCGCAGAACTTGAAACAGGCCGCTGCCTTCTTGTGCATGTATCATGATCAGGGGCTGCCGGTGCTTAAATTTGCCAACTTTGCATCAGGCTACAATACAACCTTAGGGTTGCCCTACATCCGCACCTCAGTGGATCACGGCACCGCGCTGAGCTTAGCCGGCAGCGGCGCGGCCGCCCCTACTTCCCTTATCTGCGCCGTTAAGCTGGCCGCCGACATGGCAGACAAGCGCCAGCGCTATGCTGCGGCCCACGCTGGAGAATAACTATGGCCTTGCCTCCGCCGCACTTAAAAGCGCGCAAGCGCTTTGGACAAAACTTTTTAATTGATGACTACATCATCGGATCAATTGTCAATGCAATCAACCCCAAGCCCGGACAGTATTTAGTAGAAATTGGCCCGGGGCATGCCGCACTTACCCGGCCGGTGCTAGAACGCGCCGGCGCTCTAACGGCCATTGAGCTCGATCGCGATTTAGCTGAAATCCTGCGCCATGATCCCTTTTTAAAAGGCCTGACCTTAATTGAAGGCGATGCGCTTAAAGTCGACTTTGCCGCACTGCCCGGCAGCGGGGAGTTGCGCGTCTTTGGCAATCTGCCTTATAACATCACCTCGCCGCTGATTTTTCATCTCCTTGAGCAGCCGGGGATTAAAGACATGCACTTTATGCTGCAAAAAGAGGTGGTGGAGCGGCTGGCTGCAGGACCGCACAGCAAGAACTATGGTCGCCTTACCGTGATGGCGCAGTTTTATGCTGAAGTCATTCCGGTGCTAGAAGTGCCGCCGCGTGCCTTCCGCCCGATGCCCAAAGTAGACTCGGCCGTAGTAAGGCTGCTGCCAAAAGCTTTAAGCCCCGAGATTAAAGCGTTGGCTCCTGCCTTAAAGCTTACTGTCGCTGCAGCTTTCAGCGCACGGCGCAAAACTCTGCGCAATGCGCTACAGAACTTAAAACTAAGTGCTCAAGAGCTAAATGCTCTGCCCTGCGATTTAAGTCTGCGCGCCGAAGATTTAAGCCTCAATGACTATATTACGCTATCCTGTGCAATCAAAGATCTGCAGGACAGCGGGCGTCTGCCAACCGCTAATCCGGAACAGAACGCACTGCTAGGACAGCATCCTAATACGGAGGAATAACTCATGGCTGACGTTAACTCACCGCTTTTACAGCTGCTGCAGCGCAATGCGGAAATATTTGCCGGAAAGCGGGTGCTGTTTGTCGGCGCTATTTACGATCCGGCGCTACTGCAGCTTACTAAAAGCAGTGCCCGCGCACAGGTGCTGTGCGACAGCTTTGCCTGCGCCAAGCAGATGGCCGCCATGCTAGGACAGACGCTGCAACCCAAGCTGACAGCGACCGCGACACTTAAGCACATCAGCGTAACCTTTGCTCCGCGCCAGCTCTTTACCCCCGAGCCCTGCGATATTCTCTGCCTGCTTCTTGATAAGACCAAGGCAGTAAATCAAGCGCTGCTCCATGAGCTATCCCCTTACGTAGCTCCCAGCGGCATGATTTTAGCCGCCGGAGCCAATGATGCAGGCGGCAAGAGTGCCGACACCTACTTAAAGCCCCATGGACGCTGCGGTAAACTTGATACAGCGCGCAAATGCACGCTGTGGCAGCTGCTGCCTGATGCAGACAAACCTTTTGCCGCTCCGCCGACGGCTTTAACCTTAAAGCCTGAAGAAAAGATGGCGCTGCTTACAGCCCTTAATTCTCATGATTTTAGCAAGGTAGCGCTCTCACTTGCCGACAAGCCCCGGCTTGAACTTGAAGATGCGCAGCTGTTGCAGGATTGTCAGGTCTTCAGCCCCGGACGTATTGATGACGGCACTTTGCTGCTCCTAGATGCGCTAGCTGAGGCGCCTACTATGGAACAGGCTCCGGCGCTGGATTTGTGCTGCGGCTGCGGCATCGTTGGCTTGCAGCTACATTATCAAGGCTTTGCCGTCAGTGCCTGCGATAATTCAGCGGCGGCCCTCTTTGTCACCATACTAAATTACGCAACAGCGCACATTCTTGAGCCGCTTGAGCAGGAGCGCATACTACCCTCGGATATGCTCACTGACCTGCCCGCTGATATGCGCTATGCGTTAATTGCGGTCAATCCTCCCTTCCATCAAGGAGTGAAAACCGACAATAGCTTAAGCCGCAATTTGTTGAATGCCGCTCCCGAACGCTTATTGCCCGAGGGCAGTTTAGTTATCGTCGGCAATACCTTTTTACAGTATGACAAGGCGCTGCGCTGCCATTTTGCCTTAGTCAAAGACCTGCGCCGCACCACGCGCTTTGCCGTGCAACGGGCCGCTCAGCCGAGGCTATAACCCCCAGCGTCGTGCCTTTTTCTGCTACAGTGCTGGCAATTTTTGCACAGCAAAGCGCGACGCGTACGCTATTTACATGTAAGATCACATCAGAAAACGCAGTCAAGGCCGAAGTCTTAACTGCAGATGTGATTTTTGCCAGCCACGCAGTGGAGCGTGCCATGACGCAGTTTGATGAACGTAATATTTCAATGCTAATTGATCTCTACGAGATCATGATGGCCAACGGCTATTTTGTAAACAATGAAGCCGAAACCGAAGTTATCTTCGATGTGTTCTACCGCAAAAACCCGGACAATGCCGGTTTTGCCATCTATGCAGGTCTTGAGCAGGTGCTTGACTATCTTGAGAATCTGCATTTTGATGCGGATGATATAGCATATCTGCGCAGCCTCAATCTCTTTAATGACACTTTCCTTAATGCGCTTAAAGACTATCATTTCCGCGGCACCGTGCTGTCGATGCCCGAGGGTACCATCATGTACCCGTATGAACCTGTCATGACGGTAAAAGCTCCGCTTTTAGATGCGCAGATCATTGAAACTGCGGTACTCACGCAGATTAATCATCAATCTTTGATTGCCACTAAGACCCAGCGCATTGTTAATGCCGCCCAAGGGCGTGCGGTAGCTGATTTTGGCGCGCGCCGTGCGCACAATGTGGATAGTGCAGTCTACGGTGCACGCGCAGCTTATATCGGCGGAGCCACGGGCAGTGCTACGCTGCTTGCCGGAAAGATGTTCAATATTCCAGCCAGCGGCACCATGGCCCACAGCTTTGTGATGTTCCATGAAGATGAATACACTGCCTTTAAGCTCTTTGCCGAACTCTATCCTGACCGCTCGGTACTGCTCGTGGACACTTACGATGTATTAGCCTCGGGCATTCCCAATGCCATCCGGGTAGCGCATGAGGTCTTAGAGCCCATGGGCAAGCGCCTGCAGGGTATTCGCATAGACTCAGGCGACCTGGCCTATCTATCTAAGGAAGCACGACGTATGCTTGATGCAGCGGGACTTCAAGACTGCAAGATTGTGGCCTCCAACAGCCTTGATGAATACACCATCCGCTCTCTGCTCAATCAAGGCGGTTGTATTGACTCCTTTGGTGTCGGCGAGCGTTTAATTACCGCCAAGAGCGATCCGGTATTCGGTGCCGTGTATAAATTAGCCGCAGTCAAACAGTACGGCGTATTCCGCCCTAAGATCAAAATTTCGGAGAATGCCGAAAAGATCACCAACCCTGGCGAAAAGAAATTGTGGCGCATCTACAATGATACCGGCCATGCCGTAGCTGACCTGATTACGCTCGCTCACGAAAAGCCTGACTTCACTAAGCCGTATGCTTACGTCGATCCGCGCAAACCGTGGAAGCGCGCCTCCTTTGTCGGATGCACTGGCAAGCCACTGCTGCGGGAGGTGATGAAAGAGGGCAAGCGCATCGAACGCGTACACAGCTTAGATGAAATCCGCAGCTATGTGGCCTATCAGCTCAAGCACGAAATTTGGCCTGAAGAGCAGCGTTTTGAAAATCCGCACCACCACTTCCTTGATATGAGCCCGACCTACTATCAAATGAAGATGGAGCTTTTAGAGCAAGCGCAGAATTTCAGCTAGGCCCCGCCGCCACTGACTTGCCATAAACTGCAGCTGCCGCAACCGCGGTAGCTACAGACCCTTTGCTCCTATAGTCTGCAAGTTCCATTTCACGCAGCTTTTACAGCATAAAAATCCTGAGCTTAAGCTCAAAATTGCCGACGCGGTCAATAAATTAACCTGCCAATTTAAGTATGCTAGAAGCATGGTGCAGGTTTACCTGCCGCTTTATTCTATGCAGACCATGAGGATGTATTTATGTCAGGCGTTTTAGGCATGATTTTAGCTGGCGGTGAAGGTACCCGACTGATGCCGCTTACCAAATCGCGTAGCAAACCGTCAGTACCTTTCGGCGGCAGTTACCGCCTCATTGATTTCGTGCTCAACAACTTCATTAACTCCGGCATTATTCGGCTGTTTGTGATCACGCAGTACAAGTCGCAGTCATTGTACATGCACTTAAAGAACGGCTGGACCGTAAGCGGCATCCCCGGATGCTTTATTGATCCAATTCCGGCACAGATGCGCACCGGCAAAGAATGGTATCAAGGCACTGCTGACGCCATTTATCAAAATCTCACCTTTATTGAAGATCAATATCCAGATAATGTCTGCATCTTCGGCTCTGATCATATCTACAAGATGGACATCCGCCAGATGTTGGATTATCACAATGCCAATAAAGCCGATATGACGATTGCTGCCATCCGCATGCCGAGCAAGGATGTAGCAAAGCGCTTTGGCGTTATTGAAGTGGACATGGAAGGACGCATGATCGGTTTTGCCGAAAAACCGGATATCCCCAAGGAAATCCCGGGCGACCCCGGCTACAGCTTAGTGTCGATGGGCAATTACATCTTCAATGCCCAAGTCTTAAAGCAAGAGCTTGAGCAGGATGCGCGCAATCCCAACAGCCGCCATGATTTTGGTAATGACATCATTCCGCATTTATTCCCGCGCGGTAATGTATTTGTCTATGATTTATCGAATAATGTGATTCAAGGTGAGCCTAGCGACGTATACTGGCGCGATGTCGGATCGATTGATGCCTATTGGGATGCACACATGGACTTAGTCGGCTCCAATCCGATTTTTTCGCTGTTCAACCCTAAATGGCCGTTGCACACTTACTACCCGCCGCTGCCGCCGGCTACCTTCTCCGATACACAGCACAATCACTCCTCAGTGTCGCAATCCATGATTTCAGCCGGCTGCCTGATTGAAGGTGCGGACATTCGCAAGTCAGTATTAGGTTTCCGCTGTTCAGCCGGCGACGGAGCACAGGTACAAGAAAGCGTGCTCATTGGTGATGTAAAAATCGGCGCCGGTTGCATCGTACGCCGTGCCATCATTGACCGTGATGTAGAGTTAGCCCCGGGCTTTAGCTTAGGCGTCGACCCGGAACAGGATAAGCGCTTAGTCAATGTCCAAGATAAAAACGGCCCGCAATTGTCACCAGGCGGCATTATCGTTATTCCCAAGGGGATGCGGCTTGGCTTTTAACTGACTTTCCTTGCGGAAAATTTTGTACAATGCCTCTGCTGTCCGCAGCTAAATACGAAGAATGTGCAGCGCGGACAGGAGTGCTTAACACGGAGATGCTTCCTTGAATATTTTATTTATCTCATCTGAAATTGCGGACTTAATGAAAAGCGGTGGTCTTGCTGACGTAGCTAAAGCCCTGCCCTGCCAGCTTAAAGAAAACGGCCATGATGTTCGCTTGGTTATGCCATGCTACAGCCTTATTAAGGGAGCTTACGATTTTCCCATCATCGCCACCGGCTGCATTAATGAAGGCAGTCTTAGCCAAAAGATGGAATATGCGGTGCGCCAGACCTTTGTGGGCGAGCAGAAAGTTGAAGTCTGGCTGATTGACTATCGCCTCTTCTACGAGCGCAGCTCAATGTATGGCGACAACAATCAGGCCTACGGCGATAACGGGGCGCGCTTTGCCTTCTTGTCAGCCGCCGCCTTAGATGCCGCCTACCGCTTGGAATTCAGGCCGGATATCGTGCACAGCAATGACTGGCATGCAGCGCTAGCACCGATGCTGTTGCGCTTTAAGTACGGCTCAAATCCTTTCTTTGATAAGACCCGTTCGGTCATCACCATTCACAACGGTGCCTTCCAAGGCGTATTTGACCGCGGGCAAATCAGCTTCCTGCCAGAGATTGCCTCGTATTACAATGACATGATCATGCAGGGCTCGTACATTAACTTCCTCAAGTGCGGCGTATTCTTTGCAGATAAGATTAATACCGTGTCCCCCGGCTACGCAGCTGAGCTTACCACCTATTTAGGCGGTCACGGCATGGCCAAGAATTTCCAAGACAGAGCGCAAGATCTGTGCGGCATCATCAACGGCTGCGATTACAGCGATTGGGATCCATCCACCGATAAGCACTTAAAGATCACCTACGATCTGCAGACCATGGAAGAGAAGATCTTAGGCAAATACCTGCTGCAGCGCAAACTCGGCCTGCCGATGGGCGATGCGCCGCTTTACGGTATGGTAGCGCGCCTTACTGATCAAAAGGGCGTCGGTCTGCTGCTGCCGATTTTGGATCGCTTCCTGCAGCATAAAGTACAAGTGGTGATTGAAGGTACAGGCGATCCTAACTTTGAAAAGCAGATGCGTGATCTGGCCGCGCGCTATCCAGACAAGATGCGCTTTGAGCCGGTGTACAATAATGCGCTGGCCCATCAGATTGAAGCCGGTGCAGACTTCTTCTTAATGCCGTCGATTTTCGAGCCGTGCGGACTCAATCAGATCTACTCCTTGGCCTATGCTACGCTGCCGATTGTGCGCGCAGTGGGCGGTCTTAAGGATACGGTAATTGACTATGACAGCGATCATGAGCACGGCAATGGCTTTATGTTCTATGACCCCAACCCTGAAGAGCTGCTGTCGCTGCTGCGCCGCACCCTGATCTTCTACTTAGAAGATCCAGATGAAATGCGCCGCATTAAGCAAAATGCCATGCGCACGCGCTTTTTATGGAAGGACAGTTGCGCAAAATACGAAGAGCTGTACCGCGAAGCCTTAAAGAAGCCGAAGTGGTGGTAATAACCCGCGGGAATCAAGGGGGCAAGCGGATTGCCCCCTACGAGCAACCTAAACCCGCAGGTGCAGAAGTTACACCTTGTTTATAGCGCGAACAAGCCTGAATGTATCCTGCAACATTCCTCTTGGCTACGCCATAGCGTTGGGCTTTAGCGCATTAAGGTTTTTGTAGCAAAAATAATACTCCTGCCACCCCTAGGCTTGGCGCACCGATTCACGCCTAGCACGGCAAGAGCAGCGCTGCTCTAAGGCAGCGCAGCGTTGTAGCTTTAGGCCACCAAGGCCTTAATATCGACTCCCTCAGGTACGCACAACAGCGACATATACTTGCTACTGTGCTTGGGCTTGAGCATTTCCTGATAGAACTTATTCACCTGCGCTGCATCAATCAAGGTCAGATTCAGCCCCTTAGCGCTGATGGCATAGATGGTGTACTTAAGCTCAAGCAGCTTGCTCACAAAATCGGGCTTACTGCCAAAGGCTTGCAACTTGCTCGGGTACACTTCAGTAAAGATGATAGGCCGCCAGCCGCGATCAAAGATCTTCTGCGCGCCGACAAACACCTTCTGCTCAGCCCCCTGCACATCCAGCATCACCACCTCAGGTAGGCGGGCAAGCTGTTTACCCTTAAAGATATTCTCCAGCGTATCGACACTCACCTCGCTCTCGTCCATTCCCTCTTGATATTTGGCCAGAGCACCCATCGCCAGATTGTTCTTATCGGTGTAGAACTTTAGCGTTCCCGGCGCATCCGACAGCGCGCTTTCACTGACGCTTACGCGCTCAGTGAGCGCATTTAACTCAAGGTTATAGCGCAGAATATCAGCATTGCTCTTGAGCGGTTCATAACACTCTACCGTGATATTCGCCGCACTCTTGGCAGCAAGTAGCGGATACCAGCCTACAGTAGCGCCGGCTACCATCACTTTCAGGCTCTTCTTGTCCGCAGCTAACTTGCGCAAGAGCTTAGCAAAAATGGTGCTCTTGCTCGGCTGCCACTGCCCATGCGCAGCAATCGCGCCCGAGACTTCGCGATCGGCATTTAAGTTCGGCTGCACCGCCATTAAATATGCCGGCAGATTGAACGGAGCGGCTAAGGCATAGCGATGCGCATCCGTCTCATCCTTCACCACCACTAAATGGAGCTCAGAGCTGACAATCGCATTGTTGTACAGTTCAAGGTTCTGCTTTAACTCGTTATTGCTCCACTTGCGTGCTAAGGCAAGCTTAGTGAATTTTTCATCTAAGGTCAGCTTAAAGTTAATCAGGCGGAAATCCACCCCGGCATACAACGCCAGTGGAGTATTAGCCGCTCCCTTTTGCTGCCATTGCGTGCACAGCTGTTTATCAAAATATTGCAACGCCGCCACAGTAATAGGCCGGCAGCAGCAGGGATCGCTGACATAGCTGTCGTGGCGCGGATAAGCGGCAGTGATATGCACATGAGCTCCGTGGCGGCATACCCGGTAGAGCTCTTTCATGATGTTAAGGAAAGTCTGCTGATCCGCCCCCACTTGTTCAAGCACGTGCATCATCCGCACTTCGCTTACGCTATTGTCATCCCACGGCCATGGAGTTTCCTCCAAATCAACCTGCATATCAGGATCGCAGGCCTCAGCCTTATCGACATTAAGCCAGCCCTCAAAGTGACGATAACCGCACCCTAAGTTTAACTTTATATATTTTTCCTTCGCCATAACAACGCAAATCCCATTAAAAAATTTTGGCTTTATTATCTGCCGTGTCTGCAGGCGGTCTGTATCGCACCGCGATGTTGCTGTAACCACCGGCAGCAGCTGCTGCCTTTTAGTTTTTTATTTACTTATTTATATAATAACTGCATTACGGCTTGTGCAACTTGCACGGTCTGAATCTGCCTCTTTTATCCAGACTCGTAGCAGCTGCACAACAGGTAAGCATATCATATCGCGACGCAACAGGCGGCAATGCACTCTGAAAAAACCGCATGACAGTGCGGGCTTTTGACGCAGCTCTAATTTTCATTGAGAGCCGGCCGCATGCTAGAACGGCCAGGTCAAAGTCGTAATCGGCTCATCGGCGCTCAGTTCGCTCACTGCGGTCTTGGCAGCCGCGGGCGCGCTTGGGGCTGCGGGGGACGGCTCCGCGGGAGCACTTGGCAGATAAAACTGCTGCGCTGCAGCATCCAAGCGCGGCATCACATCGCGCACGCTGTCAGCGCGGCGCAGCATCACCCCGGAAAGCAGGATCTGCACCATACTCATCATGGCAAGGCGCGCACACCACAGCTCATCGCTGCCGCTGCCGGCACGCGGACAATACAAGTTCAGCGCATCACAGGAGGCTGCGTCACTGTCGCGCGGACAGCAGGCAATCACGGCCGCACCGCTGTGCTTGGCCTGCAACATCGCGCTGACCATATGCCGATTTTGCCCGGTTGAGGTAAAAGCAATTAAAAGCTCCGCAGGGCGCAAAGCTGCCGCTGCAAGATTCAGCAGCGTCGGATCGGGAATAAATTCACAGTTAAGCCCCAAGCGCAGCATGCGCACCTGAAATAAAGTACCCACGGGCTGCGACAGACCTTCTGCGGCAACCACAATGCGCCGCGCCTGACTGATTAGGTCAATGCAGCGCGCTAGCACAGCGGCATCCAGGGTCCGGCTTAACTCATTTAATGCCGCGATATTGCTGCCAATAACCTTAGAGATAATGTCAGCGACGCTGTCTCCTGACTTCACGTGCTCACGCGGCGCATAGCGCTCAGTGTTAAGCTCAGCTGACAGTGCAATTTTAAATGACGGAAAGCCGTCAGTACCGAAAGTCTTGCAGAAGCGATAAACGGTGGGCTCAGACACTTGAGCGCGGCGCGCTAACTGCGCAATATTTTCCGACACGGTAAGCGCCGGATCGTCAAGCACCGCTGCGGCAATCTTGCGCTCGGATTTAGTCAGCTCATTGACCCGGGAGGAGATTTTATCAAGCAGATGCAAAGCCATCGCAATAGTCCTAGAGCAGCTCCGCCGAATTTTTCATAAAGCCGTTCTGAATAATATAGCGGATACGAAAATCATCATCAAAAATAATTAGATCAGCCATAAAGCCCGGCTCAATGCGTCCATACTCGTTATCAATTCCGAGCACCTTAGCCGGGGTCGTCGAGGCCGCGGTTAAGGCTTCATCTAAAGTAAAACCGCAGACTTTAACTAAGTAACGCACCTCATCAAGCAAGCACACGCTAGTGCCGGCCAGCGAACCCTTGGCATCAATCAGTCCACGATTGGGATCGACAAACACCTCAGTCCCAGCAATGGTAAAGGAGGAGACTTGCTCTTTGGCCCCCGCGACAGCCTGGCTATCGGACACAATATACATGCGATCTCCAAGCAGTCGGTGAATGATGCGAATCACCGCCGGATGCACATGCCGCCCATCGGCAATCACGCCACAAGTCATATTCTCAAAATTAAGCGCAACTCCTAACAGGCCAGGTTCGCGGCCATTCATCGGACGCATGCCATTGTAAAGATGCGTCACATTGGTCACTCCAGCGCGTACTGCGTTCAACGCATCGGCAAACGTACAGTTAGTGTGGCCAAGGGAGAGTTTAATCCCGGTACCGATGAGATCGAGCAGCTGCTTGCCGCGCACCATTTCAGGGGCAATGGTCATGTAGGCGATAGTATCGGCGTGCTCACGCAGAAAGGAAATATCGGCATCCATAATATTACGGATATAGCCTACCGGATGAAAGCCTTTGCGCTCAGCGTTAATGAAGGGACCCTCTAGATGCAGCCCAGGACACACTCCAGGGTGGTTTTCCTTAAAAGCATCAATGACATTAATCGCCTTAGTCATGCTCTCGCGCGGACCGGAGATTAAGGTCGGCACAAAAGTTAAAGTACCACGCTGCGTCTGATAGCGGCGCATTTCCTCCAAGCCTTCGGCGCTTAAATCCTGTCCGAAGGTAATGCCAGCACAGCCGTTGACCAAGAGGTCAATGAGCCCCGGTGCCACATGCAGCCCGTTTAAATTGATCTCCTCTGACGTGCCATCCTCAAACAACGCCGGATTAACCGGAATAATGCGATGATTCTGCACCGCCAAGCTGTCTGCACCGGCAAAGTCCTCGGAGAAAAGATGCAGTCGTGCATTACGCAGGATAGTTCCGCCCATCATGACCTCCCGTAATGGTACTTATGACTCAGGCGCCGCCCCGGCAGCTTCACCTGCAGCCGCCTTGTCCTTAGCGGCCACGCGGGCCTGCTTTTTGGCGCGTTTGGCCGCAAAATCAGGCTTACCCTTATTTTTCTTATTGCGCCAGCGCTCCTTGAGCTTGGGCTTATCCGCTTTATCGGTGGGGCGCTTTTTGTCAAAACCGCCCTTACCGCCTAAAGAGGCCCGTCCCTCTTTTTTAGTCGGCAGTGTCTTTTCTTTAGGGAAGGCAGCGCACACGTATTTAATCTCGCGCCGCTCAATCGGGCGCTCAGTGTAACGCTCAATGCGCTCTAAAAGCGGTAGTTCATTGCGCTCTACTAAAGAAATAACCGTGCCGCGGCTGCCGGCACGCGCGGTACGACCGGCGCGGTGCACATAGACATCCGCCTTAGCCGGCAGGTCAAAGTTATACACCTGTGCGGTATCGGGGACATCTAAGCCGCGCGCGGCCACGTCGGTGGCCACTAAAATCGGCACCGTATTATCCTTAAAGCGGCGCAGCGCGGCCTTACGCTCCGTAATGCTCATCTCGCCTTGCAGCGAGGCGCTAGACAGACCTTGGCGGCGCAGGAAAGCGCACAGCTCACCTACCCGCTCACGGGTGCGCACAAAGATGATCGCTTTGCCGGCTGCGGTTTTGAGCAAATGGGCGAGAATATTGAATTTCTGCTGCGGGGTAGCGGCATAATAAGCACGCGCGGACAAAAGCTCAGGCAGCCGCTCATCTTCAGTGCCGCCCGCGCCGATACGCACTTCAAACGGATCATTTAATACAAGACGCGCAAATTCCTCAACTCCAGGACTGTCTAAGGTCGCCGAGAACAGCATGGTCTGGAAGCGTCGCTGCACCGCCCGCACAATCGTCGCTACCTCATCTTTAAAGCCCATATCGAGCATGCGATCGGCCTCATCAATGATAAGCAGCTCCACGGTAGACGGGTCAAACCAACCCTTGTCAATAAATTCGTTTAAGCGTCCCGGGGTGGCGCACACGATATTGCCGTGCGCGCTTTGTTGCACATCGCGCCCCTCACCGCCAATGATGGTATAAGCACCAAAGCGCGGCAGCACGCCTGCCAAATCCGCTTCATGCACCGCCTGCATCCGTGCGAGAATTGCCACTTCCTCAGCCTCCGCCTCGTCAGCAAGCTGATTGGCCTGCGGCACATCATCCGTAAGCTCCGGCTCCGTTTTCTCATCTAAGGAAGCGACAGTCTCTGGATCATCACTAAGCTCCCAGGTACCGGCATCCAACTGGGCAATTTTAGCGGCGGTGGCGCGGCGCAGGCTTTGACAGAAGCGCTCGCCATCGGCTGCAACCTGCAAAGCCAGCTCGCGGGTAGGTTCTAAAATGAGCGCGCGTACGCCGGCCTTTTCAGGGTCTAAATTTAAACGCGCTAAAATCGGCAACAAGAAGGCGGCCGTCTTGCCGGTGCCGGTGGGAGCACCGCCTAAGATATCGCTACCCTCCAAAGCCGGCGGAATAACTAAGCTCTGAATCGGCGTTGGACGCTTAAAGCCCTGCGCCAACGCAATCGCGGCGACATTGGGCGGCAGGGAAAGTTCGGCAAATTTTATCAAAGTATGCTGTTTCCTAATGTTAGCGCTGCAGCTTGACGCCGCAGCTTAAATCCATACAAGGACGCCACGGTTTTGTATCCGCAGCTGGCGGCTTGGCATTTAGCTACACGCCCTCCACGCCGCGCCGCCCGGCATGACACTGAATAATAAAGTCGACCATGTGCTGCCGCGCCGGGCTATCAGCTTTAGCCGTACCATGCAGCCAGCGAAACAGCTCCAAGTCCGAGGCATTGAGCAAATCCATATACGCGCCAATCATGTCTTCACTGCACTTGGGCAAATCGTGCTCCACAAAGGGCAGAAGCATTAAATCAAGCTCGCGCATACCGCGGCGCGACTGCCATTTAATCCGTCCCCAATTAATTTCACTCATCTCCCTTTCTCCTAAACCGCCACCGGCGCCTTAATCGCCGGATACGGATCATAAGCATGCAGCACAAAATCCTCAAACTTGTAATCAAACAGCGTCGGCGGACGACGTACAATTTCCATAGTCGGCAAGGCGCGCGGAGTGCGGCTTAACTGCTCGCGGCACTGTGCAAAATGATTGTGATAGATGTGAGTATCGCCGCCTGTCCAGATGAACTCGCCTAAAGCTAAATCACATTGCTGCGCCATCATCATGGTTAGCAGCGCATAGCTTGCGATATTAAACGGCACCCCTAAAAAGAGATCGCAGCTGCGCTGATACAGCAGGCAGGATAGTTTGCCGTGAGCCACATAAAACTGAAACAGCGCATGGCAAGGCGGCAGTGCCATCTCCTTAAGCGCGCCGACATTCCACGTGCTAACGATGATGCGCCGACTGTTAGGATCATGGCGAATAAGATCCAGGGCCTGCTTAATCTGATCAATATGCGAGCCGTCAGCACAGTCCCAATGGCGCCACTGATGACCATAAATCGGCCCTAAATCCCCGTTTGCATCAGCCCATTCATCCCAAATACTGACTTTGTTGTCATGCAAGTACTTAATATTGGTATCGCCTTGCAAAAACCACAAGAGCTCATGAATGATCGAGCGCAGATGCACTTTTTTGGTAGTAAGTAACGGAAAGCCTTGTGCCAAATCAAAGCGCAGCTGTGCACCGAAAATGGAGCGCGTCCCGGTATGGGTGCGATCATCGCGATCCACGCCCTCATCTAAAATCCGGCGCATTAAATCTAAATATACTTGCATAATCAATGACTCCTGTGACTGCCTTCTTCAATATTAGGCAGCGCATCGGGTTCTACCTGATAGGCTTTTTTCTGCGCCTCGGAAAAATCAATGGCGCGTGACAGCCCATTGGCGCGCGCATAGTTGACATACAGGTCACGGATGGCTTGCGGATCAGACAGTGATAAAGCCTTGCCGCGCAGGGAGGTAAGCTCTGCGGCGCTGACATGACGCAGCGTATATTTCACCTGCGCCAGATCCGAGAAATTCATACTTAAATCCTTGTAGCCCAAGGAAACTAACAGTAATGAGCCCAGTGCAGAGCCTGCAAGTTCGCCGCACACGCAGATGCGCTTGCCGTATTGCGCCGCCTTATCGCACAGGAAAGCCAAGCAGCGTACCACCGCCGGATGGAATGGATCGTAGAAGCGGCTAACGCGCGAGTTAGAGCGATCGACGGCTAGCAGATACTGAATCAAGTCATTTGAGCCGATAGACAGGAAATCAACGTCATTAATGATGTCATCTAGGATGTAAATGAGCGACGGCACTTCCACCATGATGCCAAAACGCGGCATGGTAAGGGGCTTGCCGCTCTCGGCACGAATAGCCGCCGCTTCTTTAATCAGCAGATTCTTCACCCAATAGATTTCATCCGGGCGCGACACCATCGGCAGCATCAGCTCTAAATTGCCGCATTCTTGCTGCGCGCGCAGCATCGCCCGCAGTTGCGTGCGCAACAGCTGCGGATTATCGATAGTTACTCGCACGCCGCGCCAGCCAAAAGCCGGATTTACTTCCTTAATCGGAAGATAAGGCAGACATTTATCCGAGCCCACATCTAAAGTACGCATGCACACCGACTTGCCGGCAAACTGCTTGAGCAAGCGCAGATACCATTCATACTGCTGATCTTCCGTCGGAAAGCTCTTGGTCAGCATAAAGGCAATTTCGGTGCGATACAGGCCGATACCGTCGGTGATGGCGCACAAATCAATGCTGTCAGGATGATTGAGTCCGGCATTTAACTGAATATTAATGTGCGTACCGTCCAGGCAGACCCCCGCTTGCGTAAGTTCGGTACTGAAAAGATCAGATTGCCGCTTATCTTGACTTAACAGCTCATTGAATTCATCCACGACCGACTGCGGCGGATCTAGCAGAATTTCGCTGTGCTTACCATCAAGGATAAGGGTATGGCCGTCAATAGAGCTTAAATCGACCCCTACGCCTAAGACGGCCGGGATACCTAAATCGCGCGCTAAAATTAAAGTATGCGCACTAGTATTAAATGAGGTCGCAACGAAGCCTGCAATCTTATCGCGCGGCAGCTCAGCCACCATGGCCGCGGGCAGCGAATCCACCACTAAGATGACACGCTCGTTTAACTCAAAATCGCGTGCCGAGGCATGGATTAAGCGGGTAATTAAAACCTGCGCAAAATCCTTAGTATCAACGTATTCCTCTTTATCCTGTTTGGCCTCAGCATCTTTAAGCCGCCGCTCAATCACCAACTTAATGGCCGAGGAAGCTAACAGTCCCTCGTCGACAATATGACGGTCGACCTCTTCTTCAAACGTTGGATCATCAAGCAGTTTGCCATAGCCTGACATATAACCAAACAGCGCATTGGATTTTTCATCCTCCTGCATTTTCAGCGAGGCGCGATCCATTTCCACCTGCAGCTGGAACATCGCCTGATGGAAAAGCTCGGTCTGCATCAGCGGATCATCGCAGTGCAGCACTTTGACCTGATCAAGCGACACCGCCGGCTGCCACACTAAGGCTTTGGCAATTGCCAGCCCTCCGGTGCCGGACAGCGCGTGAATACGGCGAATATTTTGCTCCTCGTCCAGCTCGACCGCGCGGTTCATAGCAATGACGGAAGCAATCTGTACGCTCAAGGTGAGCATGAAGTATTCTTCATTGGGGCCGAACTGGCGCTGTTCCTTACTTTGAATCACCAGCACGCCCAAAAGATCCCCTTGATTGATGACCGGCACGCCGAGGAAGGAATGATATTCATCCTCGCCCACATCCGGCAGATACTTAAAGTTAGGATGGGAAAAAGCATCGGCTAAATCCAGCATTTCGCGGCGCTTGCCGACCACCCCCACTAAGCCCTCGCCTGACTTTAAGGTTGCTTTACCGACCGCCTCCTGCGCCAAACCGTCGGTGGCGCGCAGACGGAAACGATCGCGCAATGCTTCATACAGGTATAACGAACAGCAATCGGCATGCGTGGCGCGTCTTATCTGCTGCACCAAGATATTCATTGCCTGCTCAAGGCTCTGTTCGCCTGCTACTGCCTCAGTAATTTGACGCAAGGCAAGCAACAATTCACTTTGTCTTTCGTCCATCTTAATATCCTCCGCGCATTCTGCCGCGACTGTATCTTACCTCCGCGGTCAAAGGCTTGCCGAACAAGGCAGCCGGCGCAAATTCGGTGAGCACGCGGCGGTAAACGTCGCGCTTGAAGGCTATTACCTGCCTCACCGGGTACCAATACGATACCCAGCGCCAATCATCAAATTCAGGGTGACCCTCGCGATTAAAGCGGATCCCCAGCTGCTTGTCGGCGGTCAAGGAAAGCAAAAACCATTTCTGCTTTTGCCCAAGGCACACCGGATCGTCTGTCCAGCGGATTAAACGCTTGGGCAGACGATACTTATACCAAGCCCGCGATTGGCCGAGCAGTTTAACGTCATGCGGCGTCAGCCCGAGCTCTTCATAGAGTTCGCGGTACATGGCATTAAGCGGAGTTTCACCTTCGTCCACTCCACCCTGCGGAAACTGCCAGGAGTTCTGCCGCACCCGGCGTGCCCACAGCACTTGACCATTGCGGTTGCAGATCACTATCCCCACATTGGGGCGGTAACCATCTTCGTCGATCACAAAAACCGCCTAGTCTCTTATACAATTTCACCCATGAAAGCGTTTTATGAAAACGACTTTCACCTGCTGTCATTATCGCACAGAGCGCCGCGCTTTCCTAAGAGCAAAGCCCGCTTTTGCGCTGTGCATCAAAGTGCGCCGCACCGCGTCGCAACGCGGCTTAGTGGCAAATTCAGGGCGCATGGGCTAAGTTTTCCCTCGTCCTGATGCATGGACTGGCGAACTCGTACCAAAGTTCACTTAAGTTAACAAATTAACTTAAGAACCGCCCATGCTATGATGAGTGCGATTAAGATAAAAAAAGGTTCTCCCATGACTCGCTATTTTGCAACCGCCCCGCTGCCTGAGCCGCACAGCCTAAGTGAGCTCAAAGAACGCCTCGCGCTCATTCAAGGGCGCAGCGTAGCTGAGCTTACCTCTGCACTCGGACTTGACGTCCCGGCGCAGCGCCTTGGCAGCAAGGGCTATATTGGAGAATTGATTGAGCTGTATTTAGGTGCGGCAGCGCAGAACTTAAGCTTACCCGATTTTCCGCATTTGGGGATTGAGCTCAAAACCGTACCGATTGATGCCAACTTTCAGCCGCGCGAAAGCACCTTTATCTGTCATGCACCGTTAAATGCGATGCGCGGCCTCAATTTTTTTGACAGCTCCCTCTATCACAAGCTGCGCCTCACTTTGTACGTGTTTATTTTGTCAGGGCGCTCTCTGCCGCTTGCGCAGCATCGCGTGATTGACTATCAACTCCACGCGCTGGGTGGGGAAGAGCTTGCCCAAGTACAGCGCGATTTTGAAGAACTGATGGAGCTGATTGCTGCCGGAAAAGGCCCCCAGATCACGGCACGCGTCGGTACCATTGTACAGATGCGTCCTAAAGCCGCCGACGGGCGGCAAGTTACCTCGGTTGTAAATGTCGAGGGCGGCATCAGTGCTACTCGCCCACGTGGTTTTTATCTGCGCCGCGCCTATACGCAAAAGATCTGTGCCCTAGCGGCAGCACGCCATCACCTACCGCTGCAGACTGCAATGTGAGAGTCTTTGGGGACTGCGCCTGCCCCCTATGCCCGTAAATAAGCCTTTCACGTAAATAAATTTTTTACTCACCGCAAAATTATTCACTCAGCTGAGAGTTTTTGGGTATAATAGCCTTAAGCCGTAAGTTTTGGTATTAATAATTTGTTATACAAGTTAAAAATCTCAAAACGTCGGTTTTTTGCTTAATAATTAATAAATTGCGGGATGTGACCGCAGCCACAGCAAGATACAGCCGTTTTACGCTGCAGCGCCGGTACAACCATACATGAAACAGCTACCGCAGGCACTTAAAGCGCAAAAGGCTGAGGAGAAGCACTATGAGCGTTTCAAAAAGATTTACCGATAAAAAACTGACGGTTTCTTTTTACATTAAAAAAGAAGCTGCCCAGGGCGCTAAGAAGATTGAACTCTTATGCGAACACAACGGCTGGATGCCGGTGGCAATGAAGCCGCAGAAAAACGGTACCTACCGCGGCTCTATCACTATCGCCCGCGGTAAGCAGCCAACCTATCAGTACCGCTATAAGCTTGAAATGCCTGACGGCTCTGAGAAATTTGACAACGACTGGGATGCCGAAGGCTACGTAGCCAATCCGTTTGGCGGCGAGAACTCCTATTTCTCCGCAGAGCCCACTAAATAATAAGAGCCGTCCCCACCCTCAGGCGGCAGGGCGCCGTCTGAGGGATAAAACCAAAGCAGCTAGACAATCATCTGCTGCAGCAGCGAAATGTCATCCTCTTCTAAATTATCGCGTTTTACGCGATGGATAATCTCTTCCTTGGCATACACATCTTCAGGATACAGTACCACCACCGCCTGATCGCCTTTTTGCAGATAGTGACTCTCGCCAAACGGGGTATAACGCGTCGCCCCCACCGAGATCAAGATCCGCGTGGGACAACCGGCGGCGACTAAATATTCATGAATATGCTCAGCCGGACCTGCATCCTGCTGATGATTGAGCTTATCAATGCACCAAGTGATGAGCTTTTGATAGAAGTAGGAATAATCGCGGACTGCACTGTCCTCGCCGTATTCATACACTTCACCCTCCCGCACTAAAAACGAGGCAATGCGGTATTTATCTAAAATACCGCCGGGCACAAAACGGTCTATAGGCAGCACATTGGTGGCAAAGCCTTTAGAGGACGCTCCCCAATTCTTTTTCTCGGAAATCTTGCGCGCGCCTTCCTTGCGGATAGAGCAATCATTGCTCGCGCCAAAGCCAATCGGTTGCAGGGCCGTTACTTGTCCGCGTTCCCATGTCACATCGCAGATAATGGCCATTTCAGGCTCAATCTGCAAATTCTGCTGCCTGTCTGGGAAAATCACGCGATAGGCATCAAAGGGAAACACGCTTAAATAGTCCGGAATGGCACTGCTTGCCTTGGGCATAAAAGTAGGAAATAAAGCCTTAGGAGCATTGGCCTCGGCTGTTTTGACATTAGTAAAATCGCGTGCCTCGCCGGCCTGCTCTAAATGCCCGGTAAAATTGCCGGCCACGCCAAAAGAAGCCATGGCCCGTAAATCAAATTGCATACACACTCCTCATGGTAGCAGCCTTAGACTGCTTTAAACGGAAATTCGCAGCCCACCACTGACGGCACAACGTTTTGCCGCACGCTTAGGCTACAATAAGCTTATGAAGATGATTATACAAAAGCCTCAGCCGTCACGGCCACTTACCGTTAAGCGGTTCTGTTCCCTGCCGCAAGTTCTGACCGCTTTTGCGGTATCAGCACTGTTGCTCGTACCTCATGCGCAGGCGGTGGAGAATTTCAATCAGGCCAAGCGTGTGCTGCCTTCTATTTATCGACAGCTGGATTCTCCCTCTACCGTGTACTGCGGCTGCGCCTTATCTATTGAACGCAATCGCTTTTATGTAGACCTTAAAAGCTGTGGCTATCAGGTCCGCAAGCAGCCTAAACGTGCCGCCCGCGTGGAAATTGAGCACATCATGCCGGCCTGGGAATTCGGTCATCAGTTAAAATGCTGGCAAGACGGCGGACGCAAACGCTGCAGTAGCGGCAAACAGGGAGATAGCGTCTTTAAAGCCATGGAAGGCGATCTGCACAATCTCTTTCCCGCCGTCGGTGAAGTCAACGGCGATCGCTCCAACTTTCGCTTCAGCGAGTGGAATGCCCAGCCCACGCAGTACGGACAGTGCCCAATGGTAGTGGACTTTAAAGGCCGCCGCGCACAACCGCCCCAAACCGCCCGCGGACTGATTGCCCGCGCTTACCTCTATATGGCAGAGACTTACGGCATACGTTTGTCGCAGGCGCAGCTGCGGCTGTATCAAGTGTGGAATAAGCAATATGCCCCAGATGACAATGAATGTAAGCGCAATGGACTGATTGCCCGCGTGCAGGGCAATGACAATCCATATGTTACGCAAGCCTGCAAGCTACGTAAGGCGCCATGATGCAAGGCAGCTTACCCTGCGAAAGCCGCGGCTATAACTTAAGCGCATCCCCGACCGTAAATTACAGTCAGCGCTAAAATAGCGCGGCCGCGCCTTATACCAAGCCGCAGGCCGCTTGACGCAAAGTACATTAGATACACCCTAAACAAGAGATAAACTTAAATCATGCGCATTACCCGCATTTATGAACCACAGCCGCTGACAAGCGGAGCCGTGATCAGCTTAAGCGAGCAAAATGCCGCGCATTTGTGCCGCGTGTTGCGCCTCCCGGCAGGCGCAGCTGTACAAGTCTTTGACGGACACGGCCACGAATTTGCCGCGGTACTGACACAGCCTGGCAAAAACGCACAGCTGACGCTACAAGGTCAACTTATCAATCAGCGCGAAAGCCCGCTTAACCTAGTGCTCGGTCAAGTCATCAGCCGCGGCGATAAAATGGACTTTACCATTCAAAAAGCCGTAGAGCTTGGCATCAGCGCCATTTATCCTTTAAGCGCCACCCGCTGCGGAGTCAAGCTAGATGCCAAGCGGCTTGAGCGCAAACTAGAGTCGTGGCAGAAAATTGCTGCCGCCGCCTGCGAGCAATGCGGGCGCAGTGTGGTGCCGCCGGTACATCCGGTGATGGAGCTACGCGACTTCTGCACCTTAACAGAAACTAAGGGCTATCTGGGACTTACTTTAGACCCTAGTGCCACCCTGCGACTGCGCGATTTAAACCCCAGCGGTAGCATCAGTCTGCTTATCGGCCCGGAGGGCGGCTTTGATCCCAGTGAAACCGCATTAGCAAGCGCGCATCAATTTGTCGGCGTCAGCTTAGGACCGCGCATTTTACGCACCGAAACCGCTGCGCTTAGCGCTTTATCTATCTTAGGCAGTCATTTTGGAGATTTGTAACATCATGGAAAAACCGCAGCCCACGCTTTTGGGGCAGGCCACCACTTATTACGATGAATACTGCCCACGCTTGCTACAGCCGCTACCGCGTAGCCGCGGCCGCGCCGGGCTCAAAGCCACCGCGCCCTACGGCTTTGATGTGTGGCGGCTTTATGAGCTGACTTTTTTAAATAAGCTCAATATTCCCTGCGGTGCCATCGGAACCATCTGTGTGCCGGCAGGCAGCCCCAACATCATTGAATCCAAATCCCTCAAGCTGTATTTAGGCTCCTTTACCCAAACCAAGTTTGCCACGCTTGATGACGTAGAGCGTCTCATATGCCATGATTTAAGCGCGACGCTTGGCGTTGCCGCTACGGTTAAACTTTACCCGGTGGAAAGTCAGCCCGCCTGCTTTACCCCTCAAACCATGCCCGGCAGCTTAATTGATATTACCTCCGGGGTAACCTTAACTAATTTTGCCTACAACCCCGAGCTCTTAGTGCGTCATGACGGTCCGCGCGTTGAGGAAACCCTGCGCACTAATCTTTTGCGCACCTTATGCCCGGTCACCGGTCAGCCCGATCATGCTGCCGTGCAGATCCGCTATCAAGGAACGCAGATCAATCATCAGGAACTTTTTGCCTACTTAATGAGCCTGCGGCTGCACCGTGGTTTTCATGAGCAATGCGTGGAACTCATTTACAGCGATTTAAAAAGCCGCTTAAAGCTCGATAAGCTGCAGGTTCTAGCCTGCTTTACCCGCCGCGGCGGCATTGACATCAACCCGCTGCGCTCAGATTTTGCGGTCACCCCAGAGCAGGTCATGCGCACCCTGCGCCAATAGCGCATTTACGCCGCCCCCGCGCTGCACCGGGCGGCAAAGTACTTAAGATCAATACTAAAATGTAAAACCTAGGAGAAAAAATGTTTTGCCTACATCAGGATACAGAGCTTGAAGATCTGGGCAATGGCGTCCAACGGCGCATTCTCGCCCATGACGGACATATGATGGCCGTGGAAAATATCTTTGCCCAAGGCGCAGTCGGCGCGCTGCATTCCCATCCTCACGAACAGCTGACCTATGTGCTGTCCGGGCGTTTTCGCTTTACTATCGGGACACAAACGCGCGAAGTGACAGCCGGGGATACACTACACAAACTGCCAAATGTCATGCACGGCTGTGAATGCCTTGAAGAAGGCGTCCTGCTTGACGTATTCACCCCGCAGCGTGAAGACTTCTTAAACACCAAACTGTAGCTTAGCGTACTGCTCTGCGGCGCGCTAGCGCGCCAACTGAGCGCTTTAGTGAGCTTAAAACGCGTAAATTTTTCATCCATAATTTACCCATCTGCGGTATGCTGAAAGCTACAGCGCCAGCGGCAGTTAGCGTAGCCGACGGCAGATAGAAAAAAATAGGATCCCTTAAGCCAACGGAGGCATCATGAGCGTAAAAGCAGTGTGGCCGCAGGGCAATATGGCTCTGCTGACACAGATTGAAGCTGACAGCATTTCCCATACCTCCAAAGGCGAGCTGTATGAGCTTTACCGCAACTGCTCGCTGGCCGTACTTAACAGCGGCAATTTAACCGACAATTCACAGGAACTGCTGGAAAACTACGAAAATTTCGAGATTGATGTGGTGCGCAATGAGCGCGGTCTGAAAATTGAACTCATCAATCCGCCGACCTCGGCCTTAGTGGACGGGGAGATCATCGCAACGCTACAGCGCCATCTCTATTCGGTGCTACGCGACATCGTACAGATCAATATCTATAAAGACTCGGTGCGGCAGTTAATTGAACAAAACCGCGAACAGAAACTGCCGCAAATCAGCGAGCAGGAAATCATCACCAACGGTATCTTTCATATTCTGCGCAATGCCGGAGTGTTGCACTCTAGCGACGAACCCAATATTGCAGTGTGCTGGGGCGGTCATTCTATCTCCAAGGAAGAGTATGAATATGCCTATCAGGTTGGTGTCGAACTGGGCCTGCGCAAAATTGATATCTGCACCGGATGCGGCCCGGGGATCATGGAAGCCCCGATGAAAGGCAGCTTAATCGGTCATGTGCTGCAGGAAGCTACCAGCTGCCGCCGCATCGGGCTGACCGAGCCTTCGATTATCGCCGCTGAGCCGCCCAATTCGATGGTATCTGAGTTGGTTATTCTGCCAGATATTGAAAAGCGCCTCGAGGCCTTTGTACGCCTTGGGCACGTGCTCTTAGTTTTCCCCGGCGGTCCGGGAACAGCCGAGGAGCTGCTGTACATCCTCGGCATTAAACTGTGCAGTGAAAACCGCTATAACCCGATTCCGCTGATCTTAACCGGCAATAAAAAATCCGCCCCCTACTTTGAGGCACTCGATACCTTCTTAAAGGGCATCTTCGGTAATGAAATTGCGCGCTACTACAGCATTGTGATTGACGATCCCACCAAGGTAGCAACCTTAGTCAAGGAAGGGCTGCAAAACAGCTATGAACACCGCAGCCTTATTCATGATTCTTACTGTTACAACTGGTCGCTGACTATCCCAAAAGAGCTGCAGATGCCTTTTGAAGTCAACCATGAGACCATGGCTGCCCTTGATCTGCACAAAAATCAAGAGCCGTGGCGCCTGGCGGCCAATCTGCGCCGCGCCTTCTCCGGCATTGTCACCGGCAATGTGAAGGAGCACGGCATTAAGCTGGTACAGGAACACGGTCCCTTTGTGCTCGATGGTGATCCCGACATCATGCAGCGCATGGATAAGCTGCTGCGCGACTTCATCAAGCAAGGACGCATTCTCTTATCGCAAAAGAAATACAAGCCCTGCTATATCTTTAAATGCGAGGATGGCAGTGCGGCCGCTGACTGCAGCAAGGCCAAAGCGGCAACCGACCCCAAAGCAGAAGTTAAGCGCCCTGTCTCGAAGTAAGGGTGCCCCGCCCCCGTCCTTGGGGGCAGAGGGCGTATGCGCCCTACCACAAGCCTTCACAGGAAGTACCAATAAGCGAGCAGGTGGACTCCATCGTTGCATTAATCGCCGAAGTGAAATTGCCCATAAAAGCCCCGAGGCAATACCACAGCACCAAGAGACCTGCCACCATGCTCACTGAAAAGCCCATCGAAAAGACGTTCAGCTGCGGGGCCGCACGCGTCATCACGCCGAAAGTAAAGTTAACTACCAGCATAGTGCAGATTGCAGAAATGGCCATCGCCAACGCGCACTGAAACATGGTAACGCCGAAATAAAAGATATAGGACAATTCGCTTGGACTGAAAATCTGCGGACCAATCGGCAGTGTGGTGAAGCTTAACAGCAACAGGCGCAGAAAGACTAAATGCCCGTCTAAGGCTAAGAACACTAAGGTAGTAAGTACGGTAAAGAACTGACCGACTACCGGTGCATTGGTACCGGATACCGGATCGACCATCGAAGCAAAGCCAAGTCCCGTCTGCATTGCCACCGCCTGCCCGGCCATGACAAAGCTCTGCGCTAAAAATTGCGTCATAAAACCGATGCCAGCCCCAATCAAGACTTGACTTATCGTGGTTAAAAAACCGTCTAAGGAAAACAACTGCGGCGTCACCGGCAGTGCCGGGATACTAGGCAGCATGCACACCGTAAGCGTCAGTGCCAGCAGCGCGCGTACGCGCATCGGTACCGTAGTACCGCCGAAAATGAAAAAAGCCATTAAGCAGGCAGCAATACGGCACAACGGCCACATCACAGACGCCAGTCCCTGCAACATAATCGGCTCTAATACATTCATCGGGATTTCCTGCAGTCTAAGTAAAGCGTTTTAGCCTATCACCTGCGGGATCAGACGCACCATCTCACGGAAAAAAGAGGTCAGCTTTTCAATCCCCCAATGCGCGCCGTACATCAGCGCCACTACCGTAATGACGAGGCGCGGCAAAAAGGCCAAAGTCTGTTCATTAATTGAAGTCGCCGCCTGAAAAATCGACACCACTAAGCCCACCACTAAAGACGGCAGGATCGAGGCAGTAACTAAAATGGCCACAAGGCCCAAAGCGCTCCTTACCACATCGACAAAGACTTCAGGTTCCATGCTATGCCTCCTTAAGTCGGCACCCCGATGCCGTAGCTGGAAATCAAAGTGCCCATGATAAGCGTCCAGCCGTCCACCATCACAAAGAGCATCAGCTTAAAGGGCAGCGATACAATCATCGGGGAGAGCATCATCATGCCCATTGCCATCAAGATGGAGGCCACCACCAAGTCAATGATTAAAAACGGCAGGAAAATCATGAAACCGATTTGAAAGGCGGTTTTAAGCTCACTTACCATAAAGGCAGGAATCAGCACGCGCATCGGCAGATTTTCCGGCTTATCCACTTCAATACCGGCAAATTCAACAAAAGCATTGATATCAGAAAGCCGCGTCTGCTCCAACATAAAATGATGCAGCGGCGCCTGTCCGCGCACTAGAGCCTCTCGCGCTTGAATCTCATCGTTTAAATACGGCTCAATAGCCTCACTGTAAATATCATCAAAAACCGGAGTCATGATGAATAAAGTCATGAACAGCGCTAAGCCGATGATGATCTGATTTGACGGGCTGGTTTGCAGACCCAAAGCCTGACGCAGAATAGCCAACACAATCACGATGCGGGTAAATGAGGTCATCATCACCACAATGGATGGCAGGAATGACAGCAGCGTCATTAAGATGACCACCTGCAGCGATAGCGAATAATCCTGCGTGCCATCAGGGTTGGTGCGCACCGTAAAAGCAGTCATATCAAGATCTGCCGCCTGCGCTGTGCTCATGCAATACAAAAGTCCGCCACTTAAAAGCGTCAGCAGCAGGCTTAAAATAAAGGTACGGGTCAACCCACGCAAGCGCATGCGCAGTGCCGCAGTATGATCCGCAGGCGGCAGAGGCTGCACCTTTAAATCGCTCTGCGATAAAACCTTAAGCGCGCGGCTTAACTTTAAGCGCATTACTCCTCCCGTTCTATCTTGCGCCGCCTGCGCAGACTTGCAGCTTTGCCGTGCAGGACGGTACTTGGCGACGAACATACAGCCGCCGAGCGTTGGGCTACTGTTGCATCCCCATCCACAGCCGCGGTTTCATCTAACGCCGGCAGCGCTCCTGCCGTCTGAGCCGCAATACTGGCTGCTGCCTCAGGGTTAATATCCGGATGGGCGGCGGCAATCGAAGCTGTGGACGCAGCATCCTGCATCAATGTCGGCCCCACAGCTGACGCTTTCTGCACTTCTAGCCTATCTGCCATCATACGAGCAAATTCAGCAGCCTGTGCCGCTTCAGCAGACGCTGCATCATCTTGCACAGCCGCAGCGGGCGCAGGATCATCCGGACACTTATCGTCAAGACGCGGCGCTGCCTTATTCGGCGCTGCCGCCGCTGCTGTCAAATCGCACAGCAGATTAATCGACTGCGAAGTAACGCCCAGCAAAAGCTCTCGCTCATGAGTTTTAAGCAGCACCACCTTTTCCTTAGGGCCTAAGGACAGCATGCTCTCCACCTGTAGCTGCGCACTCTTAACCCGCCCCCAGCGCATCTTTTTGAGCACATATGCACACACAAAGATAATGGCTAGCACGGCAAAAGTAGAGCCGAACCAGCGTGCGATGCCGCCTGCGGTAGCTAAACCGGCCTGATCCACCGGCTGCGGAGCCACCGCAGGAGTAGATGCTGCACTTGTGGCGGCATTTATCTGCGCCGATTCAGATGACAGCACCGCAGCATCCTGCGGCGGCGCAGCATCCTGCGCAACAGTCTTAGGTGCGATCACAGAGTTTTCTGTAGCCGCAAAAGACGGCTCCACGGTAAAGCTACAGACCAGCACCGCGCTGACAGCCAATACTGTCAGCAAGCGATGCGGCTTTATATCTAAGATCCCAGCACGCATTATGCTCCATGCTCCCTAAGCCTAAGTGCCATAACGGCTACCTTAACGCAGCTTCTTAATGCGCTCGACCTGCGAAATTACATCGGTTAGGCGAATGCCGAACTTGTCATTTACCACCACCACCTCGCCGTGGGCAATCAAGGTGCCGTTGACTAAGACATCCAGAGGCTCACCGGCCAGACGCTCTAATTCAATCACCGAGCCTTGATTTAACTGCAGAAGATTGCGTATTGAGATCTTGGCATGTCCGACTTCCATAGTAATGGTCACCGGGATATCCATAATGGCATCTAGCTTTTTACGCTCTTCACGCGTCAGCGGAGCCTTGCCGGTGGAGGTATTTTCTTGAAACTGCTCAATCGCAGCCGGCTGCGCGGCATCAAAGCTATTTTCCGAACCGTCATGCTGCGCCTGCTCGCCTAAGGCTGCGGCCCATTCATCGGCCAGTTTTTGATCGTTATCTGACATTTATCCCTGCTCCTTATATTGCGCTAAAGGCAGCGCCTGAACACAGCCCCAGCTCAATGCGTGTGCACTTAGTCATCATCAAATTCTTCAAATACATCATCGTCGTCCAAGTTGACACCTGAGCCCTTAATAAAGGAAATATCGCTCTTCATTGACGGCGGGCGCTTGAGAATATCGGTAATACGCAGCGCCAGCTTATCTTTAGTGCGGCCTAATTTGGCGTGATAGCTCGGCAGGTCTTCAACATAGACTAAAAGATTATCCGGCATATCAATGCGCAGCACGTCACCGGGTTTAAAGTTTAAGATCTGGCGTAAAGAAACTTCAGTATCCAACAGCTTTGCTTTCAGATCTACCTGCACATCCATCACTTCTTCACGCAGCGCGCGGTTCCAGCGCACATCAGTATCGCCTTTGTCGCTCTGCACGCCGGCATCAAGCAGTTCGCGAATCGGCTCAATCATGGAATACGGGAAGGCAATGTGCATGTCGCCACCGCCGCCATCCAAATCAATGTGAAAGTGATTAACGACGAGAACTTCACTTGGGCTTACGATATTGGCCATAGACGGATTAACCTCACTGTCGAGGTATTCAAACTCCACATCCATCACCGGGGCCCAAGCTTCTTTATAGTCCTCAAACACCATCTTCAACAGCTTTTGAATGATGCGCCGCTCGGTGGGAGTAAATTCGCGTCCTTCAATCTTGGCGCGAAAGCGTCCCTCACCGCCGAAGAAATTTTCCACCAAGATGAAAACCAGCTGCGCCTCTAAAGTGATGAGCGCGGTGCCTTTTAACGGACGGAAGCGCACCATATTAAGGGAAGTCGGCACATACAGCGTCTGCACGTATTCGCCGAACTTCATCATCTTGACGCCAATCCAAATGACTTCCGCGCTGTGTCGCATCATGTTGAACAGCGAAATGCGCATATGGCGGGCAAAACGCTCATCCACCAGCTCTAAAGTCGGCATGCGGCCGCGGACAATACGCTCCTGCGAGCCGAAGTCAAAAACTTTTATGCCGCCGTCGTCTTCGACCTTTTCCGGTTCGACTTCATCGGCGCCATGCAGCAGGGCGTCAATTTCATCCTGCGTTAAAAATTCAGTCATAGTTCCATCTCTGCCCTTAAGCCTGCAGGCAAGCTGCATTCTCCAACGCTAATCCGCCTCATCTGCTAAAGCCGCGCTGACCTAGGTGCTTTTTCTTGCTGCCGCTTTACCTACTACTGCATTACAAAGTTAGTAAACAGCACCTGCTCCACGACCGGCTTTTGCACGACGCCTGACATCTTAGAGCGTATGGCCTCCAAAAGCAGGCGCTTTAAGCGCTGCCGACCGCTTTGATTGACCAGCGCCGAATAATTCTGCCGCGCAGTCACCTCAGAAATTACGGCCTGAATTAAGGAGCGATGCTGCTTGGCTAATTCCTCATTCTGCGGACCAATAACCATTAAAGCCACTTCCATCTGCATCATGTGGCTGCGCTCGCCGTCCTGTACATTGAAGGTAAAAGCCTGATCGAAAGTCACGTAACGATCGCTTAAATCTCCCTGCATAGCCTGTTCCTGCGCAACGCGCTGTGCTGCGATCTCCTCTGGCGTAGGTCCGGCCGGTTCAAACGGCGGCAAATGCTTAAGATAAGCAATACCGGTATAAGTACCGCCGCCTAACACTATCAGCACCACCACAATAATCAACAGCCATTTAAATAAGCTGCGCTTTTTGACCGGCTTGACTGCTTCATCTGACATGTGTCGCTTCCTTATTTTTGCGGTTAATGCTGAGCGCTGTCTTAAAGCCCGAATTAAGGCGTGGACAGCGGCAGCTGCCATATGCTCATTATCGCACAATGCACCAAGCCTTCGCAGAAAGTCCCTCCGCGCGGCGATGTATTGTGCTCCTCCAACGTTCTAGAAGGCTTAATTGTCAAAAACAAGTCAGAACGCTGCAGCTTAATGGGACTTAGCAAAGAGTAAGCCAAGTTAAGGGCTTGCTTAAGAAAGCTTAAGCTGCCGGATACTCCGCATAAGGCGGTGACTGCAAGCGTAGTTTTCTTGCCCCTATAGCTTCAATCAGCTGTACGCGCTGCGGCCGGATCATTACCAGCACGCCCGCGCAAGAAGCTCACAAAAAACTGCACCAAGTAAGCGACTGACGCTAAAACGAGAGCAAAGTACTACGCTAAGGACTTAGCAGGTCACCACTAGAGTTAACGGTAAGCCTTGCTTAAAGGTGTTGTAGCCCCAAGCACCGCTAAATCACGCGAGGGCATCAAGCATCTTGCTTAATACTAAGCAAACTTACAGACAAAAACGCAATGTAAGGCGGCGCCATGAGCAAGCAAATGCAGCCTTTGCTCGCTGCCAAACAGGCTGGATAAACGCTTAACCAAGTGAGGATAATGGATTGCCAAATCCGAATTGAGCGGCAGAACAGGATCCGTACCTGTCCTGCCTCTTAAACGGTCATCACTGTCTTGAGCCATGCTGCAAAGAAAAGCATGACCGCAACTGCACCCTTATACCTTAAAGCGCAGCCCTTCGGGCAACGCAGATTGTGCGGCAGCAGTCCCCCGGATAAAGCTACTGCGTGATGACAGGACAGAGAGCAGATTGATGCTATCGCTCGCACTTACCTGCCCTGCATGTGCCGGCAGATCAGTCACCATGAGTGTCAGCAAGCTAGGCTGAATTGCTGCGCTTGAATTGAACGCAGCCTGCTGTGCTGCAGTGCCTGCAGTCACTGCCGCCGGATTTTCGGCGGGCACGGCTGCATCATCATCCGCTCCTGCAAGCAACGCCTGTAAGGCTGGCAGCGATTTACTGATTAAATCCTTAGTGGTGCGCGTACCGGCACCGATGGAGACTGATAAAGCTTCATTCTGCGGATTTAACGCAATCGCGATCTGCATGCGCCCTAAGCTGGCCGGATTTAAGTCAATCGTCAGCTGACGCAGATTGCGTGCTGCCATCTGCTGCACCTGTTCAGCAATTCTCTGTGCATTGCGCTCGCTATCATCCGTAAGTTCCATGGGGGCAGGCGCAGTGCTGCTGCCGGCACGACCGCTTTTAAGCGCAGCTTTAAGCTCCGGCACCATGGCATGGAAACCGTATTGCGCACTACTGCCGCTGCTGCCGCCATCACTATTGGCGCTGCCCGAGCTCATGCCGGCTGCAGTGACGCTGCTGCTGGCATTAAGCCCACTAATTCCTTCAGCATTGCCGTCTGCCGTCAATAAGGTACGCTCACCTAGAGCGCTTAAATTGGCAGGATGCGCTTTTGCCCCCAGCATGTGTTCCAGCGTCATGCCCTGACGTCGACGTACCTGCTCTAAGTTATAACTGCTGTTTTGCCCTGCGGCTATACTGCCCTGTGCGCCTTGTGCTAAAACTTGCAGCGCCTGCTTGGCATCCGCAGTTCCATTTACTGCTGCATTATTAGCCTGAAGATTCTGCGCATCGGCTTTAAGCTTAGTTAAAAGCTCGCTGCCTTTAGGCGCGTTGCTGTGCGCCGCTGCTGCCTCCTCGGCTAATGCCTGCTTGAGGGCCAGCTGTTTAGTTAAATCGTCTTGAAAAGCATCTGCAGAGATGGTCAGCTGCGCGCTTGCCGCTAAGTTCTTAGCGGCAGCTGCCACATCGGTTTTGGGCTGAAACTGACTTAAGCTTACTTGCTCAACATTAAGCTCTTTGGCCATTGCATCAAGCGTTAAACGCTGCTTTGCGGCAAAAGCTGACTGCTTAAGGGCCTGAAGTTTAGCGCTCGCAGCATCATCCATGCTCTGCATGGCAGCTGCGTTCTGCTGAAACTTAGCAGCAAGCGCAGCATCGCCCTGTTGCATGGTTTGTGCCGCCGCCTGACTCTTGGCATCTGCTGCCGTCTGTAATTTAGCCTCTGCTGATGGTACATCAGACGGTGTCTGTGCCAGCGCTTGTTTTTCCCCTTGTACTTTAATGGATGCCGTTTGGGCAGCTTTATCCTGCAACCACGCACTCATATCGACTGCTTCCAAATCAGGCGTCAGCACAGTTGCAGCGTCATCTGACGGCGCTGTTTTATCCGACGCTTCAGCGTCATCATGCTGTCCGTTCTGCGCCTGTTGCGGTTTGTCCTTATTAGCGTGCACTGCGCGCTGCTGTTCTTGCACCTGCTGCGCGGCGCTATCAGTAATGCTACTGATGAAACTAAGACTCTCTGTAGACGTACCGACATGCAGCGAGCTTAACATCGCGGCAAAATCAGTGCCGTGCGTTTGGTAATTATTGCCGGCCAAGGTGCGCCGTTCGGACGCTGCATCATAATGTGCACTTACTGCCTGCATAAGCTTTAATCCTCTTATTTCACGCTAAATCAACCGATTAACCAAGTAAAATCGGTGCTGCGTTATGCCAGCTGCCGGTGCTGCGACGCAGGGACAGCTTTTACCTGTACTGACTATTGCAAAGGGCTTGCCAACTTTATGAAGATTATCGCTAAGCAATTAAGAAAAATGCGGTAGACCCGGTAGGCCGTGAACCATGCGGCTTTTAAGGGAAAATGCTTTACTTAAAAAAGATGATAAATGCTGCGCGGCACAAGAACAAAAAAGCAGAAAAAAGCTTCACGACGCAGCGTGGTCTCTTTTCTGCTGGGCGTTCAGCTGCGGCCTTATGCTTACTTCACTCACTGTTGGGATGTGGGTAAAGCCCATTTTGGAAGTTCCGCAAACTGTCTTATCTGTTTGATTTTTTGGGGATGCGGTAAAAACTGTGAGCTCTCAGCTCTTGCCGTGCCCCAAGGCAATCGGGCTTACCAAAAGCCCCGCCCGCAGGCGGGGTCATCTGGTTAAGCGGTCAGCTTAAAGCTGACTTGCAGCACACCTTAGAAGGTGAAGCGGGCATTGGCCTGTACGCCGTACTCGTCAGTGTTGTCAGAGCCAACATAGTTGACGCCTAAACCAAACGAGAAGGCCTTGTACTGCGCACTGATGCCTAAGTTCGCACCATAGGTGAAGCTGTCAATAACCTCCGTCGAGGTGGCAGTGCTCAGGTTGGACACGCCAGCCCATTGCACATCGCCATCAAACTCGTCATCTCCGGTATTTGCAGTCACCACCAAATCTAAGCTCGGCATCACGCTCCAATCGCCAGCCGTAAACTCCTTGGACAGAGT
>CALXOV010000017.1 GCA_944390105.1 uncultured Succinivibrionaceae bacterium
AGCATGCCGACGTTTTCCACCTGGGTCAGGGTTAAACTGGGGTCAGCTAAACTTGGGCTTAGCGGATAAAGGCTCAGGACGGCGGCGGCACTGCATAGGACTGCCTTAAAGTGCTGAGTAAAACATGTCATGGTTCTCTCTCCTGTATGGCGGACTGACCCATACAGGCTAAGAGAAAAGGCAAGGGGGTGGGGCAGGCAAAATCTACCCAAAATGGGCAGAAAATTGATCAGTTGGAACTTTACGCGCTGTTCCATAAATGCGCATCATGACAGGACGGACGTCACGTTGTCAGCGCTGTTGTACAAAAAACATTTGTCTTTTCGTAGCGTTTGGCATAATAATAGCAGTGCTTGTCGGAGTGCCTTCGGGCTGAGATTGCAGCAGCAGAATCCGCTTACCTGATCAGGTTAATGCCTGCGTAGGGAACAAGAGATCAGCTTTAAGGCTTGATTTTCGGCATGCATTAAGTTCAGCAGAAAATGGAGCAGGCCTTATGGCTGAAGTGAAAAAACCGCATATAGAGCAAGTCTTTCTTCAAGGCGCGAGCGCAGATGTCCGCGTCCCCTTCAAAGCCCTAACTTTAACCAATGGCGAAAAACTGCTGCTCTCCACCGTGGAAGGTGCAGAGCCTCAGGCCAAGCAGCAGCCTAAGCTGCGCGCCCCGTGGATTAATGCGCGCGTAGGCGATAAATGTCGTACGCAGCTTGACTACGCCGCCGCTGGAATTGTCACCAAAGAAATGGAATATGCGGCGCTGCGTGAAAGCGCCGCAGTCGGAGCGGGTGCAGCCTTCAGTCCTGATGTGGTGCGGGCTGAACTGGCGTCCGGGCATGCGGTGCTGCCGTGCAATCGTCAGCATCCTGAATGTGAGCCGATGGTGATTGGCAAGCGCTTTGCGGTCAAGGTCAATGCCAATATCGGTGCATCAGCGCTATCCTCGGGTTTTGATGAGGAAATTGCCAAGCTGCGTTTGGCGCTACATTATGGCGCAGATACCATTATGGATCTGTCCGCGGGCGTGGATAATTTGTTGCAGATCCGCGAAGCTATTTTGCGCGCCTCGCCGGTGCCTATCGGCACGGTGCCGGTTTACGAGGCTTTAGATCGCGCCCATGGCGATTCTTCCTTACTGACTTGGGAATTTTTCCGTGATGTAGTGCGCGATCAGGCTAAGCAAGGTGTGGATTACTTTACTATTCACGCCGGATTGACGCAGGATCTGTTGCCTTACGCGGCTGCTCGTACGATGGGGATTGTGTCGCGCGGCGGCTCCATCATGGCCAGCGCCATGCTGCGTCAGCAGGCGGAAAATTTAGCCTATGCTCATTTTGATGAGCTGCTTGATATCTGCCGAGAATACGATGTCGCTTTGTCCTTGGGCGATGGTTTGCGTCCGGGGGGCTTATGCGATGCCTGTGATAAGGCACAGTATGGCGAACTGGAGAACATTGGGCGCCTGGCGTTACGCTGCCGCGAAGCGGGCGTACAATGTTTCATTGAAGGTCCGGGGCATGTTCCTTTAGATCGCGTGTTTGAAAATCAGGATTTAGAAGATAAATTCTGCCATGAAGCGCCGTTTTACACCTTAGGACCGCTGGTCGCTGATATTGCCCCGGGCTATGACCATATTACTTCTGCTATCGGTGGCAGTCTGATTGCTTGGCGCGGTACTGCGATGCTGTGCTACGTTACCCCAGCTGAGCATTTAGCTCTGCCTAAGCCTGAAGACGTTAAGACCGGACTTATCACCTTTAAGCTGGCTGCGCATGCGGCAGATGTGGCCAAGGGCCTGCCGGGAGCCCGCGCGCGTGATGATGCCATGTCGCGAGCCCGCGCGGAGTTCCGCTGGTATGACCAATTTGCGCTGTCTCTTGATCCAGAGCATGCCGAGGCGGTGTGGAAGGAGCAGATGCCTGATGAATGCGCGCATGAACCGTCCTTCTGCTCCATGTGCGGTCCGCGCTTCTGCCCGATGCGGCTTAATCGTAAGTTAAAGGCTGCCTACAATGTTAAATAATATGGATGATAAGACCCCCGCGTTGGTGCCGGGGCAGGATGGGACCTTGCCGCGTGATGCGGCACGACCCTTAGTGCTGTTAGCAGCTACTGTTGATTCAAGCGGAGGGGCAGGCATTACCGCCGACTGCATTACGGTCTTTGATACCGGGGCTTTCCCGTTGCCCTTGGCTTGTGCGTTGGCCCCTGAGAGTCTGCAACGCGTCGGCACGGTGTCAAGCGTTAGCCGGGAATGCCTGCAGGAAAGTCTGCAGCTGACGGCTGATTGGCAGCAACCGCTTAAGGCAGTTAAGGTGGGGTTAATTCCACGGCAGGATGCGCTTGATACACTGCTTGCTGCGCTCAGCGGCCCCTTTGCCGGGGTGCCGGTGGTGTGGGATCCGGTTCTCACTGCCACCGCCGGACCCTTAGAGAGTGCTGACCTTAAAGCTAATTTAGCTCGCATTCTGCCGCAGGTGACTATCTTTACGCCCAATCTGCCTGAAGCTTTGGCCTTAGCTGATTGGTCGGAGGAGCGCTATGCCAAGCAAGGTGCGCGTGCGCTTGCGCAGGTTTTCCTCGATCTTGGCGCGCAGGCGGTATATCTTAAAGGCGGTCATGTGGCGACGGCTTCGCAGGCGGTGGATACCTTTGTAAGCCGGAACTTGAGCTTTACTTTAAGTCAGCCCAAGACGGCAGGTGACGGTGCGCATGGCGGCGGCTGTGCCTTATCCTCGGCTTTAGCCTCCTTTATTGCACAAGGCTATGCGCTTGAGGATGCGTCGGTGCTGGCTAAATCCTACGTCTCCGAGGGTATTGCCCGCCCGGCGGTACACAGCAGCAACGGACGTCCGCCGATTGGACATCATGGAATGTGCACTGCCCCGGCCTTCTTCCCGACGCTTGTCGAGCCCGGATTCCCCACGCTTGAGGCCTTAGGCGACAGTGCAGAGCTGGGCTTTGCGCCCTGTGAGCTCAAGCTGGGACTTTATCCAGTACTTTCCGATGTCAATGTACTGCAGCAGATGTTGGCATTGGGCGTACGTACGGTACAGTTGCGCATTAAAGACAGCCATGACCCGATGCTTGCTGCCAAGATTAAGCGCGCGGTGTTCCTTGGGCGTCAGTATCATGCACGCGTGTTTATTGATGATTATGTGGATTTGGCGATTGAAGCCGGGGCCTATGGCGTGCATTTGGGCATGGAGGATGTGCGCACTGCGGATCTGGCGCGCATTGCCAAGGCTGGTTTGCGCTTGGGTTTATCTACTCATGGCCCCTATGAGCTGTTAAAGGCCTTGCAGTTAAAGCCTTCCTACGTCGCCTTAGGGCATATCTTCCCGACTAATTCTAAGCAGATGCCATCAAGTCCGCAGGGAGTGTACAAGCTAGCGCATGCCCAACGGATGGTAGGATCGCGCGTGCCGACGGTGGCCATTGGCGGCATAAAGCTGCATAACGCAGCGCGGGTGCTTGACTGCAAGGTCGGCTCAGTGGCGCTAATTACGGGTATTACCGATGCGCCTGACGTGATTGCGGCGGCGGCGCAATGGCTGTCTTTGGTAGGAGCTGGCGATGAGCGCTGCGACTGAGCGCTATGCACGCCAAGCGGCGCTGCCGGAGTTTGCCCACAGCCATGAGCGTTTTGCGCGCACCCGGGTCGGCGTGATTGGGGTGGGCGGCCTTGGCGCTTTGTGCTCCTATCTCTTAGCCGGCGCCGGCATCGGTGAGTTGCGCTTGTCGGATAACGACGAGGTGTCACTGTCCAATCTGCATCGACAGGTACTTTATGATTTGTCGATGCTGGGGCAAACCAAGACCGCCTGCGCAAAGCAGCGCATTGCCGCACTCGATCCGGCAATTCAAGTCAACACTTACGGTGCACTGACGGACGCTGCGTCCTTTGCAAATTTTGCCAAGGGACTGAATATGGTGTTGTTGCTGACGGATACACAGTCAAGCCGCCTTACGCTGTCCGATTGGTGCCTTGCCCACAGACTGCCAACGCTCATTGCTTGCGTATCAGGATACAGTGGGATGCTGGCGCTCTTTAATTATGCGGCGCCGCAGTTTATTGCTCAGCACGGCTGCTATCGCTGCCTGTGCGCGGATAATCCTGAGCCGGCGGTGCAGGGCATTTTAGGTCCGACCGCTGCGCAGCTGTCGGCAGCAACAGCGCAGCTTGCACTACAGTTTTTAAATGGCACGCTGGCGGATAAGTTGCAGGGTTGCCTTACTTTATATGACTTTTCAACGCAGTCCACTCGCCGTTTTAAGTTAAAGCGCGCGGCAGGCTGCGGCGGATGCAGAGAATATGCAGATTAAATTTAACGGTAAGCTGCAGGAAATATCCAATGAAATGAGCCTGCAGCAGTTTTTAACGGAGCGCGGCATTCCCGCTGACGGCACGGCATGTGCAGTCAATGAGGAAATTGTTGCTAAAGCCGGTTGGGCAGATTTCATGCTCCAAGACGGTATGCAGGTTGACGTATTTTCATTAGTTGCAGGAGGTTAAAGTAAATGTCAGAACCTTTAGTATTAGCCGGTCAGGAATTTTTCTCACGCCTCATTATTGGTACCGGTAAGTTTGCCTCAGCCGACGCGTTGCGTAAGGCTGCGCAGGCATCCGGCGCACAGATGGCCACCTTAGCAATTAAGCGCGTGGATACGCGTTTTGGCCGAGATGATATTGTGCAGCCGCTGAAGGATTTAGGTATTACTTTAATGCCCAACACTTCAGGCGCCCGTGATGCACGTGAGGCGGTGTTTGCCGCTAAGCTGTCGCGCGAGGCTTTAGGCACGGATTGGATTAAGGTAGAGGTGCATCCTGATCAGAAGTATCTGCTGCCCGATCCGGTAGAAACCTACCTTGCCTGTAAAGAACTGGTCAAGGAGGGATTTAAGGTCTTTGCCTACTGCATGGCCGACCCGTGTCTGTGCAAGGCCTTAGAGGAAGTCGGCGTCGCCGCGGTGATGCCTTTGGGTGCGCCCATTGGCTCGGCCAAAGGTCTTGAGACCCTGCCGTTTTTAAAGATTATTTTAAAAGAATGCCATGTTCCGGTCGTGGTCGATGCCGGCATCGGCAGCCCGGCGGATGCTGCGAAGTCCTTTGAATTAGGCGCAAGCGCGGTGATGGTCAATACCGCAATTGCGGCAGCGCGCGATCCGATTGCGATGGCTAAGGCCTTTAATTTAGCTTGTGCCGCCGGACGTGAGGCCTATGAGGCCGGTTTAGCCGCGACCGTGGAAACGGCCAGCGCGACTTCTCCGATGGAGCAGTTTTTAAGCGAGGCAATGCAGTAAATGTCCTTTTTTGATGAAATCTCCGCAATTAATGTCGATGAGTTTGCTCCGCTGGTCGAAAGCCGCACGGATGCCGATGTCGAACGGGCGCTGGCCAAGGAAGATGGACTGACGCTCCATGATTTTGCGGCGCTCATCTCCGAAAGCGCGCGCGTGCATTATTTAAAGGAGATGGCTTATCGTTCGATGAATTTAACCCGCCGCCGCTTTGGGCGCACGGTAAGCATGTATCTGCCGTTATATTTAACCAATCTGTGCTCTAATCGCTGTGCTTACTGCGGTTTTTCGACGGCTAATAAATTTCCGCGCACGGTGCTTACTATGCAGGAAATTGAAGAGGAGTGCCAGGCTATCAATAAGCTTGGTTACGAGAATATCCTCTTGGTGTCAGGTGAAAACGAGCGCCGTGCCGGTATGCCGTATTTCCGTGAAGTACTGCCGCTAGTAAAGAAGTATGCGGCTTTCTTGCAGATGGAAGTGCAGCCCTTGGGCACTGAGGATTATGCTGAACTCAAGACGCTGGGATTAGATGCGGTGTCGGTGTATCAGGAAACCTATCACCCAGGATGCTATAAGCAAAATCATTTAGCCGGTAAGAAGATGGATATGCGCTGGCGAATGGAAACGCCAGATCGCTTAGGTCAGGCCGGCATTGATAAAGTTGGCATCGGGGCGCTCTTGGGCCTTTATGATTGGAAGGTGGATGTGATGGCAGTGGCGATGCATGTGCTTTACATGCGTAAGCATTATTGGAAGACGCGGCTGTCGGTATCCTTCCCGCGCCTGCGTCCGGCCGCTGGCGGTTTCCAGCCGCATACCCCGGTTAATGATAGCAAGCTGATTCAGCTTATCTGCGCCTTCCGCATTTTTGACCATGAGCTGGATCTGACTATTTCCACGCGCGAGCGTGCGGATTTTCGCGATATGATCATTCCGTTGGGCATTACTGCAGTCAGCGCAGGCTCGTCAACTGAACCGGGCGGCTATGCGCACAAAGGTAAGTACCTTGAGCAGTGGACGGTCAATGATGATCGCAGCGTGGATGAGGTGGTTGCGGCGCTGCACAAGAACAATCTTGAGGCGGTCTTCCATGATGCCTCGACCACCTATTTCAAAGCCGTGTAAAACGGCGGTGTTCTGCGCTGCCGCAGCGGCGGCGCAGATTCACGCCATTTTTTGTTCTGCTAAGTTAGCGCAATTTGCTCGTATGTCTCCTAAAGTCAGTATGTTTAGGCGGTAGCAATTAACTGCAAGGTTACCTGTAGCGCTTTTTCAAAGCTCGGCAGCGGCAGGAATTCATAACGTGAGTGGAAATTGTGCGCCCCGGTAAAATAATTGGGGGTGATAATCCCGCGTGCTGATAGGCATGAGCCGTCGGTACCGCCGCGCATGGCATAGGTTTTAGCTTCAATGCCTAAGCTGTCAAGTGCGGCATAGAGTTTGGCAATTGGCGCCGCGTTCACGTCCACATTATTGGCAATATTCTCGTATACTTCTTCAATCGTATAGTCGATGAGCGCACGCGGATGCAGTTTTCTTATCTGTGCTACGGCGGTAGCGACAAAGTCGCGGCGTTTTTGATAGTTGACTTTATCAAAGTCGCGAATATGCATCTGCAGCGTGCAGTTCAGTGCATCGGCCTGTATGCCGTTAAACCACCAATAGCCTTCCTTAAGCGCAGTGTGCTCGGGGGTCTGCTGTCTATCAAACAGCGCAATTAAATCGTGCGCCACCAAGAGCGGATTTACCAGCTGATCTTTGGCTGACATCGGATGCGCGGTCACGCCTTGAATATGGTAGGTCACGGAACCGGCATTGAAGGTTTCATACACCACCTCGCCTAAGGCGCATGAGTCGATGGTATAAGCGTAGTCAGGCTTAAAGCGTTTCAGGTCGAGTACTTTAGACCCGCGTAGCCCGATCTCCTCATCGGGGACAAAGGCGATGTAGATATCCCCATGCGGACGATTTTCGGTAACCACAATCGTCAGTGCTGCCATGATATTGGCCATTGCGGCCTTATTATCCGCGCCAAGCACCGAAGTACCGTCAGAGAACAGAATATCCATTCCTTGATAGGCATTAAGTTCGGGATGTTCGGCAAGCTGCATCACGATATTCTGCTTGGCATTGAGTACTACATCCCCACCGGTGTAATGGATAAGCTGCGGCTTAATCTCAGGGCTTAAGGACACATCCACCGTATCTAAATGTGAACAGAAGCCGATAGCAGCGGCCCCAGAGCGATTTCCTGGCAGAAACGCCGTTACGCAGCCGTTTTCATCCTGATGAATCGCGCAAAGTCCCAAGGCTTTAAGTTCATCGCATAAAAGCTGGCCTAATTTAAGCTGTCCTTGTGAGGTAGGGAGCGTAGTAATGGCGGCATCAGACTGTGAGGCAATTGCCGTATAGCGCAGAAAGTTTGCAGTAAGCAGCTGCTGATAATCCATGATTTAATCCTTAAGCGGTAAATGATTTGCCTTCATTGTACGCAAAATCGAGATGCTTGGGGGGTAAAGATCAAGATGCTTGATACGCTTGACAAGCTAATAGCTAAAAACGCTGGTGAAAAGCACTAACACCATGCAAGCGGATTACTAGGTGGAGGTATGCGTAATCGCAAGTGCGCGCTGTTACTAGCGCCAAATAGGGGTCAAAACAAAAGGCGCTTGACAGCTTGATACAATTTTGGTGGCAAAATAAAGGACGCTTGACACTTTTGTGGCATGATGTAAAGAAATTAAATATGGCAAGACTAAGCTTATGAGGCTAGGAAGGCGATGATGTATGCTCAACTGCAGTTGCTTTCCGCGGGAATTAATGATTTTGAGGCATTAAGGCGGCAAGACTGTCTTTATGTGGATAAGACCGATCTTATCTTTGAACTTACGCGCAAATTTCAGCCGGTTTTTCTGTCAAGACCGAGGCGCTTTGGCAAATCGCTGTTGGTAAGTACCTTTGAATCGCTCTTTACGCATGGCACCACATATTTTAAAGGACTTAAAATCGAAAAGCTGTGGCAGGAACGTCATGCCTATAAGGTGCTGCGACTTAGCTTTACCCAATTCTCTTTTGATGAGGAAAATTTTAAGCAGAATTTTTTGGCTTATCTGATTAAGAGGTGCAAAGACTGTAATATTAAAATCTCTGGCGATGAAAAGAATGCCACAGATGTTTTGTATGACATGGTAAGAGAACCGGTGAACGGGCGCATTGTGCTTCTTATCGATGAATACGATCATCCTCTTATCGAATATATAGATAATCAAGAAGCCTTTCTTAAAATCAGACAGGAGTTGCGAAGTTTTTATTTGGCACTGAAGGAATGCTGCAATGATATGCGCTTCATTTTTATTACCGGAGTTGCCCGCTTTGCACAAACTACGATTTTTTCAGGTTTTAATAATCTGCGCGATATCTCGCTGAATTCGCGATTTGGAACTTTGCTGGGCTTTACTGAAGGTGAGCTTAAGCGAGATTTTGCACCGTATCTTAGCGCTTTAGCTGCAGCCATCGGGTGTAGCCAAGATGCAGCTCTCGAAAAATTACGCTGGCACTATGATGGATATTCTTTTGATGAGAATGTCTTAACCAAGGTTTACAACCCTTGGTCGGTACTCATGTGTCTTGATGATATTGATCCTTACAAGCCATTTAAATTATGGTGGAGTACTACCGGTGGCATGTCTAAATTTCTGTATCAGTATCTTGATAATGAGCAGCATGCCCATGGAACATATAAACTTTTGCAAAGGCTGATTGACCCTAACTATCATTATTCATCACCGCTTTTCATCGCAAAATTGCAGGCTGCGGATGATCTTAAGCATCTTGATCCGCAGGTGCTCTTGGTTTTGACTGGGTATTTGACCTTTAAAGCTAAAATTTGTGCAGATCGTGTCAGCATCGGTTTTCCTAACTGGGAGGTACGCCATTATCTTGAGAATAACCTCATTGAGAGCTTGGCTTCTCAAAGGCTTGCTCCAGCTTTTAGAGACAGTGAGGCATGGAAAATCTTAGCCTTTGCACTTAAAAATCGGGAGTCAACAAAGCTGAGAATAAGCCTTAACCGTTGTTTGGGTATTTTCCCCTTTAGCGAAAGAAAAGCGCTTGACTCGGAAAAAGGGGTTACAGCCCTTTTGGGCTTGGCCTTAAGGGGGCTTGGCTTTACCGTTTTCAGGGAGCAGGAAATGCTTTTAGGAAAAAGCGAGTTAATTGTGGAGTTTCCCGATCCCGATAGCGAAAATGAGCATCGTTGGAGTGCCATTTTTGAGTTTAAACTCCTTGATGATGCGATGTTAAGTGATGACGCCAGAAAAAGCAGATCATCCAGGTTGGTAGCTGAGGCCAAGACGCAGCTTATTGATAGGAGATATTTCTATCAGGTACCGTTCAACAATGAAGTTGTGGCTTTTGCCGGCGTGTTATCAAAGTCAAAGTGTGAGCTTATAGCAATAGAAGAAGTCAAGATCAGTTCCGGATCGCAGCCGGCTTAGGCCTGAGCTTAATCACGATCCCTGCGCGCTTAGCGCGCACTTGGCAGTGACCATACCTGCCTGCAGCATAAAATTTAGCGATCGAATTATTGGATAAAGCGCGAAAATTTGCAGGTAGCGGTCATTGCGCAGTGGATTTTATATAACAGGCCGCGAAAATCGCGTAGCTTCAACTGCGCGGATGAAGCGACTGCCTTAGTGTTAATCTTTCACAGGTACCGGGACTGGGTATTTGTGATCGGTTATTCTTACCATATACACTGCAGGGAAGTGTCTCCCATGCCAGAGATCTCAAAACCCCTTAAGCTCAGACTGAAGACCTCCGCGCAGGTGGCGGTTAAGCTCCGCCGCGCCATAGGCTGTGCGCGCTTTGTCCATAATACTCTGCGGTATGAACGTGATTTTGCCTGCAGGGATTATCTTGATGAAATTAAGTCACGTCAGTGCTTTGGTGAGGCGCTCTTACGTAATGAGGCAGCGGCCATGTGTGTCCGTCCTGAAACGGTAAGCAAATTTTGCTTTAATTACCGTCTGCGGCAGCTTAAAAAGCTTTACCCGTTTCTTGCAGCAGATGCCTATTCACAGGTTCTACTGCAGGAGTGCCGGAAGCCTGTAAGCTTTAGCTTACGAGAGGATGTCTCGAACCAATCTTCCTTATGACGCAACTGTTGCTTTTTATGCTTACAGCGCGGATATGATGCTACGCGGTAAATGATGTGTCTGCATGGTAGGTAACATTGTGGGCGTTGGGGTTTAAGAAAAAGCCGCTTTTAGGCGGCCTTTTCTTAAGATCTGCAACTATGGCGGCGCGGTGCGCCGCTTTTTAGTAACTATCACTGCGGAAACATAGTAGACGGATAGTCAAAGCCAGAGCTGAAGCCTAAGGGGATACCCAGCATCCAATATGCGTACAGTACCACTGTGAGTACGATGAGCAGTGCGCCGGTGTAAGGGATCATCATGGAGCATAGCGTACCCACGCCCGCTTTGCGGCAGAATTTCTGGCAGTACATGATAAGCAGCGGATAGAACGGGAACAGCGGAGTGGACACGTTGACCGCAGAATCAGATACGCGGAAGGCAGCTTGCGTCAGTTCAGGGGACAGACCTAACATCATCAGCATTGGTACGAAGATGGTAGATAAAATCGCCCATTTGGAGGTCGCTGAAGTGATGAGGATGTTGAGCATGCCGGTAAGCACAATGATGCCAAATAAGGTAAGCCCTGAAGGCATGCCTAAATCCTTTAAGAATTCTGCGCCGGCAATAGCCAGCAGAGAGCCGATTTGCGACTGACCGAATACGTAGAGGAATTGGCCGGCAAAGAAGCAGAATACCATGAAGGAAATCAGCATGCGCATGATGTTTTCCATGGCATGGATGACATCATTGGCGCTCTTATAGGTGCCGGCAGCAAAGCCGTATACCAAGCCAGGCAGGGCAAAGAAAATAAATAGGAAGGGTACTAAGCACTGCATCACCGGGGCTGCCGGCGCGGTCAGCGAGCCGTTTTCCGCCCGCATAATGCTGTTATCGGGATAGCACAGTGCAAATAAAATGACAAGAAGCAGGACAGCAGTAGCAGCTCCGATGCGGAAAGCACGGTTTTCCTGTGCAGTCGGCTCAGTGAGCTTAGTGTCATTGTCATCGGCAATTTCATCGTCTACCGGCATAAAGGCATTCAGGCGCGGCTCAACAATTTTATCGGTGACAAACCAGCACGCTAAGATCACAAACAAGGTGCCGCCTAAGGCATAGAAGTAATTGCACAGCACATTGACGGAATAATCAGGGTCAATAATGCGTGCGGCGTGCTCGGTAAAGCCCTGCATCACCGGATCAATCATCGAAGGAGTGAAGGATGCGGTAAAGCCGCCGGCTAATCCGGCAAATGAGCAGGCAATGCCGGCTAAAGGATGACGGCCGCAGCAGTAGAACATTAAGGCCGACACCGGCATCAGTACGGTATAGGCGGAATCTGAGGCCACGTGGCACAGAATGGAGACGAAGACGACTGCCGGGGTTAGGATTTTCTTTGGCGTAATCGATAATAGTTTGCGCAGGCAGGCGTGAATGAATCCGGAGCCTTCAGCGATGCCAATGCCTAAGGTTACCACAATGGTGATGCCCAAAGGCGGGAAGTTCATGAAGTTCTTCACCGAATTAATGATGAAGGCGATTAAATTTTCCGGCAAGAAAATATTTTGAATTTGGATTTTTTCGCCGGTATTGGGGTGAATGTAGTCAAACTCAACATATGAGAGCAGGAAGGAGCACACCATGGCGATGATCAGCGCATAGATGAACAGCATGGTGATGTGCGGCAGACGATTGCCGAGGCGCTCAACGCCGTTTAAAAAGCGCGTCAGCAGCCCAGTCTGCGGTGGGGTAGCAGTACTCATGAACTTAATACCTTAATTTTCTGCATAACAAAGCCGGTCACACCCGCGCGGTGCGACAGCATCATAAAACCTGCTAGATTTTAGCAAAAAAGGGGCTTGCTTTTTGCATTAATTTGCTTTACGTGTTCTGTACGTGAGAAAAAGAGACAAAAAAGGCGGCCACATGGGCCGCCAGCATGAGGACACTTTAATTTAGAGGCCGAAATTGAAGTAGCGATTGGTGTTGTTGAACGAAATGTCCTGCACCAGTTGACCTAAGAATTCGATATCAGCCGGGTACATACCGCGCTCGACCCATGAGCCGATGAGGTTGCACATGATGCGGCGGAAGTACTCGTGACGCGTATAGGACAGGAAGCTGCGTGAATCGGTCAGCATGCCCACGAAGTTGCCTAAAATCGACAAGGAAGCGAGGCTGGTCATCTGGTCAATCATACCCTGATAGGTATCATTAAACCACCAAGCGGAGCCCTGCTGAATCATGCCTGGGGTCACGGTACCTTGGAAAGAGCCGATGGCCGAACCGATGACGGCATTGTCGCACGGATTGAGCGAGTACCAAATCATCTTAGGCAGGCTGTCGCGCTTTAACAGCTCATTCATTAAGGTGCAGATGCCGTAGGCGCAGGCATTGTTGTCGATGCAGTCAAAGCCGGTATCGGCGCCTAATTGGGCAAACATATTAGTGTTAGGGTCGCGGATGGCGCCGTAGTGCATCTGCATCACCCAGCCGTACTTGCTGTAGCCTTTGGCTAAGTGCACTAAGATCATGGTCTTGTAGGCTTCGATGTCAGTAGTAGATAAGCTCTCGCCCTGCAGACCTTTTTGGAAGATAGCCTCAAGCTTGTCTTTGCTGACGATGCGGCAGTAGGCATAATCAACGCCGTGATCGGATGCCTTGCAGCCCATGTCATTGAAGAATTTCATGCGCTCATCTAGCGCGGCAAAGAAGTCTTCACACGAGCTGATGGGACGGCCGGTGAGCTTGGCAATATGGCTGACGTAATCGGCAAAGCCCGGCTTTTCTATCTTCATGGCCTTGTCAGGACGCCATGCCGGCAGCACTTTACAGGCGCAGTTGGGGTCAGCGGCGAGCTTTTTATGCCACTCTAAGCTATCGCCTGGATCATCGGTGGTGCACACTAACTTGACGTTGGAACGCTTGATGATGGACTGCACGCGGAACTCATCGGTTGCGAGTTTGGCGTTGCACTGATCCCAAATTTCACGGCAGGTTTTTTCGCTCAGCGGCTTGGTGATGCCAAAATAGCGCTGCAGCTCTAAGTGGGTCCAGTGATACAGCGGATTGCCGATGGCGCGCGGCAGAGTACGGGCAAACTGCTCAAACTTCTCGTAGTCGGAGCTTTCATTGCCGGTAATGAGCTTTTCATCGACGCCGTTGGAGCGGATCATGCGCCACTTGTAATGATCGCCGCCCAGCCAAGCTTCAGTGATGTTGCGGAACTGATGGTTATTGGCAATCTGCTCGGGATTGATGTGGCAGTGATAGTCGATAATCGGCATCTTGGCCGCATAAGAATGGAATAGGGTCTTAGCGGTATCGCTTTCTAGGAGAAAGTCCTTATCCATAAAATCTTTCATTTTGCACTCCAAATTGCAGTTATGCTCAAGGGTAAACCCTAGGGGAAAGCCCGCCGCAGCGGCGGGCTTGTGCGTTAGATATAGTTTAAATTACTGCGGCAGTGTCGCTTGATAACCGGCAAGTTCAGGCAGCCAGCTGGACACAGTCGGGAAGTAGGTGCACAGCATCAGTACGGCGATAATGACTGCGTAGTATGGAAGCAGCGGCTTGAATACACGCTCGATAGTGGTGTGCGCCACTTTGACGCCGACGAACAGAATGTTGCCGACCGGCGGGGTAATGGTGCCGATGCACAGGTTGTAGGTGATCATGATACCGAACTCGATCGGGCTTAAGCCGCAAGCCATGCCGATCGGCAGGAAGATCGGAGTGAAGATCAGAATTGCTGGAGTGGTATCAAGGAAGGTACCGACGAACAGCAGGAAGATGTTGATGATAAGCAAAATGACGTACTTATTTGTACTGATGGCATTGAGCAGATCACCGACAGCTGCCGGAATGTTTACGAAGGAAATCACCCACGACATGATGGAAGATACGCCGATGAGCAGAACGATAATGCCGGTCATTAAGGCAGAATCTGCGTAAATCTTCTTTAAGTCCTTCCACGTGATGGAGCGGTAGATAATCGACAAAATGAGCGAGTACACGACCGCAACCACTGCACCTTCAGTAGCGGTAAAGGCACCGGTAATAATACCGGCAATCACTACGACGATGAGGAAGAGAGACGGAATGGCATCTAAGGTTACCTTGAGGGCAAGCGCTGCCGTGATCTTCTGCTTGTCGCCTTCATAGCCCAATTTCTTGGCATAGATAAAAGCCACGATCATGCAGCTAAGACCCCACAGAATGCCCGGAATATAGCCGGCGAGGAACAAGGCTGCGACAGAGGTGCCGCCGGAGACCAGCGAGTAGGTAATGAGCACATTGGACGGCGGAATGAGCAGGCCGGTCGGCGCGGTGGCAATATTCACCGTGGCCATATAGTCCTTGCTGTAGCCCTGCTTTTCGGCAATCGGGCCGATGATGGAGCCCATGGCTGAAGCGGCCGCTACGCCGGAGCCGGAAATGGCACCGAACATCATATTGGCCATGCAGTTGGTATGCGCGTATGAGCCAGGGAGTTTTCCTACGAGCAGTCGGGCAAAGTTCATCAAGCGTATGGCGATACCGCCTGAGTTCATGATATTGCCCGCTAAGATGAAGAACGGAATGGCGATCAGGGTAAAGACTGAGATACCGGTGAAGGTTCGTTGCGAGCCGGTCTGCAGCATCATGTTGAAATCAAGCGCACCGGCGCCGGCAATCAGCGAGGACAGCGCAATGGCGATGCAGATAGGCACGCCTAAAATCAGCAGCACAATCATCAGTGCTGCCATGGTTAAGCCTACAGTAATAGTCATGGTAAAAGCTCCTTATGCTGCATCCTGATGCTTGCCGTACTCAGCGACATTGGGATCGCCTAATTTGCGTACCATGTCAACTAAGTTCAGCAGACAATAAATGGTGATGATGACGCCAGAGATCGGCAGTACTGCATACATCAGGCCCATAGAGACGCCTAAGGACGCAGTAAGCTGAGTGGTATTCATCTGTACCATGTACATGCCGCCGTAAAGGAGCAGCAAGAGTGCAGTGGCGAGCACTAAGATCTCAGAGAAAATATCTAAAAACACACGGGCGCGGCCGGTAAATTTGTTGTAGATAAAGGACATGCACAAATGACCGCGCTGTCCGAAAACAACCGAGGCGGCTAAAATCGCCAGCCAAGTGAAGCTGTAGGTAATAATTTCTTCAGAAACGGTACTCGGTGAGTTGAAGAAATATCGGGTAACGATCTGATAAGTGCCGATAATGGTCATGGCCATGAATAAAATCACGCAAAAAGCCGTGATGCCTTTATCCATAGCATTGCGAATAGCCTGCATTATGGGATCCTCATAAGAAAAATCACGTTGCCTGCAGATTGGCGCAGGTTAGGGTACAGACCGCGCTAAAGCGCGGTCTGCAGCGGATGGCTTAGTCCGCCTTATTAGCCGCTTCAGCAGCTTCGTACAGCGGCTTTAATTCCGGAGTAGCCTGCAGTAGCTGTTCGTGCAGCGGCAGTACTTTATTGCGGAACTCATTGACGTCCACAGTGATGAACTCTACGCCCATGCCCTCAGCAGTCTTCTTGGCTTTATCCACAGCCTCGTGCCAAGCGGCAAACTCAGCCTTTTCAGCTTCCTTGGCAGCTTCGTCAAAGACCTTGCGATCTTCAGGCGACAACTTGTCGATAAAGGCATTAGAGGCCACTAACAGATCCGGGCACATCTGATGCATATCGTAGGTGTAGTATTTCGTGACTTCGCCGTGCTTCTGATCGGTTAAAGCCAGCTCATTGTTTTCAGCGCCGTCAATCACGCTCTGCTGCAGGGCAGAGTAAACTTCACCAAAGCTCATCGGGGTGGCCGCAGCACCGAAGGCCTGCATCATAGCAACGTTGGTCGGGCCGGCCTGCACGCGGAACTTCTTGCCTGACAGATCAGCAACCGAGCGTACCGGAGTCTTGGAGTAGAAATTGCGCACGCCTGCAGTGAAGGCAGCCACCGGGACGAAGCCGTTGGCCTTCGAGTTGACGCTTAAAGCTTCCAGTGTCTTCGGGTCAGTGATGAACTTTTCGTAGGCAGTTTCAGAGGTAAAGAGGTACGGAATGGAGAATAAGGAGTACAGCTTATCAAAGGACTCAATATTGGCGGTAGAAACTACTAAGTACTGTACCGATCCCTGCTTAATCAGTTCAAGCACCTTTTCGTTGGCGCCTAAGGTGCCGTTCGGGTAAATAGTTACCTCATACTTGTCGCCGAGTTTACTCTCAACATACTTCTTGAAAGCTTCAAGACCGATGTGATCCGGATGGGATTCGATCTGGGTGTGCGACATACGCACTAACTGCTTGCCGCCGCTGCTGCCATCACCGCCGCAACCGGTTAAAGCAATAGCCGAAGCGATCGCCGCGGCGATAGCCGTGCAGAAGAACTTATTCATACGCATTTAAAAATGTCCTCTCTTTAGTATTGACGATTTTCTGCATCAAGTGTGCGCTTGCGCGCTCGACGCAACTTGTATACTAGTCATACATCGTATACTTTAAACGTTCGATCTAAAAAAAAGTGTTAACTAGGGCAAGTTTTGACAAATTTGTCTGATGATGCGTACGGCAAATTGCAGAAATGTGCGCACCTTAGCAAAAATTTGCCGTGGGGCAGCGCTGGGCGTCTATAAATAACTTACAAAAACGTTTACATTGAGCGTAAGCACTAAAACATGACATGTCATCGACATATTTGCAGCATTTTAGCGCACTGAACGACAGCGTTTGCATTGAGTTTCCAACGCGCTAAAGCCCATCACATGGCTCTGTAAGTTGCTGATAAGTTGTCAGACGACATGTGAAGACTAGTGGGGAAATTATGCACAAGTTCACAGATTTATTCGTCACAGATCTGAGCAGTTAATGCGGATGTAGCTATGAGCAATGCTACTGCACTGGCCCTGCCTTAAGCGACAGAGCCATAGGTTGCTTTTTAGAAGTCGGCGCTGCGCGGGGTGCGCGGGAACGGAATGGCGTCGCGGATATTGCCAAGTCCCGTGACGTAGACTACGAGGCGTTCAAAGCCTAGGCCAAAGCCGGAGTGCGGTACGCTGCCGTAGCGGCGTAGATCGCGATACCACCAATAGGCATCCTTATTAAGGCCTAGTTCATCCATGCGTGCATCAAGCTTGTCAAGGCGCTCTTCACGCTGCGATCCGCCGATGATCTCGCCAATGCCTGGAGCTAATACGTCCATTGCGGCCACGGTCTTGCCGTCATCGTTTTGGCGCATGTAAAAAGCCTTAATGTCCTTAGGATAGTTCTTCACCACCACCGGAGCCTTGAAATGTTCTTCAGCAAGGAAACGCTCATGCTCTGACTGCAGGTCAATGCCCCATGCTACCGGGAACTCAAATTTTTTGCCGCAGTTCTCTAAGATCTTGATGGCATCGGTATAGTCAACTTGCGCAAAGTCAGAGTTGATGAAATGCTCCAAGCGGGAAATGGCATTTTTATCCACCCGCTGCACAATGAAGTTCAAATCATCAGCGCGCTCTTTGAGCACAACGCGGAACACGTACTTGAGCATGTCCTCAGCAACTTTGGCGCAGCCGTCAAGATCTGTGAAAGCCATTTCCGGCTCGCACATCCAGAATTCTGCTAAGTGGCGGGTGGTATTGGATTCCTCGGCGCGGAAGGTCGGTCCGAAGGTATAGCACTTAGAAAATGCGCAGGCATAGGTTTCAACATTAAGCTGCCCGGAGACGGTTAAATAAGCATGGCGGCCAAAGAAATCCTGCGTAAAATCGACTTCGCCATTATCGTTCTTCGGGAGCTTATTTAAGTCAAAGTTAGTGACAGTAAACATCTCGCCGGCACCTTCACAGTCAGAGGCGGTGATCTCTGGAGTGGATACCCACATGAAGCCGCGCTCTTGGAAGAAAGAGTGAATGGCGTAGGCTAAGGTATTGCGGATGCGCATCACCGCGCCGATTAAATTGGTGCGTGGACGCAGATGCGCGTATTCGCGCAGATACTCCACGCTGTGACGCTTGGCGCTCATCGGATAGGTGTCAGGATCTTCAACTAAGCCTAAGATCTGAATTTTATCGGCTTTAAGCTCAAAAGCTTGGCCTTGGCCCGGAGATTCCTGCAGCACGCCTTCGGCCATCAGCGAGCAGCCAGTGGTGAGCTTTAAAATTTCCGCGGCGTAATTGGGCAGGCTTTGCTCGGCGATGATTTGCAAATTGTCAAAACACGAACCATCGGATAGGGCAATGAAGGAAAAGCCCGCTTTAGAATCGCGGCGGGTACGTACCCAGCCGCCGACTGTAATGCGGCTGCCGGCGCTGATGCGGCCGGCCATTACATCTTTAACTGCAGTTAAGCTCATTTTTCTTCCTAAATAAAAGTAACAATAATCGTTAAGTTACAGATCCAAACTTTCAGGCTTGAGTCGGCCATGATCGGTGGCAATGGTCAGCATGGCGCGCGGATGGCGACTGTTGCCGCCGATAATGAGACACGGCAGTTTATCCTGCTTGCGCTCGGCAAGGACGCGCTTAATCTCATCGGCAAGGCGTACCCCGGCAAGACGCTGCTCAAACTCAATCGGTCCGTAGCCTGCTACCTCCGTGCGCGCACGCACCACGGTAATGCCGCGTACACTTTCGCAGGATAAGAATTCAGCCTGCGCAGGTTGGCCTGCAGCAATCAACTTTTTGACGCGCTGATACAGGTAAAAACTTTTTAGCGCAAGGAGCGCAAACAGTACGGCCATAAAGTACTGCATGTAGGGCTCGCCCTGCTCATTTAACTTGACGTAAAGCGCTAACATCAGCGATATCAGGACAATAAGGCTGTAGCAGATGCCGAAGAAAAGCTGCGCTTTGCCGACGCGCGGCTCAAAAGAATGCTGTTTAATCACGACTGATTAATCCTTCGTAAGTTGCATTGGGGTTAAAGTGCAGCTCATCTTTGCCTTCGGCAAAGGTCAGATGCACCAAGATAGAGGTCGGCAGCTTGAGCATGCGGTTATAGCGCAGCGAATATGCAGCTGCCGGAGGCAGCTGCGCTGGAACAAAGTAACTTAAAGTTAACTCCTGATGAGGCGGCAGCACCTTATCCGGTATGCTTTGGCTGAGAGAACCTGCTTTAGTGCCGTTGATGAAGACGGTAACGTCTTCTTTGAGCAGCGGCAGGCTCTGCTGCGAATCATGCATCAGGCTGCATTCGAGCTTAAATCCGGGAATATTGTTTTCCACGGTCAAAGCTGCATGCTTAATTTTCAGCTCAGGGCGGCGCGAGCCCTCAGGCAGCGTTTGACAAGCGGTGAGCAGCGTTACGCAAAGTGTGGCTGCAAGCGCGAAAATCTTGTGCATAAATGTCATGCCATTGCCAAATTAAAATTACCTGCAAAGAGGTCCTGAAACTGAAAATTTTAGCACAATAAGCTCTCTTCTAGCGCGCTCTACCTGCCGCCTTTCTTCGCTACTGTGGCACAACAAGCCGGGGCTCTTAGCACTTAATTGGTGCAATATGCCGCTAAATGCCGTTTTTTGGGGCAAGATGGGTCAAACCCCTAACCCTGTTCTAAGATGGAGCACACCTCACAATTAAAGAGCATCTGCTTTGAGGTGACGATTAAGAAAATATAGGAGCTTACAACATGTGGCAACAGATTTCATCGCAGTTGGCGCGTTTCAGCGCTTTCATGGGTAAAACCTTCGCGCTGTGGGTGATCATCTTTGCGGTGCTGGCTTATTATTTTCCAGCCGCTTTTACTTTTTTAGCGCCGTACATTTCTATTTTGCTGGGTATCGTGATGTTCGGCATGGGACTTACGTTGCGCGCAAAAGATTTCTCTGAAGTCTTTACCCGTCCCTTTGACGTACTTTTAGGCGTTCTCGGTCAATTCATCATTATGCCGGCGACGGCCTATGGCCTATGCATTATCCTCGGCCTGCCCAATGAAATTGCCGTTGGCGTGATCTTAGTGGGCTGCTGCCCTGGCGGTACTGCCTCTAATGTAATGACTTATCTTGGCAAGGGCGATGTTCCGCTGTCAGTGACCATTACTTCCTGCACCACTGTACTTGCCCCGCTTGTGACCCCGGCTCTCATTTATCTGTTGGCCCATCAATGGGTGGAAGTCGATCCGTGGAGCATGTTCATGTCCATCGTACAGATTGTGATTTTGCCGATAGTCGCCGGTGTGATCGTCAATTCTCTTTTCGGCACGGTGGTGCGCCAAGCCGTCAGCGTGCTGCCATTAGTGTCCGTGGTCGCGATTGTGGCGATTGTGTGTGCCGTGGTGTCGGTCAGCCAGAAGCAGATTGCTGAGACTGGTCTGCTCATTTTTGCAGTGGTAGTGCTGCACAACTGCTTGGGTCTGTTGTTTGGGTACCTCCTTGGCAAAGTATTCAAGATGTCGCTGCCCAAGCGTAAGGCTTTATCAATTGAAATCGGCATGCAGAACTCTGGTTTAGGTGTGGCTTTAGCCATGGCCTACTTCAGTCCGCTGTCGGCGGTGCCGTCGGCCATTTTTTCAGTATGGCACAATATTTCTGGCCCCATCCTCGCGACGATTTTTGCCAATATGAAGGATGAAGCATCTGCAAAGCCGGCGTCCAAGTAAGGCTTAGTTGGAGCTAGCTAGTTTCACATCAGGCAGGCGCAGTGCCTGCCTTTCCTGCCTTAAGGCTGCGGTCCGCAGCTTGAGCTTTTTGTTAAAACAGATCAGATGACTTATCGGGGTCTAGGCTGATCTTTAGCGGAAAACTGCACTAGCGCTGCAAAATGCGGCACAGCGCTCATTTTTTAGATCTTACCCGCAGTTTTACGTTATTTTGTGATATTTAGCGCGGCAGCTGCACTAAAATATTGGGCATTGTGTTAACGATAGGGACATTTGACCATGAACAAGCTTGATTTAACTCTTTGCCCAGAACTTAAAAGTGATCTGAAGATTAAGGTCATGCAGTTTGGTGAAGGCAACTTCCTGCGCGGCTTTATTGATTGGATGGTCTATAAGCTTAATCAGCAGGGACTTTTCAACGGCCGCATCCTAGCGATTCAGCCGACGCCGCGCGGGCGCGTCCTGCCGAAATTATTAGAGCAGGACTGTCTGTATACCACCATCCTGCATGGCATTAAGGATGGTAAGGAAGTTGAAGAAATCGAGCGCATCAACTCTATTGCCGCAGGCTTAAATCCGTATACCCAGTGGCCTGAGGTATTAAAGGCAGCCTGCAGCCCGGATCTGCAGTTCATTTTCTCCAATACCACGGAAGCCGGCATTACCTACGATAAGTGCGATTACTCCGAGACCGAAGCCCCGCTGTCCTTCCCTGCCAAGCTCACCATTGTGCTCTATACCCGTTTTAAGGCTTTTAAGGAGAGCTGTCAGTGCGGCGGTGGTCTTACCATCATGCCGTGCGAATTGCTGGATGATAACGGCACTAAGTTAAAGCAGATTGTGCTGCAGCATGCCGCCGATTGGCAATTGGGCGATGAGTTTACCGCCTACTTAGAAGAGGATTGCCGTTTCCTCAATACCTTAGTCGATCGCGTGGTCTCAGGCTATCCGGTAGCGCTGGCGCAGGAATATGAGCATAAATTAGGCTACAGCGATGCCTTAATGACCTGTGGCGAGACTTTCGGCTTTATGGCCATTGAAGGGGATGCTGCGGTGGAGGAGCTGCTGCCGTTTGCCAAGGGTGGACTTAACGTCGTCACGGCGCCGGATATTACCCCGTATCGTCTGCGTAAGGTCCGCATTTTAAACGGCGCCCACACTTCCAATGTGCCGGCTGCTTTCCTTGCAGGCCTTGATACCGTTGATCAGATGATGGCTCATCCCATCACCGGCCCTTTTGTCCGCTCGGTAGTGTTTGATGAAATTATTCCGGCGGTGAATTTAGACAAGGGTATGCTGCAGAGCTTTGCTGAGGATGTGATGAATCGTTTTTCCGATCCGTCGATGCATCATCAGTTAGCTTCGATTTTAATGAATTGCACCTCCAAGATTAAGGCGCGCGTGATCCCGTCGATTTTAGATGCCCGCGCCAAGGGCGTGCTACCGAAGAAATTATGCTTTGCGCTGGCCGCCTACATGGCGCTGTATCGTCAGGCTGACGGTCTGCCGGTTAAAGTTGCGCGTGCAGAGGGCAAGAGCGGCGAGTTTAATGATGACGCTTATGCCGTTGAGGCGCTGTCAAAGGCGTGGCAGAGCTATCAGAAGTCTGAGGCCACAGCCATGTTTACTGTGAAGGCGGTGCTCTCTGACGTCAAGCTGTGGGGCACTGACTTGTCCTCCGATGTTGATCTCACTGCCTGCGTGGCTAAGCTGACTCATGCCGTGATTACTGACGGCGTGCTGCCGACGATGCAGGCTTTATTGGAGCAGAACTAAATGCAGGCCATCATTATTAATCCAGAAGATGCAGTCGCCGTCGCGCTGACCGATCTGGCGGCCGGCACTGCGGTGTCGCTTGATAACGGGCAGAGCGTGGTTCTCAAGGACGATATCACCCGCGGGCATAAATTTGCGCTGCGCGATCTGCCTGAGGGTACCCCTGTCATTAAGTACGGCTTTCCCATCGGTACGGCCAAATGCGCGATTGCCGCCGGCGAGCATGTGCATACGCACAATGTAAAGACTGCGCTCAAAGGCGAGGGGGAATATACCTATCAGCCGCTGTCGCCTGCCACTCTGACCAAGGTCGAACGTACCTTTGAGGGATACGTGCGGGAGAACGGTGATGTCGGCATTCGCAATGATGTGTGGATCATCCCAACGGTATTCTGCGTTAATGAAGTGGCGCGCGAGCTTGAGCGTTACGCGCAAAGCCGCCTCGGCGATTTTCCAAACGTTACGAATGCCGCGGCACTGACACATCCGTACGGTTGCTCGCAGATGGGCGACGATATGACTACCACCATGCGCGTGCTCGCATCATTGGCCGCACATCCCAATGCCGGCGCTGTATTAATCTTGGGTCTGGGCTGTGAGAACAACAATATCGGCGTGTTCAAGCCTTATCTTACTGACGATGCGCGTCTGCACTTTTTGAATAGTCAGGATGTCAGTGATGAGCTTGAGGAAGGCAAGAAGCTGATTGATACGATGTTAACTCAGGCCAATGCCTGCGTACGCACCACCGTGCCGCTGTCTAAGCTGCGCATTGGACTTAAGTGCGGCGGCTCGGATGGTCTGTCGGGCATTACCGCCAATCCGCTGATAGGCCGCGTGTCCGATTTAGTAGTCGGTGCGGGCGGCACATCGGTAATGACTGAGGTGCCGGAGATGTTCGGCGCAGAGCAGTTGCTGATGAACCGAGCGCAAAGTACGGAAGTCTTTAATGAAAGTGTTCGCCTTATTAATGACTTTAAGCAGTACTTTATCTCCCATGGCCAGACCGTCTCGGAAAACCCGAGCCCGGGCAATAAGGCAGGCGGTATCACGACACTTGAGGACAAGTCTTTAGGCTGCGTGCAAAAAGGCGGTAAGGCTCCGGTATCGGGCGTAGTGCACTACGGCAATAAGCTCACCCACACCGGCTTAAATCTGCTACAGGGGCCAGGCAATGACGGCGTGTCCTGCACTGCCTTAGCTGCTGCAGGCTGTCACTTGGTGCTTTTCTCCACTGGGCGTGGTACGCCATTTGCCACAGTGGTGCCGACCATTAAGATCTCCACTAATTCGGCGCTTTTTGCTAAGAAGCCGGATTGGATTGATTTTAATGCCGGAGCGATAGTCGATGGACGTAGCTTTGATGAGCTGTCCTTAGAACTGCTTGATTACGTGCTGGCGATTGCTTCAGGTAAAAAGAGCGTCTCCGAGGCGCGCGGCATTCATGAAATCGTGATTTGGAAAGATGGCGTGACCATGTAATGGCCGAGATGCGGCAGACCTGCGGGTCTGCCCTGACGCTAGGTAAAAAGCTTTGTAGAACGTAGAACGCGTCCATCCGGACGCGTTTTCTTTTGGCGCGGTGGCTTAATGCGCGGCAGCAGAGAAAAGTTGGTGCTTTGCTAAGCACGCGTGGCTGAAAGCCATGGTAAGTCACGGCACGCCTATAGACCTTGCTTGGGAATATGTGCGTCCGGTGCCCAAGCACCGACAGCATCCATATCGAAGCATTTGTGCCAAGTCTAATAATGCGGCGGCGGGACTTCATCCTTGAGGTCGCGCACCGCAGAGATCTCGCCTTGGCGTACTGCCAGAATTTTAATCTGATCTTGCAGGCGCATCACTGCATCTTGCAGCGTATTGATGGCCTGGGTGCTGTCATCGAGCAGCGCCTCGGTATAGGCAAGGCGCTCTTCAAGCTTGGTCAGACGAGCCGCAGCTTCGGCGTCATTTATGGAAAGAGTCATGACTTAGCCCAAGCGATTGACACGCTCTTTGAGCAGACGCAGCTGCAGGTCTTTTAACTGTTCAATATCTTTATCAAGCTGCGCTAAATCGGCATCTTTGGTCTCGGAAGTGCTGTTTAAAATATCGCCACGGGTGACCTCAAGCTCAGCCATTTTGGCATCAAGAGTATTGATGCAGTCCTGCAACTCTTCGTCGGTGAGCTTTTCTGGCGTCATCGGCTCAGTCTGGGTTGCGGCATTGGCGGTGGAGCCAAACAGCATATTGGCCAGGAGCATACCGGTCATGGTACCGGTAAGCGAGCTTAAGAACGGCGAGCCGGTATAAGCCGGAGCTGCAGCCGCACCCGGAGCGCTGCGATAGGGGGCCTGCTGGGAGAACTGCGCATCCTGCTGATTACGATTGGCATTATTCGTGTTCGCTTGATTTTGCGTGCGGCTGCTGCGAGTACCGGCTCCGCCAAAATTGCGCGCAGCCGGGCGCGACATGCGAAAACCACCTAAACGCACCTGTTGCGTAAAGGCATTGGCACCGGCATTGATAAGCGCGGTGACGTCAAGTTTGGGCAGATTAATGGGGGCAGCCGTAGCGTGTAGGGAAAAGACTACCGCGGCCGTGGCTAAAGTGAACTTAAATTTACGCATAAAACATTCCTTGTAAGATGAGCCAGAATAAGGTTAGCACACTTGCAAAGAATTGAGAATTTATCCGGCGTCGTCAGTTTTTTTTACTTATGCAGTGCCAAGGTTAAGCGGATGGCAGATCATCCTTAATCATGTGGATATACTGCGAGGGGGTTAGACCGCTGTGATCCTTAAACATGCGGCTTAAGTGCTGCGGATAGGCAAAGCCTAGCTCTGCTGCCGTCTGCGTCACGCTTTTTCCTGCACTCAAGCGGTTTTTAATGAGTTGCAGGATAAAACGGCGAATATAAGTTGCGGCAGTTTCTCCGCTGAGTTTTTTTATCAGTTCGCCGCAGTAATTGGGCGAAAGACATAGCTTATCTGCGCAGTACTGTACTGACGGAAGTCCTAGGCGTAGCTGCTGTCCTGCGGCAAAATATTCCTGCAGTATCTGTTCAAGGCGCGTGAGCACGTCACTTTCTGTTGTCGATGGTTTTAGAGCATGCCGTCTTAAATAAAAGCGCTGGCAGTAATTAAGCAGTAGCTGCAGATAACTGATTATGATGGTTCACGTCTGGGCATCTGCAGGGGTAGTAAGCTCTGCGCGCAGCTGTTGGAAGAGATCGACCAGAAGATCATGCTCGGCAGGCAGCAGGCACAACGCATCACGCTCAGAGTAGTAAAAGAACGGATAGTCATCCATAGATGACGCCAGAGGCGTGCCGGCTAATAAATCCGGATGGAACAGTAGTGCCCAGCCGTTAATGATGACTCGTTCTCCATTATCCTCTTTTCCGCCGAGCTGTCCCGGTGCTACGCACAGCAGCGAATTGGATTGATAGGCATATGCGCCGCAGCCGTAGGTTAGATCCACTGTCGCGTCATCACGAAGAAAAATACCGTAGACGCTGTAGCGATTGAGGCTGTGCCGCAGTGGTGATACCGTAGCATAATCAATGATGCAGATTAAAGGATGCTGCGCCTTGCATCCTAGATAATGGCAGTAATCATTAACTTGTTTGACCTGCAGTATTTTTCTCATACGCAAGATAGGCGGTGTAAGCGCGGCTGTCGGTGAAATTGGTACGCGTCGCCGTGTTTTCAGTAGTGCGCGCGGACGTGAATTGCGTTAATTTTGCCGTAATTAAAGCTTAAGTACAAGAGAATACTACGGAGGTAAGAATGCAAAGCCGTATTTTAGGACAAGGTGCGCAGAGCCTTAAAGTATCAGCCGTGGGTTTGGGCTGTATGGGTTTTACCCAGAGCTATCCGCCATATCCGACGCGTGAAGAAGTCATCCGTACTTTGCGCCAAGCGGTCGCTTTAGGTGTGACCTTTTTTGATACTGCAGAAGTTTACAGCTACGGGCTGAATGAAGAGTTGGTGGGAGAAGCTCTGCAGCCTGTACGCGATCAGGTGGTTATCGCTACTAAATTTGGTTATGACTTAAGTGAGACTCCCGATCTGGACTCTTCTTCCCGCCCGGTAAAGCTGTCTAGCCGTCCGGAAACTATCCGCCGTGCGGTGGATGGGTCGTTGCGCCGTCTACGCACTGACCATATTGATCTTTACTTCCAGCATCGCGTCGATCCGCAGGTGGCGATTGAGGAAGTAGCACAGACTGTAAGTGAACTGATTAAAGCGGGTAAAGTGTTGTATTGGGGCTTATCAGAGGCCGCTGCTGCCACCGTACGCCGCGCACATGCAGTATGTCCGCTGACAGCAGTGCAGAGCGAGTACTCCTTGTGGTATCGCCGTCCGGAAGAAGAGTTGCTGCCGACGCTTAGAGAGCTGGGGATCGGCTTTGTGCCCTTCAGTCCTTTGGGCAAGGCTATTTTGACTGGGCGCTTTAATGCTGATAGTAAGTTTGATAAAAACGATTTTCGCCCGGTTATTCCGCGTTTTCAGGGGGAAAACTTTAGGCACAATCTGCAGCTAGTTGACTACATCACTAAACTTGCCCAAAATAAAAATACCACTCCGGCGCGCATTGCCATCGGTTGGCTTTTGGCACAGGCGCCGTGGATTGTCCCGATTCCAGGAAGCAAGCGTATTGAGCGCATTGCCGAAAATATCGGTGGCGCTGACATTAGCTTTTCCTCGCTGGAACTTCAAGGTATCCGCGCCTTTATCGATAAGCTGGCGATTTTGGGTGAGCGTTATCCTGCCAGTCAGGAAGCCTTAACTAATAAGTAGTTTGCACCATCTGCCAGCTCATGCTTATCTAACGCGCCGTAAAGCTCCGTCGCTTCAGGGGGTGAGGATGTCAAAATCAGGGAGTCACATTAATCTCGTGCTTGTAAGCAAGGTCTGACAGATGAATCCTATATTAGTCACAACGGCGGCCATGTGCGGTCTGCTGCTCTCCAACCTGACCGTGGCCGCTCCGGCCTCTGATGCGTTATTGCCGCAATTTGGCCTCACCGCGTCGGCACTCCCGGATGATAGTTGTAGCTCTGCGGCATTGCAGCTACTTTTTGCTGAACTCAAAGGATTGGCTGATAATACTGCATCCAAGGCGCAATTAGGCATTGCCGTCATTATGGATGGTGAAAGCTTATTTATTAATAATCATTTTCACTATCCTTTAATGAGTGTGATGAAGCTCCATCAGGCACTGGCAGTATTGCATTACCTCAAAGACAAGCAGTTGACTCTTGATGATGAGGTGTACATCACTAAAGCAGATCTGCTGCCCAATACTTACAGCCCGCTACGTGATAAATACCCCCAGGGTGAGCTGTGCCTATCCTATCGCGAGCTTTTGCGTTATACCCTGCAACTTAGCGACAATAATGCCTGCGATATTCTCTTTAAGCAATTAGGCGGCCCAGCGTACGTTGATGCCTATCTGCGTGCACAGGGGCTGGACGATGTCGTTATTAAGGTGAACGAGGATGATATGCATCGCGACCTTGATAATTGTTATGCCAATTGGTCTACGCCGCTTGCTACCGCACAGCTGTGTGAAAGCCTGCTAAGCTCTTCTAATACTTTAGCTGTACGTGCGGCGGATCTGACGGCGTTGCGTGAGCTTTTGATGACTAGTCCCTCCGGGCCTGAGCGTCTGTCCAAGGGGCTTGCCGGCAGTAAGGCACAGCTTGGTCATAAAACCGGAACCTCGGATCTAGATGCGTTCGGACGCTACATCGGGGTCAATGATATAGGTTTTGTTCTGCTGCCGGATGGACGACACTACTGTATCAGCGTTTTTGTCACCGATGCCGCTCTCAGCCTGACAGATGCTGAGGCGTTGATTGCCAAGGTTTCAGCCCTGACCTTGGCTCATTTATCCGCAACGTCGGCACCATAGCCGCGCTAGAATTAAAGTAGCCGACAGATTAAGATTTCACGGCAGCTTTTAGAGGAAGTTTTTCATGGAAGAGATGGTCGATGTCGTCAATGGCAACAATGAAGTAGTGCGCAGCGTGCCACGCAGTGAAATGCGCCGTGAGCGTCTGCCGCATCGGGCTTCGTATATTGTGTTTAAAAACCGTGAAGGTAAGTATTTAATTGAGGTGCGTACCTTGACGAAGGATTATGCTCCGGGACTTCTTGATGCCTGCGTCGGCGGGGTAGTGCAGAGCGGGGAAGAGCCGCAACAGAGCGCACGCCGCGAGCTTTTAGAGGAAATTGGGGTGGATGCTGCGCGCCCGGGGATAGAGTTTAAGTTTTTAGGCACGATGCGGATTGACTATCCCAAGGAAGCACCGCGCTCGTTTTTAATTGCTTATCTTTTCTTAGCATTAGGCGATGCGCTGACGGTGCGCCAGCGCGAGGAAGTGTCGGGGATCATGTATCTGTCGGCGGCGGACATGCGTCGGCTTGCCGCTAATTTCACTACCGACAGCCTTACTGCCTTTGAGGAAATTCTGCGGCGGGACGAGTCTACTGCCCAAGAGAATTTAGCTATAAGTTAGAGCCAGCCTTTTTTGCGGAAGAAAAGATAGGTACAAGCCGCCGATAAAAACATCATTCCAATGGAGAGCGGATAGCCCCAGTGCCAATCCAGCTCCGGCATGTATTTAAAGTTCATACCATAGATGGAGGCAATCCACGTCGGCGGCATGAAGACTACTGCCGCCACTGAGAAGATTTTAATGATCTTATTTTGCTTGTGATTGGTGTATCCCATCGAGGCTTCAAGCTGAAAGGTAATTTTGGCGGCAAGAAATTGCGTGTGCGGCAGAATGGATTCAATATCGTTGAGCACTTCATCAATGCTGCGATTTTGCCTATCATCAAGCGTAGTTTCAAAGCTCTTTTTGATAAAGCGCAACGCGCGTCGCGTGTCGTACAGCGCCTGCAGAATTTGTCCGTTGAGCTCTTCTTGTTTTACCAGTTCGCGCAAAGTGGATTCAACGCGGTCTTCATCAATGATTTGATCTGCCGTTTCATCCAAGGTGCTGTAAGCATCCTCAATTAAATCGGAGAGCTGATCAACTTTTAAATCTTGCAGTAAAAGTAGAATGTCCAGGGCTGAACGAATATCGGCCTTATTGCTACGAATGTAGTAGCGCAGCAGGCGCACAATCGACACATCTTCTTCACGAAAGGAGATGAGCAGATTCTTGCGCATGGTAAAGGACATGTTGACGCCGCGGGTTTCGTCGGCCAGCCGCTGGGGGAACAAGGAGAGAATGTGTACGCCGTCAGGACCGATGCGAAAACGCGAAGATGATTCGATGTCATCCATTTCATCTTCTTCCGGGACATCTTCGACAAAGAGCTTCTCAAGCCAAGCGCGTTCATCATCATCGGGTTGATTGACATCCAGCCAAATGACGTCCGAAGGCAGTGCCTGGCCGGCCGTCAGCTGTGTCAGCGCCAAGGTGTCATCATCGTTTAACTGACATGCGGTGATCATGTTTCCTCCCGTTTTACGCCCCAAATAGGCGGCCTCAAGCTTCGCGCGGAAGGCTCCGCACGGGAACGCGCCGCAGCGCGCAGCGAAACCTCAGCCCTGCAGAGCCGTAAGGCTTTGCGCTGAAATTTGGGCTGTATTTTTTCACAAAAAGAAACTGATTTCCATGGCACGGTGTAAAAATACCGGCCCTTGCGATAATGGTAAAGCTTTGGTGAAAAAAGCGTGTAAAGTATGCAAAAAGCACTGAACTGATTTTACATATTCTTTACAATTGTCCGGTATAGTAGCGTCATTTTAGCGTAGCTGCGTAGCAGCCTTGTGTACAATAGCTGTGCTTTGCTTTCTTAACTTGGAAAACCGTCATGTTTGACCAAATGTTTCTCGTGCTGGTAGTGTTTCTGCTGGTACTGGCGGCGATTGACTTGTTCGTCGGCGTCAGCAATGATGCAGTGAACTTCCTTAATTCGGCTATCGGCAGTCGTATCTCATCCATTCAAGTTATTATGCTGGTGGCATCCGCCGGCGTGTTGCTTGGCGCCACCTTTTCTTCGGGCATGATGGAGGTAGCCCGCAGCGGCGTGTTCCATCCTGACATGTTCACGTTCTATGAAGTGATGTTGATCTTCTTTGGCGTCATGATCACCGATGTGCTGTTGCTCAATATCTTTAACTCCTTAGGCTTGCCGACCTCAACTACGGTGTCGATTATCTTTGAGCTATTAGGCGCCGCGGTGTGTGCTTCGGTATTCAAGCTTTACGGCAGCGGTCATTCATATGCTGAGATCTTTGAGTACGTTAAATCCGATCGCTCAATTACGATTGTGTCAGCCATCCTAGTGTCGGTGGCTGTAGCTTTCATTTCAGGCATGGTAGTACAGTTTGTGTGCCGTGTGCTGTTTTCCTTCCGCCTAGAGCACAGCGTCAAAATTTTAGGCGGCGTATTTACCGGATTTTCTTTAACAGCCATCATTTACTTCCTCATCATGAAGGGCGCTAAAGGTGCTTCCTTTATGAAGCCTGAGTATATTGCCTTCATTGAAGAGCACACTACGCTGCTGCTGTGGACCATCTTCATCGGGCTGTCCGTTGTGGCGCAGGTCTTGGTGTTGCTTAAGTACAATGTGTTTAAGCTCATTATTCTAGGCGGCACTTTTGCCTTGGCGTTCTCCTTTGCCGGCAATGATTTAGTAAACTTCATCGGCGTGCCGCTGGCGGCTTTGGATGCCTTTAATGTGTGGTTTGCCTCCGGTCTGCCGGCCGATAGCCTGAAAATGGATGCACTCAACCATGATACTGGAACCTCAACCATCTATCTGCTGATTGCCGGTCTCATCATGGTGGTAACGTTGTGGACCTCGAAAAAAGCGCATCGCGTGATTCAGACTTCCATTAATTTATCCAGCTCCACCCGCGGCGAGCATGAGCAGTTCGGAGCCTCCACTCCAGGCCGTTTAGTTACCCGTTTTGGTCTGGGTATTTCGCGTATTGTCTATCGTTCGCTGCCGCGCGTACTTTTAGCCTTCTTTGCGCTGCGCTATCGTAAAGTGCCGATTAAAAAAGGCCAAGTCCCGCTGCCTTTTGATTACGTGCGTGCATCGATTAACTTAGTGTTAGCCTCGATTTTAATTGCCTCGGCTACTTCGTTAAAGTTGCCGCTATCCACTACTTATGTGACTTTCATGGTGGCTATGGGCTCGTCCTTTGCTGACGGGGCGTGGGATCGCGAGAGTGCGGTATTTCGCATCTCCGGGGTGATTACGGTGATTGCCGGATGGTTCTTAACTGGTCTTTCAGCTTTTAGCGCCTGCTTTGTGGTGACCATGCTGTTCTTTGGCTTTGGAGCACCGGCCATATTCATTTTAATGGCAATCACTATCTACGTTATCATCCGCACCAATTTTGCTAAGGTCAAGACTACTGAGACCGTAGCTTCGGTAATTGAGGCGCGCGGGGATAATTCTAAGATCTTAGCTGCAGTGTCTGCGGCAGTGCCGGCGTTCCTTGATCAGAATATAGAATGCTTGAACCGTGCGCTGACGGCGTTCTTTGATGACAATGAGTTCAAACTGCGCAAAGCACGTAATAAAGCCTCGAATGTGCTTGATCAAATTTCTAAAGAGCGTCGCGAGTACTACAACTTAGCGCTTGACAAGAACTCAGATCAAGAAGCGGCCGGTACTATTGATGCCAAGCACTTCTTCTACCTAGCTTTCTCGAATATGCGTGAAGCCTCTAAATCCATGCGTTACTGTATTGATCAGGCGGTAGTACACATTGCCAACCGCCACACCATTTTCGGTGGCAGCATGAAGATCACGCTGTTTGAGCTGTTAAAGCGTCTTGAACAGATGTCCCTTGACATGCATCAGGTCGCGCAGAGCCCGAATAGTGCAGCGGTGGAAGCTTTCATTAAGCATGGAAAGAAATTAAACCGTGATGTGGATAAGTGCCAGATTGCGCTGGTGGATACTATTGGCAGTAGCCATGTCAGTATGCACTCATCAGAGATGTATTTGACCTTCCTGCAGTCGATCCGCGATTGCGCTAACCGTTACGTTGCTGTGGCGATGCTGGAGCGTGCGTTGTCGCAGCTGGTGCACGGCAGCAAGGTGGATGTGAGCGTCGATCAGGCTCAGATGCAGACCCAAGTTGTGCCGGCAGCCATCTCAACTGAAAGCGAGGAAGAGCTGTCGCGCGCTGCTGACGCAGAGCGTGCTGAGGCGGCGGGGGATCGTTCCTCTGACGCGTCCCGCGAAGCCTTGAGCCAGGTTGTAGATCCAACCTCCCCTGCGCAAGTTACCAAGGCACCTACTGATGTAGAACCTCAAGCGCCTAAGATTGAGTAAGAACATAATTTAAAGAGCTGTCTAAACCCGGGGGGGGCTTAGACAGCTCGTGCTCATAAAATTTAGCAAGGAGCGGGTTGTCTTCTTACTACAGGAGTAAAAATTTATTTAACCTCAAAAAAGGGCAGCTGCGGCTGTCCTTTTTTATCAGCTTTTTTGCAACTAGCGTCCGGGTGCTACATGATAGGAGTCGCTGTCTTAAATTTGACGCAATGCGACTATGCAGAGGGTGTAAAGCGTGCAATTATCTCGCCTGCAGGGGCTTTATCTTATTTATTTTCTTTTTAAAATCAAAATATAACTTCATCATGGCGGATGGGGAATTGGCTTTGGCCTCGTTTTTGCAATACGCGGTAAAACAACGCGTGCCACGGCGCGGATAGCTTGAATGAGGAGAGAGAAAATGTCTGAGGCTCAGGATTTAATGACGGAAGTTTTTGCTAAAGTTCCGTCAGCAATTATTGTGATTGATGAGCGCGGCATGATTAAAAAAGCCAATGCCAGTGCGCATACGCTTTTGGGTGAGGCTCAACTCGAGGGGCGGCGTTGGGTGGAGGTAATAGAGGCGGTGTTTCGCCCTAAGCGCGATGATGGGCACGAAATATCCACCCGTGACGGTAAGCGCCTGCAGGTGTCGACCATGCCGTTGACGCATGGCCAGTTAGTGCAGATGACCGATTTAACCGAAACCCGCGCGCTGCAAGATAAGCTCAGCCATTTAGAGCGTTTATCGTCTTTAGGCCGCATGGCTGCGAGCTTAGCGCATCAAATCCGCACGCCACTGTCTGCAGCGATGCTGTACGCAGCTAATTTAGGCAATGCCAAGCTTGCTCAGCCGGCACGTCAGCTCTTTCAGAAAAAACTGATGGAACGCCTGGCGGCTCTTGAGTCGCAAATCAGCGATATACTGCTGTTTGCCCGCTCTGGGGAACAGACGGTATCACGCCTTGATGCGGTGGATTTAATTGCTGAAACTGCCGCCAATTTAGAGGCGCTCACGCGTAAACATGGAGTGAGCTTTACTGCGCATATCGGCAGCAAGCCGATGACTATCCTGGCCAATCAATCAGCTTTGTCGGGGGCTTTAACCAATCTGTGCGTCAATGCCATTGAAGCGGGAGCGCATGCGGTGGCGCTGACGCTCAGCGCCGATGAGCAGTTTATTTACATGCAAGTAGGCAATGATGGTCCAGTGATAGCTCCACAGCTTAGACAGAAGATCTTTGAGCCGTTCTTTACCTCAAAAAGCAGTGGTACCGGACTTGGGCTTGCCGTTGTGCAGGCGGTAGCTAAAGTGCATCAGGGGATAGTGTATCTAGAAAGCTCGGAGGAATTTGCCACTATTTTCACTTTAAAGCTGCCGCGCTATCAGCGTAGCGCCGCGCCCTCGGAGAGCATTAGCACTGCCTTTTACAAACAAACTCGCGCCAGCGTTCAGGAGCACAACAACGTCACGGTGCCAAGCCGATCCGCCGCATGAAAGCGTAAGCCTACAGCGGACAGCACGGATGATGCGCGTAAAACGGATAATATAGATTAAGTAGAAAGCTGCCGCATCAGCGGCAGCGGAAAACAAAAGCCGTGGCGTAGTCCGCGTCAGCTTTAGTCCTGAATACCGTGCGTAATGCCGCAGGCGGCTGCGGTAAATACCACGTCCGAGGAACTGTTGAGAGCGGTTTCGGTCGAGTCCTGTAGCACGCCGATAATAAAGCCGATACCAACTACCTGCATTGCAATATCATTGCTGATACCGAAAATCGAGCAGGCCAGCGGAATTAGCATTAACGATCCTCCGGCAATACCGGAAGTTCCGCAGGCGCACAGCACTGCAGCAATGCACATTAGTAGAGCAGACCAGAAATCAGTATCGATGCCCAGGGTATTCACTGCCGCCATGGTCATCACAATGATAGTCACGGCTGCGCCGCACATGTTGATGGTACAGCCTAAGGGAATAGAGATGGAGTAAGTCTCACGTGGCACCCCTAAGCGCTCGCACAGCTGCAGATTGACCGGAATATTGGCCGCCGAAGAGCGGGTAAAGAATGCCGTAATCGCCGAATTACCAAGGCAGGTGAAAATCAAGGGGAAAGGATTGCGGCGGGTATAGGCAAATACAATTAGCGGATTGATGATGAGGGCTACCATCAGCATAGTCACCACTAAGACGGCCAGCACGTGCAGGTAATTGAGCAGATTGGCAAAGCCACCGTCCGCGGTGCAGGAAGTATACACTAAGCCCATCACGCCTAAAGGCGCAAAGCGGATTACAATACGCACTGCGCCGCCGACGGTTTTGGCTAAATCATCCAGCACCATCTTGGTCTGATCGTGAGTGGAACGAAACAGCAGGCCGAAAATAATGCCCCAGAACAGCAGGCCGACATAGTTTCCAGTAAGCAACGCATTGACCGGATTATCTACGGCCTGACGCAAGAAGTTGAGCAGCACTTCAGAAATGCCTTGCGGCGCAGCGCTTTCAGCGGCGGTGGCAAGCTCAGTGAAGGTGCTGGGGAAAATATAGGACATGGCTAAAGCTAGTACTGAGGCAAGGCCCATCGAAATGAAGTACATGGCGAGCACCGGCTTCATATTGGTCTTGGTGCCCTTGCTGTGACGGGCAATTGCCGCAGCAACTAGTACAAATACGAGCAATGGAGCGATAGCTTTTAAGGCCGATACGAAGAGAGTGCCCAGCATCGGCAAGACCGTGGTGTCGGAGGGGAAAATTACCGCCAGCAGAATGCCGACAAGCAGGCCGATAATTACCTGCAGGATGAAAGGGATTTTATTAAAAGCGTAGACCAGTGGATTGGGCGCTTTAGCAGGTTCTGTCATAATAACCTCGCGAAGCTGGTAAAAAAGGTGGCGCTATTATACCCCGCACGATAAGCAATCCGCAGGAAAACGGCAGATTTCTCAGCTTTTTGCTACAATCAGCGCATGGAGATAAGGCGATGACGCAGCTGCGCTATAAAGTGCTGATGCAAGATGAAGATGGATATACGCTCGCGCGCATGTCCTCCCCCTCTTTTGCCGCACTCTCCTTGCAGGGGCCGCTGAGCGCAGCGCGCCGCCTCAAACATGCTGCCCTTGCCGATAGACGGTTGCATCAGGAGCTGCCGGAACATGTGCTGGCACCGTGGTCGCTACAAAGCAGTCCAGATAACGGGGTTTGCAGTGTGCTTTTTGCCTACCGTCGCTTGTCCTGCCTGCAGGATTTTCTGTTACATGCCGATGATAAGGCGCAGTATGCAGCCGGTAGGCGCTGCGGTTTTGTGTTACAGCTGGTACATCGTCAAATGTTGCCAGCGCGGCAGAAGGCTGCACAATGGCAGGAGCAAGTTAAGGCTGAGTTGACGGCGTATTTTTCAAGTCCGCTGCGTTTTGCCGGAGATAGGCTCACCCTCCGTTCGCTGCAGGAGCGACTTAATTTTCTGCTTAAAGGAAGGACGGTGTTTACCTTAGGTACGCTCCGTGCTGCTACTTTGCTGCTGTCTTCGGATGGGAAAATTGTGCTCCACCCTTTAGTTAAGGCGCTGCCGGCGCCAAGCGCCCGCGATTTTGCTCCTTTGTGTGCGCAAGATGGCGTGCGCTATCCTTGTTTTGCTGCCGGGGTGGTGGACGGTTATTTAGGTAAGCGTGATCCTACGGCCTTTTGGCTGGAACTTGCGGTGTACTGCGCCTATTATGCCACTGCCGGATTGTGCGCAAAGCTTACGCGTGCGCAGCAGCGGATTTATGCGCAGGGTAGCGGTATGACGCTGTCACATTTAGAGCAGCTGTTGCGCACTGCCGAGCGGCAGAGTTTAAATTTGCGCACTGAATTTGCCGATTTTACCTATCCAATTCCGCTGTGGTATCAGCAAGCGCGCGTAAATGCAGCGCGGCGCATCGTGCTGGCGCAAGGTCTGTAGGGCTCAGCTCTTGCCGTAAGCCGCATCAGGCAGGGAGTAAAGACGAAAAAACCGCCAGTAGGCGGTTAGTGGGTGGTGCCCAGGGCCGGAGTCGAACCGGCACGAACGTATAAGGTTCGAGGGATTTTAAGTCCCTTGTGTCTACCTATTTCACCACCTGGGCACAGCTCAATGGTGTACGTTTTTTAAAACGCGCCTATTGTAGCGCAGTAAGCGCGTTTGTAAAGCACTTTTTCACACGTTATTTAGTTTTATCGCTCTCATCTTGCTTTCTATCAAGTGAGACCGATAGCTCCATAATAGACGTTTCATCCTTGCGGGCGATATTGACCTCTACGTCATCCTCACTGGCAATTGGAACGTACTTCTTTAAGACCTCAATGATCTCCATGCGCAGCTTGGGCAGAAAATCCGGCGTATTAAAGCCGGCGCGGTCATTGATGAGCACCAAGTGAAGTCGCTGTTTAGCGGCCTCCCGGGCGCTTTTTTCTTTTTCCTTGCCGAAGATGGCTTCGGAAATGACATTGATTAATGACATGCGGCGCCTTCCTTAATTCTTGGAAAAGAACTTGCTGAAAAAGCCGCGCTTTTCTTCAATAAAGCGCAGTTCTACCTCATTGCCAAGCAAGCGTTCGACCGCATCATCATAGGCTTTGCCGGCATCGGAATCCTTATTTAAGATAATGGGATTGCCGGCATTGGAGGCCTTGAGCACATCCGGCGATTCCGGAATGACGCCTAAGAGCGGAATGGTCAGGAGTTCCTGCACATCCTCAACAGATAGCATTTCGTTCTTGGAGACGCGATGCGGGATGTAGCGGGTGAGCAGCAACTTAGCCTGCACCGGTTCCCAATCCATTTCAGCGCGGCGCGATTTTGAGTTTAAGATGCCGATAATACGGTCGGAGTCACGCACAGAGGAGACTTCAGGATTAGTGGTAACAATTGCTTCATCGGCATAGTACAGCGCCATTAAGGCACCAGCTTCAATTCCTGCCGGGCTGTCACAGACCACATATTCAAAGCCGGCTTTATCCAGTTCCCGCAGTACACGGCCGACGCCTTCTTTAGTTAAAGCATCCTTATCCTTAGTCTGCGAGGCCGGTAGCACGTAGAGATTATCCACATGACGATCTTTAATTAAAGCCTGATTGAGCTTGGCTTCACGATGAATTACATTAATGAAGTCATAAACCACCCGCCGCTCGCATCCCATGATGAGATCTAAATTGCGCAGACCCACATCAAAGTCAATTACTGCCGTCTTATGGCCTTTGAGAGCAAGACCGGTGGCAATGGCTGCAGATGAAGTGGTTTTGCCGACGCCGCCTTTACCTGAAGTAACTACTAAGATGCGCGCCTTAAACGGGGCTGCATCTATCTCAGCTGCCGTGCTCTCTTCTTCTTCAGCTGCCGGAGCTGGTGCCGTAACTTCACTTTTTTGTGCAGTCGCCTTGGCTTTGTCAGCGGGGGCAGTATCCTGTTCCTGCACTTTAGCCTGAGCTTCTGCAGCGCTTTGCTGCTGGTTTTCGCTTTCTTTGTTCTCTGCCATTTTTTGCTGTTCCTTTTTTGTAATAAACGGTTGACCGCTAGCGACTGCGATACGGGCGCTGCGGAGCAAAGTCATTGACCTGCCAGTAATGCAGGGCGGTGCCTTCTAAAGAGACGACTACACTGACATCTTTGCCTTGCAGCGGACCAATTAAAGGATCACTTTCCATATCTTCAGCGGTCTGATAATTACCCGCAATGGAGATGATGGAGGGATTAAATTTGCCGGAGGCATAAATAAAAGCTTGGCTGTAGCCCGGATCTTGCGCATTGCTCGGACTGCCAGCATAGACTTCGCCGCCTTTAATATCGCCAAACACAATAATGTGGTGCGAAGCTACAATGCGGGCACCCGGACCTACGGAGCCGAATACCACCACACTGTTGCCGGGAGCGGCAATCGTTTCTCCGGAATGAATGGTGCGCGTGACGACAGTCAGGGGCTGATTGACCGGAACTTCGACCGGAACTCTAACCTCATAGGGAACTTTGACTTCAACCGGCACCTCGACGGGGACTTTAACCTCAACTTCTTTAACCACCACCTTCGGCTCTAAGTTTTCCTCACGCACGCGCGCATATTTATTGCTGTTAATAAGCGGGATCTGCTTATCAGCCAGCAATTGCGCACTCTTTTCATCGGTAATGCCGCATACGCCGATTAAGAAGATTTCATATTCGCGGCACTGCGCCTGCAGCGCAGCAAAATCAAGCGTTGTTAAGTCAGCTACTGCCGAGACATCAAGTACAAACGCGCGCTGACGGTATGCGGCTTGATTGGGCGCAATTTTGTGCGCTAGCACGGTAGACAGGTCCGACAGCAAGCCGCGGGGCAGTTCCAGTACATTTAAGGAAAATCCGGTACGGGATACGCCTCCGGCGTAAGCCTGATCAGTTTTCTCTAAAATTGTCTGTGTGCTCATGTTTTGTGCTTTAAACCGCAACCTGGTGGTCTTAACCGATGGTTTTTAACGAATTGAGCGGCATTTTAGCACAGCGGGCGCTTTAGCACAGTTAAAAGCGTGCGGTGTCGGCATTTTTACCGCAAAAAGCGCTCAGCGCAAGCCGCAGCCTGGGCAAAATGGGGTATATTGCGCGGGTATGAAGTAACTGGCAGGCGGAGCTGAGGTCATGAACGAGCGTTTGGTATTTGTCTATAAAAGCACGAAAAAGGCGCGTACTTATTTATACATGCGCGACAAAGATATATTTTCTTGTGTACCTGCGGATCTGCTGACCGCGTTTGGAGAGCCTAAATTCGTGATGATGTTTGCGCTGTCACGCCATCCGACGCTTCCTAAGGTAAGTGTAAATGAACTTGCGCAGGCGCTTAATGACAAGGGCTATTTCCTGCGCATCGATCTTGAAGATCCTGAGGAAAATCTGCTCAATGTTGAGCGTCGGCGCTTAGGCCTACCTCCCTTAGAGCATGATGCCATCAAGGATTTCTTTCACTAAGCGTACCGTCTAAGCTTGCCGCTGACGCTCAAGGGTGCAGTTAGCCTGCAGCCTAACACTGAGGCTGCAGGCTAAAGCAAGACGCCTAATCAAGGCCGTATTCAGGGAGCATTACTTCCTCGCCTAGAGCAAAGAAATGTCCTCCGGCCACGTAATGCAGCGTGCGCAGCTGCGCATCCGCGGAGGCATACTGATAGTGGCCTTCACGAAATACGCGGCTGTCGGCCACCGCTTTGACGCACTCACCGATAAAGAGATCATAAGCGTCTTGATTATGCGCCTCTGGGATCACTTTGAAGATTAAGTGAGCCACGCAGCCTTGCGTGAGCGGCATCGCAAAGTTTGGTAGCTTGAAGAAAGTAGCGCCGGAGTGCTCAAGCTTTTGCGGATCATCATGTTTACTGACGGTGCCGAGTTTCATCACCTGCTGTACTATAGCTACGCTCGGCACGCTGATGGCAAAGTAGCCGCTGCGTTCAATCAGCGGGCGGGTGTAGTGATCTTTGGCAATCACCACCGTGGCCTTGCACGGCTCTAAATCCAGGGCGCAGTTCCAGGTGGCAGGCATGACGTCTTCCTTGCCGGCATCGGCGGCAGAAATTAAAGCGGTAGCTCCTAAGTTAAGCAGACGATAAGCTTTATTGAGCGGTACATCCTGCAGATACTGTTCCATTTACATATTCTCCATCTACAATAAGGTAAAAAGCATACAACGCAGTTAATACTATTGTAGCTTGTCATTTGCCGGCTGCCTTGATGCTGCAAAAGCCTATCAAGAAGAGAGGTTTTGGCAAATATGAGAGTATTGTGTGCGTCGTTGCGGCAAAAACTGCCGCGGCAGGGAATACGGCGGCTGCGCCGTCTTTGCACGAAAATATTAATAAAATTAAGGTAAAACAAGACATAAACATTAAGTCTGAGCGCTTTATTTAGTTTTGGCATAGTTCTTGAAAAGAGGTAGCAGAACCTGCGGCAGCGGCTGCAGGGATTGGCGGCAAGGAGATGTGCAATGACATCAGCGGTAAATAACAGCAGCTTTGATTACAGCTCTATTGGCAAGACGGATTCATATCTTGCCTCAGAGCAGGCTGCGGCAGCCGATAAGGTTAAAGATCAGTATCTTGATCAGGAAGATTTTCTTCGTCTGTTAACTACGCAGCTGCAGTCACAGGATCCGACTTCGCCGGTGGACAACAATCAGATGGTGTCTCAGATGTCGCAGCTGTCGATGGTTGAAAGTTTAACCTCGATTAATGAAGGCTTGACCGACGTCATTTCGGCGGTGAACTCCAGCTCGGCTTTAACCGCGTCCTCTTTAGTGGGACGCTCGGTACTCGTGGATACCGATGAGGCTTACTTTGATGGACAGACCCCGGTGATGGCAAAAGTGGATGCCGGCAGCGGTGCTGAAGATCTCAAAATTGTGGTTAAGGATGCCTCGGGTTCAGTAGTGGCGGAATATGGTGCATCTTCGGGCAGCGATGAAATGAGCTTTGTGTGGGACGGCGTGCAGAGTGAGGCTGAAGATGGCACTGTTACTTATTTCCCTGCCGGCAACTACACCATTGAAGCTATGGCTACGGTGGATGGAGTTACTACTTCACTACCGGTGAAGACTTACGCCACCATCGGCTCGGTGACCATGGGCCAGAATTACTCGGATACTATCTTAAGCTTGATTGGCGGCGGTGAAGTCTCCATCGGCGATGTGTCGGAAATTTCCATCTAAAATTATGCCAAAGCCTGTTTGGCGGCATTTTTTGCCGCCAAGCTTGAGCTAGGCACTCGTGTGACCCGCAGCTTGGCGGTGCAGCGCCGGGCGTGAGAGCCCATTAATTTTTCCCTCCGTCAAATTTGTGTCAGGAAGTTGTCAAAGCGTGGGCGCGAGCGGATAAATTGTAGTAAAAACCGCGTTGTTAAAGCGTCATCCGCTGGGGATTCAGTATTAATATTATTTAATAATCAAATAGTTAATTTATATTCTACCGCCAATGATAGTAGCTGGCATGGCCTTTGCTAAAAGCTTGGTAGTTAAGGGTACAGTTAGCTTACCGAGGATCGAATTATGGATCGGCTGCTATGGATCTCCATGTCAGGGGCTAAGGAAAATTTCCACAGCCTTGGCGTGCGCAGCAATAATTTAGCAAATGCCAATACTACTGGCTTTAAGGCAGATTTTGAAAATAGCCGCGCGATGTCGATTTTTGCCAATGCCTATCCGACACGCGCTTTTGCCATGACCGAGCGCCCGGGCTACAACATGGAAGGCGGCGCTCGAGAAACTACGGGACGGGCTTTGGATATTGCCATCCGCGATGCTGATGGACTGTTGGCCATTGAGTCGCCGCAGGGCGGAGAGGCGTATACGCGCTTTGGCAGCTTGATGCTTGACAGCGAGGGACAGCTGCGTACCTCCAATGGGCATGCCGTGTTGGACTCCGATGGGCTGCCGATTGCGCTGCCTTTGGATTTAGAAGGTTTGCAGATTAACCGGGATGGAGTGATCTCAGGACGACCGCAGGGGGCAGATGCCAATGTGGTTGAGGAGTTTGCCCGTTTAAAGCTGGTGCGCTGGGGGGATGCGCAGCCGATTGAAAAAGGTTATGACGGTTTATTTTATGGACGCAACGGTACTACGCTGAACTTTGATGATACGGTGCAAGTGGACAGCGGCATGCTGGAGTCCTCGAATGTCAATCCGGTGGAGGAGCTGACCAATTTAATCCGCATTCAGCGTCAATACGATACTCAGGTCAAGATGATGCAGACCGCCAGTGAAATGGATCAACAGCAGAACACCCTGCTGCGCTACAGTTAGGAGAAAGCAAGATGATACCTGCATTATGGATTAGTAAAACCGGACTGGACGCTCAGCAGACGAATATTTCTGTGACGTCCAATAACTTAGCTAACGCCTCTACCGTTGGCTATAAGCGCAGCCGCGCTATTTTTGAAGATCTGCTCTATCAGAAAGTCAATCAGCCTGGCGGCCGTTCAACTGCGGATGCCTATCTGCCTGAGGGCTTAATGTTAGGTGCCGGTTCACGGGTGGTCGCCACGCAGAAGGATTTTAATCAAGGTGATGTCGAAACTACGGATAACAGCTTTGATTTAATGATTCAGGGGCGCGGCTTTTTTGAGATTGAAATGCCTGACGGCACCACTGCCTATACGCGTAACGGCCAGTTTACGAAAAATGAAGAAGGTACTATTGTAACGGCGCAGGGTTATCCGCTGTTGCCGCAGATGCAGGTGCCGGAAAATGCCGTCGGCCTGACCGTAAGTCAGGATGGACAGGTCTCAGTACAGTTGCCCGATGACCCTGCCGGTCAGGATTTGGGCCAGATCACAGTGACAGATTTCATTAACCCATCAGGCCTCGAGCCGATTGGTGACAATCTTTATATTGAGACTGCCGCTTCTGGTGCGCCGCAACAGGGCATCGGCGGTGAGGACGGTATGGGGACTATCCGTCAGGGCATGCTCGAAAGCTCCAATGTGCAGGTTACCACTGAACTGGTGAACTTAATTACTGCGCAGCGCGTTTATGAAATGAACTCAAAGGTACTGACTACGGTCGATGAAATGATGGGTTCACTGATTTCGTCTACGTAGTAAGCTGAATCTGAATTTGGCATCTAATTTGCAAAGTCAGCAGTAGCGCCACCTACGCGGCGGAAAAATGACGCGTTCAAACGCGTCAAGGAGAGAGAAATGATGACAAAAAGTTTTTGGCTGGCAACGGCCTTAAGCGCCATGCTGCTGCAGGGCTGTGCCATTGATGCTTTTGACCCTAAACCCGACGATCCGGCCTATGCTCCGGCTTTGCCGGAGGAAGATTTAAGCACGCCGGTGCCGACGGGCAGTTTATTTAATCCCTACAGTGCCACTAACGGCTTGTACACAGATACACGTGCCCATCGCGTGGGTGATCTGATTTCGGTGCAGCTTGAAGAGGCGACCTCGGCAAGCAAGAATGCCGGTACCACCTTAGATAGAAACAATAGTCTGAACATGGGGGAGGTATCCTTAGCTGGGCGCAATGTGCACTTTGGGCGCTATCAGCCGACCTTAAGTCTCAATAATAGCGCCAGTTTTGACGGCGAGAGCGATGCCTCGCAATCCAACAGTCTGTCAGGACAGATTTCCGTCTCGGTGGTTAAAGTCTTAGCCAACGGCAACTTAGTGGTACGCGGCGAAAAGTGGCTGATGCTCAATAACGGCAATGAATATATTCGTGTGACCGGCATTGTGCGCTCAGAAGATGTAAACTCGGATAATACCGTATCCTCGCAGCGCATTGCCAATGCGCGCATTCAATACGGCGGCACTGGGGATTTTGCGAGCACGCAGGAGCGCGGCTGGCTGTCCAAATTCTTTAACAGCGCCTTTAATATCTTCTTCTAAGGAGGCGGCTTATGCTTAAATTTGCTAAAGCGCTGCTTATAAGTATGCTGCTTTTGACCTTAGGGCTGTCCTCAAGTCAGGCGGTGCGCCTGAAGGATTTAGCCTCAGTAGAAGGCGTGCGGGCCAATCAATTAATTGGCTATGGCCTAGTAGTTGGCCTGTCGGGCACTGGTGAAAAGAATTCGGATTTCTCCGAGCAGAGCTTTCGTTCGATGCTCAATAATTTCGGTATCAAAATTGATGAGAACACCAATTTAAAGATTAAGGATGTGGCGCCGGTGGTGGTACATGCTGAGCTGCCGCCTTTTGCCAAGCCGGGGCAAACCATTGATGTGACGGTCTCTGCCATCGGCGAGGCCACCTCGTTGCGCGGTGGCTCGCTGTTGCAGACGGTGCTCAAGGGTATTGACGGCAATGTGTATGCAATAGCCCAAGGCTCTTTGGTCGTGGGCGGATTGGGCGTAGAGGGGGCTGACGGCTCACGCGTCACGGTCAATACCCCGACAGCTGGACGCATTGCTAATGGGGCAATTGTCGAACGCGAGGTACCGACGAATTTCAACAGCTCTGACAGTATTGTGTTTAATTTAAACCGTCCAGATTTTACTTCCGCCAAAAATGTGGCCGACAGCATTAACGAGTTGTTTGGCCGCAATACCGCTATGGCCGAGGATGCGGTCTCCATTCGGGTGGGAGCACCGCGCGATCCGGCCAAGCGCGTGGAGTTCTTATCGGTACTTGAAAACCTGGATATTACTGAAGGCGAAGATAAAGCCAAGATTGTTGTCAATTCGCGTACCGGAACTATTGTCATCGGCAGCTTAGTGCGCTTAAAGCCGGTGGCGATTACCCATGGTGGTCTTACGGTGACCGTGACTGAAGACCCGCAGGTCTCGCAGCCCAATTCCTTCAGCCAAGGACGCACCGCGATTGTGCCTAATTCCAACATTAATGTGCAGGAGCGCCAAGGCAAAATGTTTAAGTTTGATACTGGCACTACGCTTGATGACTTAGTGCGTGCGGTTAATGAAGTTGGCTTAGCTCCCGGTGACTTGATGTCCGTGCTTGAAGCTTTAGATCAAGCCGGGGCACTAGAAGGCGAGTTGGTCGTGATTTAACTGGTAAAGCGGTAGTCAATCGTTACGGTAAGTCAAAGCTTTCTCTCTCGTGATGTTTAAGGCGGCCATTTAGCCGCCTTTTTATATAAACAGGCCGCGCAAACCGCGTAGCTTCAGCTGCGCGGATGAAGTGGCTGCCTTAGTGTTAATCTTTCGCAGGTCCCGCGACAGGGGATTTGTGATCGGTTAGCTTTACCCATATCCCCTGTAGGGAAGTGCCACCATGCCCAGAGCTCGCAAAACCCCTTAAGCTCAGACTGAAGACCTTCGCTAAGGTGGCGGTTAAGCTCCGCCGCGCCATGGACTGTGCGCGCTTTGTCCATAATCCCCTGCGGTATGAACGTGATTTTGCCTGCAGGGATTA